>JBAXKJ010000001.1:0-337511 GCA_037137375.1 Prolixibacteraceae bacterium
ATTTTCTGTGCACTCTAATTTTCCATTTTCTGTGCATTTGTAATTTCTGCTTACATCATCTCCTTTAACCAAGCGATTTGTGGATTTTGTTACATCTCACAGTATAAGAAAAGACAGGCTTATGACAGAACAGCCGAAATAACAATCTATTTAAAAGCGGAATATTTTGGGAAAGGTATTGGCACACAAACAATAAATATGCTTGAAAAGACCGCCTTTAAGCATGGAATTAAGGTACTAATCGGTATTATCTCCGGAGATAATCAGTCAAGCATCAAATTGTTTGAAAAATGTGGTTTTGAAAAATGTGGTCATTATAAACAGGTTGGTGAAAAGTTTGGCAAGATTCTGGATGTAGTTTCATATCAGAAGATATTAGGTGAATAGTAATAACCAGTTGGTGTATCCAGTTTTCTTAGATTTTAATTTCAAACCTAAAAGGATCCCAAATCAGTGCTCCAGAAATATATGTTGTATAACATATATGCCTTTTTAGCTGAATATCAGAAGCATACAAACTGGTTGAAACAAAACCACTAAAAATTATTGCAATCCAAAATAATTAAAATAATTTTGGTCAACCAGTTGTTGGATGACTAGTTTGTCATCTTACCTAATAAGCCAATTATGGATTTACTTGAAAAATTTGAGGTAATCAAAGTTGAAACTCCCGTTGATAAAATAATCAAACAAATGAGGGATTCAATTGCATCTGGTCAATTGATGCCCGGTGATAAACTGCCCTCCGAACGTCAACTTTCAGAGCGATTTGGTGTAGGACGAACCTATGTTCGAGACGCCATTAAAGAATTGGAATTCTTTGGAATACTCAAAACGAATCCTCAAAGTGGAACAATCGTTTCTGGGGTTGATATCTCTGCCATGGAAGGGCTTTTGACGAATGTTATGAAAATGGGCGAAAATGATTTCTTTCAAATGGTTGAAACCCGTGTAATAATGGAAATGTTCACCTGCCGGCAAGCTGCCATCAGAAGGACTTCCGCTAACATCCTGGAACTGGAACAAGCCTTTGATCAGTTTAGGATCCGGGTTGAGTCGAATCTGACCGGAGTATCTGAAGATTTCAATTTTCACCTAAAAATCGCTGAAGCGAGTCAGAATAAGGTAATAAAATCACTCATGTTGATCATCATTCCAGACATTATCAATATTTACAGGAAACTCAATGTTTGTGGCAACAACCGCTTTTATAAATCACTGGATGAGCACAAGACAATTTTGGACTGTATCATCAAACAAAAACCGGCGGAAGCAGAAGAAGCGATGAAAATGCATCTGAATGATGTAGTTGAATTTAGTCTGACCTATAATGGAAACACCAAATAAACTGAAACTAATGAAGGAAATTACAAGCTAAAAGGATTGACTAAAATTTAGTCAATCCTCATCAGAAAATAATAAAAGCAACCAATTTTTGAGTTTTCCCTAAGTCTTCGCCAAGAAAAGGAATAACAATCTGAGGCCTTTATAATCTTAGTACAAAGATAACTCTTTTCTTGTACTTCCATTTAAATGGTTGATTCTCTCGAAGATTCCATGGATGATTCTAACCCAAAATTGAAAAAAAATGAAAAAGTCAATATCAATCCTTCTCTTCGTATTTATGGGAGCAGGAGCTTGCTTTGGAAATCTTCCTTCCAATCCTGCTTCAAAAAATAAGCTTTCCAAAAATATTGACAAAGCGATTCAAATTTCGCTCAATTGTCTGAAAAACTCCACTAACGAGGTTGGGGACAACAACAAATATCCCAGCTATGCGACCAAAGATTTAAAATGGAAACTGGCCACCTCTAAAGACTGGACTAGCGGATTTTATCCGGGAACGCTTTGGTATGCCTATGAACTCAGCAATGACAATTTCTTTAAAAAGTCTGCGGAGTCATGGACTTCAGGTATTGAAGCAGAAAAATTTAACAAGGCCACACACGACCTGGGATTTCGCTTCAACTGCTCATTTGGGAATGGATTAAGACTGGCAGCCAAGGATTCCGCAACTCGCAGGTATAAAGAAGTCTTGCTAACAGCTGCCGCAACTGCTGACAGTCGCTTCGAACCTGTCATTGGACAATACCCATCAAATTGGGACAAAAAACCCTTAGCTAATTCTGTACCAGTGGTCATTGATGTGATGATGAACCTGGAACTCCTTCTTTGGGCCGCTGAAAATGGCGGAGATCCCAAAATCAGGGAACGTTGTATATCCCATGCGAAGACAGGTTTCCGTGACTTAATAAGGAAAGATGGAAGTAGTTTTCATGTGGTGCGATATGATAAAACAACAGGTAAGCTATTGAATCAGGGGCAATTGCAGGGAGATACTGATTCGAGTACCTGGACTCGCGGTCATGCCTGGATGGTCTATGGATTGAATATTATGTACCGTTACACAAAAGATCCACAATATCTCGAAATGGCCATGAAGGTAGCAGACTATTTCATCAAGCATCTTCCTAAGGATCAGATTGCAAACTGGGATTTTCAATCCAAGCTTGACCATCGGGATGCCTCTGCTTCCGCTATTGTTTGTTCCGCGCTACTGGAACTTCAAGGCAATATCAAAGATGCAAAGAAGAAAAAATACTATCTGACTCAAGCAGAAAAAATGCTCAATGCACTCTGTTGCGCACCTTATTTTTCAGAGGGTAAAGGAACGAATTGCCTGTTGCTGCGCTCCACTCAATACTTTTATAACACAGATAACACGGATGTCCCTGCCACTTTTGCTGACTACTATTTCATGGAGGCACTGGTACGTTATAAAAAATTGTCTGCCGATAAACTACAACCAGTCAAATAGTATCTTTATGATAAAGAGTCTGCTTTCCTGCTTTGTTATCCTGCTTCCTTTATTAGGATTTGCGGGAAATGATATACAGCTTCCACCTCATCCCAGACTTTTGGTAAGTAAAGGTGAGCCTGAAACCATAAGAGCCCGGATGAATAGCTCAGATTATGCCCCTATTAAATCTGCATTCGAATCCCAATTAGCTTATGAAACTGATGGGAAATCAGGTGATGGAGCTCCGGATGAGAAAATCAGGCAAAAAATCGAGGCATTGGCGTTGAAATATCTGACAGAACCTTCAATAAGTGAAGCCTTGGGACGTCAGGCAATTAAACTTTCAAGAATCTATCTGTCTTCCATTTCTTCAGTAAAAGGATATGCTCAAAACCTTTATTGCTATGAAGCAGTTTTTGCTGCCTCCATGGTCTATGACTGGTGTTATAATCAGTTAACTCCCGGAGACAAAACTGAATTAATCGCTCAAATGAAAAGGGTTTGCTGCCTGGGTGAATACTGTTTGAAAAAGGGAACTCCAAAACAATACCTGTCCGGACACTATTCGGAACTTGGAGCAAGCATTTTTCTAGCAATGGGCATTGCCATATACGATGAGGATAAGGAATATTTCAATTTTGAATTAGCGGAACAGACCAATCAGTTTGCCCCTTCGAGGAATCCGATGTATGAAGCAGGTACCCATCATCAGGGTTCCCAATACATCGCAGTAAGGTATTTCAACGAAATCCTTCAGGCATATTTGCTTGAAAAACTTGGGCTTAATCCTTATTCCAATAAGATCAGCGCACCAGCTTACAGAGGACTTTACCAAACGGTGCCTCAAACAAAGGATATGGACGGAATGTCAGAAGGGGATTGTCATAACGGACTTGGAATGGGATATTTCCCTTATCCCAACCTGGCAGCTCAGCTATCAAAGGATCCGTTTTTACAAACCTACTCAAAGATGTACCTTGATAAGTCTGTGAAATACAGCGCACGGACTTTTATTTACCATGATCCTTCTATCCCTGCCAAGCCTATTGAAGATCTTAAACTATCCCGATTCTTTCCTTCTCCATCAGGAATAATGATAGCCAGAACAAAATGGGATACAGAAAAGCACGATTATTCCTCGGATGCCATGGTTGTGATGATGAATATGAGGGAATACAGTACCAAAAACCACCAGCATCTGGATAATGGCCACTTTTCGATTTATTACAAGGGTCATTTAGCTTTGGATGCAGGCATCTACCAGGGCTCCGATCCTGAAAACGAATGGGGAAAATTGAATTATGTTAATTATTATACCAGAACGATAGCTCATAATTCAGTATTGATTCTGGATCCGAATGAACCATATCCTTTCGAAGGGTGGAACAAACGTGCCCAATCAAGGGATGGCGGCCAGTTTTCTTTTAGCAATCAAGCCTGGAATACGAGTCAGGAAATGTTCGCAGCCGGAAAATCCGCACAAGTTTTAGCGAATGATATTGCCGACGGAACTGAACCTGAATATTCCTATTTGAAAGGAGATATGACAAGGGCCTATAACTGTCCGGTCAACGTGGATAACTATCCGCCTAAAGCGGATACCGTGCGTCGAAGTTTTGTGTTTTTGAACCTGAAATCGAATAAAATTCCAGGAGTTCTGATTGTGATGGATAAAATTGTATCCACAAATTCCTCCTTTAGGAAATCCTGGTTACTACATTCACAAAATGAACCGGTCATAAAAAAAGGTTCAATAGAATTTGAAAACACCGCTAATGGCAGGAATGGCAAGTTGCACAATGATGTTTTGCTTCCTGGCATCGACAACCAAACGATCAGTAAAATTGGCGGTCCCGGAAAGGAATACTGGGTGGATGGCAAAAATTGGGGAACGGTTACCCAGGAAGATGCGGGCAGATGGAGAATTGAGCTATCACCAAAAAAAGCATCAAAATCTGACAACTTCCTGAATGTCATCCAAGTTATGGATGCAATACCTCATCAGGAACCAATGAAAGTTATTAAATCAGTCTCCACCAAAGGCAACTACATGGCAGTTTCCATTGGTGATCGCATAGTTGCCCAACAATTATCGCTCGATAAGAACACTGGCCTGATTGAATTTACACTGGGAGAGGTACGAAAAAATTACAAAGTACTGGTAACGGATCTAAAGGCAGGGAAATGGGTTATAACTACTACTTCCGGTAAAACAGAGGCAACCGTCTCTGACCCGGCGGGCACAGCCTATTTCAAATGTAAAGGAGGAAAGATCAGACTTAATCTCAAAGAAGAAAATAATTCTGTTTCACTAATTGAGGGAATGAGCAATATCAAAAATAATTAACATCCAAAATTAATCATTGAAAAGCTATGCGAATACAAAAGCAATTAAGCAAAAAGAGCTTTCTATTATCTCTGATTCTATTTTGTGGCTTCACCCTGTTGCAATTGATTAACCTTCAAGCGCAAACCAATCAAAACATGACTTTACAGGGTTCTGTTACAGATAGATCCGGAGTTGGACTTCCGGGTGTCGCAGTTGCCTTAAAGGCCGATAAAACAATTGGTACGGTAACGGATATTGATGGAAATTTTACCTTGAAAACTAAAAGTAACAGCATCCTGGTAATTAGTTTTGTCGGCTACGTTACACAAGAGGTGAATGTTGGAACATCCGCAAGATTGAAAATTGTTCTTCAGGAATCCAATATTGATTTGGATGAAGTGGTCATAGTAGGTTATGGAGCCCAGAAAAAAGTAACGATTACGGGTTCCGTTTCAACCATTGGAGAAAAAGAGTTGCTCAGGAGTCCTGTTGCATCCCTTGGAAATGCTCTGGCAGGCAAAGTAACGGGAGTCTCTTCTGTGCAATATTCAGGTGCACCCGGAGCTGATGATCCTGCACTGTATGTACGTGGGGTCGGAACACTTTCAGGATCAAGTTCATCACCCCTTATCCTCGTCGATGGTGTTGAACGCAGCTATTCTCAAATTGACCCTAACGAAGTGGCCGATGTGTCCATTTTAAAAGATGCTTCAGCCACTGCGGTGTTCGGAGTAAGGGGCGCGAATGGTGTGATCATGATTACCACAAAACGGGGAGAAACAGGGAAAACCAAAATCTCAGCTACGGCATCATGGGGAGCACAGATCCCTACCATGCTGATGGATTTTACCAACAGCTATGATTACGCAACCATGTACAATGAATCGCAAACCAACGATGGTGTTGCTCCTGCTACCTTAAAGTTTCAGCCGGCTGTCCTGGATGCTTTCAAGACTCATTCATTGCCGCTTGTGTACCCCGATATAAAATGGCTGGATCTTATGCTTGAAAATTATGCTCCTCAGTCACAATACAATATAAATCTTACCGGTGGTTCAGAACGGGTCAGGTATTTTGTCTCTGCCGGTGCCTTATCACAGTCAGGTTTGTTTAAAACCTACAATACAAATAAGAGCAATAACTTCAATTATAAACGCTTTAATTACCGGGCCAATGTGGATGTGGATATCACCAAGCTCACCCGAATGTCATTGAATCTCGGAGGACGTGTGGAAAACAGAAATTTCCCTGCCAACGGCGAAAATGATTTATTCAGGTATCTGCAGGCTTCCACTCCTTTTGGTGGTGCTGGTATTGTTGACGACAAATGGATCGTCACCAATCCTGCCAACATTATTGATCCGGGTCGTGATGGTCTCGATAAAATTTATGGGAGAGGTTATTCAATCAATTCCCTGAATGTGCTTAACCTGGATTTGGTTATTACACAAGATCTGGGATTCATTACCAAGGGATTGGATTTTAAAATAAAGGGGTCGTACAACAGCTCCTTCAACCAGACTAAATCAAGAACGGAAAGTATCCCTTCCTATTATGCTGTTAAACAAGCAGATGGGAGCTATCAACTGCAAAAAAACGGGGATTCATCCTTACTTGGCTACAGTGAATCTTTCGGATACGCCCGTGACTGGTATTCTGAAGCAAGTCTGAATTACAAACGGAAATTTAATGACCACAATTTCTCCGCTTTATTGCTCTACAATCAGGTAAAAAAATATTATCCATCCACCTATTCCGACATCCCAACCGGTTATGTTGGTCTGGTAGGTCGTATCACGTATGATTATCGTACTAAGTATCTGGTTGATTTGAACATGGGATACAATGGTTCTGAAAATTTTGCTCCAGGTAAAAGATATGGATTCTTTCCCTCCGCTTCAATCGGATGGGTGGTAAGCAATGAATCATTCATGAAAAATCAACATGCCTTATCCTACCTGAAACTACGAGGCTCGGTCGGACTAGTTGGAAATGACAGAATGGGAAGCAGTCGATTCCTTTATTCTCCTGATACCTATGGTACTACAAGCTCCGGCTATTATTTCGGGACCAATGTCACCACCTCTCAACCAGCAGCTTATGAAGGCTCTCTTGGAAACCCGAATGTGACCTGGGAGAAGGCACTTAAAGGAAATATTGGAGCCGATTTAAGTTTACTAAAATCCCATTTGCAAGTAAACCTGGATGTTTTCAAAGAGCATCGTACTGACATTTTAATTACCCCGAACAATACTCCGGTAATTTTCGGAAAAGCTTCCCCTCCAATTAATTACGGAGTCGTTGATAATCAGGGAATTGAAATAACCCTTAAATGGGAAAACAAAATCGGAAAAGAGTTCAGTTATTACCTAAGTCCAAATATCTCACTGAGCAAGAATAAGATTGTTCAGATGGATGAAGTAAAACCAAATTATCCTTATTTGAGTGCTACAGGCAGATCAGTGGGACAAATGTTTGGTTATGAGTTTTTCGGAATGTATAACGGACCAGAAACCGAAACCCTTTACAACCAGACATTCGGAACAACAACTTTCCCAACACAGATGATTCCTGGTGGTTTGAAAAAAGGCGACGCAGTTTATATCGACTTAAACGGAGATGGAAAAATTACATCCGATGACAGGGATGCACTGGGATACCCCGAAGTTCCCGGAGTAATGGCAGCGATAAATTTGGGTTGCTCCTTCAAAGGTTTTGATATCAGTATGCTTTGGAGTAGTGCGACCAACGTTTCAAGAAAACTTGATCGTCTTTTCCGTCCGGCTATGACTTCTCAACACAACGAGAGTTTGTTGCAATGGTCTTTTGATAATAGATGGACACCCGAAACTGCGGCGACAGCTACCTTGCCTCGTGCTTCCTTCTCCTCGGAAGGAAACAACACCGTAGATTCAAGATTATGGATTGTCGATTCAAGTTATCTCCGAATGAGGAATATTGAGATAGGATATAAGTTTGACACCAAATTGTTGAAAAAGATAGGTTTAACCAGTCTCAGGGCATATATCAACGGTTATAACCTGCTCACTTTCACCAGGAACTTCCCCGGAGGAGATCCTGAGCAAATCAGGGATCAACTCGACAATATGAAATATCCTATCACAAAGGTTATTAACATAGGCTTTAATGTTGGTTTCTAAATTGAATTATTGGGTATTCTTCTGGAAACTGAAAACAAAATATGATACAGATGAAAAATATATTTAAAATATTGACATTACTTTTTGCCGGGCTCTCACTCATTAATTGTGTGGATGCCCTGCGTGTCGGAGATAATTTTTTGGATAAACCTGCCGCATCCACCAGTCTGAATAAGGACTCCATTTTTGCGAAAGCCACTACCGCCCGTTACTTCCTTTGGAATTCTTACAAAGATCTCTATTTCGCGCTCCAGGTGGTTGCCGATGGTACGATCAACAATAAATTTGACGGAGGGATGTTTGAATCTATTTCGGATCATTTCCAAAGCGAAATTGGATATGATGCCGCTGGTACAACCTGGTATCCAGGACTATACACCCAGCAAAATGAAAGTGATGGCTCTATGAAATGCAAGTTTCCGTTCACCAAGGCCAGGGTATGGGAAAGTGTTCGGAACAGTTGGATCTTTATCGAAAACATCCCTGGAACAGTGGATATGGCCCAGGATGAAAAAGACCGTCTGAGTGCGGAAGCCAAAATAATCATAGCATCCCGCTATTTTGATATGTTTAGACACTTTGGTGGATTACCTATCATGAAGGGATCAGCCGACATGTCAAAAATTGACAATGGATCATTGAGCAGGTCAACCGTTGAGGAAACGGTCAACTTTATGATCGGTTTACTGGATGAAGCAATTGCCTCAAAGTCACTGCCCTGGAGTCTTTCTGCGTCTGATCAGGCTAACTGGGACGGACGATTGACCAAGGGTTCTGCTGCTGGTTTAAAATGCAAAATCCTGTTACATGCGGCCAGTCCAATATTCAATGACGCTACTCCCTATTGTACTGAGGCACCACAAGATGCTGTCACAAATAAGCAAGTTTGGTACGGTGCTTTTAAACCGGAACTCTGGGAAAAATGCCGGTTGGCATGTGCCGATTTCTTCACACTCAATCAAAGCAATGGGAATACTTATGCTTTGGTTACCTCAACCGGAACCGACAGAACTTCTTATCGCAACGCTTTCCGAAATGGCTATCTTTTCAGAGGAAGTCCGGAGCTGTTAATAAGCACCAGGTGTAACCAAACAGCCTCATCCTATGAATCCTACAACGCCAATTACCTGTTTCCTGACAGAACAAAAAAGGGAAGTTTAAATCCTACTCAGGATTTGGTCGATTGTTTCCCAAATGCCGATGGGACTCCATTTGATACTACTTATGTTTACTTACCAGGAAACCCAAAGAACATCAATCCTTTCGATAATCGCGATCCAAGACTTTACGAGACGGTTCTGGTAAATGGAGACAGTTATAAAGGCAGGACTTCCCCGTTAGGTGGGGCGGAATTGTGGCAGGGCGGTTACGAAAACGCCGGTAAAAGTGAAGACTCCAGGGGGTTTAAGCAGGGATATGCTTTGTACAAATTCATGCTGGACAAGAAAACCATGAACAACATACCGATACAATATCCTTATCTGAGAATGGCCGAAATCCATCTAATATATGCTGAAGCGCTGGCCGAAACAGGTAATCTCGTTATGGCAAACGCCCAAGTCGATATAGTTAGGTCAAGAGTCGGGTTGAAAAGTCTCGCTTCCTGCAATCCAAGCCTAAATTTACTTACCAATAAGGCAAATTTCATCAATGAGCTGATACGGGAGAGAAGTTGTGAACTGGCCGCTGAGGATGTACGGTTCTTTGACAATGTTCGCAGAAAACTGGTGAATAACTTCACTAAAATGATCTATGGGGTCAAAATTTATCGTCTGAATGCCAATGGGACCCGTAATCTGAATGCGTATAAAGGGACCTCTGACGAAACCAATAAAGTTGCCTTCCCCACAAAATTTGAATATCAGCGTGTGACGGTGAAAAGCAATAGCTCTTTCCCACGAAGTTGGTGGACAACCTTTAGTACCAAATGGTTCCTTTCTGCCATGCCTTCCAAAGAAATCAACAAAGGATATAATTTGGATCAGAATCCAGGTTGGTAATATGTAATTAATACGCTAATACGATAAAATATATGAGAAAATTTACATATCTGTTAACGTCAACTTTTTTGCTGCTCAGCTTGGTTGCGTTTTCACAAAACGAGGATGCTACAAAATCTGTCGACCTGGGACTTGGTATTACTAAAAGTGCTGAACTAAATACCTCCTCAGTGTATTCCATCAACTCAGAGACCATCCTGAAAAGTTCGTCTATTTCATTGGACGACGCACTTTTTGGTAAACTGCTTGGATTATCTGTGTTGCAGAATGGCGGATTCGACAACAGTAACAACAGTTCTTATTTTATTCATGGATTGAAAACCCTTTCAAACAACGGGATTTTGATTGTGGTTGACGGACTTGAAAGACCTGTTTCAGATTTAGCGCTGGAGGAGGTTGAATCTGTTTCTGTGCTTAAAGATGCCGCAGCAGTAGCACTTTATGGCTTTAAAGGGATAAACGGGGTATTATCGATTAAAACAAAAAGAGGATTAAAGCAAAAGCTTGATGTCAAAGTTGGTTATGATCATGGTTCGACCTCCGCATTTCGCTTGCCTAAAATGGTTGATGGAAATACTTATGCTCTGGCATATAACGAAGCCATGAAAAATGACGGAAATCCATCATCAGGATTTAATACTTATGAAATGGGCCAGATCAAAAATAATTCCTCCCCATATCTTTATCCAAACGTCGACTGGATCAATGAAACTTTACGTAAAAATGGAACAACCGACAAAATATCCCTTGGCATCCGGGGGGGAGATTCAAAAGTGAAATACTTTACTTTATTGAACTTATCAAATTGCAGTGGATTGTTTGCCAATACGGAAGATAATTCTGGATATTCGACTCAGCTGAAGTACTCCCAGGCAAATATCCGATCCAATTTTGATGTTGATCTTACACCAACTACGAAATTCCAACTGAACTTATTGGGTGTATTCTACCAAAGTAATCAACCATCAAGTATGGGTGCAGACGACATCATGTCAACGCTTTATCAGTTGCCCTCCACTGCTTTCCCAATTCGGGCTCAGGATGGAAATTGGGGCGGCAGTACTACCTGGACCAACAAAAACCCAATCGCAAATATTTCCGGTACCGGATATGGACAAAATATAGGCAGGACATTTTATGCAGACATGAAGTTTACACAAGATTTGAAAGTCCTAACTCCTGGTCTAAGTGCTTCAATACGTGTTGGATATGACAACTATGCCAACTATTGGGACAAAAGGGTAAGGGGTTTTAGGTACGAGATCAATAAACTTACTTTCGATGTAAATGGCATCCCAGGTGGAATTCAACAGATCATACAGGGGGACAATGCCGGAACGCTTGGTTTTTCAGTAAGCTTAAACAATGAGTGGAGAAATTCAAATGTTCAGGGATCTATCGATTATCAAAAATCGGTCGGAGACAATAATTTTAACGCTTCTTTGCTGTATTCCAACCAGATGTATGCAACGAACGGTCAAAACAATACCTATTACCGTCAAAATTTCAGTACTTACATGCACTGGGATAAGAAGGCCAAATACATGGCAGACTTAGTCCTGATGATGGCTGGATCAAACGCAATGGCTTATTTCCCCTATCATTACGGTTTTTCATCCGTTTTGTCAGGAGGCTGGATCGCTTCCAAAGAAGAGTTCCTTAAGAGTTCTAAAATAGTCGATTTCCTAAAAATCAGAGCTTCAGCAGGTATTCTGAGTTCTGATAATATTCCTGCTCTGACCTTGACGGATCAAAAATTTGATGGTGGTGGTTCTTACTATTTCACCGATAGCTATACCTCTTTTAGCGGAACCAAAGAGGGTCAGCTCGGCTATCCCAATCCAAGGCTGGAAAAAGCTTTGTGCCTTAATTTTGGAGTAGATGCACTGCTTTTTAAAGGTTTGACCATCAACACTGACATTTTCTACCAAAATAGGTTCGATATCCTTCAATCGGGAATCAGTTCTTCAGTCCTGGGAATCAGCGCCCCCTATCAAAATTCGGGCATAGTTTCAAGTCGGGGCATTGACCTTGGTATCGATTATAAAAAATCTGTTGGCCAAATGACGCTCTTTCTGGGGGGAAAATATACCTACTCCAAGTGCACCATTGATGCAACCGTTGAAGAGCCCAAAGCCTTCCCGTATCTTTCAGCTATTGGGAACTCTGTCAATCAGAACTATGGCCTCGAAAGCATTGGATTCTTCAAGGATCAGGCAGAGATCAATGCCTATCCGGTTGATCAGAGCTTCAATATCTTAAAACCCGGCGATATCAAATACAAGGATCAGAATGGTGACAATATCATTAATGAAAATGATGTGGTCCCATTGGGACACAACAACTCTGTCCCGGAGATTTACTATTCCTTCAGTATCGGACTGGAGTACAAGAATATAGGCGTTGATGCAGATTTTCAGGGAATTGGAAATTTTGATAAGTTCGTGACTACCACTGGATTGTTCCGCCCAATGACAAATGGCAACAATGTGTCACAATACTATTATGATAACAGATGGAGTATGGGAAATGACAATTCAACTGCCTTGTTTCCTTCGTTGTCTACTCTTGCGAATCCAAACAACGAACGCAACAGCAGTGTCTGGCTACAGGATTTGTCTTATCTGAAACTCAGGACCTGTGAGATTTATTACAATCTTCCCTTATCGCTGTTGAAAAAAGTAAAGTTGAATAAGGCAAAGATATATGTGCGTGGAATGAATCTGCTTTCATTTGATAAGTTAAAGATTGTTGATCCTGAAAATACCGGTACAAAGTACCCTACCACCAAATCATTGAACCTTGGTATCTCGTTAAATTTTTAAATTTCATTGTCATGAAATACAAACAATTATATAAATGCCTTCTGTTAGCCTTGTCAGTATTGCTCAATGGCTGTGTTGACCTGACTTACAATGAGACAACCATAAAGACCGAGGATTTTGTTCTTGCCAGCAGGGCAGGCGGAGTAGAACAATTGGTTACAAATGTATATTCCTATCTTGATTATGATTTCGGGAATAATTACGGGGGTGCAATGTTGGCCAGCGCATCCGATGAAGCAGAATATGCCTGGACAACCTCCTCCATCAAGACATTTTACAATGGATCCTGGAGTGCAATCAATAACAATTCCGGAGCCTGGTCCAGTTTTTATAACGGGATAAGGGCGGCAAATTACTTTCTGGAAAATGGTACCGGTCTTACGTTTGACGAATTTAAATTCAACAACGACTATACATCATGGATGAACCAATATGCGCAGTACCCTTATGAGGTTCGCTTTCTAAGGGCCTATTTTTACTTCAATCTGGCCCGTCAGTTTGGCGATACCCCACTGATAACAAAGACTTTAACGGTTGATGAGGCCAATGCGGTTACACGTACAAATGTTCAGGATGTATTTAAGTTCATTGTTAAAGAATGTGATGAAATACTTGGATTCCTACCGGTTAGTTTTGCTAATTTCGAGTCAAAGGAAACCGGTCGCATCAGTAAACCTGCCGTTATGGCTTTGAAAGCAAGGACACTCCTGTATGCTGCCAGTCCATTGTTCAATAAATCAAATGACATTAGCCTCTATGAAGTGGCTGCACTTGCCAACAAGGCAGTACTGGACTCTTGCGCAAAATGGGGAATAACTTTGGGTACTTACTCCTCACTTTGGGGGGATACGAACTTTTCAAATAAGGAGATCCTGCTGGGTAGGAGAGTGGCAGCAGCCAACTCATTTGAAAGTTATAATTTCCCAATGGGTGTGGAAGGTGGTAACTCTGGAAACTGTCCGACTCAAACACTGGTGGACAATTACGAAATTAAGACGTCAGGAAAAATTTGGAATGAAACTGGTAGTGGTTATGACCCTGCAAATCCTTACAATGGTTTAGATCCGCGGTTCGGATTCACAATTGTCAGGAATGGCGAAACTGGTTGGCCTACGTATAATACAAACGCAATCGAAACTTTTACGGGTGGAAGAAATGCTTCACCGATACTGGGTGCATCGACTACCGGCTATTATTTAAAAAAATACTGTGACAAATCAGTCGATTTGAGGCCTAACAGCACCAATACGAAAAGACATACCTGGATCATCTTCCGGTTGGCAGAATCCTATCTGAATTATGCAGAGGCACTGTACTATGCTAAAAATAAGAACACCTATACCGATGCAATTTATGCACTTTCCCCGATAGATGCTGTAAACAAAGTACGTGCAAGGTCGGATGTTTCCATGCCACTTATCACTTCAGCTGATGATTTTGTGAAACGTCTTCGTCGTGAACGTATGGTTGAATTTGCTTTTGAAAATCAGCGGTTCTGGGATATTCGACGTTGGAAAATTGGAGCACAGACTTTGAATCAGATCTCCATCATGAATATCACGAAAACTTCTGGCAATGTATTGCAATATTCCCGACAGACGAAAGATCGAATTTGGGCTGAAAAGATGAATTTGTTCCCGATTCCGGATTCTGAATGCCGTAAAAACCCGAATTTGACTCAGAATCCGGGTTGGTGATAATGGATGAATAAGACAAAACTTGACATATTATCTTTTGCAGGGATATCATTAGCAATAATGCTCTTCTCGATAAGCTTCTGCGCATGCAAAAAAAATAGTCCGCTGCCGGAAAACAATTTGGCAGCGGACCAAAATATTGACGCAACATACAGATTAGACAGCTTATTTCGCTCAGGTAGTTTTCAGGTTGACGGTTCTTACAAATGGAAAATAGATTTCAAAATAATAAACAATATCACCGTTGCAGACAGCGTAGCAATCTCAATAGTTAAAGGAGCTGACTGCCCATTTATTCTGGATCCTTCTTCTACAGGGATAGCGCTTAAGCCATTGGAATTCAAATATTTGGAATTGACTGTGACGATTCCAGCCAATTTGGTCTTGAATCCCGACTATTTAAAAGCCTACTCCCTTACCTTAGTGCTGAAAAGAAGATCGGTAGTTAAAGATTCAAAGCTCTTTACATTGTATTACCCTTTGCCTGACCATCCGCGCCTTTTCATTAAAAAAGGGGATATTGCTGATCTGAAGGCACGATTTGACCATTCAGATTTCAGTGCTGTGAGATCAGCGTATAACACACAAAAGAGCTATTCCACGACTGGAATCGTCACATCTGATAAACCCAACGACGCCATCCGCCAAAAAATGGAGGCATTAGCTTTCGAATATCTGCTTGATCCCGCGACAAAGAGCACTTCAGGAACTCAAGCTATACAGTTGGCTATTAACTATTTAAATTCTTTTGGCAGTATTTCAAACACCGTTGTATCTGATTACGATGATCTTGGATACACCGATGAGATGATTATCGGAGCCGCCATGGTTTACGACTGGTGCTATCCGCTGATGTCGCCCGCCGACAGACAAAAATTGAGGAACGCAATGTTGCTGGTTTGCAAACGTACCGAATACGGACTTCCAACTACGCCTCAGAAACAATACCTTTCCGGGCATTATGGAGAACTTCAACCGACGGTCTATTTGGCAATGGGGATAGCTACCCATGAAGATGACCCTTCGATATTCAATTACGCCTTGAATGAGCAGGTCAATGGCTTCGCTCCAAGCCGTAACCCGATGTATGTATCCGGAACACATCATCAGGGTGCCCAATACATTCATGTTCGTCACTCAAACGAACTGATTCAGCATTTCCTACTGACTAAAATTGGAATGAGCCCCTATTCGAAGGAGATCAATACGATAACTTTCAGGGACATCTATGGAATGATACCTCAAAAAACAGATATGGATGGAATGGCTGAAGGCGATGGACACAATGGATTGCTTATGAAATATCCGCAATTGTACTACCTGTCTGCCATTTTTTCCCGTGATCCTTACTTGCAACAAATATCCAGATCCAAATTATCTTTGGGAATATCTCAGTCAACCAGGCTTTTTATTTATCACGATCCTAAGATCCCTTCTACTCCGGTTGAAAATAGTCTGTGCCTTTCGAAATATTTTCCTTCACCGGCAGGCCTGTTGATTGCGCGCACCAAATGGGATTTAGATGCAACGGATTATAACTCCGGGGCAATGGTTGTTTTGATGAACATGAAGGAGTACAATGCTCAGAACCATACACATCTGGATGGAGGACATTTCAGTATCTATTACAAAGGACATTTGGCGTTGGATGCGGGTATATATCAGGGAGCGGATGCCAACAATGGATGGGGTAAGGATAACTATAACAACTACTATTCCAGGACTATAGCTCATAACTGTATGACCGTATTTGATCCGGCAGAACCTCTGCCGGTCGTGGGTTGGAATAACAAAGCCGAGGTACGGGATGGTGGTCAGTTTTTTTTCAGCGCTACAGCATGGGACAATTACCTGGATATGTACAATGCAGGGAAATCAACTCAAATTTTGGCCTGCGACATCGCTCCGGGTGTCTCTCCTTCCTATTCATATCTAAAGGGCGATCTGACAAAAGCATACAATGTACCGACTTATATCGGGGCATATCCGTCGAAAGTCGATACCGTCCGAAGAAGTTTTGTTTTTCTCAATCATGATGACGTCAATATTCCGGGTACGCTAATCGTTCTGGACAAAGTTGTGTCAACAAATCCAACATTTAAAAAGACCTGGTTGCTTCATACACAAAATCAACCGATTGTTACAGCCAATAAAATTGTTGCTACATCAACAACTTCCGGAAGGAATGGTAAGCTCACTACAACTGTTTTAATGCCGGAAATCACCAATCAGTCCATTAAATTGGTTGGTGGTCCAGGCAAAGAATTTTGGGTCAATAATAAAAATTATGGAACCAGTACACAGGAGGATGCCGGAGCGTGGAGAGTAGAACTTTCACCGATTTCCCCTAGCAAATCTGATAACTTTTTGAATGTGCTTCAGGTGGCTGATAACAATAATACCCAAATGCCGGACATCGTCAAACAATACTCTGAAAATGGAAAATATGTAATTGTCAAGGTAAAAGACCGGGTTATTGTCCAAATGTTAACTTTGGGTCTCAATGATCAACCAATAAATTTCACAATAGGGGATGCCAGTTCTGCCCTGAAAATTCTTATCACAGACTTGAAGGCTGGAGATTGGAATATTTCCACACCCAATGGTACATTTCAAAAAAATGTTGCAGTAGGTTCTGGAACAATTTACTTCGAAAGTATAGGAGGAAAGTTCACCATCATCAAGAATTGATAACAAAGTACTTTTTGATGGCCAAAAATATAAGATCCTTAATGGAAAAACAGGCAGTTAATTCGAAAACTAAATTATAGCAATTATTATAAAATTGAATCAGATGAAATTATCAGGAAAAGTAGCAATAGTAACAGGCGGTGCAAGGGATATCGGCCGTCAGGTATCATTAAGACTTGCCGCAGACGGGGCGAAAGTTGTAATAAACTATTTTGACAATGAAAGTGACGCTGTAGAAACGTTGCAAATAATCAAAGATGCAGGTGGTGAAGCCATTGCGGTGCAGGGAGATATGACTAAAGCTGATGATGTTAAAAAACTTATCCAAAGCTCTTTGTCAGCTTATTCCGGAAATATCGACATTCTTGTCAATGTGGTTGGCGGACTGATTGGCCGGCACCTGATCACAGAAATGGAAGAGGAGTTCTGGGATTTTTTAATGACCGTCAATGTAAAATCCGTTTTCCTGACAACGCGGGAAGCAGTCCCTCACATGCCGGCGGGAAGCTCCATCATCAACTTCTCCTCTCAGGCCGCCCGCGATGGTGGAGGTCCGGGCGCATCGGCTTATGCAACGGCAAAAGGTGCCGTAATGACCTTTACCCGCTCGATGGCGAAAGAGCTTGGACCAAAGAATATCAGGGTTAATTCGGTTGCTCCCGGAATGATAGCCACAACCTTCCATGATCGTTTTACCAAAGATGAAGTCCGCCGAAATGTAGCTGCCGGAACCCCACTGAAAAGAGAAGGAAAAGCAGAAGAGGTTGCTGATTTGGTTTCTTATCTGGCTTCTGATGAGTCATCATTCCTGACAGGATTAAACGTGGATATTAACGGAGGATTGTATTTTTCTTAGTAAACTTTGATCCAGTATTATGAAACAATTATTGCCACTTCTCTTTTGTCTGCTTGTGATGAATTCTTTCGCTCCGGCAACTAAAGAGGTATTTCAAATCAATAAAGACACTGGTTCAGCAAAGCTTACAACCTCCGCCTCAAATGATGAAACTTCACAGTCCCCAATTACAAAACCTCTTTGTGCTAAAATATTGGGGATTGCTCATTTAGCTTATTATTCCAATAATTTCGAAAAAGAAAAGCAATTTTACGGAGAGTATTTAGGATTAAATAGTTATCCGTCCCGCTTCGATAAAAACGGTGTTGAAGATATGATCAAGTATAGATTCGGAAATAAACAATCTGTTGAACTATTTATCGAAAAAAAATCGGATGACCGACGTTTTTATCACTATGCAGTGATGGTGGATAACTCTGAGCAAATGAGGCAATACCTTGCTTCCAAAGGATTAAAGGTTCCAAAAGATTCGATTAAAAATAAAAGTAATTATTTTGCCTATGACTTTAATAACATGATTTGTGAAATAGTGGATATCAGGAAATTTGGGCCAGATAAAAAAGATGCTCAGTTGCCTGGAATCGCGTCTCATATTGATTGTGTAGGTTTTGTGGTCCCTGACATGGAAAAAGCGCTGAAGTTTTACGTTGAGGTTTTAGGCTGTAAAGAAATAAACCGTAAAATCGAAAAAAATATACTGAAAGTGATGGTTCAGTTACAAGATAGTCCTGATAAAATTGAACTAATTGAATATCAACAAAAAGATGCATCACCTGATTATGGATTTTATGATTATTATTCCATCTTGGTGCCTTCAGTTACAAATGCAATCACTCAACTTAAAAACAATAAACTCAAGGATGGGAGTGAGATTAATATTCAAAAATTGAATGTGAAGAAAGGGAAGCAAATTGAGTTATTTGATCTAAACGGAACAAGAATATTGCTCCATGAACTTTGAAATATGCATGATAGAGTAAAAAAATTAGAAACCCTTCGTAAATAACATATTATGGAAAAGCTGAATAGAAGGAATTTTCTACGGGATTCTTCTCTCACTACTATGGGTCTGGCTGCAGGGTTAAACACTCTTGGGGCAACGCAGACTATCAAAAAGATGGGTGCCAATGATAAAATCCGGATGGGTTTCATCGGAATTGGGAATAGGGGATCTCAATTGCTGGGACTTTTTATGCTGAATAAAAACTTAGAAGTAGCCGCATTGTGCGATATTTATGAACCTTACTTAATGCGTGACTACAGTAAAGTTGACCCACGTTATTTGGCTGACCGTTCGGGGCAGATTCCAAAAATGAATGAAAAATTCGCTTACCAGCCAAAACTATATCATGATTACAAGAAACTTTTGGAAGATAAAACTATAGACGCCGTCTGTATTGCCACACCAGATCATTGGCATGCTATCCAAATGATTGATGCAGTGAATGCAGGAAAAGATGTTTATGTAGAAAAACCTTTGACTCAAACCATAAAGGAAGGCAGGGCAATGGTGAACGCTTGTAAAGCTACCAACCGAATTGTTACTGTTGGACTTAACAGGAGGGGGAATGAAGTTTACCAGAGGCTTGCCAGAGAAATACCTTCCGGGAAAATCGGGCAGGTAACCATGGCCAGGGCTGCCCGAATTAGTAACATGGCACCCAATGGTATTGGGAAGTTTAAACCTGAACTACCTCCAAAGGATTTTGATTGGGATATGTGGCTGGGGCCCAGAGCTAACAGACCATACCAATACAACATCGCTCCATATATGTTCCGATGGTGGGGGAATTATTCAAGTCAAATGGGGAATTGGGGGGTGCATTACATGGATGCTATGCGTTGGATGATTGGGGAAGTCGCACCGGTTGCGATTTCAGCCCAGGGGGGTAAATATGTTCTTGAACACGATGGTGATATTCCGGATACCATGCAGGTAACTTATGAGTTTGCGTCAAAAAAAATGATTTCATTTAGTATTTCTGAAGCGAGCAGCGAGGAATTTTTCCCATATGGAGAAATTGAAATACGTGGTACCAAAGGAAATATTTTTGCAGGTCAGGATGGTTATCGCGTTATTCCTTCAAAAAAAGGTCAGTTTCAAAACTGGAATCCTATGATTGAACCTGAAGAATTCAACCTCCCCGTACAGAACAAAAGTGATGGCATTAGCACTTATTCAACCGGAACCCTAATAAGAAATTTTCTGGACTGTATAAAATCAAGGGAAGCACCCCTTTGCGGACTTGAGGATGGTCACCGATCTACGAGTTTTGCGCATCTGGGAAACATTGCGCTGGCCGTCGGTAAGCGCCTTCTTTGGGATCCTGAAAAAGAAATATTTAAGAATAGTGAAGAAGCAAACCAGCTTTTACATTATGAATACCGGAAACCTTGGAAATTATCAATCTAAAATTTTTCCAACTTAAAGCAAGTACTTTTATCAGGAGAATCGAATACACAGCTGCCAGATAGAGTTTGGCAGGCATCAACCTCTCAGATTCAGTTAAATTTTAATAAACGTTTTAAGGCCAGACTGATCCGAGGATAATTAATCAGAAAATAGTTAAGGAATACGTATGAAACTACAAGGAATGCGCTGGGTGATTTTAAGCTTGATCGTACTGGTTACGGTAATTAATATACTTGACAGAGGCACCTTAAACTACATGTGGCAAGACGGTAAAGATAAAACTACGGGTCTGGTAGTACAACCAGGTATTGCTTCGGAGCTGCACATTGTAAGTAATAATATGGCTCCGGATGAGAAACAACAAAAATCAAAAGAAGTTTTTGCGTGGATAAATATTGCTTTTATGCTTGCTTATGGGGTGAGTCAATTATTATCGGGTGTACTGTACGATAAAGTTGGAACAAGAAACGGATTTAGTATTTCAGCGCTCATTTGGGGTGGTGCAATTTCTCTTACTTCCCTGGTTGGTGGTGTACGGCTGCTCGCATTTTTCAGGGTTTTACTTGGTCTTGGAGAAGCAGGACCATGGCCTGGAACTACCAAGTCAAATGCCGAGTGGTTTCCAATTAAAGAAAGGGCCATTGCCCAGGGTTTTTTTGGTGCGGCATCTTCCATCGGTAATCTTTTGGTACCAATAATTATTCCTTTACTTTTTCTGGCTATTGGTTGGCGTCAAACTTTTGTTGTGTTAGGTCTGTTGTGTTTAGTTTGGATACCGCTATGGTATTTTATCAATAAATCTGGACCCAAAACTCATCCCTGGATCACGCAAAAGGAAAAAGAAACCATTTTGAATGGACAAGGAGAAGTAGAGAAAATTGACACGAAGACATTAAGTATTAAACAATTACTTAAAGACAAGCATAGTTATTCGGTTATTGCAAGTCGCTTTTTCCTCGATCCGATATGGTGGATGTTTATGACCTGGCTACCTATTTATTTACAGGAAGTTTACAAATTGGATCTTAAGGAAGTGGCAGCTGTTGCATGGATCCCATTTGTGGGTGCTGCTTTTGGAAGTTTACTCGGTGGTTGGTGGGCAGGAAGGCTTATTAGTAAAGGATGTAATGCGATAAAAGCCAGGAAGATAACGATTGCTTTAGGAAGTGCAATTATCTTACCTGGAATGATTGGTGCTGCTTTTGCCCTGTCTGGGCTCTCTGCATCGATCATGTTAATGTTTATTCTTGGTGGATTTCAATTTGCCATAACCAATATTCAAACCTTACCTAGCGACTTTCATTCAGGCAAAACAGTTGGATCATTGGCCGGATTGGGAGGAGCATCGGCAATTCTTGGTATTGTACTGTCAACTTATCTGGTTCCCATGCTTACACAAGGTGGAAACTGGATCCCATTCTTTGTCATGGGTGGACTCTTAATTCCTTTGTCAGTACTTTCAGTATTTATTTTTGCCCCTAAAAATGGCGAAGTGATTACAAACCATGGATAAAAATGAATTAATCAAGTTTGCCGGGATGCCGCTAAAGCAATTGCCAAACCGCGTTTGGCGTACCTATAGCGGAGGAGCATTAATTGATCAATGGAAAGAGATTCAGGAACCCCTGGATGGAAGTCTGCCTGAAGAATGGATCATGTCAACGATACCTGCACGTGGCAAAAATCGTCCCGAAAATGAAGGATTATCCTATGTGGAGACCCCATTGGGAGTGATTTCACTCAATGAATTGATTGCTTCCAATCAAAACCTGTTTTTGGGTAAAACGGTAGCTGAGAAATTCGGTACCACAGGAGTTTTAATCAAAATGCTCGACTCAAAAGAACGGCTGACAATTCAGGTACATCCGGATAAGGAATATGCACGCACGATGCTCAATTCGGATTATGGTAAAACTGAATCCTGGTGCATATTAGGTGGTCGTGAAATCAACGGAGAAAAAAGTTCAATATACCTTGGATTTAAGGAGGGCGTGACTCCCGAAATTTGGAGTGATCTCTTCAAAAAACAAGATATAACAGGCATGCTGGATTGTCTTCACCGATTTGAAGTACAACCAGGGGATGCCTATATGATCTATGGTGGCGTCCCCCATGCGATTGGTGGTGGGTGCTTTTTGATGGAAGTTCAGGAACCGACAGATTATACCATGAGGGTAGAAAAAATTACACCCGGTGGTCTGGTTATCAGCGATGATCTTATTCATCAGGGTGTCGGTGAGGAAAACATGTTAAAATGTTTCCATTTCGATTGTTGCTCATTTGAGGCAGCTACGAAAAGATGGAAAATAACGCCTGAAGTAATAAATTCAAGCGAATCTTTCACCCATAAAACCATATTCAATAGAAATCACACTGATTGTTTTGGACTGAGCGAGCTTGATTTAAGTGGCGAATTTATGATGAAGGGTACTGGTTCATTCTTTGTAGGTGTAGTCTTCTCTGGTGAAGGTTCGATAACCAGCTGCGGCAAGGAGTACGATTTTTTTCAGGGTGATGAAATATTTTTCCCTGCCGCCATCGAAACAATCACCTGGAGAACGATAGTACCCACGAAGATTTTATTATGCTATCCTCCAGTTTAATAGCGCACGCCGGATATACAGTTTATCCTGAACAGTTAGTATTTAACATATAATCAGATAAATCCGGTATAAATACTCAAGAATCCCCTTCGAAAACTAAATATTTTAGAGGCGTTTTACCCTTACTATTGACTAGTCAACTTTAGCGTCGATGGAGGTAAGTCCTCCGCCGTTACTTTCACAATTATCTCTCCCGGATTACGAAGTGATTGAATAATGGCAAGGGCTTTTCCAAAATAAGTATTGAGTTTGTTTCCGCTAAAAGTCTCTTTTCTTCTCAAATCGCCGTTATCGATTCCAAGAAATTTGCCATTTCCGGATATTTCAACCGTCAATAGTTTGTCGGCATCCGGTACCGGGATCCCATTATTATCGATCAAGCTAATCGTGATATGAGAGAGATCCTGACCATCGGCATGAAGGCCCATCCTGTCAGCTGACAGCAGTATCTTTGCCGGCTTTCCGGAAGTGTTTAGCTCAAATTTTGCAACTTCTGTTCCTTTGTTGAAACCCATCGCCTCGATCTTTCCAGCCTTATACGGCACATGCCAAACAATGGTATTATTCGAATAATCTGAGGTGCTTCTTTTTCCCATGGAAGCATTATTGATCCTGAGTTCCACGCTGTCGCAATTGGTAATGGTTTGAACCTCGATGACATGGCCTGAATACTGAGGAAAGTTCCAGTGTGAAATTAAGTGAGGCCAGCTCCAGTGATCCTTACCAGGATCGATGTCCAAAGACTGATCCGCAACTGCGATGCTAACCATTGGCTTGGGATTCCACATGGCCCGGTGAAAGGCTGCCCGGGATTTCTCAAACATGCAAATGTCAAAAGGACTCGTCGGCCAACCCGAACTGGGCCATCCGGAACTCTCTCCCAAATAATCCACTCCAGCCCAGATAAATTGTCCGAAAATAAAATCATTGGCCGCCACAATATACCAGGGATTGAGTGGTTTATAGTCCCTTAAGCTGTTATTACGCCCCGTGTAATATGGAAAAGCTTCGGCGACGAACATAATTCTGTTCGGATAATGATTTTTGTCTTCCAAAAGCCATGGTTCTTGGTAATTGTAGCCTACAATATCCGGTACTTCTGTAAATCCTGATTTATTATACGGCCTTTTCTTCACATCACCAGGTGCGATAACAACCGTTACAGGTCGCGTAGGCTCTGTCTTGTGTACATCATCCAGCAGCATTTTAGCTACGGCTTTGCCATGACCGGTGGTGTCATTCTGTTCCCTGACTTCATTGCCGATACTCCACATGATGATAGAGGGATGATTCTTATCCCGCATCAACATCGCATTCAAATCCTTTTTCCACCATTCGTCAAAATATTTTTTATAATAGCCATCCTCCCATTTGTCGAAAGATTCATCAATGACCACAAAACCCAGTCTGTCGCACAAATCCAGGAACTCGGGTGCAGGTGGATTATGGCTGCACCTGATGGCATTACAACCATATTCTTTAAGTATTTGCAGCTTTCTTTCAAAGGACCTGTCCGGAATTGCAGTTCCTAGAACCCCGGCATCCTGGTGAAGGCACATGCCCTTAAGCTTGATGTTTTTCCCATTTAAAAAGAAACCCTTATCAGGATCGAACTTTGTAAATCGAATGCCAAAAGTCGTCGTGCAATTGTCAATTACTTTATTTCCTAACTTTATGGTGGTGACCAACCGATACAAATTCGGCGAATCAATTGACCAGAGTTCCGGTTTTGGGACAGTGAGCAACTGATCAATCTTCAAGGCGCCACTTCTGCTAATAACCGACGAAGACTTATTGAAGCTTACCTGTTCCCCATTTGCCTTTAGGATCCTGTTTTCAATGGTGATATCCTTTGTATCAGTTGAATTGTTTTCGATAGAGACTTCCATTTTTACATCTGCCGATTCGCCTGATATCCTGGGTGTTGTGATGTTTATTCCCCAGGTTGATACCTGAATTTGGTTAGTAACTGTTAGCCAGGCATGACGATAAATTCCTGAGCCTGAATACCATCGGGAGGAGGGACTATTTGAGTGATCAACCCTAACGGACAAAGTGTTTTTACCACCAAAATTGAGATAAGGTGATAAATTGTATTCAAATCCAATATATCCATATGGATGAAAACCAAGATGTTTTCCATTTATAAAAACATCACATTGATGATATACTCCATCAAACTGAATTTTTACGGTCTTATTTTTGTAGTCAGACGGTACGTCGAAAGTTTTTCTATACCAACCGATGCCTCCCGGTAGGAACCCCATACTTCCACTTAAATTTTTATTCAAGGATAATTTGATACTCCAGTCGTGCGGGAGTTGAACCTCCTCCCATTGGGAATCATTAAAGTCAGGAGCGGAGGCATCCTTGCTATCGAAGAGCTTAAATTTCCAATCGAAGTCAAAATCCTTCCTCATCCGGATTTCATTCTGGGCTTTACCAAAAATTGGAAGTAGTATAATTATCAGAATAAATACAAGGTTGTAATATTTTTTTAACATGGAAAGAAATGATTAGTGTTATCAAAGTGAAAATCCAAGTTAAAAGTAGCGTTAATTCGAAATAAATGTGTCAAAAATAGAGCCAATTCAGGTTGTTTTAAAACTTTTCTGCATCTTTGGTAGGATTTACCTCTTCAGCTGACTAACCTTGCGGATTAGAGATATGAAGATGATAAATGACCTATTCTTATGAACAGTAAAACATGGAATTCTTCTATACGCTGATAAAAAAAATTGGCTCACAGGTTCAGTGCGGAAAGTGTGTATTCTCCGGTTTTCTATTACTTTTTATTTCGCTTACTTTCTCCTCAGTTTTGAAATCAAATCCTGGGGTAGAGATCAACAACCTTAGCTTTGACTATTATTCTATTCAACAAGGGCTTTCCAACAATAAAATCCATTGCATTTTACAGGATAAAAAAGGATGGATCTGGTTCGGCACCTCCCAGGGTATTTGCCGGTTCGATGGTTACCGCTTTACCGTTTTCAAACATGATACCGAGGATTCGACGAGCCTGGAAGGCGATTTGGTAAGAACCATTTTCGAAGATCATAAAGGACAGTTATGGGTTGGTACCGAGAATGGCGGGCTTAATAAATTTAACAGGGGAAAAGAGACTTTTGATCATTTCTTTTCCCATCATGAACCTGCCTTACTTAAAAATGCCAAAGTTACCTGTATCCAGGATGATAGGGAAGGGAATCTTTGGATTTCCACAAGAACTAATTTGTTTAAAATCGGTGATGAGAATAAATTAATTGAAATTAGACCTTCAAATCTCCCCAGTCCTGCTGAATTATACAAAATTATATGTTTTGATCAAGAAGGACGGTTATTAATTGGTACGAGTCAGGGCCTTTATATTTATCATCCAGGCACCAATCAGACTGAGAAAGTAAAATTTAAGTCTACCTTCTCAAATTTTGAAATCAGTACCATTGTTCCCGAAGAAGACGGGACATTTTTAATTGGAACTGAATTAAGCGGCATGTATGTATTTAATCCTCGTACCAATGAGGCTTCACAAGTGATTATTGATCCAAAAAATGATCGCAGCAATTCTGTAAGGGCCATTTCAAAAGACCGGGAAGGTAATTACTGGATCGGTACCAGGGGTGGTTTATATTCCTGGCAAAAAGAGAAGGGTGTCCTGGCATATTATTGTAACGATAAACGCGAACCAAGCAGCCTGAGACATAATTCGGTCCAGTGCATTTTTCTTGACAGGAACGGTGACGTTTGGATCGGTACAGGCGATGGGGTGAATTATCTGGATAAGGAGAGACAGAATATTCTGACGTATAAATCCCTAAATGGTGAAGATCGATATTTAAACAACAGTGAAATCTATTCGTTCTGGTTAGATGCAAAAGGGGATTTATGGATTGGGACGGAAAGTGGAGGAATAAACATTTTTAACAGAAAAACCGGGAAATTCAGGTACCTTACTTCTGACAAGAACAATCCGAATTCACTTTCAAGCGACTGCGTAAAAGCAATGATCGCAGATAACAATGATAACCTGTTGATTGGTACATACCTTGGCGGATTGAATACTTATAATTTAAAGACAGGTAAATTTAAGCATTTCAGGAATGATCCTAATGATCCTAAAAGTCTGGCAAATGATAGGGTTTGGGCTTTGTTGCGTGACTCAGGAAATGATATTTGGGTAGGCACTTCCAGTGGACTCGATAAATTTAATCCGTCGACAAATGGCTTCACACACTGTTCGGATTTGGTTAATAATCAGCATGTTAATTGGCTGGCAGAGGATAAGGACCATTTTTTATGGATTGGTTGTGCGGATAGTCTCATCATATATAATCCCAAAAGCAAGGAAATTAAGAAATTCAATGAACCCACTATATCGATGTTACTTGATTCAAAGAATCAATATTGGCTTACGACTCCCGGTAGGGGAATAGCACTTTTCTCAAAAGATAAGGGAGTAATCCGCTATTACGATGTGAAGAATGGACTGGCAAACAATCATACAAAGGCCATTCTTGAAGATCAGGATCATTTTTTATGGATAAGTACTGCTGCAGGTCTATCGAAATTTGATCCTGTCAAAGAGCGATTTAATAATTTTTTCGAAAAAAATGGATTCTTGAACGATCAATATAATTATGGCGCCGCCTTAAAACTTCCTTCCGGGGAACTGGTATTGGGGGGGATCTCTGGCTTCAATATCATTGATCCAAGAAGAATAAAATCGGTAGATATTACTGCTCCACTGGTTTTTACAAACTTGAAGGTCATGGATAAAAGCGTCCGCTTCCGGGGTGGAAGAAACGATATCCTTTCCAAATGTATATCTGAAACTGATGAAATTTCGCTTACTTATAAACAAAATTCGATAGAAGTCGAGTTCGCTTCACTGGACTTTTCAAATGTGATGGACATCCAATATTCTTATTATCTGGAAGGATTAGAATCAGATTGGAAAGAACCATCTTTCAAAAGGAATGCTATCTATACAAATCTTAACCCTGGGAATTATACCCTGCATGTACAAAGAGTTCCTGGTGATGTAAATAGCAGTAAAAATGAGCTTATTCTGAAGATTACTATTTTCCCGCCTTTCAGCCAAACCTGGTGGTTCAAAATTTTAACCCTGCTTACGGTTATTGGAATTATTGTTTTGTTGATCCTGTTTATCAAGAAAAGGGAAAAGCTGAAAAATAAGGTAGAATTGGAGAAACTTAAGGCTAAAAGGTTGCATGATCTTGATACCATGAAGTTAAAATTGTATACCAATATCTCTCATGAAATCCGGACTCCTTTAACCTTAATTCTAGGCCCTCTTGAAAAGTTAAAAAACCATGCCATACCTGAAAATGAAATAGATGATCACCTGAATATCATGCACAGAAACGCAAATCATCTGTATCGCCTGATTAACCAACTTCTCGATCTGAGAAAAATTGAATTTGGCAGCATGAAATTGAATTGTAAGCATGGCGATTTGGTTTCTTTTATCAGGGGAATTGTTAGTTCTTTCTCGAAATTCGCGGAAGAAAAGGAGATTGAGCTAAGGATTCAAACTGTAAAAGAGGAGATTTTCACCAATTTCGATGATGATAAAGTGGCTAAGATCGTCAACAACCTTCTTTCCAATGCCCTTAAATTCACTGGGAAAGGAGGCAAGATTATGATCAATATCTCCCTTGTGTTTGATACGCAAGAGATGGATGAGTTGAATGAGAAGTCCGAAAAAAGGATGATTGAAATTTCGGTAAAAGATACCGGGATTGGAATATCAGAGGAGGATCAGGAAAAGATTTTCGATCGTTTTTTTCAGGTTAACGAAAACACTATGAATGCCGGAACAGGAATTGGTCTGGCCTTGACAAAAGAGCTGGTCCTCCTTCATAAAGGAAAAATTTCTGTCTCAAGTAAACCAGGTGAAGGTTCTAAATTTACCTTGCTTCTCCCGTTCGATGATATGAAGCTTAGTGCAACACCGGAAGATATTTCACTCTCAAGTTATTTTCATGATGTTGCGCTTGAAGCCAGTAACGATAATCCTTCCAATAGTGGCACAAATATTGAGCAGAAGATCATGCTCCTTGTGGATGATAATCCTGACGTGCTTTATTTTCTTAAGTCTCATTTTACTCCGGAGTATCAGGTTTTTGAGGCAAAAGATGGCCTTGAGGGATGGGAAATTGCCTTAAGGATCATACCGGATATCATCATCAGCGATGTGTTGATGTCTGGCATGAATGGTTTGGATTTTTGTAGTAAAATCAGAAATGATGAAAGGACCTCTCATATACCGATACTATTACTCACAGGGCTTGGCGCATCTGAACATGAAATTGAAGGATTGAGTCATGGTGCAGATGCCTTCATTACAAAACCATTCGATCCGGCGATACTGCAGAGCAAAGTTGAAAATATCATCTCTATCAGACAAGCTCTCAAACACAAATATTCGGGTGAAACCATCCTGCAGCCCAGAAATATTGTTCTCAACTCTCCGGATGACCGTTTCCTGCAAAAGGCAATCGAGGTGATTGAGAATCATATTTCAGATCCTGATTTCGATGTTGACTTTTTCGCGGTAGAAATGGGTGTTAGCAGGATTCAATTATATCGCAAATTCCAGGCGCTTACGAAAATGACTGTCAAGGAATTTGTTTGGAAGATCAGGTTGAAAAGAGCGGCCCAGATGCTGGTTCAACAAAAATTGAATATATCAGAAGTCGCCTATTCTTCTGGTTTTTCTCATTTATCGCACTTCCGAAAATATTTCAAACTGGAGTTTGGGATGAGCGCCTCTGATTACATCAAAAAGCATACTTCCGACCAGCATTGATTAGTTTCGACTTTTAACCAGGCAGGACTCTTTTGTATTTTCATCCACTTTTTATTTATTCCCGCTACCGCGAAGGTGAATTTGTCTTCTTCGAATCCATTGAAGAATTACAATCCCGACCTAGATGTTTTATATGCTTGATAAACAGAATAATAGACACTATATTGATCGAGGACTCCAGGTCGGGCAGATATTTGCTCGTACCCTTTTTGGTACATATTTATCTCTTCTGTCACATTTGAGTACTCTTTTTGATACAATATTTAGCGGCTTTGCTAATTAAGTCAGCTAATTTTATAGGTGTTAAAATGTGAAAGAAATGGAAAGCACAAATAATGAAATTAAAAGAATTACCTGGATGATAGTTGCTTTGGCTGTCGTATTAGTGATAATTCTGACCCTGCTAATTGTTCCAGTATTATAAGCTTAAAAAATCATAAATGAAAAAATTGTATTTGATTGTTTTTGTAATCATCTTTTGGATTATCGCCCCTGAGGCTCATGCTCAAAAACCAGTGGCTTTCCCACATGCAGAGGGATTTGGTCGTTTTTCACTTGGTGGCCGCGGTGGTGATGTTTATCATGTAACCACTATCGAGGATTATGATCCAAAAGCAGGGAAACCGATTGAAGGTTCCCTACGTTACGGTATCATGACACAAACTAAGCCACGCACCATCGTATTCGATATTTCCGGTTTAATTTGCCTGAAGGCCCCGATTATTGTGACACATTCCTACCTTACCGTTGCTGGCCAGACAGCACCAGGAGATGGCATCACCATTTCAGGTGACACTTTTCAATTAAAAGGAGGTGAAACTGAAAAAGATTGGATCCACGACATTGTTGTTCGCTTTATCCGTTTCAGACATGGTGATCTCACGGCAAAAACGGGCGATGGTATTACATCTAATTATGTTACCGACTACATTTTCGACCACATATCCGCTGGTTGGACCATAGATGGCATTCATGATCTGAGGGGCGGAGGTAATTTTACCCTGCAATGGTCAATCTACTCGGAAGCGCTCAATATGAGCACGCATTATAAAAATGCTCCACATGCCATGTTGAGTTCTTTCAGGGATATTAAAAGAAATATTTCCCTTCATCATAATCTGATGGCCAGTAGCAGGGACAGACACCCAACATTGGGCAGCGGAGAAAGAGCTGACACCATGGCTATCTGTGATTTCAGAAATAATGTTGTTTACAATTGGCGGGGAGGAACAAACCTGGGCGAGGTCCGTCACAATTTTTTGAATAATTATTACAAACCGGGAGAGAGCAGCAATTTTGGCTATACCACAAATAAGCCGCTGCAGATTAAGTCCTCCCGGGCCCAATGTTCCAAAGGATATCTGCGTGGCAATTATTTCGAGAACGCACCGGCTGAATTCAACAAAGACAATTATACCGCCATAACCTATACGAATACTGGAAACTATAATTCAACAACACGGGCCAAATTTGAATATGATAAACCATTTGTTTCAGGAGAAGACACCCCAAAGACTCAAACATCAGAAAAGGCATTTGAATTGGTACTCAGTCTTGCCGGAGCATCTTTCGTAAGGGATGCAGTTGATATCCGTGTCGTTAATGATGTAAAAAAGGGGACAGGCAAATTATTGGATTCTCAGAAGCAGGTAGGAGGGTGGCCCGAATTGAAAAGTAAACCCGCTCTCAAAGACAGTGACAACGATGGAATGCCTGACGAATGGGAGAAAAAAAACAAACTCAATCCGAATGATGCCTCAGACGGGATCAAATTTTCCCTGAATAAGAATTTCACTAATCTCGAGGTTTATCTCAATGGATTGGTTGAACACCTATATAAATATTAGTATGATGAAAAAAAATAGATTAATCATGATGCGTTTCCTTGTTTTGATCCTATTCATGGGAATGAGCTCGATCTTAATTGGTCAGCAACTTGCTTTTCCTCATGCAGAAGGATACGGTCGTTTTTCTAAAGGAGGCCGCGGAGGGGATGTTTATCACGTTACGACGCTGGAAGATTATAATATAAAAACTGAGAAGCCAATTGTTGGTTCACTTCGGCATGGCATTATGACGCAGGATGGACCCCGCACCATCGTATTTGATGTGTCTGGAACCATTATCCTCAAGGAAGAACTTAGAGGGACAAAATCTTTCCTGACCATTGCTGGACAAACTGCACCGGGCGATGGCATCACACTTAGGGATTATACTGTGAAGTTAACGGGCCAGAAAGGTGAGCCAATTCATGATATCATCATCCGTTTCATTCGATTTCGCCTGGGCGATGTCACAAAACAATCGGGTGATGGCCTGTCTACCAACTGGATCAATGACCTTATTCTCGATCATATCTCTGCAGGCTGGACGATAGATTGTATCCATGATCTCAGGGATGCAGCCCGCTTCACGATGCAATGGTCGGTATTTGCAGAAGCTCTGAATAAGAGTACACATACAAAAGGCGCCCATGCGATGTTATGCTCCTATAGCCATTTGTATGGCAATGTTTCTGTGCATCACAACCTGATGGCGAGCAGTCGTAACCGGCACCCAACACTGGGTGGGGGTGACCGGACAGATACCACTGCAATTGTTGATTTCAGAAACAACCTGGTTTTCAATTGGGCCAGCGGTACCAACTTTGGTCAGTGCCGGCATAACCTGATTAATAATTACTACAAACCGGGTAAAAGCACCGATTATAAGGCAAATAAACCTCTGAGAATGAAGTCTGAAAGGGCGACTTCCGGCGTAGGCTACCTAAATGGAAATTATTTCGTTGACGCGCCAAAAGAGTTTAATTCGGATAACTATACGGCGGTGGATTACAACAGATATGGCTCAGAGGGAGAAAACAACAAATACATCGGTACCACCCGTGCACAGTGGGAATCAAAGACTCCGTTTGCTGTTGGGGATGATATTCCGAAGACGGATTCACCCGAAACGACCTATCGTATTGTACTGGAACGTGCCGGCGCTTCTTTACAACGCGATGCTGTGGACAAAAGAGTCATTGCCGGTGTAGCAGACGGAACCAACAGACTAATCGATTCACAAAATGAAGTTGGAGGATGGCCGGTATTAAAAAGCAAACCGGCTCTTACCGATTCAGACAAAGATGGTATGCCGGATTCCTGGGAAACAGCGAACAAGCTTAATCCTGCAGATCCCTCAGACAGAAACGGTTATACCCTGAATAAGAAATTTACCAATCTTGAAGTTTATCTCAACTCACTGGTCGAAAATCTGTACAAGCCTTACTAAGAAAGAGATGAAAGGCATGAAATTAATAGTATTATTAGTCTTGCTGCCGATGGCGGGATTTCCTCAGAAAGAGCAAAAGGATCTGAAGGATTTGCAATGGAAGACCGTTTCGAGTGGAATGCCGAAGGAGTGGTATGGTTCAGAAGAGTCAAAAGCAGTAGCGGAGAGTGTGTTACTATACCAGCGCAATTCGGGAGGTTGGCCCAAGAGCCCACCAATGCATGCTCCTTTGACAGATGAGATCAGGACTAAATTGATCCGGGAGAAGAACAATGCAACCGGCTCAACTTTTGATAACAGCATCACCACTTCCCAGATGATTTTCCTGGCAAGGCTGTACAATAAATCTCCGGATCCAAGGTACAAGGAAGCATTCGTCAAGGCACTGGATTATGTTTTTAAAGCACAGTATCCTAACGGTGGATGGCCTCAATATTTCCCATTAAGGAATGATTATTCGCGTTACGTGACTTATAATGACAATGCCATGTTTAAGATCATGGATCTTCTGCATGATATCATTAACCGCGATGAGCTCTATAATTTCATTTCCTCCGATTCACTTATTAATCTTGCAAAAGAAGCCTTCAATAAAGGGATACAATGTTATTTGAAAACGCAATTTGTTATTGATGGAAAACCAACGATATGGTGCGCTCAATATGATGAAATTACCCTGACACCTGCAGGTGCAAGATCTTATGAGCTTCCGTCCCTGAGTGGGGGTGAATCCACCGGCATTATTCAGCAACTGATGGAAATCAAAGATCCTTCCCCCGAAGTGGTATATGCCGTCAGATCTGCGGTTGATTGGCTGAAGCTGCATAAAATTGTGGGCATTCGGGTAGAGAATTTCGTTAATAGTTATGGCGAAGGCGATCGCTGTGCCGTACGGGATGATAAAGCGCCAACGCTGTGGGGGCGTTTTTATGATCTGCAGACACAGGAAGTTTTTATGTGTGATTTTGATGGTAAAAAAATCAAGTCCATGAATGATCTCGGATGGGATAGACGACACGGATATAATTGGTATTCACCTGGTCCACAGAAAATACTGGACAAATTTACTGAATGGGAAAAATCTCTAAACAATTGAAAAAAATGAGGAGGATATTATTTGTTTTTATTTTCATGACTCTGACGATCAGTGTTTTCTGTCAGAAAAATGCACGAAAAGGCGAAAAGGAAGAAATTACTGCCGCCATGAAACGCGCAACTCAATTTATGCTTGACAGTGTTGGTTATCATGGTGCCTTTTTATGGGAATATTCTTTTGAGCAAAAACGATACTGGGGAGAGATTGAAGCCCGGCGTACAATGGGTTGGACACAAGGTGACGGTGGAACACCAGCGATGGGTGATATTTTATTGGATGCTTATCATGCCACTGGCGATGAATTTTATTATGAATCTGCTTGTCAGGTTGCAAATGCATTGGTTCGTGCGCAACTGGAATGCGGAGGCTGGAATTATTGTTTCGACATGGCCGGAGAAGCCTCTTTAATTAACTGGTATGAATCAGTAAGCCAGTACAAATGGCCGGCACAGGAGTTTATGCACTATTATGGGAATGCCACTTTTGATGATATGACATCTGTCCGTTGTTGTGATTATATCCTGAGGTTATACCTGGAAAAGAACGAGCCGCGATATAAAATTTCCTTGGATAAGGCTATCGATTTTGTTCTGAAGAGTCAATATCCCAATGGTGGATGGCCGCAACGGTTTCCTTTGAGTTATGAACATCCATATATGGGATTTCCGGATTACTCTTCTTTCATTACCTTGAATGATGGAGCAATGGCAGGTATCATTGATTTTCTAATAAAATGCTACACAACGCTTGGCGAAAGGAGACTTCTCGATCCAATATACCGGGGCATGCATTGTATCCAGTTGCTTCAATATGAATCACCAATTGCCGGCTGGGGATTGCAGTATACTCCAATTGACCTTAAACTGGCTACAGGACGTCCGTTTGAACCTGCGGCGCTTGCATCCAACGGTACAAAAGATGGCATTGAAATGTTGCTTCGGTTTTATCGTCTGACAGGAGACAAACGATTTCTTGAAAAAGTCCCTGCAGCATTTGATTTTCTGGAGAAAATTAAGCTTGATGATCAGACCATAAAATTATCAGGAAAGAATCTTAATCCGGGAGACATACTCTGTCCAACCTTCATTGATCCACAAACTCTGGAACCTTTCTTTATGAAACGGGTAGGAGAGAGCCTAATGTCCGGTGGATACGCAAAATCTGACATCAAGCTGGGAATGCAGCAGGGATATAGTTCAGTCAGGGTGATTCCAATCAATCGTCTGAAAATGGAATACGAATCTTTACTAAAAACTCCGGAGGTGAAACTAAAGGCTGCATCTCCCCTTACCTCTGTTTCAACAGGTGTCGCGAACAAATATGTCATTTCCAATGGCAAAAAGGTCAACGGAGTCGATGCGCTGGCAACAGCAAGAAGTCTGAATGGAAAAGGATACTGGCCTTCTCCCTTGAATGTCAAGAAAACGGCACTTAAAATTAATATGAACCCCTCCAGACCCAAAGGATTAGTGGAACAGGCGGTGGAACCTATTCCAACAGGCATAACTACTGAGACTTTTATTAAGAATGTCTCAGAGCTTGTCAATTATCTAAGACAATAATGTTCTGAAAAAAAAATTATATGTAAATTCGACAGAAATACAGCTGATTGCGCCTTTAATCAATAACTAAACCAAATCAAGTATGACATTAAAATGAATCATCTCCGGCGATTTTGAATAAAAGACTAACCATTTTTAAATTATACTCTATGCAAAAAAAATTATTATGTTGTTTTCTGGCACTGTTTGCTACAGTGTCTGTTGCAATGTCACAAGTATCATTGACAGGAATTGTCAAAGATAAAGAAGGTAATCCCATCATCGGTGCATCAGTTGTTTTAAAAGGAACAACCGTTGGTGTGGCAACAGGCTTTGATGGTACCTTCAAACTTCCTGTTCCAGATCCCAAGACAGCCGTTCTTTTAGTGAAATTTATAGGCATGGTGGGAATTGAGCACAAGGTTGAAGGTAAAGTTTCAGGAATAGAAGTAATCCTGGCTGAAGATGTCACTGTTATTGATGACGTAGTCGTGGTTGGATATGGCACAACAAAGAGACTCCAGCTTACGGGATCCGTTGGATCGGTATCTGGTAAAACTTTGGCAACTGCACCAGTATCCTCAGCTGCCGAGGCGATGCAGGGTAAAATTGCAGGTGTTCAGGTAACAGTCGCCGATGGTTCGCCGGGTTCTGAAATTAACATCAGAATTAGGGGAGGCACCTCTGTTACGCAGAGTAATCAGCCTTTGTTTATAGTGGATGGTTTCCCTGCTTCCAGCATCAACGACATTCCGCCGACGGATATTCAATCTATCGATGTTTTAAAAGATGCCTCTCTTACCGCGATTTACGGTGCAAGAGGGGGAAACGGGGTTGTGATTGTGACGACAAAATCGGCAAAAACCGGTAAGATGTCCATCTCTTTCAATCATTTTACCCAGATTAGGAAGCTGGCCCATAAATTGGACGTAATGAGTCCGTATGAATTCGTTAAAATACAATATGAGAACGCCACCCTTAACGGAAACAGCACCCGTCTGAAATTCCGCGATTCATTCGGTCATCCTTATGATATCCCTCTTTATAAAAGGTTTGCTGGAAACGACTGGCAGGAGGATGTACTCGGCGGTAGTCCGATCAGCAGCTATTACAATGTGAATATTGGAGGTGGTTCAGAAATGCTGCGCTTAAATATTAGTTTATCACACAATAATGAACCTGGCGTATTGATCGGTTCCGGAATCCAAAAAACCAATCTTATTACTAAATTAACCGCAACCATCTCGCCTAAAATTAAAATTGAATTTAATCCAAGGGTTTATTACCAAAAGCTCGAAGGGCTGGGTACCACCGGTATGAGCGTGCTGAATGCCCTTCGGTACAGGCCTACCAATGGGTTGCGTGAATTTTCGTTCATTCCTGCTGATGAATTGGATCCTGAAGAAGAAAAGAACTTTATTTACAATTCGCCTTCGAGTGATCTATCTCAAAATTACCAGATGCAGTATACTTATACCATCACCAACCAGGCTGCATTTTCTTGGGAAATTATCAAGGGGTTGCAATTCCGTTCTGAAGGTGGGATCACATTCGGATTCAATAATGGTGACCGCTTCTATGGCACCTTAACCGGATCAGCCAAACAAAACAACAACCAGCCTATCGCCTCGTTGACCAGGTCGCGTAGCAACAGTACCCGCTGGGCAAATACACTTACCTATAATTTCACCAAAAACCTGAAGCATAATTTTGGCGCACTTTTGGGACAGGAAATCCTGGATGGAAAATCGCAGAGCAGTTTCAATTCTGTCCGATATCTGCCAACAAATATTACTGCCGAGGTTGCCCTCGCAAATTTTTCATTAGGTAGTCCCTGGATGTCAACAACGAACTACAGTTCCCCCGACCGGTCAACTTCTTACTTTACCCGTCTGACCTATGATTTTGAAAGAAAATACCTCTTCTCCGGAACTTTCAGGGCGGATGCCTCTACAAAGTTTGCTCCCGGTAATCAATGGGGTTATTTCCCTGCCCTGTCAGGTGCCTGGGTGATCTCCAAAGAAGAATTTATGCAGAAATATCCGGCCATATCCTCGCTTAAGTTACGTACAGCTATTGGTAGTGCCGGCAACAACCGCATTTCCGACGATTTATGGCGGTACCAGTTTGCTGTCAGCAATTCACAAGCACCAGGCTGGGGAGAGGTTAATGACATTGGATATGAATATTACAGAAACAGTGACTCCATGTTCCCGAACGAAAAGATCAAATGGGAGACTACGTTAACCAGAAGTTTGGCTTTAGATGCGGAAATGTTTAAGGGCCGATTGACCTTTACACCAGAGGTTTACTGGAATACAACGAGCAACCTGCTTTATCGGAGCGAAATCCCGGGTACTTCAGGTTATCAGTATCAAATGCAAAACATTGGACAAACAACCAACCGTGGCTGGGAGTTGACAGTTTCAGGCGTTATTCTTCAAAAGAAGAATTTTACCCTGAACGGCAATTTCAATTTTGGTGCGAACAAAACAAGAATCGATAAACTGAATGGCAATGAGACTCAGCTTTTCACCCGCTCAAGCTGGGGCCCGAGTGACAACGACTACCTGCTTCAGGTGGGTGGTGAACTTGGATTGATTTACGGTTATGTTTATGACGGATTCTACAAGATCGATGATTTTAATTACAATTATGCCACTCAACTCTGGACTCCGAAAGACGGTCTCGTCAATTGTGATGCTATATTTGGTACCCAGCCAGGTGCTCCGAAGTACAAAAACCTGGTGGACAATTACCAGGGGAAGACGGATGATGTAAATAAGATCAATGAAGCTGACATGACAGTAATCGGTGATACCAATCCAAAATTCGGAGGTGGTTTCGGCTTTGACGGAGTTTGGAAGAGTTTTGATTTTACGCTCTTCTTTAACTATATGTATGGTTTTGACGTGAACAATGTCAATAAATACAGAATGTCTTCGTGGATGAACAACAATTATAATAACCTTTTTCCGGCATTTAATGAAGCTAACAGGTTCAGGTATGTCAATGATCTTGGATTTAACATGATGTCAAACGCAATATATCAGGGTGAGTTCAGACAGATCAATGAAACTGCAACCATTTACAATCCACGGACGATCACACGTGCCATCACCCATTCCTATGTCATTGAGGACGGTTCTTTCCTCAGGCTCCAGAATGTGACTGTCGGTTACACCCTGCCTGAAAGACTCTCCAAAAAAGCAGCCATCAGCAGGTGCAGGTTGTATTTTACCGGTTATAACCTGTTTATATTGACAAAATACTCCGGATACGATCCTGAAGTAAGAGTCCAGGATGGCCTGACTCCGGGTGTTGACGACAATGTTTATCCACGTAGCCGGATGTATACATTTGGTCTCAACCTTACATTCTAAGTTTACCATTTAAAGACGAAAGAAAATGAAAAAAATAATAATATACTTAGGTTGTGTGTGTTTGCTGCTGGTTTCTTCTTGTAAGGACTATCTTAAAGTGGAATCCCTTTCTAAACGCGGAACCGAATATGTTTTCGGTGATAAAGAAGAGATCAACCGGGCTCTAACAGCGGTTTATGAAGACATGATGTCGAGTTCCACTTATGGCAATTACATGATTGCCAGGTATTCCCTGAACACTGACGTCGAATTCAGGACGTACAGTACCAATGTCAGGAGTGTCGCAGGAAGTGAGTTTTCCTGCTTCGACGGGACAAAATATTCAAGTGATATAGCAGGTACCTGGCGAACGCTTTATGAAGGTATTGAGAGAGCCAATATATTTATTGAAGGGGTTGAATCCAGTCCGCTGTTTGCAGACAAGAAAGATGCAGATTTATGGCAGCAACTTGGTGAGGCCAAATGCCTGCGGGCCATGTTTTACCATGATATGGTTGTGGGCTGGGGAGATATACCATTCCGCACCAAACAATCATTTGGGGATGAGAATTTGAATATAGGACTCACCGATCGGAATGAGATCCTTACCTGGCTGATTGAGGACTTGAAATCAGTTGGACCAAAGATGATGTATGCATCTGTGGTAAAAAATGGCGTAGAAAGGATCAATAAGAATTTTTGCTACGGATTGATCGCCAGAATGGCTATGACAAGGGGAGGCTACTCTCTTTATCCGAACAAAAATGACCCTATGTCTGTTGGGACCATGCAACGTCCTACTGATTATCTTAAATATTATGATATCGCTAGAACTTATGCTGACTCAGTAATCAGTTCAGGACAAAATTCCCTGACTAAGTCGTTCCGGCAAGTCTTTATCGATGAGTGTAACTATATTGTCACCAACAACGACGACCCGCTTTTCGAGATCCCGTTTTTGAAGAATTCCAGTGGTGAAACAGCTTATACTTTCGGGCCAAGCGTAGCAGGCGATGTCAACGGATTTACTCCACATCCATGGGGTCCAAGCAGTGGCAGCGGTTTGACCCTTCATCCATTGTATCTTTTCACTTTCGACAGCAAAGACCTTCGCCGGGATTTTACGGTTCTGACATGGAATTACAATTCATTAGGGGTGCCAACAATTGCAGTCGGTTTTACCCAGCGTATGGGGAAATGGTCCAAATTATGGGCTACTGCTGCAAACGCCCTGGGTAGTAACAGTACAAGCTACACCGGTGTTAATTACCCGTATATGCGTTACGCAGAAGTACTCCTGATCTATGCTGAAGCCGTGAATGAATTGACCGGCATCACAGGAGCGAACGGCGCCAAAGCCAAAGAGGCCTTGAAACAGGTTCGCCGTCGTGCTTTTGCCCCGAGCGACCAAGCGGTCAAGGTCGAACAATATGTAAATTCCCTTGGATCAAAGGATGCTTTTTTTCAGGCAATTGTTAAGGAACGGGCCTGGGAATTCGGCGGTGAAAATATGCGGTGGAAAGACCTGGCAAGGTGGAATCTATACTCCAAAGTTGTTTATGAAACCTATAACGCAATGAAGATTATTGCCTGGAACGCGGTTGGAAATCCAATTGCTTCTGATTGGGACAATTTGCCCTACTGGGTTTTCTATCGTGTTATACCTAATCCCAACAATATCAATATTTACCCGAATACCCAACTTCAGATTCTAGAGCTTTACAAATGGCCTTTGAATCCGGGTTTGAATCCTGGCGGTACCTGGGTTTACCAGGATTGGTTCCAGGCTTGGGGCAATTCAACTGATGCCGTTCCGAAAAATGAAACCTATTATTCGTTCAGAGGATATATCTCCGGTGGCATCGGTTCAAATGAAAGCAAGTTTAATCCGGGCAATCTGCCTCCGGTCAGATATATATTCCCAATTCCGAATGCTATTATTGTTTCTCATAAGAATACATTCAACAACTATTACGGTTATTATTAATCAATTCTGCTAATTCAACTAAATTAATATCACAGGTATGAAAAAGAGATATTATATTTTCGGGGTGGTAATGCTTATTTTCATTATTGCCTCATGTATGAGATCCAAGGTCCTTGATCCGGTTTTGGAGAATCAATTCTTCCGTTCTATGTTCAGAAAGGCTGAGAGTGTGGTGGTGAACAACAATGACATTGAACTAGCCTGGTACGGAATGAACGGTGCAAAAGGCTACAGGCTTCAGATGCGCTATAAATCAGAAAGTTTTACGACACCGCTTGTCGATACTATTTTACCTCCTACGTCAACACGCATTTTGATTCCGGATTTGCAATATGGTACAAGCTTTATTTCCCGGATCATGGTATTGGCAACTTTAGACAAAACCTCTGCCGACACGCTTTATAATTCAGCCTGGTTTGGGGACGGCTCTGACGATGACAATATGGAGTTGAAGACGAACGTCCGATATGCTATTCCAACGATAATCACAGTAAGTCAGGTAACTGAGACTTCTATCAAGGTCTCCTGGGATCTGACCTATAAATCAACGATTCTCGTAGCCGGAGTAAGTGTTCCTACACCGGATACCTATATGCATGCAGTCGGTACCGACGGAAAAGATCGTTTTCTGATGGATTCTTTGTCTGTCTCTCCGACCAAGCGTATTACTACTGAGCTCAAACAAGGGATTAAATTGTCGGCTGCAGACCTCGCCAGAGGATATATTGTCATAAATAACCTGAATCCCAACTCACCTTATACTGTTAATGTATTTGATAACAAGATTAAGCGTTTTTGGGACAGGCATTACAATACCATTAACCTTCGTACGTTGGGTAAAGCTGGCACCCCTATTTTAGTTCCCCACATCGTCGATACAGCCGCGGTTGCTAAGCTGAGAGGATATTCACGTTTGGATACCATTCTTACCAGGTACATGGACGATATTACCCTTGCTGAAGGAACGACCTTTTTATTGGAAACCGGAAAGAAGTATTATTGTTATAGTGGCGTCAGCATCACCAAAGGATTTATACTTAAGTCGAAAGGGCCTGGATTGGCACAAGTGGAAATGTGTTCTGGTCAGAATGCCGATGGATCTCCCAGAACCTGCAATTTTTCTGTTAGCCGTTCACCTGCAGGAGGGGAAATGGGAAGTATCATGATCCAGAATATCAGATTTGAGGATATTCTCTTTACATGCCCGGATGCTGTCAAGGGCGGTGTCGACAAATATGGGGCCTGGGTCGATGGTACAGGGAACTATTTCTTCAACCAGAGTAGTTCGGCCATGGAGTTTGTTCTCGAATCCCTGGATGTACAAAACTGTGAATTCACAGGTTTCAGGCGCGGTTGGTTCCGTACACAAGGTTCACAAATCAAACAAATGAACAATTGGATCGTAAACAATTGTTACTTCCATGATGTCGGTTACCGCGATGCAAAGGGAGGTGGTTACAGTTTCTTCCGTGGGGACGGTACGAGTCCGAATACCAATATCTTCACCAACGTTCAGGTCACGAATAGCACTTTCGAAGATACTGCGATGAATATGTTGTTCGATGAATCTAAAGGCGGTATTTCTTATGCCTGGGTTGGTAATCCGGTTTGGAATATCACTGTACAGAATTGTACTTTCCTTAATTTCAATACACTCAGTTCCAAGAAGAGAATATTTGACATGGAAGGTGCGCCGGTAAACAGTAAGATCACCTGCAAGAAGAACCTGTTTATTTTAACCACCAAACGTCTGGCACAAACAAATCCGCGCAACAATTATTCTGCCGGGATGTATGTAAAGGCCCGGCCTTTTACCTTCGACTTTTCAGACAATTATGGTACAAAGGGTTTCCTTTTTGATTCGGATAATTTCAACAGTACAACTACAGGGGCGCTGTATCATGCAGTGAACAACCCACAGGGCTCGACTGATGCAGCAATTAAATTCGGTACTGTGCAAATTCTTCCTGAAGAACTAATGGTCGATCCTGACAACGGTAATTTGAAATACAAAAATACCACGCAGGTCAGAACCCACGAGATTTATCTGCAAAATATCGGGGATCCAAGATGGCGATAGAATATTTGCGGAGGGCCGATCTGAAGGTCCTCCGTAAATTTTAATTATGATTCCGTGAAAAAAAATATAGTTGTAATAATAACATTCTTACTGTTTTGCACTGGTTGTTCTTCAAATAGTATAAAGAACAATAAGAAGGATAATTCTGAGACAAAGGATCAAATAAAGGTTGCCTTATTGCAATTAAATTCATTGGGCCCTGATCTGAATAAAAATAGGGAAAAGGGTGAAGAATTTTGCAGAAAGGCTAAGGCCATGGGAGCAGATATTGCCTTGTTTCCCGAGATTTGGAGCAATGGCTATACCAGATACAATTGGCCAGGATCAAAATATACAGCTGAAAAGTACCCTTTAGGCTTTGGTGAGTGGAAAAATGGTGCCATTGATCAAAATAGTGAGTTCATCAACCATTTCAGGAGACTTGCGAAAGAGTTGGGAATGGCCATTGTAATCACTTATTTGGAGAAATGGGAAGGTTTACCAAAGAATTCTGCCTCTCTTATTGGTGCCGATGGCAATATTTTGATGACCTATGCAAAGGTTCACACGAGCGACATGAAGGTGACAGAATCAAATTGTACCCCGGGTGATGATTTTTTTGTTTGCGATTTGCCTTTAAAAGATAGGGTCTTGAAAGTAGGAATAATGATCTGTTTTGACCGGGAATTCCCGGAGAGTGCGAGAATATTAATGCTGAAAGGAGCTGAGTTGATTCTAACCCCAAACGCATGTAAACTCGATGATAAGCAGATCAATCAGTTTCAAACAAGAGCTTATGAAAATTCAGTGGGGGTGGCAATGACCAATTATGCAGCACCATATTTAAACGGACGTTCCTGTGCTTTTGATGTGAATGGGGACAACTTATTGGTTGCTGATGATAAAGAAGGAGTATTAATTGCAACTTTTAATCTTAAAGAAATAAGAGATTTCAGGTCAAAATCAATTTGGGGTAATGCCTACCGAAGGCCATCGAAATACAAGTCATTAATTAACAATCAGGTAGACAGTATTTTTATTAGAAAAAATGGGAATGGCGATATTTTTAAACGGGAAGAAAGGTAGATTGTTCTTTGCATAAATATTCAAAATGACCTTCCATTACAAATGCCGGTTGACATTTTTAATAGGTCGGGTCAAGAAATCAGAACTATAAAAACCAGTAAAAAATTAATTATATGAGTAAAAAAGAAGGTAATCGTAGGGAATTTATTTCGAATGCCAGTTTAGCCACGGCAGGAATATCCTTGGGAATAAATAATCTGGCATTTTCGCAAAATAGCGGCGGTTTTGCTCCGTCTGACAAAATCAGGATGGGCTTTATCGGGGTTGGAAACAGGGGTTCGCAGTTATTAAATCTTTTTATGCAGAACAACGATTGTGAGGTGGCTGCATTATGTGATTTGTACGAGCCTTATACCACAAGAAACAGGGATCAGGTAGATCCGCGTTATCTTCAAACTTTAGGCGGACAAGTGCCAAAGATGGGTGAGAAATTCACCAAAGCTCCTAAAATCTTCCATGATTTCCGCCAGCTACTGGATGACAAAGACATCGATGCCGTTTGTATTGCTACCCCGGATCATTGGCATGCCCTGATAACAGTCCACGCCATCCAGGCAGGAAAAGATGTTTATGTAGAAAAGCCATTAACGGCAACGATTTTCGAAGGTCGCAAAATGGTTCAAACCCAGGCGGCAAGTAAACAAGTGGTGGCAGTAGGGCTAAACCGCAGGGGGTCATCTGTTTATCAGAAACTAGCAAAAGAGATCCCTACCGGGAAGTTGGGTAAAATTACAGTAGCCCGGGCATATCGCATCAACAATATGTTCCCTGATGGCATTGGCAAAATGAAACCCGAGCAACCTCCAAAAGATTTCAACTGGGACATGTGGTTGGGTCCCAGGGCCTTCAGACCCTATCAATACAATATTGCGCCCTATAAATTTCGCTGGTGGGGTGCTTATTCCTCCCAAATGGGTAATTGGGGAGTGCATTTCCTCGATGTAATACGTTGGATGATGGGAGAAATTGCGCCTGTTGCCATCACGGCGCATGGTGGAAAATATGTTTTGGATCATGATGGGGATATCCCCGATACGGCTCAGGTTACTTATGAATTTGCCTCTGGTGCGATCGCTTCTTTTTGCATCTATGAAGCCAGTAGCGGAGGCCTTTTTCCACAGGGTGAAGTGGAACTGCGCGGGACAAAAGGAACCTTGTATGCAAGCGAAGATGGGTATAATATCATCCCAACCAAAAGCGGACAATTCCAAAAATGGGATAAAGTGATTCAACCCGAAGAATTTAAAGCAAAAAACGATATGCTTACTGATGGAAGCAGCGGCGACAGCACTGCTAAACTCGTTCGCAATTTTCTGGATTGTATTAAATCACGGGCAAAACCTTTCTGTACACTTGAGGATGGTCACCGTTCAACGAGTTTCGCACATTTGGCAAATATTGCTTTAGCTACAAAAGAACGGCTTCAGTGGGATCCTGTTAAGGAACGTTTTCTCAACTCTGAAGCAGCGAATAAACTTTTGCATTATGAATACCGCAAACCCTGGAAACTGTAAATAATATTTATGGAATATAACAGAAGGAAATTTGTGCAAGGTGTTGCCACCACAGCAGCACTCCTCCCTTTTTCGAGTTTTTTGGCATCCGCTGAATCCGGAACCAAGAGTAGTAAGTATCCCATCATGTTTTTTACTAAACCTTTGGATGGCTATGATTCAGAATTCCTTGCAGAGACCCTGGCAATGGCCGGAGTCGATGGATTTGATTTACAAGTTCGGCCTGGTGGACGGGTTGATCCAAAGACGGTAAAAGAGGAACTTCCCAAAATGGTTGAACTTGGGAAAAAACATCAACTGGCGACCGGTATGATGGTTACAGCTATCAGGGACACTACGGATCCATATGCTGAAGATGTTTTAAAGGTTGCAGCCAAATGTGGTATCAAACATTACCGGTTGGGCTATTATGACTATGATTTTAAGAAGGGAGTCATGGAGTCACTTGCCGAAATCGGGGGTAAGCTGGGTAGGTTATCAACGCTCAACAAAGAACTGGGAATTCAGGCAGGATACCAGAATCATTCGGGTTCGAAAGTCGGTGCGCCCTTGTGGGATGTGTGGGAACTAACACGACACTTTCCCACCGAATGCATCAGCAGTCAGTTCGATATTCGCCATGCGGTTACCGAAGGAGCTGCTTCCTGGATTATTTCAATGAACTTGCTGAAGAAAAACATTGGATCCTTGGCATTTAAGGACTTTACCTGGGGGATTTCCGGTCGAAAGGCAAAAGTGGTAAGTGTACCTCTTGGTGAAGGCATTATCGATTTCGACCTCTTCTTTCAGACGATTAAAGACTTAAATATTGATGTTCCAATTACTTTACATGCAGAATATTCTTTGCTGGAAACGGCAGAAGAAAAACTTCCGCTCTTAAAACAACAGCAAATAATTGTAACCAAACTTAAAAAAGATGTGGAATTTATCCGCACTAATCTGTCGAAATTTAAATTAATCTGATATGAAAAAAAGCTTCATTTTATCAATTTTAGTAATCTTTATTTCCACTGGTTTGATTGCACAAAAGAAAGGTAAAGTCACCTTCAAAGACGATGCAAATGGGAAAAAAGTTGAAATCCTGGTAGGCGGGAAATTTTTTACCTCCTTTATCTATCCTGACAACATGGAAAAGCAGACACTTTTCCCGATAATGACTGCTTCCGGAAAAGTCATCACCCGTGGTTATCCAATGAATCCCCGTTCTTTTGAGCGCACAGACCACCCTCACCATGTTGGGTTATGGTTTAATTTTGGTGATGTAAATGGATTAGATTTCTGGAACAATTCATTTGCTATCAAACCCGCTGATAAACCCAAATATGGTACTATTCTTTTTAAAAAGATTGTGTCTGAGAACCCGGAAAAGGGTGAATTGATAACGACTTCAGACTGGGTAGATTCAAAAAATAATGTTCTATTGAATGAAGTCACCACATTTGTATTTTCCGGTAGTGATAATCTCAGGGTAATAGAGAGAACTGGAAAATTAACTGCCAAACAGCAGGTCGTTTTTACAGAGAACAAAGAGGGTATAATTGGTTTACGGGTCGACAGGGCCTTCGAAGAGCCGGCAACAAAACCGGAAAAATTCCTTGATTCCAAGGGTGTTGAAACCCAGGTTCCCGTGCTGAATAACGATGGAGTCAATGGGGTGTATCGAAACGCGGAAGGAATTACAGGCGGCGCAGTTTGGGGGAAAAGAAGCCCTTGGGTTGCCCTCCGGGCCGAAAAGGAAAAAGAAATAATCACCATTGTGATTCTGGACCATCCGAAGAATCCAAACTATCCGGCATGGTCGCATGCGAGAGGGTATGGTTTGTTTGCAACTAATAGCTTGGGCGGACGAAATTTTGATAAAAGCGCCAAAGAAGTAAAGTTGACTTTGCAGCCCGGTGAAACCATAGAATTTAAATATAAGGTGGTTATTGGTGGCGACCTCTCCGATGGGGATATCAAAAAAATTGCGAATGATTTCAAATAATGACTTAATAATTATCAATCCATGGAAAACTCTGAAAAAAAAGCAAGAAGATCATTTATCAAAGCAACCTCGATGGGTGTTGCGGCTGCGGCAATCAGTCCTGCATTATTGCATGCTGAACCTATTAAGAAACCAACTGTAATACCTCCGGGTGCCAAAGGGGCCAATGACAGAATTCGCGTGGCAGTGCTTGGTGTGAACGGAAGGGGAAAAACGCACATTGAAGAGATTATGGGGATTTCGGAAAAAAGCAATGTCGAGGTAGCAGTATTGTGCGATCCTGACATGAATGTTCTTCAGTCCAGATCTGCCGACTTTGAGAAGAAATACAACAAAAAAGTGGTTATCGAACAGGATTTCAGAAGGACTTTAGAGGATAAGTCCATCGATGCCGTAACAATTGCAACACCTAATCATTGGCATGCATTGGCCACCATCTGGGCTTGTCAGGCTGGCAAAGATGTGTATGTTGAAAAACCCGGAACCCACAACATATATGAAGGTAAGAAAGTAATAGAAGCAGCTTACAAATACAACCGTATTGTTCAGCATGGTGTTCAGTTACGAAGCTCTGTAGCCATTCGTGAAGCCGTTCAGCATCTGAGGGATGGTTTAATTGGCCGGGTTTATATGTCACGCGGATTGGTTTATCGCTGGCGTCCGGACATTGGTAACAAAGGTATTTCACCTACGCCGGCCGGATTGAATTATGATTTATGGTGCGGTCCTGCACCGATGCGTCCTTTCACCAAGAATCTGGTTCATTATAACTGGCACTGGCATTGGAATTATGGGAATGGCGATGTGGGCAACCAGGGAATACATGAAACGGATCTTTGCATGTGGGGATTGGATGTAAACACTCTGCCAGAACGCATCACCTCGATGGGTGGGAAATTCTTGTTTGATGATTGCAAGGAAGTTCCTGAAGTTCAAACCTCGATTTATCATTATCCCAAAGAAAAGAAGATGATTCAGTTTGAGGTACGGAACTGGTGCACGAACCTGGAGGATGGCGCCGGAGTGGGAAATATCTTCTATGGAGACAAGGGTTATTTGGTTGTCAAGGGCTATGGTACCTATGAATCTTTCCTGGGTGAGAAACGCGAAAAGGGACCGAGCCGTTCTGAAGGCGGGGAACTTACCCTACACTTCCAAAACTGGCTGGATGCAATACGTAAAAGGGATATGAGTGTTCAGAATGGTCCGGTACAATCGGTACACCTGGCCTCTTCACTGGCCCATCTGGGTAATATTTCATACAGGTTAAGCCGTCAGCTGGAATTTGATTCTGTTGCTGAGCGTTTTATTGGAGAAGGTGAGGCGGAAGCCAACAGCATGCTCTCCCGCGATTACCGGGCACCCTATATATTACCAGAGATTGTATAAAGTCTGACAACAAGGAATCGCCATAATTAATCTTTTTTCCACTGGGATAATTTTAATCTTATGGCGATTCCTTCTGGTAAATAAATAACAAATTTTTAACTGATGAATAGCGGACGAAGAACTTTTATCAAACATTCCACAACTGCCGCTGCTTCTCTGAGTGTTTTCCCTACGCTCATGAATGCAAGCTGCATAGGCGCAAATAATCGTGTGGTTATTGGGCTGATTGGTTGCAATAGTCAGGGTTTTGTTGACCTGAAATCATTCTTAAAACAACCTCATGTTGAGTGTGCAGCACTTTGTGACGTTGATCAGAATATTCTCAATGCACGGGCTTCTGAGGTCGAAAAATTGACCGGGAAAAGGCCTGTTCTCTATAACGATTTCAGGAAGTTACTCGACCGAAAGGATATTGATGCGGTAATAGTAGGAACGCCCGACCACTGGCATTGTATTCCAACGATTTACGCAATGGAATCCGGTAAGGATGTTTATTGTGAGAAGCCACTCGGTTATACAATTGAGGAGTGTAATCTGATGGTTAAAGCAACAAAACGTTATGGGAAGGTAGTCCAGGTAGGGCAATGGCAAAGAAGTGATCCTCATTGGCTTGATGCAGTAAAATATATTCAGGCAGGAAATCTTGGAAGGGTCCGCTCTGTGAGAACCTGGTCTTATGTCGGATGGAAATATTCTATCCCCGTCGTACCAGACAGTGCTGTTCCCACTGGCGTAGACTATAATATGTGGTTGGGACCCCGGCCGGAACGGGCCTTCAACATGAACCGGTATCATGCAACCTGGCGTTGGTTCTGGGATTATGGGGGAGGAGTCATGACGGATTGGGGTGTGCATCTTTTGGATTATGCGCTTTTTGGAATGAATCAATACGTTCCAAAGAGTATAAGTTCTTCGGGAGGGAAATATGCGTTCCCAACTGATGCCATGGAAACGCCGGATTCTTTGATGGCCATGTATGATTTTGGTGATTTTGGTATCTTATGGGATCACACCATTGGCATTTACGGAGCTCAATATAAGAAACGTCCTCATGGAGTGGCTTTTATTGGTGAATATGGGACTTTGGTAGTAGATCGGGGAGGCTGGGAAGTTACAGTTGAAACCACTAGTACAAGCGCTAAACCAGGACTTGTGGATCTCCCTGTTCAGAAAGCCACCGGAAATGGACTGGATTTACATGTGGCGAACTTCATCGATTGCCTTAAGACCCGTAATAAACCAAACTGTGATATTGAAATTGGTGCCCACATCGCCCGTTTTTCTCAGATGGGAAATATTGCTTTTCGTCTAGGCAGAAAACTATTTTGGGATGCGGAGAAGCAGGAATTTAAAAATGATCCGGAGGCTAATGCCCTGACCAAGGCGGTGTATCGTGCTCCCTGGACGCTGCCGGTAATTTGAATATTAAAAATATCAACATGTCGAAAATAAAACAGATTTTAAAAATTGCATTTTTTTTATTGCTGGCGTTCAACCCCATTTCAGCCATATACGGACAATCGAAAAACGATTTAAATAAAGAGGATCTTCTTTCTGCAATGCGAAAAGCTTCTGATTACATGGCCAATACCGTATCCTACCGGGGCGGATATTTGCATGATTATTCGGAAGATCTTTCAGAAGTATTTGGAGAGATTCCTGCCCGAAAAACCATGATTTGGGTGCAGTCGGCTACGCCACAAATGGGAGATCTGTTTCTCAGCTTGTATAAGGCAACTGGCGACAAAGTATATCTAGATTACGCAAAAAGAGCTGCGGATGCATTGATTTTTGGTCAGCACCCACTGGGCGGGTGGCACTATTTTATCGATTTTGACAGGACTGGTCTAAAGGAGTGGTATGAAAAAGTTGCTTCTCAATTCATCAGAGGTTACGAGGAATTTCGCTTTTACTACGGAAATTGCACTTTTGATGATGACGTTACGCAGGGAGCTACAGCTTTTCTGTTGCATCTTTATAAGGTTACACTGGACCCGACCTACTTTGAACCTTTAAAAAAAGCATTGAATTTTATGCTTATCGCCCAATATCCTAACGGTGGATGGCCGCAAAGGTTTCCGTTAAGATACGATTATGCACACGATGGTTTTGATGATTATACCTCCAATTATACCTTGAATGATGATGCGATGAACAATACCATCAACATTCTGATAGAGGCATATGAAGAGTTGGGTAATGAGGAATATCTGGAAGCAGCCAGGCGGGGTGGCGATTTTTTCATCATTTCACAAGGACCGGAACAGTTGCCTGCGTGGTCTGAACAATACGACATGAATATTCAGCCAGATTGGGCCCGTACGCATGAACCGCCTGCTTTTGGAACCAGGCAAACAGCGCATACGGTGGAAATGTTGATGAAACTTTTTCTTTTTACGGGCGACAGACGTTATCTCCGGCCTATCCCGGCGACGCTCAAATGGATGGAATCGTCAAAGCTACAGGCATTGGAAAATGGTGTCTATGAAATGGCCCGTTACTATGATCCCAAAACCAACTTCCCGGTAGACTATGAAATTCTTAAGGAGAAAAGCCGTGAAGGGTATATTACTTACCGCTATTTTGCTAACAATCAGGTTCCCTTTCCGGGAAGAAAGCAGAATGTAGATTTCCAAAGATTGAAGAATGAGTTTGAACTATATTCCCATATTGAGCCGGGAAAGGAAAAGGAAATGTATAGGATGATTTACAAGAAACCGGCGACTTTTCCGAAACCTGACAACAAGGCCATCCTTCAAATCCTGAATAGTAGAAATGAGAAGGGTATCTGGATTGAAAATGTATCTGTGCAGGATGTCAAGCTGACGATGCTTAAAGATGATAACAGAAAAGAAATAAAAGGGATTTCCATCAAAACTTTCATGAATAATATGAGCAGACTGATGAGAGCCATCCAATATTTTAAGCAGTGAAATAAATTTTAATTTGAGAGATTATCATGAAACGAATCGTCTGCTTATTCCTCACTCTCATCTGTACTATTGGGCTTTATGCGCAGAAAAACAGCTGGTACGAAACGGTGAAATTTAAACCTGCAACGCGTTTGGTTTATAAAATTAAAAACACACTGGATATTGAGCGAAAGAATTTACCTGTTGTAATTCAACGTAAAGATTTTCCGATGCCGGATATTCATGAAATGTGGGTTACGGTGGTTGATCCTGCACTTCCATCCTATGAAGGACCAAACAAGGAAGTTTTGAAAGTTTACGGTGGGCATCAGATGCTTGCCGAAACCAACGGGCATGCTATTTTTCATCAGTTGGACGATTTAGATAAAGATGGTATTTGGGACGAACTTTTCTTTCAAACCAATCTGAAGCCAGGGGAAGAGAAGACTCTATACATCTATATTGGTGAAAATTCACAAGGCTGGAATAAGCATTTTACACACGCAAATATTGGCAGTTACTGCCGGCATCAGATGCCTTTCTGGGAATCGGAAAATGTTGGATGGAAAATTTGGTTTGCCAACAGTGTCGATGTTTTTGCCAAACGAAAACCAGTATTAATGGCACAACATCTTTACATGGAAAACCTGGATGGTTATGGGGTAGGAGTGATTAATCGCGACTGGGGCTCTGATATACAGAGTGTTGCGGGCTCGATGGGCGGCGGGGCAATCTGCCTTTTTGAGCATCCCGGAATTCCTGATTCCATCTCATTACCACGTTTAACACCAGTTACAAAAACAAATGCTCCAAAATCGTCCTGGAATGCCGGTCAAATTAGTGATACTCGATATGCCTATGAAGTAGTGGTGAATGGCCCGGTACGTTCAATCATTAAAATTAAAACCATGAACTGGAATTCAGGAAATGGAAATTACGACCTGGAGCAATATTATTCGGTTTATGCCCAACAAAGCTATTCTACCTGCAAGGTGGTCTATAAAAATTATAATCCCAAAGTCCAAGGCGTAAAAATGGGGTGCGGTATACGGAAAAAGCCTGGTGAGGAAAACCTCTTTCAAAAAGGGGGAATTGTGATTTCATCCGGACCTGAGCAAATTAGAGACCCAGAAAATATTGATGAAAGGGCAGAATGGATGATGCCTTTTATCGGTAAAGCAATAGTCGTAAAGGATTTGTACAAGCCTGTATACCAGTATACTAAACATGCCGAAGGTCAGCATACATTCAAAGTGACCCCTGATAAGGAAAACCAATTTGAATACATGATTTTTGCGGCCTGGAGCGAAGGCGTTGTATATAATAATCAAAAAGATTTCGAAGAATACGTAAAAACAACTGCAAAGGAATATAATAATCCGGTTGAAACCAGTTTAGTAAAGGTTGAAAAGAAAGCCAACTGAAGAATTTTCTTTTATCAATCAAAATAAATCTACAGCAAATTTTACCTGAGAGGCAAACAGGTACTTACAGTTCAATATTAATATAAATACTTTCAGAATGAATAAATTTTTAGGTCTCGTTTTTGTGATTTTGTCGTGCATAAACGTCACATTGTCAGCACAAACAAAGGTGGAGGACAAGGATTGGAAGGAAGTGGTTTCTGGCCAACCCAAGGAATGGTATGGTTCGGCAGAAGCCATCAGAATTGCCGAAAATGTTTTGCTCTACCAAAGAAATGTTGGTGGCTGGCCAAAAAACAAACCTATGCATAAACCATTGACCGAAACCGAGAAAGAGGAGTTGCGAAAGTTACAGTTAGTAGGCGAAGGGGCAACAACAGACAATGGAGCCACCTGTATGGAGTTAAATTATCTTTCCAAAGTTTATGAAAAAACACAGAATGATCGCTATAAAAAAGCATTTCTGAAAGGTATCAACTATTTACTGGAAGCCCAATATGAAAATGGAGGCTGGCCTCAGTTTTACCCGGAAAGAAAAGGATACTATACGCATATTACCTATAATGATAATTCTATGGTAAATATCATGCTGGTGGTGAAAGCTATCGCTGAGAAAAACGGTCATTTTTCCATTTCCCCTGATGAGGCTGTTGTGATGAAAGCCAAAAAAGCATTTCAAAAAGGGATTGATATCATACTCAAAACCCAATACAAACAGCATGGAGTATTAAGTGTTTGGTGTGCCCAGCATGATGAGAAAACGTTAGAACCAGCCAAGGCTAGATCCTATGAGTTACCCTCTTTAAGCGGGGGCGAATCACCTGGCATTGTCCTCCTTCTAATGGGTCTTGAAAATCCTTCGCCAGAAATTGTACGTTCCATACAATCTGCAGTATCATGGTTCAATAAAGTAAAAATCAATGGAATCAAAATGGAATCCTTTACGAATAAGGATGGCCTTAAAGACAGAAAGATTGTCGCCGAAAAAGATGCCCCACCCATGTGGGCCAGGTTTTATGAATTGGAAGATAACCGTCCTTTCTTTTGCGATCGGGATGGCATAAAGAAATATAGTCTGGCCGAAATCGGATATGAAAGGCGGAATGGTTATTCATGGTATGGAACCGGTCCACAAAGGGTTCTTGACGAATACAAAAAATGGCAGGCGAAATGGGCCCCAGGAAAAACGGTTAATAACTAGATCATCATGGTAAAAATTAAATTCTCATTTGCGTTATTATTGGTCCTGTTTTTCGTCGGGAATGCGGTCATGTCACAAACAAATAAAATCGTGGCTTTTCCGGGAGCCGAGGGATTTGGAAAATTCTCTACAGGCGGGCGCGGTGGGGATGTTTATCATGTTACCAATCTGAATGATTCAGGAAATGGCTCGTTACGAAATGGAATTTCGTCAGCCAATGGGCCGAGGACAATAGTTTTCGACCTCTCCGGGAATATCATGCTGAAATCTCCCTTAAAAATAGATAAGCCAAATATTACAATTGCCGGTCAGACTGCACCAGGAGAAGGCATTACCCTTGGAGGAGGATGCCTGAAGATCAATGCCGATAATATTGTTGTCCGTTATTTGCGTTCTCGTCTGGGAGATCAGGGTGAGGGTGACGAAGACGCTATTACCATAAGTGGCGGTACAAATATCATTTTTGATCATCTTTCGGCCAGCTGGTCGATCGATGAAACCTTATCCTGCCAAAGCGCCACTGCTGATTCAATTACCGTCCAATGGTGTATGATAACCGAAAGCCTTTTTAATTCGCACCATGCGAAAGGACCGCATGGAATGGGAGGAATAGTTGGAAGTAGAAGGCAAACTTTTCATCATAATTTATACGCGCATCATAATTCCAGAAATCCAAAGGTTACAGGCCGCCGGCACTGTGAAGTCGATTTCAGAAATAATGTCATCTACAATTGGGCAAGCAATAGCTGTTACGATGGAACTGCTTCATGGGTCAACTGGGTAAATAATTATTACAAGGCAGGGCCCGCAACAAAAAGCAGCGTCAGGGGCCGGATTTTTGAGATAAGTAACAAACCAATAGAAGCTGGAGGAATTAATAGTCCCGATGACTCTGAAAAATATGAAACGTCGTTTTTTGTGGAAGGTAATTATGTGGATGGATTTCCTGCTATCACATTGAATAACTGGAATGGTGGAATCGATTATATGGGTGATGCGTCTGAAGCAAAAAACAGGGCAAAAAAACCATTTGATTTTCCCAAAATTATCGGGCAGACAGCCAAAGATGCTTACAAAATTGTCCTTCCAAATGCGGGAGCCTCATTAGTAAGGGATGTAATCGACAAGAGAATCGTGAATGAAGTTGAGAGTGGTACCGTGACTTATGGAAAAAAGGGAATTATCGATTCCCAGAAGGAAGTTGGCGGATGGCCGGCATTGAAAACCAAACCGGCACCCTTAGATTCTGACCAGGACGGGATGCCCGATGCATGGGAAAAACAAAATGGACTGGATCCGAAAGATCCGGCAGATCGGAATGGCGATCGCAATAAGGATGGATATACCAATCTGGAAGAATATCTTAACTCTCTGGTACCTACTAATTTTTAATCAATTCATATGAAGAAATTATATTGTTTATCATTCGGCGTAGTTTTTATTTTAAGCGCTCTTTTTAGCGATGTATCCTGCCAGCCAGCAAATCAATCGGTAAAAGATATTGGCTTTTTTGGTATCCCGGTTTTACCGGGAGTTTCCGGATATGGCCTTGATACCAGAGGCGGACAAGGTGGAAAAATTATTGTAGTGAAGAACCTGAACCTAAATGGCGAAGGATCTCTTGCTGAAGCCCTAAAGTATGATGGACCAAGGATCATCGTATTTGAAGTGGCTGGCTACATTGATCTTCAAAAGAAATCCCTGAAAATAAAGAATCCTTTTGTTACCATTGCCGGGCAGACTGCACCTTCGCCTGGAATTACCCTGATTAACGGAGGTATGGGTATTGGAACCCATGACGTAATCATTCAGCATATAAAAGTCAGGCCAGGAGAAGCAGGCGGAGCCAAGAAGGGTGGATGGGAAGTGGATGGAATCGGCACAGATGGAGCCTATAACGTGATTGTCGATCATTGCTCCACTTCATGGTCAACTGATGAAAACCTCTCGGCTTCAGGCCCCAGATTTAATGGTAACACTCCGGACGAATGGCGTAAAAACACTTCACACAAAGTCACTATCAGCAATTGCATTATTGCCCAGGGACTGAGCAACTCAACTCATTCAAAAGGTGAGCATTCAAAAGGTTCGCTGATTCATGATAATGCTACTGAAATATTGGTATACGGCAATCTTTATGCAGATAATGTAGAAAGAAATCCATTTTTTAAGGGAGGGGTTCAGGGCTCCATTGTTAATAATTTTATATACAATCCCGGGAAAGCAGCCATTCATTATGCCTTGGTTGAAAGTGAATGGGTTGGTCATGAATGGATTACAGGAAAAATGAGCGTGGAGGGGAATTATATTGAATATGGGCCGAATACTTCCGATAAGATTTCTGCCGGGAAATTTGGTGGCCCGGTTGAAGTGTACTGGAAAGATAATAAGATCGTTGCCAAAAAGCCGGCAAGCGAACTCACAGGGAGTTACACGCTAGTTGAAAACCGGCCTGTTTGGCCCAATGGGCTGGTGCCGTATCCTGCATCCGAAGTAAAAGCACACGTGCTGAAAAATGCGGGGGCCTTCCCCTGGGACCGAGATGAAGTTGACAAAACTATAATAGCCGGAGCAAAGAATGGTGACGGAAAAATTATCGACAGTGAAGCAGAGGCAGGAGGATATCCACCTATCAAACCGGTGTATAGAAGTTTCAATCCGGAAGATTGGGACATGGTTACTTTAACAAAAAGAAAAGGAAACAAGTAATATGGAAAAGAAGCTAATTCATATAATTATTCTCTTTCTCTTGTCCGGTATTTTTGTAAACGGGAATGCGCTGCAAGCTCAGGTATTGATTCCTCAAAAAGAGGGTAATAGAAATGTTCAATTATTGAATGGACTATGGAAGTTCAAATACCTTCCATCCACACAAATCCATGGCGATTCACTTTTTATCAGGCCTGATTTCGACATCAGTAAATGGGCAACAATAAAAGTCCCGGGCAACTGGGAACTGCAGGGTTTTGCGGAACCAATGTATGGTGGGGCGCTTAAGGAAGGCACAGGCTTGTACAAGACTACATTTACTATTTCTCCGGAATGGAAAAATCAACCGGTTTATTTGGCCTTTGATGGAGTTCAATATGGATATGATCTATGGGTAAACGGGAAATATACCGGCTCTTTTGCCAGTTCTTTCAATCGTCAGACCTTTGATATCACCGGACTTATTGACTTAAACGGGAAAAATGACCTTGCCGTAAAAGTTACCACCAGATCGAAAGGTTGGGATTTTGATACCAACGACGACTGGTCATTATCTGGAATTTTCAGGGATGTTACCTTGTTTACCCTACCGGGAACGCACATCAAGGATATTGTTGTGAAAACCTTCGTTGAAAGCTCTGGTAATTCAACAATTAACGTTTCAACACTGGTTGAAAAAGCGAAATTCATTAAGTCAGATAAGGGCTTAAAAATAGCTTGCATTCTTACTGATCCGGACGGAAAATTGGTAAAAGAATTTTCTGTATCCCGTGATTTTGTTTACAAAAGTGATACCCTGACCTTCCCGGTTACGGTAAAAATTGATCATCCTCAGTTATGGAATGCAGAGACGCCGAAATTATATAGCCTGAACATTTTGCTGACAGAGAATGAAAAGGTATTACAAAAGCGAAGTCTGAAGATCGGCATACGCCAGGTCAGCATAGAAAATGGAATATTTAAATTGAATGGTACACCGATAAAATTGCGTGGCATTGATCATCACGACTTATCACCGGTCAATGGGAAAGCAGTAACTGAAAAGGAAATCAGGCAGGATCTGGAACTGATAAAAAAGGCAAATATTAATTTTATCCGTACTTCACATTATCCACCGCACCACCGACTAATTGAGATGTGCGACTCGATGGGAATTTATGTCATGGACGAAGTTCCCTTTGGATTTGGCGATAAGAATCTCTTGGATTCGACCTACCTTTCGGTGCTTTACAACCGGGCCAGGGCTACTATTTGGCGCGACAAGAATAGTCCATCGGTAGTGGTCTGGAGCGTTGGTAACGAGAACAGGATAACAGAAAATGGTCTTAAAACGGGCGATTATGTGAAAAGCCTCGACAACACCAGACCTTACTGTTTCCCAACTGTTGGTTCCTATTTCAATACCATAAAAGATACTTACCCAAAACAGGTAGATATCCTTTCTCCCCATTATCCCAGCCCTAAGTTGCTAAAAGAATATTCTGAAATGTTTGATCGTCCAATGATATTTTCCGAATATGCGCATGCCCTGGGATTGGATTTTGACCGCATGGAGGAGCTCTGGGAAATTATGTACAAGAGTCCGAAGTTGGCAGGCGGCGCAGTTTGGCATTTTTTCGACCAGGGAATATTGCGAAAATCGGATCAGAAAGTCGATCGAAATAAATTTACTAAAGTAGCCTGGAAGGATTCAATTAACTACTACGACACCTCCGATGATAAAGGATCAGATGGGATTGTCTATGCAAACCGGATTCCCCAAGTGGATTACTGGCAGGTTCGAAAAGTTTATTCGCCGGTAAAAGTTTCTGTTGATACCAAGTCCGTCAAGACTGGAAAACAAACCATCAAAGTTAAAAATATCAACAGGTTTGATTTTACGAATTTGTCTGCAATCAGTTGCAGATGGGAATTTATGGCGGATACTTCTGTTATTCAGAAAGGTGATCTGAAATTATATTGCGCTCCGCACGATTCAGTGTATTCGAGTGTCGATATTACGGTTCCGGAGAAACCGGCCGCTTTGTTTCACTATTTAAGAATCAAATATTTCAACAAGGAAAAGGTTCAATTTTACGAGAAAACTTTTGAGTTTTTGGAACTAAAGGCAGCTAATGGAATCGAAAAACTGCTGAGTAACAAGCAATCCAAACCTGTTTTGAAAGAAGGTAATACCATCGAATTCCTTCATGGCACGCTTAAAACGGATGTCAGGACCGGTATGATACAATTGATTAATTCAAATGGGAAACCACTCATTTTGGAGGGACCTTTTGCACGAGTTGGCCGAAAAGCTGGATTATGCTCCCTCGTTGACAAGGGTAAGGTAAGTGCAGATTCACTTAAGACGGGTAGCCTGGAACCCTGGGATCCCTATGTGCTGAAGAATCCAAAAGTTAGGATTGAGAATATCAGTCCGGCTCAAATCAAGGCTTATTATTCTTACGAAAGAGTCGGATCGGATGGGGAGTTCATCAATGGGACTGTTGATTTTCAGGTATCGGAAGCGGGATTCATTGAGGTAAGTTATGATTTTAAGCCAAGCAATGCCAAAGGGATTTTCCTGGAAACAGGCATTTCATTTCTTGTTCCAAAAATTTTCACTGAATTCAGATGGGTAGGGCAGGGGCCGTATCCTTCGTATCCTGGTAAGGAAAGTCTGGATGAATTTGGGTTATATCATTTGAATAGTTCAGATATTAATTTTCAGGGCAATCGTTCCGGTATACAGATCGCAGTAATTACAGACAAGAGCGGCAACGGATTTGCCTTGCTTGGTGACAAGATAAACCTGGAATTGGAAAAAACTTCAGATGGATTATTAATTAGTCATAACGCTGATTTATCCGGACGTTACAATAAGAAAACTTTGCCGGAGAAGCTGATTATGGCCAGGGATGTAAAACAAATCAGCGGCCGTTTTGCCCTAATTCCAATCACAAATAATTGGCCATCAGTTTTGACGCAGCTATTTGGGAAACCTAATAGTGCTGTAATACCTTTTACACCGTTTTATCACAGTTATGATCAGTAATAAAATCAATCAAGTTCAAATCATTATGGAAAAAACTGCAAAAAAATCGATCGTTACTTTTATTATGCTGTTCTGCTTTTTTAGCTTGAATAGTCTAATCGCTCAAACTATTGCCTTTCCTGGTGCCGAAGGAGCGGGAAAATTTACAAGAGGAGGGCGCGGTGGCGATGTTTATCATGTGACAAACCTGGATGATTCAGGAAAAGGATCTTTCAGGGATGCCATTAAAACGATCAATGGCCCTCGTACCATTGTTTTTGATGTTGCGGGAACCATAAGGCTTAAGAGCAATTTGGAAATCAAAAATGTATCTAATCTTACCATTGCAGGTCAGACTGCACCTGGCAAAGGAATTACAGTGGCAGATTACACCATAAAAATTCATAACTCCAAGCAGATCATCATGCGTTATATGAGGGTCAGGTTGGGGGATGAAAATAAACCTCCTAAATCTGGTATAGACGTTGTTGAAGTAAATTTTGACGAGGATATTATCCTGGATCATTTGTCTCTGAGCTGGGGAATTGATGGAAACGGAGATTTTCGGGGATGTAAGAATACCACTTTGCAGTGGATTATTTTTAGCGAAGCGCTGAACAACAGCCTCCATGAAAAAGGAGAGCATGCCATGTGTACCTCTTTCAGGGAGCCCAAAGGCCCTTCAACAATTCATCACAACGTTTATGTGAGCAGCCGGGACAGGCATCCTACAATTAATGGCGGACCTGAGGTAATGGATTTTTGTAACAATTTGGATTACAATTGGAAACACTCCAATAATATCGATGGAGAAAAATTAAATGTCATCGGAAATTATTATAAGGCAGGTCCTTCTATTGTAAAAGGGACGCTTCCTATACAATTTAAATCTGATAAAGCGGTGCCTGCTTCCCACGGGTTTATCTCTCAAAATTATTTCGATGGTTTGCCCTCTAAATACAATGAGGACAACTATGCCGCAATGGATTACGGGGCATGGGGAGGGCCTGATTCAAAATACCAGGGTACAACCCGTAAGGCTTTTGTTGCCACAAAGCAGTTTGATGCTGGAATATATAAACTGACAAAAATTGAATCAGCAAAAGATGCATACAATTCTTGCCTGAAGTACAGCGGTTGTTCGCTGGAACGCGATCTTGTCGATGAGCGAATCATAAAAACCATCATCAATAATACAGGTAAAATAATCGATTCTCAAAAAGAAGTTGGTGGTTGGGACTTCTATAAGACAGTTGTACGTCCTGCAAATTGGGATACGGATGGCGATGGCATGCCTGATGCCTGGGAAATTGCCAATGGATTAAATCCGAAAAATGGTAAAGACGGAATTAGCGATAAAAATGGAGACGGCTATACCAATTTGGAAGAATATCTCAATTCCCTGGTTTCCAGTCCTAAAAAATAATTATCTCCAATGAAACTATTAAGATTATCTTTTTTTTTCGGACTATTAGTTTGCTGTGTTTCATATCATGTGTCCGGACAAAAAACGGACATTAAAAAAGTAAATTGTTTAATCGAACCATCCCTTCCATGGTCGCAACGTATGGCTAATAGCATCATTTGCGATTATCCCGAAGTGTGGAAGATGGAGGAAAGTGAAAAAATTAAATGGGCCTATACCAAAGGTTTGGCATGCGATGCCTTCCTTTCTCTTTGGAAATCAACGGGAAACCGAGTCTATTTTAACTATGCAAAGGCCTACGCCGATACCTTGATAGATAAGAATGGGGTCATCTATGGTTATAAGATGGAAGACTATAACATGGATAATATTAATTCTGGTAAGATGTTGTTTGACCTCTACGCTGAGACTAAAGATCCACGTTATGAAACTGCACTGAAGACACTGCGCAAACAATTTGATAATCATCCAAGAACAACAGAAGGCGGATTCTGGCACAAGAAAGTTTATCCCCATCAAATGTGGTTAGACGGTGTATACATGGGGGCAACATTTTATGTACATTATGGAAAGGTTTACAAAGAACCTAAATGCATTGATGATGCAATAAACTGGGTAGTCCTGATGGAAAAAAAATCAAGGGATCCAAAGACAGGACTCTTATACCATGCCTGGGATGAAAGTAAAGAGCAAAAATGGGCCAATAAGGAAACCGGACAGGCGCCCCACTTTTGGGGACGAGGAATGGGTTGGTATGCAATGGCATTGGTAGATATTCTGGATAATATTTCAGAAAAAACAAAAAGAGATGTGATCATCAAAATCATTCACCGAACTGCGGAGGCATTGGTGAAAGTTCAGGATAAAAAGTCGGGTGTCTGGTATCAGGTGCTTGACATGGCAGGCAAGGAGGGTAACTATCTTGAGAGTTCCGGAAGTGCGATGTTCACCTATTTTCTGTTGAAAGCACTTAAAAATGGGTATTTGGATAAGACTTATTTACTCCCGGCAAAAATGGCCTATCAGGGAATGATAGACCATCTCATCAGGATAGAAAGTAATGGGAGAATTGTAATTACCCAGGCTTGCGGAGGCGCCGGTTTAGGAGGGAATCCTTATCGGGACGGAAGTTATGAGTATTACATCAACGAAAAGAAACGGGATAATGATCCAAAAGCCGTTGCCCCATTTATTTTGGCGAGCTTATTAATTGAAGAACTTAGATGATATTTTTTAACAGCGTTTATTCATAAAATGAAAATCTAATGGTTAAGAGAATGCTTAAGTTAGTGGTTGTGCTGTTCTTACTAAATGGTTTAAGTACAACCCTATCAGGACAAAACAACAAGATTTCAGAAGCCGAAATTCTGAAATCTATTAAAAAATCTACCACCTATATGCTCGAAAAGGTCAGCTATAAAGGGGGATTTGTGTGGGATTATTTACCCGATTTTTCACGTCAATGGGGTGAAATGGAGGCATACCGGACGATGGCATGGACTCAAAGCGATGGTACACCGGCGATGGGAGAATTTTTCCTGGATCTTTATCATGCCACCAAAGATGAATTTTATTATCAGGCTGCCGAAAAAGTCGCTACCGCCTTGATTTGGGGTCAACACCCCTCAGGAGGATGGAATTATTGTTTTGATTTTGCCGGAGAGTCCTCCTTGAAACGGTGGTATAACACCGTCGGGAAGAATGGGTGGCGGCTGGAGGAGTTCCAGCACTACTATGGAAATGCGACTTATGATGATGATGCTACGGACTCTCCTGCAAGATTTATTTTACGCATTTATGCTGAAAAGAATGATCCGAAATATCGTCCTTCTATTGAGAAAACCATCCAGTTTCTGCTGGATAGTCAATACCCAATTGGCGGATGGCCTCAGCGTTATCCGCTTATGCATGATTATTCGAAGAACGGATTCCCGGATTACTCCTCCTATATCACCTTCAATGATGGTGTTCATCGGAATAATGTTCAGTTGTTGATCCTCTATTACAGAGTCTTGGGGATGCAAAAGTTAGTCGATCCTATTCTTCGGGCAATGAATTGTGTCATTGCACTCCAGCAGGGAAGCCCGCAACCAGGATGGGGAGACCAGCACAGTCTGGATTATAAACCGAATCATGCCCGATCCTACGAGCCGTGTTCGATGAATACACGACAAACCGCCCAATCAGTTGAAAATCTCATGGATTATTTTCAGATTACCGGAGAAACCAAATTTCTTTCACGCATTCCGGAAGCCCTGGATTGGGTGGAATCAACAAAGCTCTCAGCAGCTGATGTTGCTAAGTATGGCGGCAATAAAGTAAAGGAAGATAATGTCGTTTGTCCAATGTACGTAGAGATCGGTACGAATCGGGGGCTGTATTCCCATAAGATTGGATCAAACGTAATAAATGGCCGTTATATCAATGATTATTCTCTTCCCGGGAAATTGGCCTTCCTAAAAATAAAAAGTATCCGCGACCGTTATAATCAATTGAAATCTATGTCAATAGAACAAGCAACGGCAGATTCTCCATTTAAAGCAATTGCCAAAACGTACAACTTTCCTGAAAATATCAAACTTAATCTAAAGAAAAAACCAACACCTCAAGAGGTTGCAAAACTTCTCAGCAGTCTGGTAAATGGAGAATATTGGCTATCACCAATTGCTGCCACATCTAACCCATATATTGGTGACGGCAGTATGGAAGTTGTTCCTGATGTCAATGTTGACAGACAGGTAGGGGATAAGTATGACACCTCACCTTTTGCTCCTGAACCTGAAATTTTAGGCATTACGACTAAATCCTTTATGCAAAATGTGTCTCTGCTGGTATCCTTTTTAAAGATTAAATAATTAATTATTTTTTCAGATCGTTTTAATCTTTAATACAACGAACGGAGAAACCGCTTCGTTTATTGCCGGCATTTCGACCGACAGCTATTTGGTTGTTTCTCATGACCCGAAACCAGGCGGTTCCGGCCGCATCCTCCGTCGAAGTCCACCAGTTTCCGTCGTTCCCCAGTAGGCCAAAGACCGATTGAGCCCCACGGCCACCTCCTGGAAGCGCTGTAAAACCATTCGTATCTACACCTCCCGTATTAGGACTGGTCCAGTGAGTTGTACCGGATTCTTTCAATCTGGCGCCTGCAATATTTTCACCACCTAAAAAGGTCGTTAATTCAGTCCATTGATCGTCGCTTGGTACGCTCCAACCAGTTGGACAGAGCTTCCCGGTGTCAATGGTGAACCAGTTGTAAAGACCTCCATAAGTGCGCTTGTTGGCCTTATCGTTGTTGTACCAGCAATAACCAGGGGTTATCAACCTTCTCCAATTGACACTGTCCTCAACCAACGGAATATTGGTTCCATCATTATATTTGGTCGTTCTCAGGTTTTCCGCCATCCAAATCTGTGCACCAATGGCAATTGCTTTATAAGTATTGCCATCCACATCCGATACAGGATCGATTTTAACAGGTGGCGAAGTAATAAAAGAGACTTGATTTCCATAAGAGGTGCCAGCGCTATTTATCGCGAATGCCCTGACATAATAGGTGATTCCATCAGTAAGCCCACTAATCTGTCCTCCAAATTGGCCAGTAGCTGCCCCCCCGGAAACCTTGCTGTCTGAAGTAGTTGGATTCTCACTGGTACTCCAGCAAATACCGCTTGAAGTAACCGCAGCGCCTCCATCAGAAACAATATATCCTCCACCTCTGGCTGATGTGCTGGTGATGTTTGTTGGCGGAATCGTTAGAACTGAAGCTAACGAAATACTAAGTGGAGTATCAAAAGTAATTTGATTTCCATAAGCAGTACCCACACTGTTGATGGCATAAGTCCTTACATAATAGCTCGTTCCGGCAGTAAGTCCGGTAATGTATGTGGTGAATGCTGCCCCGCCATTTCCTACCGGGACCTTGGTGTCTGAGGTGGTGGGATCTTGTGCGGTTCCATAAACAAAACCGCGCTCCGTAATCGTGGCGTTTCCATTGTTGGTTATACCTCCGGCCAAAATAGCTCCGCTAAAAGTTATTCCTGAAGCAGGAGCTGTTGTTAAGGTCGCAAGTGTTGGTATTATTATTGCGTTCGTTTTAAAAGTAATTTGATTTCCATAGGCAGTACCCTGACTGTTGATGGCATAAGCCTTTTCATAATAGGTTGTACCGGCGGTGAGTCCTGTTAAGGTTGTTGTGAAAGTCCCGTTGCCATTGCCTACCGCAACTTTGGTATCCGAAGTAGTGGGATTTTGCGCCGTTCCATAAACAAATCCACGCTCCGTAACCGTGGCATTCCCATCGCCAGTGACATTTCCGTTCAATGTAGCTTCGGTAGTTGTAATTGCGGAAACTGCTGCTGTGACAACTGTCGCCATCGAGATGACTGTAGAAGCGGTTGTTTTAAAAGTAATTTGATTTCCATAGGCAGGACCCTGACTGTTGATGGCATAGGACCTCACATTATAGGTCGTTCCGGCAGCTAGTCCGGTAATGGTTGTGGTAAAGGTCCCGGTACCATTGCCTACCGCTACTTTGTTATTAGAAATGGTAGGATTTTGTACAATTCCATAAACAAATCCACGCTCTGTGACCGTGGCATTTCCATCGTTGGTGACACTACCGCTCAATGTAGCTCCGGTAAGGGTTATGGCAGTTGCCGGAGCCGTCGTCAAGGTCGCAAGCGAAGCGATAACTGTAGCGGTTGTTTTAAAAGTAATTTGATTCCCATAAGCAGTACCCTGACTGTTGATGGCATAAGACTTAACATAATAGGTAGTTCCGGAGGTGAGTCCGGTTAAATTGGTCGTGAAATTTCCGGTGCCGTTTCCAACAGCTACTTTTGTGTCTGATGTTGTGGGATTTTGTGCCGTCCCATAAACAATTCCACGCTCTGTCACCGTGGCATTTCCATCTCCGGTGACATTTCCTCCTACCGTGGCCGAGGTTGTAGTGATATTTGAAGCATTTGCCGTCGTAAGAGTGGCTTGTGTCAATACCTTGGAAGTAACGAAGGATAACTGATCTCCGTAACCAGTACCCGCGCTGTTGGTGGCGTAAGCCCTTACATAGTAAGTAGTTGCAGCAGTTAGACCTGCAATGAGACTCGTGTAATTCCCTGTACCATTACCATCGCTCGATCTTGAATTAGCCGTGGTCGGATTTTGGGTGGTGCTCCAGCAAACCCCTCTGGCAGTAACGGTCCCTCCACCGTCGGAAGTAATATTTCCACCCGAAGCAGCAGTTGTTGTGGTAATTGCACTAACGGCTGATGTTGTTAAAGTAGGTACCTTCGCTAATGTCGTAAATGAAACTTCATTTCCGTATCCCGTTCCGGTTGAATTAGTGGCATAAGCCCTTACATAATAAATAGTTCCAGGATTAAGTCCGGCAATCGAACTGGTGAAATTCCCGGAACCTGTTCCGTCCGTAGTTTTGGAGCTAGCCGTGGTTGGACTTTGGGTAGTGCTCCAGCAGACACCCCTGGCCGTAACCGTAGCTCCGCCATCTGCCGTAATATTTCCACCTGATGTGGCGGTGGCTGCGGTAATGAGGGTAATAGCATTCGTTGTTAATGTTGGTGCGACGGATAAGGTCTTAAATGAAACTTCATTTCCATACCCGGTACCTGCAGGATTTGTAGCATAAGCCCTTATGTAATAGGTGGTTCCCGGATTAAGCCCTGCCAGTGAACTTGAGAAACTTCCGGTTCCTGAGCCATCTGTCGTCTTAGCGTCCGCAATTGTTGGATTTTGATTTGTACTCCAGCATACTCCCTTGGCAGAGACGGTCCCTCCGCCATCTGAAGTAATATTTCCACCGGATACGGCGGTTGAAGATGCAATAGCAGTCGCGGCACTCGTAGTCAAGGCAGGGGCAATGGCTAAAGTTTTAAAAGAGACCTCATTTCCATATCCTGTTCCGGCTGAATTTGTTGCGTAAGCCTTTGCATAATAAGTAGTTCCGGGATTAAGCCCGGAAATGGAACTCGTGAAACTCCCGGTTCCGGTGCCATCTGTTGTTTTACTGTTGGTAATCGTTGGTCCGGATGAGGTATTCCAGCAAACACCTCTTACCGTCACGGATGCTCCTCCATCATCTGAAATATTTCCGCCGGAAGCAGCAGCATTCGAAGTAATGTTGCCGGGAGTAGTGGTTGTTAATTTGGGTTCAACAGGATCTACATGTGGTTTGCAACTTGCTAAAAAAAATATCCAAATCAGCACGATCGGATAAATGTTACTTTGTCTGACAGTCCTCTCCATAGCTATTGATTTATATCAATATTTACATAAAATAACAACAAAAACTCATCACTTGGCTAGGAGACAGTCTTTTCAGTTTTTCTGGTGATAAATATAGTAGATTTTTAATAATTGCAATACTTTTTTTTTACCTTTTAAAAATCCCCAAAATAATGAATTGTTTGACTATTTTTGAATACTTTCATTAAAGTAAAGCCTTACCAGGAAGGCATTAAAAGATATTATTCACTTTTTAAAATCATACCATGAAAAAATTGACCGTTGTTCTGCTTTTTGGATTGTTGATTGTTAGTACTTTTAGTTTAACAGCACAATCGGACTTTAAAATTGCCAGGAAAATCTCAGTAGGCGGTGAAGGCGGCTGGGACTACATTACCGTTGACGGTAATGCCTCCAGAATTTATGTTTCGCACACCTCCGTTGCCGTAGTTGTTGACATCAAAACAGGCAACGTTATTGGCTCAATTCCTGATACCAAGGGAATCCACGGAATAGCTCTGGTTCAGGATCTCAATCGCGGTTATACCAGCAACGGCCGCGATTCGTCGGTCACCGTCTTTGATCTGACAACATTAAAAACAATTGAAAAGATAAAAGTCACCGGTGCAAATCCGGATTGTATCACTTACGATCCTTTCTCCAAGACCATTTTCACGTTTAACGGTCGTAGCTCCAATGCTTCGGTCATCGATGTGAAAACGAATAAGGTCGTTGCTACCATCCCGCTCGACGGGAAACCGGAATTTGCCGCAACCGATGGCAAGGGAAATGTCTTCGTGAATATCGAAAACAAGATCGGAGTTATTGATGTCATTAATACCAAAGATTTTAAGGTAATTCAACACTGGTCCATCGCTCCGGGAGAGGAACCAAGCGGACTCGCACTCGATAACGAAACGCACAGGCTTTTTAGTGTTTGCAGCAACAAATTGATGGTGATTACCGATGCCCTGACCGGTAAAGTAATCACTACCTTGCCTATCGGGGACAGATGTGACGGCGTTGCTTTCGATCCGGCAAAGAAATTGGCTTACAGTTCAAATGGCGAAGGTACCATGACAGTCGTTCAGGAAGTTGATGCCAATACTTTCAAGGTTATTGCCACCATTCCAACCATGACGGGCGCCAGAACTATTGCCGTTGATAAGATTACGCATCATCTGTATTTGCCCACGGCGGAATTTGGTGCACCTGCACAGGGTCAGACCCGTCCTTCCATGAAACCGAATTCATTTATGATCCTCGATATCGAACCTGGTAAATAGGTTATTCAAATAACATGAAGTCCATACATTTTTTAGCAAAATGTGGCTTTTTGCTGCTATGCTTATTTTCAGTTACTACCGTGAACGCCAGGTCACCAAAGAAAAGTGCGCACCAGGATAGTATTAAACCTTTTGCTTTGTGGCCGGATCAGGATGGAAATCACATCCAGGCACATGGCGGTGGGATTATTAAAATCAAGAAGACCTATTTCTGGTATGGGGAACAACGGGGAAAAGGACTGGATCCAAAATACCGTTATGTTAGCTGCTACTCATCCAAAGACCTGACTAACTGGAAATTCAGGGGCAATGTCGTAAAAATGCTTCCACCCGACTCCATCTCACCGAACTGGGTGTTGGAGAGACCCAAAGTATTTTACAATGCGGGAACAAAAAAATATGTCATGCATTTTCACCTGGACGACCGAGGGTACAAAGTTGCTCAGGTGGGTGTCGCCATCTGTGACAAGCCCGATGGAGAGTTTAAATTTGTAAAGAGGTTCAGGCCTTTGGGTCATGAAAGCCGAGATATCGGTCAGTTTATTGATGATGATGGTACCGCATACCTCGTCTTCGAAGACCGTCCGTTTGGTTTCCGTATTGCCCGGCTTTCCAAGGATTATATGGATGTGGAGAAGGAAATGACACTAGTGAAAGCCCATATGGAAGGGGGCGCAATCGTCCATTACAACGGATTGTACTATTCCATCGGTTCTGCCTTGACAGGTTGGAATGCCAATCCTAATAAATATTCTACCGCTCCGACACTCGAAGGGCCCTGGACAGAATTTAAAGACATCGCACCGGTCAAAACCAATACCTATGGTTCTCAGTCGACCATGCTCATGAAAGTTACCGGAACGAAAAAAACCACTGTGATTTTCATGGGCGACATTTGGAAACCGAGAACTCAGTTTGATTCTAGATACCTTTGGATGCCTTTGGAAATCGGAGACGGCAAACTGTGGCTTCCCGAACCAAAGCCCTGGAAACTAAATATCAAAACGGGGGAGACCTTTTAACCGATCTTCTTGCCGGCCATCGGACCGGGTTTCAGTGAGTGAATCTCATCAATGTGAATCAGAACAATGGCTTTTGGTTTGGGCAGTCCCATTTTTACAGACATCTCAGCTGATTTCTCGTAGATTTCACCTTCCGCCTTTACTTCGGGAGTACCCACAAAGCGGTATCCGTCCAGGATTTCCCGGTTGACCACCGCGACAGAGACTTTTGAACCTTCAAGGATATTTTTGAAGGTATTGCCACCCGTTCCTTCCGAAAATATCAGGGTCCCGTCGTTGAAAACCCGTGTAGAACGTTTGGGCGCATTGTTGGGAATGCCGTTCCTGTTAACAGTTGCGATGAAACATTGCTGGTTCATGATCATCTCCTTCATCTCCTGTGTAAGCTGAGCCATAGTTTTAGTTTTAATTTCATAAATATACAAACTATAAATATTCGATGGATACCCAGAAGGTTTACTTAGAAGCTGTTTAAATAAAAATATTATAAGCGTAAAAAGTACGTTTATTAATAATTATTTGTATATTGGTAGAATGAAATAAGCGTACTAAACACCTTTATTTTATTGCTAAAACAAACCAAATATTAATTCCTAAAATTCAATCAAATGACATTATTAGATTGGACGATTGTTGTCTTATTCCTGATTTGCCTGGTTGGTATTGTTCTTTGGGTTGTCAAACACAAGAAAGACGATACCAGCGACTATTTTCTATCGGGCAGAAGCGAGACCTGGCTGGCAGTAGGCGCGGCGATTTTTGCCGCTAACATCGGATCCGAGCACTTAGTCGGCCTGGCAGGCGCCGGAGCCGAAAGTGGTATGGCGATGGCCCACTGGGAAATGCAGGGCTGGATGATCCTGGTCCTGGGCTGGGTGTTTGTCCCATTTTATGCACACAGCAAAGTCTTCACCATGCCGGAATTCCTATTGAAAAGATACAATAAGAATACGAGTTCCACCTTGTCAATCATCACTTTAATCAGCTACGTACTCACAAAAGTATCCGTCACGGCTTTTACCGGAGGGATCTTTCTGGAGTCGGTGATGGGCATCGATTTCTGGGTTGGAGCCATCGGACTGGTCTTACTAACAGGGATTTTTACCGTTCTGGGAGGGATGAAAGGAATCATGACCATCTCCGTGATTCAGACGCCTATCCTGATACTCGGGGCCATCACTATCCTGATACTCGGCTTATTGAAGATTGGCGGAGGAGGGATCCTGGAAGGCTGGCATGAAACAGTAAAATATGCGGGGAACAATATTCATTTGATCCATTCAAAAGGGGACCCATGGTATGACAAATTTCCAGGTATCGGAGTTTTCTTTGGGGCGGCCATCATCGGCTTCTGGTATTGGTGTACAGACCAGCACATTGTTCAGCGTGCCCTGGCTGCCAAAGACCTGAACAATGCCAGAAAAGGAACAATACTTGCCGGTTTCCTGAAGATATTACCTGTTTTCATGTTCCTGATTCCGGGTATGATAGCAGCCGCTTTGAAGTCAAAGGGTGTGGCCGGATTCGATTTCGATACCAACGACAAGGCTTATGGGAGCATGGTAACCAACCTGTTGCCTGCCGGTGTCAAAGGGATCGTGGTAGTCGGCTTCATAGCCGCGTTGATGACCTCATTGGCAGCACACTTCAACTCGTCCGCCACCCTTTTCACGATAGATTTCTATAAAAACTACAAACCGGAAGCCACAGAACACAAACTTGTTTGGGTCGGCCGAATGGCTACGATCTCAGTAGTGGTACTAGGTCTGGTTTGGATCCCGATCATGCGTGGACTTGGAAGCGTGCTATACGAGTACCTGCAGAATGTGCAGTCACTCATAGCACCTGCTATCGCCGCGGTATTCCTTCTGGGCGTCTTTAACAGGAAGATCACTCCTAAAGCAGGAGAATGGGGATTGCTGTCGGGCTTCTTTATCGGAATGTTCCGCCTCACCCTGATGATCTTCAAAGGTTCAATTGCACCGGATTCCATCTGGGGGATGTTATTGAATATCAACTGGCTGCATTTCTGCCTCTTCTTATTCTTCTTTACTATGGCGATCATGGTAATCATTAGTATGTTTACTCCAAAGGCAGGAGAGGCTCAATTACAAGGTCTTACCTATTTCTCTCAGTCGCCTGAGCAGATTGCCGAGACCCGAAACAGCTGGACAGCCTGGGATGTTGCTACTTCAGCCGTCGTGGTGATCGTCTGTATCGCATTTTACGCTTATTTCTGGTAATAGAAATCCGTGGAAGAGACAGTTACAATACTAACCGCAACAGGTACCCCGAGGGTACAGAATGCCGCAGATCCGGGAGTATATTCCGGTGAACAAAAGTTCTATCTGGCGGTCGACTGTATCATTTTCGGCTTCGAAGACTCGGAACTTAAACTTTTAATAATTAACAGGATACTTGAACCGGAGAAGGGAAAATGGTCGTTGATGGGCGGGTTTGTTCAACCTAAAGAGAATCTTGAACAGGCGGCTATCAGGGTACTTTTTGACTTGACCGGACTGAAGAATATTTACCTCAATCAGCTGATCACTCAAAGCGAGATCGACCGTGATTCCTGCGCCCGCGTTTTTTCTACCCCCTATTATGCCCTGATCAAGGTGCAGGATCTCGATCCTTTGCGGGTGGAGTTGAGTCACGCGAAATGGTGCCCTGTTTCGCAACTGCCTAAGTTAATCTTCGATCATAACAATATGGTTGAAATTGCCTTGCAACATTTGCGCATAGAAGCTCAAAACAAGCCGATCGGGGTCGAATTGCTACCGGAAAAGTTTACCATTCCGGAATTACAATCACTCTATGAAGCCATCTATTCGCAGAAATTTGACAACCGAAATTTCAGAAAGAATATTCTGAAGATGGATTTATTGGAGAAGTTAGATGAAAAGGACCGTCAAAACTCCCGCAAAGGAGCCTGGCTGTACCGCTATAAAAACAAATCACTTAAATAATATACGTATGAAAGTCTTTCAAAATCTTGAAGTTTGGTTCGTTACCGGAAGCCAGCATTTATATGGTCCGGAGACTCTTAAACAGGTTGCTGCTGATTCACAAGTCATTGCTGCCGCCTTTAATGCATCCAATGATATTCCGGTTCAGGTGGTATTCAAACCTGTACTGATCAATCCCGACAGCATCACTACCCTTTGCATCGAGGCCAATTCTGCCCCGGCTTGTATTGGTCTGATTACCTGGTGCCACACCTTTTCTCCTTCCAAGATGTGGATCAACGGGTTGAAAAAGCTACAAAAACCAATTCTGCATCTTCATACACAATTCAACAGGGACCTTCCATGGGGCGAGATCGACATGGATTTCATGAACTTGAACCAGTCTGCCCACGGCGACCGTGAGCATGGTTTCATCATGACCAGGATGCGTATCAACCGCAAGGTGGTAGTCGGTCACTGGCAGGACGCCGATGTGGTGAAGGAAATCGCAGTTTGGACCCGTGCGGCTGCAGCCTGGCACGATATGCAAAATCTGAAGATCGCAAGATTCGGCGATAATATGCGCGAAGTGGCTGTCACGGAAGGAGATAAGGTCTCCGCCCAGATTCAGTTTGGACTCTCTGTGAACGGATATGGGGTAGGTGACCTGGTAAAATTGGTGAATGAAGTTAAGGAGTCAGAGATCGATGCCCTCGTGAAGGAGTACGAGACCATTTACCAAATCAGCGCCGATGGTTTAAAAGGCGGAAAATACGCCGAAAACGTTCGCTACCAGGCCCGTCTGGAGCTGGGTATTGGCGGATTCCTGAAGAAGGGTAATTTTGGAGCCTTTACCACCACTTTTGAAGATCTTCATGGACTGAAACAACTGCCAGGACTGGCTTCGCAGCGTCTGATGGCGGCTGGTTACGGTTTTGGCGCCGAGGGCGACTGGAAACATTCCGCCATGGTTCGCGCTTGCAAAGTAATGGGAAAAGGGCTCGAAGGCGGATGCTCTTTCATGGAAGATTACACCTATCACCTGAACCCTACCGGCATGAAAGTGTTAGGAGCACACATGCTCGAGATATGTCCTTCCATCGCGGAAGACAAGGTAAAGCTGGAAGTTCACCAGCTTGGTATTGGGGGTAAGGATGCTCCCGCCAGGCTGGTCTTCAATGTTCCTGCCGGGCCGGCTATTAACACTAGCCTGATCGACATGGGCAACCGTTACCGCATGATTGTCAACTCTGTGGATGTGGTTGTGCCGGATGCCGATCTTCCTAAATTGCCGGTTGCCAGGGCTTTGTGGATACCGCAACCTGATTTGAAAGTTGGTGCAGGAGCCTGGATCTATGCAGGTGGAGCTCACCATACGGCTTTTAGCCAGGCTATTGATGCCAGCTACATCGAAGATTTCTGCGAAATGGCAGGAATTGAATTTATACACATTGGTAAAGAGACCAATATTTCGGACTTCAGGAAAGAGTTGAAACTGAATGAAGTCTATTATCAGTTGGCAGCAGGATTGAAATTTTAAGAAAAATGCTGGAAGAACTAAAATATGCCGTTTATGAGGCCAATATTGAATTGGTCAATCAAAAACTGGTCGTCTATACCTGGGGAAACGTGAGTGGCATCGACCGCAACAATAACCTGATGGTTATCAAGCCGAGCGGGGTCACTTATGGGGATCTGAGGCCGGAAGACATGGTAGTTGTAGACCTTGAAGGCAATGTTGTGGAAGGGCAGATGAAGCCCTCCTCCGACACCCTTACCCACCTAGAGCTCTACAAGGCGTTTCCGGCTATCGGCGGAATTGTCCATACGCACTCGACCCACGCCGTTGCCTGGGCTCAGGCGCTTAGGGCTATCCCCGCAATGGGAACAACCCATGCCGATCATTTTTATGGTGAGATTCCATGCACCAGGATCCTGACGAAAAAGGAGGTCGAACGGGGGTATGAAAGGGAGACCGGCCTGGTGATAGTGGAAACGTTTCACAAACTGGATCCGGAGCACATACCAGGGGTACTGGTGGGAAACCATGGACCATTTACTTGGGGAAGTACCCCGGATAAAGCTGTTTATCATGCAGTTGTCCTTGAAGAAGTAGCCAGAATGGCCCTTTTTACCGCTCACCTGGGGAATGAAAATCCGATCAAACAGTACCTGCTGGATAAACATTTTAACCGCAAGCACGGCAAAGATGCCTATTACGGTCAGAAATAAATTCAAAAAAACAATCAAATGGCAAAGTATACTTTAGGTGTAGATTACGGCACCGACTCGGTTCGTACGGTTTTGGTGGATGCTTCGAACGGGAATGAAATCTCCAATAGCGTGTTTTATTATCCCCGTTGGAAAGCAGGTAAATACTGCGATGCATCCAACAACCGTTTTCGCCAGCATCCGCTGGATTACCTCGAAGGGATCGAAAAGACCATCACGGAGACTCTTGCAAAAGCACCGAAAGGCGTTGCTGCTGATGTTGTTGCAATTTCTGTTGATACCACAGGCTCCACTCCGGTGGCAGTCGATAAATATGGAACACCTTTGGCGATGCTTCCCGAATTTGCGGAGAATCCTAATGCCATGTTTGTATTGTGGAAAGATCATACCGGAACGGCGGAGGCCGAGGAGATCAATACCCTGGCCAGAAGCTGGGGTGGGGTAGATTTCACCAAATTTGAGGGTGGCATCTATTCTTCGGAATGGTTTTGGGCCAAGATCCTGCATGTTTTGCGGGAAGATGCAAAGGTTCGTGCGGCAGCTTATTCCTGGGTAGAGCACTGCGACTGGATTCCTGCTCTGCTGACCGGCAATACCGATCCGGTAGAGATGAAGAGAAGCCGCTGTGCTGCAGGGCATAAGGCCATGTGGCATGCCGATTTTGACGGACTTCCAGCTGAAGAATTCTTGGCTAAACTTGATCCTCTTTTAGCCGGGCTACGAAGCAGACTCTACAAAGATACCTGGACATGCGATGTCAAGGCAGGAAATCTGTCGGCCGAATGGGCCCAACGCCTCGGTCTTAGTGAGCAGGTAGCCGTCGGGGTAGGATCTTTCGATGCCCATATCGGTGCACTGGGAGGGGAGATCAAGCCTTATTACCTCAGCAAAATCATGGGGACTTCCACCTGCGATATCCTGATTGCCCCGTCTGAAGAAGTTGGAGGAAAATTTGTGAAGGGTATCTGCGGTCAGGTGGACGGTTCTGTCGTACCCGGAATGCTAGGTTTGGAGGCTGGTCAGTCGGCTTTTGGAGATGTCTATGCCTGGTTTAAAAACCTGCTGATGGGTCCGGTGGAGGCTCTGGTCCAACAGTCTAAAATCCTGGATGCTGACGTCAAAGAGTCTTTTATGGAAGAAATTGAGAATAGAATGATTCCATGGCTCACGCAGGAAGCCGAAAAAATCGAGATAGGGGAGACCGGCATCCTGGCCCTCGACTGGTTGAACGGGCGCCGCACGCCGGATGCGAATCAATTGTTGAAGGGCGCTGTTTTCGGATTGAATCTGGGTTCGGATGCCCCGGGAATTTTCCGCGCACTGGTGGAAGCAACGGCTTTCGGATCGAAGAAGATCATCGACCGTTTTGTGGAAGAAGGCATCAAAATTGAAGGGGTGATCGCATTAGGCGGCGTAGCAAAGAAATCTACTTTCGTGATGCAGGTGGTTGCAGATGTAATCAATAAGCCTATTCTGGTAGCCCGGAGTGAGCAAGCCTGCGCGCTTGGTTCGGCCATGGCTGCGGCGGTAGTGGGAGGCCTCTATGCCACGATAGCGGATGCGCAGCAGGCCATGGGCAATGGATTCGAGACGGAGTTCGTTCCAATTCCAGCCAATGTTCAGAAATATAACAAGTTATACGAAAAATATTCAAAGTACGGTTCGATAGTCGAAAATGAGACAATGAGGTAGTATTTATCATATTTCAAGAAGGCAAAAATATTTAATTTTGGCGCTTTCCTGGTAAGATAAACTACGTAAGTATATGAATAAGAATCTGATCAATGATCCGTGCCTGGCGGCGAAAATCAATGAGTTATGGAGGATTATTGGGAATTCTCCGATGCTGGTGATCCGTTACAGGTATAAAGGCGAAAATAGGGTCATTTATGCCAAGAGCGAGCAATTCAACATTACCGGCAGTATCAAGGACCGGATGGCCCTATATATTCTTCAGAAAGCTTATGAAACTGGAGCGATTAAGCCAGGTGATACGATTGTTGAGGCGACCAGTGGAAACACAGGTATTGCTTTTTCGGCCATTGGCAAGGCACTGGGACATCAGGTCAGGATCGTGATGCCCAACTGGATGAGCAAGGAGAGGATTGATATCATCAGAAGTCTCGGTGCAGAAATCATTCCCATTTCGAAGGAAGAAGGTGGCTTTCTTGGGAGCATCAGACGTACAGAAGAGATTGAAGCCAATGAACCAAACATCTTCTTACCCAGACAGTTTGCCAATCAGGGGAATGCGGAAGCGCATCAGTTTGGTACCGGCAAAGAGATCTGGTGGCAACTGAAGGATAACGGAATCGTGCCGGACGCTTTTATTGCGGGTGTCGGCACTGGTGGGACGGTGATGGGAGTAGGCGCTTTTCTCAGATCCATGCGACCCGAAATAAAAGTATATCCGCTCGAACCCGCCGAATCACCGACCTTGACGACAGGACACAGAGTTGGCACCCATCGTATTCAAGGTATTTCGGATGAGTTTATTCCAGCCCTTGTGAAGCTGGATCAATTGGATAAGGTCGTTACAGTCAACGATGGGGATTCGATCATCATGGCTCAGAAACTAGCCTCAGTACTTGGGCTTGCCGTTGGAATATCTTCAGGGGCCAATTTCATAGGTGCGGTAAAAATACAGAATGAGCTGGGTGGAGAAGCTGTTGTTGTGACAACTTTCTCGGATAGCAACAAAAAGTATCTTAGCACTGATCTGATGCGTACCGAACCCGTACTACCTGACTATCTGAGTAATGACATAGAATTACTCGAATATCGGGTAATCAGGCGTGTGTGTCAGGCTTGTAAGGATCATGATAGAATTGATTAGTTGTTCGGAATGGTGAAATAGAAGGTGCTACCCTTATCGAGTTCACTCTCTACCCAGATCCTACCCTTGTGTTTTTCTACAAATTCTTTACAGAGGAGGAGGCCTAACCCGGTACCGCTTTCTTTGTTGGTTCCTAAAGCAGAGTAGGCCTCGTCTATTCTGAAAAGTTTGTCCAAATAAAGTCTGTCAATCCCGACCCCATTGTCCCTAACAAAAATCTGAAGTTCACGACCTATTGATTCAGCCCTGACAACAACTTCTCCTCCAGGGCGTGTGAATTTGATTGCATTCGATATCAAATTTCTTATTACGCTGCTAATCATTTCTTTATCTAATACTACCGATACATGCCGCGGCACTTCCTTTGTAAGTCGGATAGATTTTTCCAGCGCAGAAACATTTGAAACCTCAAAAATTTCATTCAAAAGGGAACTGATCTCACAATACTCCGGATTAAAATCCATCCGGCCTGATTGCGAACGCGACCATTCTATCAGGTTAGTAAGCAGATTCATAGCTTTTTGTGAAGATTGATGAATAATTGCACCATACTCTTGGATGCCATCGTAATCCTTATTACTGATTTGTTCAGTGAGGATATTGCTGAAACCTAGTATTCCGTTGAAAGGACTCTTTAGATCATGGGTAATGATGGAAAAGAATTTGTCTTTGGTTATATTCAATTCGCGAAGATTAGCCTCCTTTTTTTTAAGCGATTCGAGGGTTGCAGCTACCAATTTGTATGATCTTTCAAGTTCTTCTTCAGTTCTTTTCCTTTCAATGACATTGGAAACCTGGCTGGCAATAGAATCAAGGAAAGTTAATTGCCTGCTTTTGTACAAGTTTGCTTTGGTGTAATGCTGTAGTACCATTACGCCGATGATACCTGCGGAAGTCTGCAGAGGAACACCTATCCAGGAGGGCGATGGGGAGCCTATCAGTTCAATCTCACCCAGATCCTTTAGTTCCTGAAACCTTTCTGGGGTAATTAGCTCCGATTTACCTGTCTTGAAAACAAATCGGCTACAACTCTTGTCCATCCTTTGGGGAGATGGGGTCTGATCGTATTCGTCAACGAAATATGGAAAATTGAACAGATCTGTTTCGGCGTCATAAAGGGCAAAAAAGCAATTTTCGGCATACAGTACTTTTTTCAGACAATTATGGATGAGCTTCAATAAATCGCCGAGGTCTTTTGTCTGGATCAATCCTTCGATAATCTCAGATAGAACCTTCATCTCATTTTCGGCCTGTTTTCGAAGGGTGATGTCTACAAACGTCACTGCCACCTGATATAATTCGTTCTTCTTATTGAATTCAGGAATGGCGTTTACCAATACCCATACTATATTGCCGGATTCAAGTTCCCTGATGCCGGCCTCGAAATTAATTAATGGTTGAAGCGTAGTGATTGCTTGATTGACAGGATATTTTTCAATAGGAATTGGTGTTCCGTCTTCACGTAAAAAGCACCATGAAGGGTCGATAGCAACCTTTCCCTGCAATTGTTCTTTAGATAATCCCAGTAATCTGGAAGCCTCCGCATTAGAATAAAGAATGCTCGTATCTGGGGCATGGACCACCACTCCAGCAGGCAGATGATCAATCAGAGACAGCACCTTGGAATAGCTTTCACCGGGACTTTCAATGTTAATACGCTTCATTAGTGGCAGTATTTCCTGATCGCATCAAATATAACTTCTTTCTTGACTGGTTTGGCGATAAATTCATCGCAGCCTGCCGCCTTGGCTTTTTCCATATCTTCTGTCGAAGCAAAGGCAGTAAGTGCGATAATCGGCTTGTTTGGAAATTCTTTTTTAATGGCAAATGTTGTTTCAAGACCGTCCATCCATGGCATTCTTAGGTCCATAATAATCAAGTCATATGAATTCTTCCAGACCATTTCCAGGGCAATTTTACCGTTATTGGCATGATCAACAGATTTCACACTGTTTCTTAATAAAATTTCGAGATAAAGGCAATTAACCATTTCGTCATCTACAATCAAAATGGCTAATTCACTCATTTTCCTAAATTTATCTTTTTCCTCAAATCGATGTTTAGCATCAGAGATATATAGTAAAGGAACGGTGAATGAAAATGCGGATCCCTTACCAAGTTCGGACTCAACATTTATTCGGCCATTCATCGATTCGACTAGTTTTTTTACAATGGAGAGACCTAGACCTGTTCCGCCTATCACCAGCGATAACACATTCTCTCCTCTGAAAAATGAATCAAAGATTTTTTCCTGTTCTTTGTGTGGGATACCAATACCGGTATCTTTTACCAGGAAGGTAATCTCCTCTAGATCGACATGAAATCCAAGTTGAATCCTTCCTTGAAAAGTATAAGTGAGTGAATTGGTTGTGAGATTTACTAATATTTGTTTTATTTTCTCCAGGTCAGAGAAGACTGACAAATTTAACAACTCATCCGGGATTTCGGATCGCAGTGAATTACCATTCTTCAATCCATAGGATTCAAAATTTCTGATCACATTAGCAATCAGGTCAGCCGGTTTAAATTCTTGTACTTCGAGGGGGATTTTTTCGCTTTGAAGCCTGGATAATTGTATCACATTCTCTATCAAAGAAAGAAGCTGATTGGAACTTTTTAAGATGATTTCAGCGTAGGAGTCTTTTTCATTTGAATCGGCTTCTGACATCAAACCTGCAAATCCCATAATATGATTCATTGGGGTTCGGATTTCATGGCTCATGTTATTTAGAAATGCGGTTTTGAGGTTGTTGCTCTCCTCTGCAAGCTCTTTGGCTTCAATGAGTTCCTGCCTCGATTTCCTCATATCTGTGATATCGATGGCAACACCTATTAAGGCTATTGGATTGTCACTATCGTCTCTTATGATGGAAGTGGAGAGCAGGATGGGAAAGAGTGTTCCATCTTTTCTGCGATTCATGATTTCACCTCTCCATCCTCCCTCAATTGTCTGAGGAAGAATATTTCTCACATGTTCGTATTCTATATCAGGAGCCCGTAATATACTGGTAGGTTGTCCAATTATCCCATCTAACGTGTATCCGTAGGTATTCAGGAATGATTTGTTGACATAAATAATAGTGTCTTCTTTGTCTGTCACGGTGACACACTCGCTGATACTTTCAAGAGAGTGCGCCAGGAGTTGAATTCTTTTTTCCGACTCTTTTTTCTCCGTAATATCTTGAAATATCTCCAGCATGGCTTTCTTGCCCTTGTAAATCATCCCGGTATGACTGATCTGAAATGTCTTTCCGCCAAGAATACCATTGGTTTCGTAAAGACTGGTCTCCCTGACGGTTATTCCCTTTTTTAATGGACAGGTGCAGCACTGAATCTTATCATCCCGGTAGAGATTCCAGCATTTTTGTTTGAGAGCATCCTCTCCGCACAGGCTTTTAAGGTTGTCGCTTATGAATAGAATATTGCCTTCCTCGTCCACGATATCCATGCCAAATGGAATTGTATGCAGCATGGAATTCGTGAGCTCATTGCTTTGATACAATAATTCTTCAGCTTGTTTTCTCTCTCTCAACTCCTTTTCAAGTGCCTGAGTTCGTTCAGCAATCAGCGCGTTAAGATATTGTTTTTCGTCTTTTTGTTGTTGATAGTGTTTTTTTATGATGATCATTGCCTTAATCTGAGCGGTCAGCTCTGCCTCATCAATCGGTTTGGAAAGAAATGCATCGGCTCCAACTTCAAGTGCCTTAAACCGGCTCTTTCTGTCCCCACCCAATGCTGTCAGGAAAATGACCGGGACTCCTGAGACCCTATCATCTGCCTTCAACCGGCGACATACTTCAAATCCGTCCATATCAGGCATCACAACATCCAGAAGAATAACATCCGGGTCGTTGGTGATAGCCAGTTCTATTCCTTTGAGTCCATTTAAGGCAGTGAACAGGACTGCATAAGGAAATGCGTCCTGAAGGATGGCTTTGAGGGTGACGAGATTGTCGTGGTGGTCGTCTATGGCAAGAATCTTGATCATATTTCTATATTTAGGCTAATGGCAGGTGTCGGTTAATTACTGTCATCAGGTGATCGTTATCAATCGGCTTCGAGACATATTCATTAAAACCGAAAGCCAGGAACTGCTCCCTGTCTCCTTTCATGGCACTGGCCGACAAAGCAATGATTGGAATATGTTTCAGTGATTCTTCTTTACGTACAGCAGCCAACGTCTCAATACCGTTCATTCCAGGCAATGCAATATCCATCAAAATGAGGTGTGGTTGATGGATGATGGCCTTTTCAAGCCCCTCAAGTCCGTTGGTTGCTCCAATAATTGTACCGATATCTTCCAGCAATGCTTTAACTGTTAGTAAATTATCTGGATTATCTTCGACAATTAGGATGACTGGAGTTCCGGTGATAGGTTTCAAAGGGGTATTGTACGCGGGCTTATTTTCCGATACCTCTAACTGTTTTGGAAAGGTCATACTGGTTACCGCCCCGATCAATTGTTCTTTGTTGATGTCCCCTTTTTGGATCAACTGGTGAACATGGTTGTGCTTCAGGAACGATAGCTCTTCTTTTGTTACATATTTGGCTGTCAGAATGATGACCGGGATACGGGATGTTTCTTCTTTCCCACGGATATTCTTCAGTACCTCGAAACCATCCACCTCGGGCATCATCAGGTCAAGGATCATGGCATCCGGCATTTGACGTTCAATTTGTTCGAGCGCTTCTTTCCCATTTCTGGCAACTAAATAATTATACCCTTCTGCCTGAAGGATGTCTTTTAGCTGAAGGACGATCGCCTCGGAATCTTCAACAATCAGAATGGTCTTTTCACTCTTGGACTGCCTGGAGACTTCATTTAGTTCATAATCCTTTTCGTCATGAGAATAAGTCCGTACTTCCTCTGTATTTACTATATAACTGATTCCTGGTTCTATAGGAAGTGTAATTGTGAAGACCGATCCTTTTCCCTTCTCACTGGTCACGGTGATATTACCACCAATAAACTCAGTATATTTTTTGGCAATAGATAATCCTAGGCCGGTACCCCCGTATTTCCTGGCATTGCTGTTGTCTGCCTGCCTGAATTCCTCGAAAATGGTGGTCAGAAATTCTTCACCGATTCCAATTCCGGTATCCCTGACATCAATCTTAATAAATTGACTATCAGAATCTGCCGTAACCATCACTTCGCCGACTTCCGTGAATTTGATGGCATTGGCAATAATATTCTGAAGAATATGCCTGCATTTTTCATAATCGCTCTGGATGGTGGGTAAACTATCCCCCAAATGGCAAGACAGTCCGATTCTTTTGTGTTTTGCTTGTGGTTCGATGAGTTCCACGACTTCTTCTATCAATTCTTTTATTTCAAACTTCGACGCTTTGAATTCTTCGAATCCGGCTTCAATTCGTGAAAGGTCCAGGATGTCATTGATCAGGGATAGCAACAGTTTTCCATTCCTTTCGATCACATCCAGGTAACTAAATTCTTCAACAGGTATCTTGTTGGCAAGTCTTCGGTTCAATACGCCTGACAAAGCAATAACTGAATTTAGTGGCGTGCGTAACTCATGGCTCATGTTAGACAGGAAACTGGATTTCATTTGATTGCTTTCCGCAAGCTGTCTTTTCTGCATCTCCAGTTCAGCATTTTGTTCGAAGAGTTCATTTGTCTGTACGGACAATTCCTTCTTTTGAGATTCCAATTCCTGGTTCTGTATTCTAAGGTTGACAGACATTTTCTGGATGCGTTGATTGGCCAGCATGGCATTCATCCATGCCGACAGGGCTCCCATCATGTTGTCTATCAGCCGCATCGTTATCTTATCATAGCTTTGTAGGGTGGACAGGGATATCATTGCGATGACTTCCTGCTTATCGATAATTGGAATAGTGACTATTTCCTTGGGCATAAGAACTCCGCTGACTGTTACAAAAGAGACTTTGGAATCGTTGGAGATATGGGTAGTGTGTTCTATTTTTTTGGATACCAGTGCCTTACCGAATTCACCTTCATAATCCTTTGCCGAAAAGGATTTATGACCATTGGCAGGCATTCCAATTGATTCCAGATGTTCGAACGATGTCTTCTGTTCATTGAGAATAAATATTGCCGCAACTTGTGAGCCAGTCAGTTGCATCAATGGCTCAAGGAGCTGAAGGAGGAAGTTTTTTGTCTCAAACCCTTGAAGCATAACCGTATTCATTTTAACCGAACGTTCTTTAAAGGAAAATTCTTCCTGAATCGTTTCAGCCAGGTTGTTAAAAGAGGAAGAGAGAGAGCCCAATTCGTTATGCGAGGAAAAACTACTTCTGATGTCGAGATTTCCTTCACCAAATTGCTTGGTTGCCTGTGTGATAGCAAGGAGTGGTCGCTGGATATTTTTTATCAGCAGCAGAATAATCACGAAGGATAGAACCAGGATTAAAGATAGAAACGTTATCAATTGTTTGTCGAGCGACTTCTTTAATTCCTTAGAGTTATTGAAGAGCTGGTCCGATTTACTTAGAGCGAAATCATCGATTATTTTGATATTTCTTAGCATCAAATCTCTTTGTATGTAGAGATCGCTCGATTGGTCCAGATTTTTCAAAGCTTCCTGTATATTTCCCTTAAGAACATACTCCTGGCCCCTGTCTATGAGAAGGATCCATTTCAGGTAGGATTGATGTGCCTCGCTTACATCGGAAGGCGGTCCAAGGTATTGATCCGACACAATATTAAAATTATTTTCGACTTCGTCCTTTGCAAGAAAGATGCTTGATGCAGCTGTTTGCTTGTCGGATGGTTCTTTTGCAAGTATCATATTTCGATATTCCAGCCGGATGGACAGAATACCGGAATTTATATTTCCGAGCGCCCTTCTGACCTTCATCGGATGTTCATAAATATCAGTTGTTTGCTGGGTAATCAGGTTGGATTGCCTCCAGGAAATGGCACCCAATACCACGATCAGGAATATGATTATTCCGAATCCGATTTTTAGCTGTAAGCCAATTTTGAGGTTATTAATTTCCATTGTAATATTTTTTGACTGATTTTTTAAATATGGCTGAATTTTCATACACCTCCTGAAAATTGCATTTCAACAGAATATCCCGTTCTGTTTCTCCCGTAACCAGGAATGCTCCGGGAGACATGGTTTTGCTTATTTTGTCTATGATCGCCTTTCGGGATTCGGGCTTATAATAAAAGAGCAGATTGCTGCAAAAGACCAGATCGAAATTTCCGTATAAACTAGGCGCAGGGCATGATCGCTGGTCTGAAAGCAGATCAAAATGAGAGAAATCAACATATTGGCGAACTTTCGGCGAGATCTCATAATAATCCCCGAAAGGAGTGAAATAGTTTCTGATCCTTTTTAGCGTGACTTTGTTGAGCGATCCTTGATCGTAAATGCCCTTTCGAGCCTTTTCCAGTTCCTCCATGTTATTGTCGGTAGCGAAGATGCTGATTTGAGGTTTTTCGACAAATGTTTCCGCCATTTCATCGAAAAGTATGGCGAGACTATAGGATTCCTGGCCTGAGGCACATGCGGCCGACCATATTCTTAATCCGGATTCCTTCGTTTTCTTCTTATTTGACCACATTTGCGGAAGAATAAACTGTTCAAGGAAGGCGAAGGTCAAAGGATTTCTGAAGAATTCACTGTATCCGATATGAAGGGATTCTGCGAAGTGAAAAGCCTCATTACGGTCATTTTTCAACAGGGTATAATAATCGGAGATGGATAAATTAGATCTGCCTGATCTCTTGTCTGCCATTGATTTAAGCAAAAAAGAGTGATCGTACGCAGATATATCAATCCCGTAAGAGTGCTTTAACTGTTCAATAATGTCATTAATATTTTTCTCCATATAGGAACCATTATTGCAGCGTCTAGATTCTTTTCCAGCAGTATAAAGATATAATTATTTAAAATCCCTCAATTTAGTACTTAACAATCCATGTAAGCAATTGTTTTACACTGGTTGCATTTTTTTCGCTCCTTAATCTTTCGGCTAAAAGGGTATCTTTGCACCTTCAAAAAAATGGAAATTCATGATTTCAGTCGACGGACTTACAGTGGAATTTGGTGGGACGACACTCTTTTCTGATATATCTTTCGTGGTAAATGACAAGGACAGAATTGCGTTGATGGGGAAAAACGGTGCCGGCAAGTCGACGTTGCTGAAGATTATGGCAGGTGCCAAATCAGCCAGCAAGGGTCGGATTTCTGCCCCCAAAGATGCGGTGATTGCTTATCTGCCCCAGCATCTCCTGACCGAAGACAACCGGAGTGTATTTGATGAGGCCGCTCAGGCTTTTTCGAGAATTCACGATATGGAGCGCGAAATTACGAGGCTTAACGACGAGTTGACAGTTCGGACAGACTATGAAACAGATAGTTACAATGAGATAATCGAGCGGGTTTCTGCGTTGAGTGAGATGTATTATTCGATCGAAGAGATCAATTTCGACGCGGAGATCGAGAAAATCCTGATTGGGTTGGGCTTTTCGAGAGAAGATTTTTCCCGTCCAACCAGTGAATTCAGTGGAGGTTGGAGGATGCGGATCGAGCTGGCCAAGATTTTATTACAGAAGCCGGATCTTATCTTACTGGATGAGCCAACCAACCACATGGACATCGAATCGGTGCAGTGGCTCGAAGAATTTCTGGTAAACAGCGCAAAGGCTGTGATGGTGATTTCGCACGACCGTGCCTTCATTGATAATATTACCACCCGGACTATCGAGGTAACTATGGGACGGATATACGATTACAAGGTTAATTATTCGAAATATCTCGAGCTTCGGAAAGAGCGTCGCGAGCAGCAGCAGAAGGCTTTCGATGAACAACAGAAAATGATTGCCGAGACCACCGAATTTATTGAGCGTTTCAAGGGTACTTATTCCAAAACGCTGCAGGTACAATCGCGGGTGAAGATGCTTGAAAAATTGGAGATGGTGGAGGTTGACGAGGTGGATAGTTCTGCTTTGAGGCTAAGATTTCCACCTTCACCGAGGTCTGGCAATTATCCTGTGATTGTGGAGGATCTGACGAAGTTATATGGCGATCACCTGGTATTCAGAAATGCCTCCTTAACGCTCGAAAGGGGGGAGAAAATTGCCTTTGTGGGTAAGAACGGCGAAGGGAAATCTACCCTGGTAAAGGCGATCATGAATGAGATTGAATACCAGGGAAAGTTGACGCTTGGACACAATACTATGATCGGTTATTTTGCTCAGAATCAGGCATCTCTGTTGGATGAAGAGTTAACGGTTTTTCAGACTATCGACGATGTGGCAGTCGGTGATATCCGTACAAAAATCAAGGATTTGCTTGGGGCTTTCATGTTTAGTGGAGACGATATTTTTAAAAAGGTCCGGATCCTTTCTGGTGGCGAGCGGACACGGCTGGCAATGGTCAAGCTCTTACTGGAGCCGGTGAACCTGCTGATATTGGATGAGCCTACCAATCACCTGGATATGCGCACCAAGGAGATCCTTAAGAGTGCTTTGAATGATTTTGATGGCACCCTGATTTTGGTTTCCCACGACCGTGATTTCCTTGACGGACTGGTTTCCAAGGTTTATGAGTTTGGAAACAAACAGGTAAAAGAGCATCTAGGCGATATTTACAGCTTCCTGCGAAAGAAAAAACTGGAGAATCTGAAGGAAATAGAACGGAAGTAAGTTCATTTTAACGGTTACGTCGAAAAAATTGGGGTACTGATCGAAATAATTTTTCTGATTAAAGTTTGTGAACTACCTTTAGTTCTGCAAATTAAATTCAGCTATTATGAACCGACCTCGAGTACTGATCTGTTTTCTGTTCATCCTGCTGGTTTCGGGATGTACTGATTTTTACATGATATGTTCCCTGAATCCTTTCTACCTCGACAAAAACGTGACCCTGGTTCCTGAAATCGAAGGACGTTGGGGCGCCTTGCCGCTTCGGAACCCGATAAATTCGAAAGAAAAAGATAATAACATCTGGAATCAGGCAGATACCACTTCCGTCTGGAAAATTGAAAGGCGGATCGCCAGAGACTCCTACAAAAACAAGCAAGGCAAAGATTCGGTCGTTTTCCGGCCAATGGATTACTACCACGTCACCTTAATTAGTTCTGACGTTGATACCTCGAAATATAGTTTCAAGATGGTGCTTTTCCGGGTCAACAATGTGCTTTATGCTGACTTTATGCCGTTGGATAAATCGGGTCTTGAGAAGAGCCGCATGGCCTCCGAAAATTATTTCAGGATTCATACACTGGCCCGTCTGGTAATTCGGAACAATCAGCCGGAGCTCTCCTGGCTTGGGGCGGAATACATGAAAGAAATGATTGAGAATAAGCGTGTCAGAGTAAATTACAGATGGGTGCCCGATGCGAAAAGACTGCTGTTGACGGGTAGTTCTGAGCAGTTAACGGGTATGATTGATCGTTATGCGGATCAGACCAGGTTCATAGACTGGGATATGCAACCGGCTAAACTCAAGTTAAACCGAATTAAATAATTTTGCCATGACCATAAATATTACCAAATATAGAAGTCAACTGGTGACGGCGATGCACCTGTTGTTCTGGATCCTCTCCATCAATGTCTGGAATATTGTTTTTAATCCCGGGGTCGAGTCTACAGGAATCATTAATGGGGTGCAGGATTACTGGGCTGCATTGATGCTTCTTAACTTTATCTTCTATTTTTTCTGCTTGCTACCTTTCGTCTGGGCTCTTCCCAAAGCTCGAAAATGGCTGAAGATCTCTGCAACAGTGCTGTTTTTTTTGCCGATCATCTACCTCGTATATGAAAAATTTCTACCAGCTGCAAAAAGAGATGATGTCTCGGGTTTCACTGATTATTTCATAGCCGGATTTTTGTATGCCGTTGTATTTCATCTGACCATTGCCGGGGCTGTCTATTTCAACCTAAGGGTTCTGGTTAACAGATATTTGAAAATGAGCAAATTCGGACATTATATATGGTCTGTATTTGTTCTGATCCTCTTGTCGGCGATTATCAATTATGCCCTTTTCAATTGGGTAATTGACAAGATCTTTCCTTCTTTATATTTTATTTCCTATTTTGAAGTCTGGGAGCTCATTGTTATTGTGTTTGGTTATCTGTTTTTTACCACCATCGTTTTGCTGATCTGGCAATATGCAGGGATGTTGATCGCCAATCGTGATAAGGCACAGCATGAGCTTTTTGCATTGAAGGCTCAGATCAACCCGCATTTCCTTTTCAACAATCTGAATACCATTTATTCGATGGCTACGAACAATGACCTTAAAACTAAGGAGGTAATACTTCAATTATCTGATTTTTTGAGGTATGTGCTTTATGATACAGCCAGTGAATTCATCCCGCTTGAGAAAGAAGTTGAGATCATCAGGACATATGTCGAACTGCAGAAGGCTAGGATAGATCCGGAAATCATGGCGGTGAACCTCACAGTGGAGGGCGATTTCGGGGATACGCGAATTACTCCATTGCTGTTGTTACCCCTGGCTGAGAATTGTTTCAAGCATGGGATAGGAAAAGGTCCGGGTTCCATTGATCTGTATATCGGACTGGAGGGAAAGCGGCTGCATTTCGTTACCTCGAATGCCGTTGCCATCCGTGAGAGAAATAGCGAAGGTGAGAATGGTGGCATTGGCATCAATAATGTTGAAAAACGATTAAATTTGTTGTATCCTGACAGGCATGCGCTCGAATATGTTGAGAAAGAGGGGTTATGGAAGTTGGAGATGTTTATAGAACTAGGATAATTTGCCAATGAACTGCATCGTAATAGAGGATGAACCTGCTGCCCAATCCATTCTTCAGCATTTTATTTCGATGAATGCAGGATTGAAGTTAGGCGGGATTTTCCCCGATGCTTTTTCCGCGCAGGCATATCTGGATCAGAACAAGGTTGATTTGATGTTTCTGGATATCAATCTGCCGGAGATGTCGGGGGTTTCATTTCTCCGGTCCTTGGTGCATCCGCCGTTGGTGATTTTCACGACCGCTTATTCGCAATATGCCATTGAGGGATTTGATTTAGAGATTGTTGATTTTCTCTTAAAACCCTTCTCCTTCGAGCGTTTCAGCAAGGCCGTCAACAAGGCCAGGGAGAAGATGAACAACCGGGGTGTTTCCTTTGTGTCGAACAGAATCACGGTCAAATCGGACCGCAGGATCTATCAGATTTCCATCGATGATATTTTGTTTGTGGAGGCGTGCGGTGATTATGTCTCCATTTTTTGTACCGATAAGAAGCTGGTGGTGCATGGAACACTGAAAAGCTGGGAAGAGAAGTTAAATGGATTTGCTTTTCTGAAAGTGCATAGGACAATCCTGGTAAGTCTTGCGAAAATCAATCATATAGAGGGTAATCTGATTCATATCGGGACGCATAAGGTGCCTGTTTCCGAGACTTCGAGGCAGAATCTGGTGGATCAGATGATGCGGCAGCCCCCTTTATAATCTAAACTCATAGGAAAATCCCATGATATACCTGTTGAGAACCTGGCCGTCGGTCAGCATTCCGTACATCTTAAGTTTCTGGTTCCTGGTCAGGTAACAATTGGCTCCCAAAGTGATCCTTACTTCATTTAACAAGTTTATGTCGAGGTCTTTACATAGATAAAATGTCTCTACATCCAGCAAAGGCTCTACTTTCTTTTTAGTTCTTTTATAGATCATTTCCATCCTGTTTCTCCAATAATAGGTCGTCGAGGCATTGGTGTGCGTTTGCGGGTAGAGGGTTATTTGCATTCTTTCCCTGAAGTAGAAAAAGAAATTAGCCAGATGTAAGTTCGGTTCCAATTGGAAATAAAACCTGTCGACATTTTCGTGGTAAGTGATCCTGTTAAAATTGAGCAGGGAAAAGCCGACGCCGCCCGATAGCCAGGATTTGAAAGAGTGGTCACCCTTAAGTCCGATACTTAGCCTGTCGATGATGCTGCTGTTTTGTTTCGTGAAAAATTCGCCGATCATGCCGATAGACGAAGTGCGGAATTTTTTGAGGAGGTTGACATCATTCCACACGCAAAAATCATCGCTCTTGGCTTCAGATCTCTTCATTCCGCTGAGATTGAAGAGAAAAATTAGGAGGATGATTTTTGTAATTTTCATCTGCAGATTTCCAGGTTTCCGTCTTAAATTTTTGCGAAAGTAATGTTTTTTTAAAAACCGCCAAATGTTGTTAAATTCGTGACCCAAATATCTAATGATGAAGCATCTTTTACTGTTTATTTTTATAGTTGTCAGCCCTCAGGTTTTTTCCTGCACCAATTTTATCGTCACACGCGGAGCGAGCCGGGATGGTTCCGTGATGATCACCTATGCAGCTGATTCTCACACCCGTTACGGGGCAATTGCCTATTATGCCGCTGCCGATCACCTACCAGGAAGCCGCTGTGAGGTGTATCACTACGAAACCGGGAAATTACTTGGTACCATACCGGAGGTTGCGCATACTTTTTCTGTCGTTCAGTTCATGAATGAAAACCAGGTAGCCATTGGAGAAACCACTTTCGGCGGACTCGATTCGCTGGCTTCACAGCCTTCCGGCATGCTGGATTATGGGTCGCTGATGCGCATCGGATTGCAACGGTCCCGCTCAGCCCGCGACATGATCCGGGTGATGACGGAGCTGGTGGCTGAATATGGTTATGCCACTTCCGGGGAGTCTTTTTCGATTTCCGACACGCGGGAAGCGTGGATCATGGAGCTGATCGGGAAGGGCAAATACGAGAAAGGGGCCGTGTGGGTGGCGCGTCTCATCCCGGATGGTTATGTGTGCGGTCATGCCAACCAGGCACGCATCACGACTTTCCCTTTCTACAAAGTCAACAATTGGAATGATCCGAAGCAGACTGTTTTTCATTCTTCCGATGTGATTAGTTTCGCCCGGAAACAAGGTTTTTACAAGGGGAAAGATGAAGCTTTCAGTTTCTCTGACGTTTATAATCCAATGAAATTCGGTGGTGCAAGATTTTGCGATGCCAGGGTCTGGGCTTTTTTCAGATCAGTTAGCAGTTCGGTTCGCGACAATCCTGCGTACACCTCTTATGCCTTGGGCCAATTTTCCCATGAGTCCTTGTTTTTTGACCACTCTGCTAATCCCAACGGTTATGTCTCAAACAGGTTGCCTTTGTGGGTGAAACCTGATTCGCCTATAGCACTGCAGGATGTGATGACCAGGATGCGCGACCATTACGAGGATACTCCGCTGACAATGGTTAATGATCCCGGAGCCGGACCTTTTAAGCTGCCTTATCGCTGGCGTCCGATGGAATTTGAGGTCGACAGCACGATGTATCTGTGCGAGAGGGCAGTAGCGACCCAGCAGACGGGTTACAGTTTTGTGGCGCAGTCGAGGGGTAATGCTCCTGAGGCTGCAGGTGGCATCTTCTGGTTTGGCGTGGATGATACGGATGGTTGTGTTTACGCCCCTTTTTATTGCAGGATCTCTTCTGTCCCTTTCAGTTATGCGGTTGGAAACGGTTCGATGATCACCTGGTCGCCGACTTCGGCTTACTGGACCTTCAGTCAGGTTAACAACTGGGCTTATACCCGATACAATGTGATTCACCCGGAGATTGCCTCGAAACAGTCTTTCCTGGAAAGTCAGTTTATCTCACAGATTCCTTCGATTGATGCGCAGGCACAGGAGTTTGCCAGGAAGGATCCTGCCGCGGCTGTTGCCTTTCTAACACGATTTTCTGCCTCGACAGGTAACAAGTTGGTTGCAGACTGGCAGAATTTTTATCATTATCTCTTCATGAAGTACCACGATGGGAACATCAAGATCACTGAGGGGGAGAAATTGCTGGATAATGGCAACGGGAAGAATGTGCCGAAGAAACCTTTGCAACCTGGTTATGGAAAAGAGTGGGAGCGGATGATGATACAGGGTACCGGCGACAGGCTGAAGGTGCCAAAAGAATAATTTTAATTTGAGTCTCAAGTTATGCGAATTACTTATACTACTTTCAATTTTCGGAAATTTGGGATCCTTTTTGGGATCTTGGTCACGCTATTTTTTAACCTTCCTGTTTCAGTTTCCGGTCAGACCAAACTGCTGAGCGAACGGTTGGGCTACAAACCGACAGATAAGTTGCTGATTGTTAACTGCGATGATTGCGGCATGTGTAATTCGGCCAATCTTGCGGCCATCGAAGGGATGGAGAAGGGTCTGATTACCTCGGGGACCATCATGATGCCATGTCCATGGTCTTCTGCGATAGCCGATTATGCCAAGAACCATCCTGAGAAGGATTTCGGGGTGCATCTGACCCACACGGCTGAGTGGCGGTTCTATCGCTGGGGACCGGTTGCGCCCAGGGATCAGGTGAAGGGTCTGGTTGATCCGGATGGATTTCTCTGGAGGAGTGTTGAGGAGGTTTATGCTCATGCCAAGCCGGAAGAGGCGCTTCTGGAGGGACGTGCCCAGATCCGTAAAGCGCTTACTTTGGGAGTTCCAGTGACGCATATTGATTCGCACATGGGTACGATGCAATATTCGGCCGACTATGTGAAGGCTTATGTGCAGCTTTCCATGGAGTTTAATTTGCCTCTGCGGATGCCATCCCAGTCAACCATGTTGAAATTCAATCAGCCAACCTTGCGGGAAGAACTTTCCCGGCAGGGGATTGTCTTTACCGACTATTTTATTTACGACGAGATGCAGGATTACAAGGAAGTGAAGCCTTTTTGGACTCAAATCATTAAAAATCTGAAACCAGGAGTGACGGAGATATTCATCCATGCCTCAAAGTTAAGCGATGAGCTTCGGGCTATTACCGGAACCGCCGAGAAGCGGGCACAGGAGGCGGCTTGCTTCACAACTGATCCCGATATCGCTAAGCTGATAAAATCTGAAGGGGTGATTCTGATAGGGTATAGACCTCTGATGGAGCTGCAAAGGAAGCTGAGAAAGAGTGAAAAGTAGTTGCAGCCTGCGTCCACTATACTAATATTGCCCGCAAACCCTTATTATTTAGGCCGACCCCTCTTTGAAGAAGGGTTAAAGCTATTTTACTTCTTTCTCAATTTTGGCGGAGGGATTTCACTGATTTGATCTGCCTTGAATAATCCGGATTTGAGAATCGTTTCCTTACAAGCATTTAACTCTTCTTTCCTGGCAAAACCACCCAATCTTACCATAAATAAACCATTTTCAAATTTTACAATTAACTGGCAATTAGTTATTTCTGATATTTTCTGATAGAGTTTCATTGCATTTTCTTTGATCTTGAAAGCTCCGACCTGAATATAGAATAATCCATTTGAGGGTTTGTTAACTGTGTCTGGTAAGGCAATAGTATTTGGCTTGGCAACAATATTTGGCTTTGTTATTGGCTGGGTTAAGCTCTTTTTCGGAACTTCCACTATAGAGAGTTTTTCATCTTTCACGTTTTTTTTCGTGGTATCTTTCTGAGCCGCAACAATGGGGAGTTTCTCATCTTTCACGATTTTCTTCGTAGAATCGGCAGGAGTTTTGTCAGGAATTACTTTTGCATTTTCAGGATGCGACTCCTTGACAGGTAAAATAGCCGGGTTTTGGGGCACTTCTATTTTTTCAGGTTGAAAGATCTCTTCTTCCTTTCTCTTACTCGTCAGAAGAAAGTCCTTTCCTTCCACGATGTCGCCGTCCCTGCTTTGTTTGATTGAAAAATGCAAGGTGTCCGGTTCGCATTTCATCTGTATTCTCTTCAATTGGGTTGTATCAACCTGTGCATAATAATTACCGGGAGCCAGTCCAAGGAAATTAAAATAGCCATCCGGTTCCGTTAATGTTCTACCAACCTGCTGCGCTTTCATATTAAAGAAATTCACGACAATCCGACTAATACCTTTTGAATCTCCCTGACCTTTTTGGGATATCGTCCCAGCCACTTCCCCGACCACAGAAATTGGAACCTCCACCAGTTTGAACATATTGGGATCCACGATAATATTCATGGTCTTTTTTCGAAGTTTCCAGGCTACATTGTTAAAACTGTTCTGATCGAATTCGACAAAGTAGGATGTATAAGGTTCCAGGTCCACAACCCGTATGGTGGAGTCTTTGTCGTTCTGAAAAGGCCTGCCACCGCTGATTCTTATGTTCAGATCAAATTCTTTTGGTTCACCCGGGTCCCGGCGATTATTACAGTTCAGATCAAGAAAAGGGGAAAAAACAATGGCGCCCTTGCCAACGCTAACACGGTTATTGGCCCCAAAATAGTGTGTTTTGGCATCCATAATCAGGCTACCTCGGGCCATTTCCATGGTTGTCGTCCCGCTTTCTGATTGTCTGATAGTAAATCCTGCCTGAGCAAAAGAAAGATCGTACCTGAAGCCAAATTGTGCCATCTGTGTTCCACTCAAAAAATTATTTTCGTAGGAAAGAGAGAGAAATCCATTTTTGAAAACGTATTTTTCCAAGCCTAATTTCGCGGAGATTATCTGGCCATGAGTGTAATTAAACTGGGTCTGTGGTAGAAGCATGTACCCTTTTGGCAGTCTGATGGATGTGGATAAATTGCTGTAAATATAAGGATCACTGTGTTCAGAGAACATGGCATTATTGGTCAGATTGGTGTTGAAACCCCAAAGGATACCAGAAATAAGCCATTCGGCTGTAGCATATTGTGTACCGGGCATGATGATTTTGTCATAGGACATCCGATTGTAAAATGACAGTTTGTTCATCTTAATTGGTAATGAAAAAATGGCTTTTCTTTCCTCCAGGTAGTTGTAGTTTACTGCCTTTTGACCGGGATCATATTTGATATAATTCAACTCCAATTGTATATTTTTTGGAAATTGATAGTTAAAGATGGTTTTACTCCTGACTCCGTACATATAATCCTCTGATAGTATGAGGTTTGATAAAGGTCTTGCCGTGACAGAGGCAAATGGCATGGTGGTCTTTGATTCTAAAGTAGAAAGATATTCCACTCCTGCACCGATAGTCATAAATTTACTTAATCCGTAATTGGCATTTACCCTGGAGAAAATTGATCCCTTACCATCTTCGACGATTCCGCCTGAAGCAGTATACTCCAATTTTTTTACAGGAATAAAGTTAAAGGGGATAGTCAGGGTCTGTTCTTTTGATCGCTCTTCTCCCCAGGGGCCATAGAACTTAAATTTCACCAGGGAGTTTCCGTAAACCAAAGGAACCTGAAAGGTGAAGAATCCTGATGCATCTGCTATTTTGTAATCCACCATTACATTGTTGACATATAGCTCTACTGTCCAGTTTGGATTGGTATAATCGCTCATGGCATATGTGCCGAAAGAACGGCGGTAAGTAGTTGGAGTATTGGTAAACCGGATACCAACCACTGGGTTGTAGATGGAAGAAACAGCATCCGTGCCTATTTTGCCCAGAATAGTCTGACGTAACCAGGAGCGGTTGTTATTAACATATTTTAAGGTGTAATATTGCTGTTTTTCCGTGAATTGCTCATTAGTATTAAAATTAAGCAAAACATTCGACTCACCGCCTGCCAATACCATTCCTAAGGCTAAATTGATCCGGTTATCAACTTTCTTGCCAATATCTTGTGTTGAAAGCAGGGACCAGTCTGCCATACCCACATGGAACAATGGATGACTTCGCTGGATTAGTGTATCAGCCTGGATTATTCCGGCGACTCTATTTATATTCTGCCGCATTTGTTCGAGTCTCTTTTCTCGCATGGCCGGCAGTTCAAGATTAGTCTGCATGGAGACCGCAAGGTTGCGGAACGAGAATCTACAGTTAAGTCCGAATATTTCCCCGAAAAAATTGGATCGAAGATACAAATTGGTTTCCGTTTGGATCATCTCTCCCTTTTTAAGCTGAAACTGTTTACCCTGAAAGCTGATCCTTAGATTCTTAAAATCAAAAACATAGGGCTCCTTTATTGTAATTAGGAAACCGGAAATAGAATCCATCGATTGGGACATAGTAGTCTTAAAATTCAGAAATTCAAAAATTTCTTTCACAGGAAGATAGACCACATCTTCTTGAATGACTGCCGGTATTTCAATTTGACCAATATCTTTTACCTGCAGGAAGACCGAAATCTCATCATAGATAGGATCATTTTGGGCATCAACACGATATGATAAAAGAAGAAAGAAAAGCATAAACCCGAAGAAATACCCTCGTTTACTGGAGGTTTTCCAGTTAAAGAGGGGAACAATCAAAAGAAGTTTTTTAATCTTCGGATTCAATTATGTGCAAATTAAATTGTTTTTGGGGGATTTTCTCCACATTGTTGCGAATTTGCGAGATTGTCTACTTCTAAAATAAATTACGAAGGAGATGAGAAAAGAGTTATCAACTTATTCATGTTCATAAAAACCAGATTCCATTTCCATTAAAAAAAATTATTGCTGTATAAATGTAATTGTAAATGAACCTGAATATGAACCTGCCGGATTTGTACCAAGAGAATTAACTGTGAGAGTTCCACCCACATAGACATACGTTACACCGGAACAAATGAACTGAGATCCGGTACTTGTGTCATTGTTTTTATCAATAGCAAGTGGTAAAGTATTTAAACCATAAGCTAAATCGAATGTTTGTATAGATGAGATTGTAATTAGAGTACCCGGTAAGGCCGTGACAGTAAAAAGCGCAGGTGTAAAAGTCGAGCTTTTTTCGTAAACACTACCACTAACAGAGCGTGATCCGGATTTGGAAATATAAACAGTTCCATAGCTCCCAGCTTGAATTACTGTCCCAAACTCAAGATGCTGCAATGTACTGACGGTCACTACTATAGGCGTTGGTGGTTTTTCCTGACCTAAAATATCGAAGGGCAGTAGCATCAAAATCCCCATAAAACAATATAACACTGAGATGAAACGCCTCAATTCCTGGCTTCGAAAGTGCCCAGTTACTGGTATTCTGACAATTATTTTATAAATACTTATTTTCATCTTATAATGGTCTTTTCAGAATAAGAGCGTTTACCGGTGGATAAAGTTACAACATATACGCCACTTTTCCATCCTTCTCCAACTTCAATCGTTTGATTAGCGGTTACAGTCTTATTGGCCATGAGCTGTCCGAGCATATTGGTTATCCTTAACTCTGCTTGCTCACCGGCAGGAAGATTGACTTTAATCAAAAGGTTATTTGTTGTCAATCTGGAAAGGGTAAATAATTTTTCCGGATTGTCAATAATAGGATTCATACCAACCATTGCCATTACAAGGGCAAACCGATTGTTTATTTCACCAGCGCTGGTGTAGAACCTGTACTTTGGATTCTTTCCCAGATCCTGAAGGAGATTGTTTGATTTATCCTCCAGATAGATCGTCATATCTGATGGCAATTTCGATAAATCGGTTGCGGCCAGATTAATCCAGCCATCTTTCAGGGCCTTTATCCCCAAAGGAATTGTTGTAAGCGAATCAACAGGTTCAGGTATACCGCTGATGGATAGATTGTGTGAATTTTCGGATACCTCGTATAAGTTAGGCACAGAGATGTCGGTATTGATCATTTTTACTGCGTCAAATTCCGGATCAAACTTTCGGGTAGTTTTATTATCCAGATAGAGAACGTAATTATCGGGAATCGCATTATTCTGATCAAATGAGGCGGAGAACCTCATGATCGGTCTGCTGTCAAAATTGGCAGCTTTGTAGGTGGGATTACTATCCAGGGTCCTGACGCTATTTGAAAAGCCCAGAGTTCCTGAAGTAGCCGAAGCCTGGACAAAAAATCCTTGCATGGAAGGAATAATATTTGTGGAACTACCAGATGACACTCCACCCACATAAGAACTGTAGGTGCCACTGTACTCGTCTCCACTTGCATTGAAAAAATAGATGCCATTGTTGACATTGGTTTTCGTCCAGCCAGTGGCAGCATTCCAGTCAATAGGTGAAGGGTACGGATTCCCGACCAGATTAAATCCAAGCGTGTAGGTCCTGTTGTTGTTGGATACTGTCGCAGACAGGCTTCCGTTATTGACAGTTCCGCTCAGGGTTATTGTTCTTGGTGTCGCAGATGCCCCGAAATTTGCGGCATATCCAACGGCAGGGGATAATATTGAGCTTACAAGCGTAGAAACCCATCCGGATGTATATTGGACAACAGAATTTATGATGGTTGAGTGGTTTTCATCGTAATAGTAAAATGTTGGTATGGTGGCAGTGGTGGATAACGGGGATAAAGCGGAACCTGTTGTGGAGCTGAATGGAGAACTTACATACTTATAGCCTAAAGAAGATGCCAGGTATCGCTGCATGTTCACCGTGCCTACTACATTCCCAACTCCGGTACCATCTATCAGGGCTGTTTTGGTAGCACTGGAAATAAGTGTCAGGTATCCGGTTCCTGAGTCTAGGTTACCCAGCGTTGCTTTTACGATATCGGTTACGTTTAATGCTCCGGTCAGGGTCACATTTGCTGAATTGTTGACTATCAAGCTGCCGATGGTGCTTCCTGCACAGATACTTCCATTTAACGATTGAGCTGAAGTACCTTTCATCTCAATCGTTCCCGTTGTCGCAGTAAATGTGCCACTGTTACTTATACTCCCTGCGATCTGCAGTGTAAATCCGGAAACGGTCACAGATGCTCCGTTTTCGATGGTCAAATTCTTTGCCAGGCCTAAAGAATTGGAGGAAGACGTTGGATAAAAAGTCTTTCCAGCAGAAATAATTACGTCTGTTGTCAATGTCGGCAATGAATTACAATCCCAGTTGGCCGGATTGTTCCAGTCAGCACTTGTTGAACCTTTCCAGGAACCTTGTCTGTTGATTGTCAGGTTACTAACGTTGATAGCACCAGTGATTAGAGGCGTATTGCTCACCACGCGCATTCTGTAATTCGAACTGGTTAGCGTATTGATTGGAATGATCCCTGAAATAGTACCTGCTGTAGTTTGGGTCAGGGTTCCAAGTGTAATTGGGGATCCCCATGCACCGCTTGCGTCTGAAAGTTGGGCTGTGAAAACATTGCCTGCCGTGAAGACCCCGGTGATGGTAAATGGTACTGAAACCGATGATCCGGAACAGAATGGAGAGCCGGTAATTGTACCGGTGGTGATGGTCTGTTTTTTCGTGGCCATCACGAAGAAACCCAATGTACTGATGTCGTTGGAGCTTGTGATAGAGGGGCTTGCAACGGTACCGCCTATTGAAGTGTAGTTGCCTGCTTGAGCAGAGCTTTGACCGATGACATCTTCGCTGGTTAGTGCATTGTTCCTGGTAAGGGATACTTGGCCTGTAAAGGTCCCCGAGTTAAGGGAAGCGTTCCAGTATTCAGTATGGTAAATAGTGGAAAGGGTGGCATCAATCGTGGCCCCTGAAGCGACATCCGTATCAAAAGCTTCGACGGTTATAACAGGTGAAGAAGCTGCCGAAACAGCCAGGGTATAAGGGAAATAGTTGGATGAACTTTTACCTACTGGAAAGAGATAGGTTCCCGTTCCCAGCGACCATTTGACCGGACCTTTGATAAACATGGAACCCGAACCCGCCGAAATAGCAGTAGTGGCCGGGTTGGTCACTGTCAGCAGATTGGTAGCGTCGGTAGTCAGGATTCCGCTTGTCAGTGTCAGTGTGCCGCCCACCGTCTGCGGCATAGTAAGGCTTACGCCGCCCGAGGTATTGGCGATGGTCACATTGTTGAAGGTAGTGCCTGCTGATCCGCCGATGGTCTGTGCGGCGCCGCCGTTCAGGTTAACGGTACTCGTTCCGGCAGTGAAGGTCCCGTTGTTGACGAAGTTGCCCGCAATGTTCCAGATTCCGTTGCCATTGGCCGTGGCGGCATTTGTAAAAACTCCGGAAAGTGTGAATGTGCCGCTGTTGGTGATTGTTCCGGTCGTATTGTTAACATCGATTGCATTGCTCACAACCGCTCCGGAAGAGATGTTCACAACTGCACCACTGTTGGAAATAACCTGTGCCTGCAGCGATCCATACCAAAATAAAAGCACAACAATGCAAAGGATGGTGACCATCCTTAGTAACATCATTGTGCCTTTTATTCTGTTGGTTTGTTTCATACTGGTATTGTTATTTCCGATTAATCTGATCCCTGGTTTCCACTGTTTTCAGTATGGTCTTGTTTGTTGTTTCATATCTGGATGCTGTATGTTGAAGGGCTTTCATTTTTTTATTGAACCCTGATTATTAATTTTGGTATGTGGATACATTATACTTATTCAAAAAATATTACAAGTAAGAAATGGCTACTCTTCCTGTACTGCCAATACTTCCTGCAATACCTGCCCCTGTAGAAGTTTTGGAAGCCCCTCCAGCTCCGCCTGTAACTGACGATCCTCCCGTAACAATAGAACTAGTACCTCCAGTACCTCCAACAGCGCCATTTGTACCTCCTGTACCTCCTGCACCTCCTGTAATACTATTCGGTGAGCCACTTCCGGTTCCTCCTGCACCTCCAGTTGCCCCTGATTTATTTCCTGAGGTGGAGCTAACGGGTCCTCCATTACCACCCGTGCCACCATTAAGGGTTAAAACCGTTACGGTATTTAATGTAACGATTGTTTGGCCTCCGTTTCCTCCAATACCACCATTTCCTGGGGTTATCGCCCCTGCTGCACCAGCGGTTCCAGCAATACCAACTGTCACACCTATAACATCACCCGGTTTAACAGTAAGAATTAATCCACCATATTCACCTCCACCACCTCCGCCACCACCGCCGGAAGTGCCATTTGTTCTGCCACCACTACCGCCACCACCGCCGGAACCACCTACTGCTTCTATCGTAATAGTAGTAATTCCAGCTGGAACTGTAAATGCAGAAGCATTTGTTGAAGTATACTGATTGGTAGTAACAGCAAAATTAGCAGGAATAAAAGCTCCATTGGATTGTGAAGTTGTAGACCATGTTGGAACTCCACTAATTAATGTCAATGTTTGTCCATCAGTCCCTTTAGCTAACCGGGTGCCTGTTCCGGATGCCCCGCCATAGATTAGGTCACCGGAAGCATTCATAGGACTTAAGGCATCAAAAGCTAAGGCTTTTGTATTTTGCCCTGTACCCCCATTTGCAACTGGTAAAATGCCTGAAACAGAGGCAGAGGATAAATCAGCTGCTGGATGAACATGGTCTCTCCTCGCGGCAACTGTTGCTGTACCAACAGCTGCTGTTCCGAGAGCAACTGGAACAGTGGCATCAAAAGCAAGAATGGTTGAATTTGTGCTAATATATGTTGTAGCAGCTCCGGCAACATTTGAAGTTCCTAAGGTTAATGATGGTAAAGCTCCTAGATTTGGAATATCTCCAGTGCTCAGGGTTGTTCCGGAAGTTACCAACCCTTTGGCATCATAAGTTATTTTTGTATTTGTTCCTGCTGTAATAGCTGTATTGCCTGCTACGCCTCCTAAACCCGCTAATGTATAATTTGGAATATTCAACGCGTTAGATATAAGCGTTGATGCCCCACTACTGCCTGTTGTTGTAAGTGAAGTGATCCTATTGGTATAAGCTGTATTCCAATTGGCACTATTGTCTGTGATGGAAGTTCCCCAGGCTGTTCCAGTTGACAATGGAATCCCTGCTGTAGGGTAAGTCATTGTTACTAGCCCATTCCATGTACTGATATTGGTCGTAGTGGGTATGGCATAACCAGAAGTTAGGCTAAAAACACCAGTTGTATTGGTATAACTCAAACCAGTTGCAGTAGAGCTTAATGCAGAAAGTGGAATGTAACTATTTGGATTTGTGGCATTATAAGGAGTAAAACCTAAAGCATCTTGTTTCGAATTAAAAGTACTCCAATCGGCAGAACTTAACGCCCCTCTGTTGGAAGCTGATGCAGTCGGAATATTTAAAGTTATGACCGGAGTTGTTGTTCCACTAGCAACTGTGGAACTGACATCAGTTCCAGTGGCGCCAAGGGTGAGTGCGGCAACAGAGGTAACAGTTCCCCCGCTTCCAGAGGCTGTCAATGTGCCACCATTCAAGCTCAAACCTGTACCTACAGTAATTTCTGAAGGAACAGCTGCTGAAGCAGTAGGATTACCCAATAAACTACTGGCAGCTACCGTTTGTATTTTAGCATAAGTTACTTTATTTGCACCAATAGTTGTAGCCCCTTGATTCCCGCTAACATCACCCACCAAAGAGCCGGAAAAACTTGTAGCAGTTGTCGCAGTCGCTGCATTGCCCGTAGTATTTTGGTTAAGGGTTGGAACATCAGCTGCCTGGATTGCAGACATGATCAAATTGGTGCCATCCCCACGTAAATATTGACCGGAAGTTACTGCACCTGCTAAATTATTGATGGCTGCTTGTGCCGTAGTTTGACCGGTACCGCCATTGCTAACAGCAAGAGTTCCAGCAAGGGTCACTGTGCCTGTAGTAGCTGAATTGGGGGTAAAACCTGTAGTGCCTGCACTGAAAGAGGAAACCCCAGAACCTGCTGGGGTTCCCCAAGTTCCATCGCCCCTCAAGAATGTAGTTGTATTATTGGGTGGTGTTGGTACTGCCCCACCTATAGTTGAACTCATAACCGGTAGATCTGAATTGGTTGCAATGCTGAGAACTCCAGTAGTTGTGGTGTTCTTTACGATACCTGTTCCCAAGGCTCCCATGAACTGTGCCCCTGATAATCCAGCATCTGTTGTGCCTTGTACTATAAATTTATTTGAGAAAAGAACATTGGCTGACCCATCCACACTGTTTCCGGCCAAGCTTCTTGCTGTCGTCCATTTGGCAGCACTTCCACCAATACTTAAATTTGAAACAGGCGTAGTCGAAGTTACAACAAGTGGGGCGGTTCCGGTAGCAACAGTTGATGTCAATTGCCCAGTCACACTTAAACTTGTTCCTGTAGCTACACCAAGAATCGGGGAAACCAGAGTGGGGGAGGTCGAAAATACAAGGTTGGTAGAAGTTGTACCGGTAGTTCCTGTTGCTGCAGTCAAATAATTAAGTTTTGCGCCGTTAGTGGTCACCGAAGTTGCTCCAAGAGTGAAAGGAGTTGGTATAGTTACTGTACCTGTGAATGTTGGAGAAGTTCCATACACCATCGATCCTGTACCTGTTGCACCCGTAGCAGTTACACCTTCAATAGTTTGGTGTCCTGTAAAAGTATTCGCTGCATCCGTTCGAGCTAGGGTGGCAGAGGTTGTTGGGAAGGTCATTGTGGTTCCATCCGTCCCGGAAAAGCCCAAAGTATTGTTGAGAGTTAAAGTTTTAGATATAGTGCCTCCGGCAATTGAGAAACCTGTGGCAAGTGGAGTAAGTGTTAGTCCGTTTGCCACAGCGCCGGCGGAGATGGCTACCCAGGCACCGTTCCAATAATAAAAAGTATTCAATTGCGAATCATATACCAACATCCCGGCAGAAGGAGGAATCAAACCTAAAGTAGTTCGCTGGGCAGTTGTCAGGCGTGGAGCTAAAAATCCCCTCAAAGTTGATCTCAGCTCCAGGATAGCATTGGCATCTGGCGTGATGGCCGATTCACTTATACCGACCCCTTGAGCAAAAGATTCCGTTCCGAGGAAGCTCAGAAAAAGAATCATGGCAATCACAAATATTCGAAAGGGAGCTGGGTAAAGAATTTTTTTTGCTGATGAGATAAGTTGTGTTTTCATGGTGTATCTCCTGGTTATTTCGAATGTGGTGTTCATAATTTCAATTGTTGATGGATTAGTCATAAATTCTTTTGAAATCCAATGTGACAAATTGTGATAAAATTCTCATATCGTTCTCGAAGTTAACTAATAATGCCCTTTTAAACCCGTATAGACAAGACAAAAATGGAATAATTAGCTAAATATTAAGTATATTTTTTGATAACAAGCAAGTATAGCAAAAGATGTACCAATTTGGCATTATATTTGTGTGTCTTCTGATATATTTTTTAAATATATGTAAATCAGATAGATACAAATACAAAGAATTACAACTATTAACAGTCAATTCTTAAAATAAATGTATTTGTGAAAATTTCTGATTAATATGTGCGGCCAAGGGGCGCACACCATATGGAGAAAGCAGTTAATAACAATGTTCCAGATTACAAATCTGCAACAGCAAGTTCTCATTTTGTCAGTGAGATCTCTTATTAGAAAAGTATTATTTCAAAACCAGCTCAGCTTCGGCATACTGCTCTTTTCTCGTATCACTGGGAGCATCATAAGTCACATTCAATTTGCCAGTATGATAATCAACCTTCAGATCTTTCCTGAGCGTAAATTGAAATCGCCTGATCGCGTTTGGTGTATATATTGAAACACCGTTCGCCTTGCCAACTTCTGTTCTTTTTCCCTGTGGAGAAATATGTGTCACTGTAAAATCTCCATATTTCGACATATTACCTGTCCGGTTAATCGCAAGTTTGAAAGTGGGCACAGTATCGTTTACCATCGTAAAGTTCAGTTCAGAAAGTGTGATCTTCGAAGTGTTTTCCCCGATACGGATGATCACGGGGATCGTGATACCAAAGACCGGTATTAGCCGAACAGATACGGCGGTCGTATCTTTAGACTTTGTTTCGTCTCCAAGCGGTTTAAAGTTGGGAATAGCCCTGAAATAGATATGGGACCGGTATTCACCGGGTTTCATCTGATCAGTTTTGGTTAACTGAACCTTTACAACCTGAGATTCTTTTGGCGCAAGTATGATGCTCCGCGGGTAGTACCTTAAAAACTTATCTGCAAAGTTCTGACCTTCGTCCGGAGTGGTAATTTCTAAAAAGGAACCATCCTCATTCATCCTGTATTGGACGAATGAAATATTGTATCTCGCAGTATCACTGCCAATATTCGCGATGTTTAATTCACCGGTTCCTCTGGGATTGTCAAAAACTATTCTTTTGGGGAAGACCATTAGATCCCCTTGAGCGAGCACAGAGAAGGCCGAAATAGAGACAAGAATGAACGCTAATATTAAAGAATTAAGCCTTTTCACTATAGTATTTTCCAGCATAGTCCTAATTAATAGATTATAAAGCAATGATTTGGTCGATGGATTTACCATCCTGACAACAATAATAATTAAAAATCCCGTCAAAAAAAGCAATTCAATCATATTTCTTTTTAAAAAGGGTAAAAAAGCGTCTAATCTTGAGTAAACCCCTATTTACTTCACTCAATAAGCTTATTTCTAAGCGCATAAATGGTAAGTTCCGCATTCTTTGTCATCTGCATTTTCTCCATGATCCTCGCCCGATAGGTGGCCACTGTCTTGTCGGAGATAAAAATTTCATTGGCAATCTCAGTTACGGACCGCCCCTTCGCCAGCATAATGAAAACCTGAAACTCCCGCTCAGAAAGTGATTCATGAAGCGATGCATTCGTGCTGCTAACCTCGTTGAAGAGTAATTTTTCGGCGAAAGCTGCGGATACGTATTTTCCGCCCTGTGCGATTTTACGAATGGCCATCGCCAGTTCTTCGAAGGCGCTGTCTTTTGAAAGGTACCCAGAAGCACCTAATTTAAAGGCCCTTACCGCATATTGCTCCTGAGGGTGAAAACTCAGCATCAGCACTCGTGTCTGAATATTGTTGTTTTTTAGGTGTTGGAGGACATCCAGTCCTGTCATCTCAGGCATCGAGATATCCAGTATGGCAAGGTCGTAAGAGTTCTTCATCATTTTGCTCAAGGCTTCCTTTCCATCGGAAGCTTCATCGATCTGCCTGACTTCCGGAAGCGTTTTAACGATTTGTTTGACCCCTTCACGAACAATGGCATGGTCGTCTGCAATTAAAATCTTCATTTGTTCTAATAATTAGTTGGTAAGAATACTTTTACCGTGGTACCGGACGGCTCGTTAGTCTCTAGTTTAAGAGAGCCATTGCACTGTCTGGCCCTCTCCTTCATACCAAAAAGACCCATGGATTTAGAACTCTCTAGGATCCCTGGCATGCAACCAATTCCATCGTCTGAAATAGTCATCAGCGTTCCACCATCTTCATGGACAATTTTAACAGATACTTTTGATGCCTGCGCGTGCCTGACGACATTGGTCAGGGCTTCCTGCAGGATTCTAAAAAGTGCCAAATCCGTTTTGAAGATATTGCGATCTGCTTCTTCAAGGGAAAGTTCAAATCTCAGTCCAGTACGTTCCTTCATCTCTCCGCAAAACCATTCAATGGCATCAGCTAAACCTAAATCAGTCAGAAGTTTAGGATGTAATTCTGATGATATTCTTTGTACTTTCCTGATAATATTGTTGATGGCCCCAATCATTTTTTCCAACCTCTGCTGCGTGATTTCATTTTCAATGTTTTTACCTGCCCAGCTGATATCCATCTTCAGTGCTGTCAATGCCTGTCCCAACTCATCGTGAATCAACAATGAGATAGCTGCCCGTTCTTCTTCCCGGGCATTAATAATGTGGAAATTTAGAAGTTCCAGCTGATCTTTGGCCTTTTGGAGTTCTATTTCAGATCGCTGCAAGTCCTCGCGGCTCTCGACGATCATCTGCTTCTGAAGAAAAAGTTGCAGAAAAATATTGACTTTACTGGTTAGAATTTTCCTGTTAAGTGGCTTGATGATGTAATCAACTGCACCAGATTCGTATCCTGTCAAAATTTGTTCGTTGTTTGGGAAAGCGGCAGTCAGGAAAATGATGGGAACACTGTCCGTGACTCTATTCTCATTGAGTTTCACTGCAAGTTCATATCCGTTCATTCCGGCCATCTGAACGTCTAGGATGGCAAGTGAAAGGGTAACGCCTTCAATTTTCTTCAAAGCCTCCACACCCGATTCGGCCTCAATGAGATTGGCGTCAATCCCTTTAAGAATAATTTTCAGGTAGGTGAGATTAGAGGGGATATCGTCAACAATAAGAATGTTTGGTAGATCTTTCACGGTAGGTGGAAATAAAATGACTGAGACGATGTGTCCGTAAATACAATATTACAAAAAAAAACACATCATGCAAGAGGACGATGTGTTCTTTTATTTCGGTTTAAATTCGAAAATTAATTAAAATTTACGGTGACCGGAAAAGGGGAGGCAGAAACATATGCACCTAAACCCTGGTCTTCCACAACAAATAGCGTGGCTCCAATAGAAAGTATACCGATTCCGTTGACAAATGTTCCTTTCTGGACGGATGAAGGGTTGCTGGTAAAATTGCCTACTCTCATGGTTTTACCCGCCTCATTGACCAGCATCACATCACTGGTAGGAAGTGAAATGCTGTATTCAGTAAACATGCGCACCGTGTTCGGATTGTTGCCCATGTTGTCTGAAACCTCGAAAGTTGCTACTGAGGCACTGCTTGAAGCAGTTTCCAATGCAGCACTCCCATTGGTAATTGGCTTTCCTCCGTCAGGTGGCAATACGATAGTACCTTTTGCTCCTGAAACGATGCTGCCAAAATTCATGTCACGCGTCTTGGTGATCAATATCGGCGCTACCACGATGCAACTAATGCTCGCATAGGCAACATTCGAGGCGATTACCGGGATTGTTTGTGCTTTAGCATTGTCTTGCAAAGACCAAACAAGGGTAACGACAGATAATATGTTGACGAGCTTTTTGATAGGGCGGTAGATTTTATGGCAGAAATATTTAGACAAAAAAAAGCTGCATCAAGTGCAGCTTTTAACGATCTTCTTAAAACTTAATTGTAGTCGACTGTAACCTGAAAAGTACCTGCTGAATTTGTATAAACCCCAGAAGCCTGAGCCGCACCAACTGTCAAAGTTCCACCGACAGTGAATGAGGCTAAACCAGGATTTGCACCTGATAAAGTACCTGAACTTGCGCTCAGAACAGGCGTCACTGACATCGTTTCATTTGCCCCGCCAGCACCGGTTTGTAAAAGAAAAGTGTTATTTACAAGGGATATAGCGAAACCTGCACTTGTACCACCTGTAACATTAAATGATGCTGCACTTGGAGTTGCACCTCCGGGAGCATGTTGTACAGTATTGTATGTTTTAGTAGTTCCATCAGCGGATATAACAACCGTACCTCCTCCATTTGGCACAATTCTGCCAAACTCCAAAGGATTAGCAGCAGTAATAGTCAAAGGTAAAATAATAGTAGCGCCAGATGTACCAGTTGCGGTTCTTGAAGATTGGGCAAAAGAACTAACTCCGAATCCGGCTACTGCGATAAAAAGGATAAATAATTTTTTCATGGTTTCTAATTTTTACTTGTTTTAATTTTATTGTTTACTTTATTTGTTTTTAAATAATATTTGATATTTGATCGTTGCTGACAGGGTAGTATTTGTTGTCTATTTTTTGTACCCTTCCTTCATTGAGTAGTTTTCTTGTTACATAACCGAGTCTCAGTCTGCTTTGTTGGAGGGTTCGTTCCATCTCTGCGATTTGAACTCCGTTTGAATTTGAATTGATATATTTTTCGACTAACTCTTCCATTTTCGTATCTGTATGAAAACCGTTTTCTTATTCGGTGATTGAGTATGATCAAATGGCGTGCCGTAAATTATTTCTAAACTTTTATTTTAATAATTAATTTCAATAGTATTTTATAAATAATTGAAATATAGGCAAATAAAATTATTATATATAATAAATATAAATAAAATTGGCATACAATTTGATTTGTAACTCTCTTGATTTCAAAGTGTGCGGGAGGAAATGCACAGGTGTGCGGGACTTGGGAAGGTGGAAATAAAAAAATCCGGATGGCAAATCCGGATTAGCTTTAACCACTTTATGTGAGTGAAAGGATATTTCTATTTATAAGAGACGGTAACTGAAAATAGATCGGATCCATAAGCACCCACTGTTTCGTTTCCAGCCAGGCGAATGGTGGCACCTATTTTCATTTAGAATATATTTATATTTTACCTTCGCTTTAAATGTTAATAAATTTCCAGATGCATTAAAAGGTCTTAATGCATTATTCCTTTTCAAATAACTGAGTTGTCGGATACCTCGAAAGTTGCTGCTGATGCAAGGCTTGAAGCGCTTTCCAGCGCAGCGCTTACTTTGGTAATTGGCTTTCCTCTGTCAGGAGGCAATACGATGGAACTCTTGGCTCCTGAGGCAATGCTGCCAAAGTTCATGTCGCGCGTCTTGTTAATCAAAATCGGCGGTACCACGATGCAACTTATGTTCGCATAGGCAACATTCGAGGCGATTAGCGGGATTGTTTGTGCCTTAACAATGAAGTGTAAAGACGAAACAAAGGTAATAACTGATAATATGTTGACGAGCTTTTTGAAAGGGCGAAAGGTTTTATGGAAGAAATACATAGACAAAAAAAAAGCTGCATCAGGTGCAGCTTTTAACGATCTTCTTAAAACTTAATTGTAGTCGACTGTAACCTGAAAAGTACCTGCTGAATTTGTATAAACCCCAGAAGCCTGAGCCGCACCAACTGTCAAAGTTCCACCGACAGTGAATGAGGCTAAACCAGGATTTGCACCTGATAAAGTACCTGAACTTGCGCTCAGAACAGGCGTCACTGACATCGTTTCATTTGCCCCGCCAGCACCGGTTTGTAAAAGAAAAGTGTTATTTACAAGGGATATAGCGAAACCTGCACTTGTACCACCTGTAACATTAAATGATGCTGCACTTGGAGTTGCACCTCCGGGAGCATGTTGTACAGTATTGTATGTTTTAGTAGTTCCATCAGCGGATATAACAACCGTACCTCCTCCATTTGGCACAATTCTGCCAAACTCCAAAGGATTAGCAGCAGTAATAGTCAAAGGTAAAATAATAGTAGCGCCAGATGTACCAGTTGCGGTTCTTGAAGATTGGGCAAAAGAACTAACTCCGAATCCGGCTACTGCGATAAAAAGGATAAATAATTTTTTCATGGTTTCTAATTTTTACTTGTTTTAATTTTATTGTTTACTTTATTTGTTTTTTAAATTTTTCTTGATGAAAACCGATTTCTTGTTCGGTGATTGAGTATGATCAAATGGCGTGCCATAAATTATGTGTTACCATAAATGTTAATTATAGATTTTTATAATATATTTGTAAAATATTGATATATAGATATTTAAAATTGTATTTTTCAATATTTTAAAATAATATTTAAGTAAAAAATATTTTGGAAGGTCGCTACAATCCAAAGAGTGCGCGAGGAAATGCACAGGTGTGCGGTGGGAAAATTGGAAATGGAGAGAAGGGAAAGTGGGATTAAGAAATCCGAAAGCAAATCCGGATTAGCGAAAAGGGGCAAAAAAAATCCGGATTGCAAATCCGGATTAGCTTTCTTCGCCTTAAATGAGCGAAGGGATATATCTAATTGTAGGAGACTGTAACGGCAAAAAGATCGGATACATAGGCGCCTACTGTTTCGTTTCCGGCCAGGCGTATGGTGGCGCCAATCTTCAACTGGTCTGTATTACCGGTTAAGGCAACAGCATTATGAGTAAAGGTATCCGCCGTGATGACTTCCGACGGAGCCCCGGATCGTTTAAGAGTCACCGAAGTAGGTATGGTAACAGCATAGGTGGCGGCTGCCTGCCCGGTAACCTGAAACAGCCCGGGCGCTTCACTGCCTCCAGTCAACAAAGTGATGTTTCCTGTCTGGGTGCGTGCTCCAGCGGTGCTGACTACAACAGTTCCTACACCGGCAATGGTTATTTTCCCAAAGCTCAGATCTGCAGACCTCGAAATAGCAATGGGTTTTATGACTGTCACAGATGCAGTCATCTGCGCACTGTTGTTCGGTTGAGCGTACAACTTAGAAGATAATCCTAAGGATACGATGACTGAAATGATAATTAGCTTTTTCATATGGTATAAAATTATTTTTCTACTTTGCTTTAAATGTTAATAAATTTCCTTTTGTCTTCAAAAATTTCAGGACTTTCTTCCTTTTCAAATAACTCAGCTGTTGGATAATAACGGTTTTCAACCTTCTTGATCTTTCCTTCCTGTAACAATTTACTCGCTACATATCCAAGACGCAAACGACTCTGCTGGAGACTTTCTTCCATCTCTGTCATCCTCACCCCATTCAAATGGGATTTGAGATACCTAATAATCATTTCCTCCATACAATTATTATATAGCTCTAAATTGGCAGACAATTAATATTATGTCGTATCTGCCCATTATTCAAATGGTCATTTTACAAAATATGTGCCACAAATTTTTGTATGGATTCCGGAATTCGAAGGGAAGGGACTAAGTGATTGATTAATCGTATGGTGGGCAAATGAAAATATATTTGAAAATCTTCCGATTATTCAAATATGTTTAATTGTGCGCCTCCTGTGTGAAGGTTTCCGCTCAATTGTGTGCGGATATTCCGTATTTTTTCATCTTGCGAATTAGGGAATCACGGGAGATTCCTAGTGTTGCTGCTGACTCGGTTTGGTTGAAATTATGTTCTTTTAAAGCCTTGATAACCAGTTGTTTCTCTTGATTTTGCAGGTCGCTGAGTACCACAGTTTGTGGTGGAGGAGGTACCTTTACTTCCGCGGACGGTTTAAAATAGATGCTGAAGTCTTCCAGTGACAACCTATCGCCTTTGCAATAGATCATGGCGCGTTCCACCATGTTTCTGAGTTCTCTTACGTTACCAGGAAAGTCGTAACGCGCAAGTTGCTCAATAATGATTTCAGGTACGGCAGGATAAGGTTTGTTCAGTTTTTGGGCAAATTCCACGACGAAACTTTCAATCATAGGCTTGATATCTTCCGTCCTTTCACGCAGGGGCGGAATGTGGATTTGCAGAGTGTTGAGCCGGTGAAGCAAGTCCAACCGGAATCTCTTCTCCGATACCATCGAATCCAGATTGTAATTCGTAGCAGCGATGATACGAAAATTTGTTTTGATGGGCGTGGTATCTCCCACACGCGTAATCACCTTATCTTCTATTGAACGAAGTATTTTAGCCTGAAGGTTCAATGGCATATCTGCGATTTCGTCCAGAAAAAGGGTTCCTTCGTCGCTCACTTCAAAGAAGCCCTTCTTGTCGGCAATAGCGCCAGTAAAAGAGCCTTTCTTATGACCGAAAAATTCACTCTCGAGGAGGGAGTCTGTAATGGCGCTGCTATTCACCGCACAAAAGAGGTTTTTCTTTCGGCTGCTTCCATAATGGATGATCCTGGCAATGTTTTCTTTTCCTGTTCCACTTTCACCAGTGATCAGTACGTTGGTGTCGGGATATTGAGCGGCCATCATGGCTTGTTCGAGAATAGCCCTTATAGCATTGGATACACCAATAAACTGACGGTTGATCTGTTCTTCCAAAGACTTGGAAATCAGCGAATTTTTCTCCTCTGCAATCTTAAGTTTATGCTGTAACTGGATAAATTTTTCTGAACGTTCGATGGCGATCTGGATGTCGATATGACGGAAGGGCTTGCGTAGATAATCGAATGCACCGTTGCGCATGGCCTTGATGACCGTTTCCATGTCACCATGCCCTGAAACGATAATCACTTCCACACCCGGTTTCTCGATCTTAACCTTTTTCAATATTTCCAGCCCATCAGCTCCAGGCAGGCGTATGTCGAGGATCATCAGGTCGATTAGTTGGCTTTGAAGAAGAGCCATGCCATCAGCAACCGTGTTGGCTTCATAAACCACATGGCCTGAAAGTTCCAGAAACTCGGCCAGCTCTTCCGTAAAGTGTTTTTCGTCGTCGAGTATCAAAACCCGAATTTTTTCCTTTGTCATATGTTTGATATTTTGCAAGAGTATTATAAATCCTGAGCCTTAGACCCTGCAACAGGCCCGGTGTCCTTAACGCTATTTTTAAGTGCTATGTTATTGATTCAATGTACGGTAACTTGATCTTTACGCTTGTTCCCTTATTTACCTCACTTTGGAAAGCGATTTCCCCTTTCATCTCCTTGATGATGCCAAAAGTAATGGAGAGCCCTAAACCCGTTCCTTTTCCTGCCTCCTTGGTCGTATAAAATGGAAGCATGATTTTTTCCAATTCCACCGGTTTGATTCCAATCCCATTGTCTCTGACTTCAACAAAGATTTGATTAATAGAATAATGGGTCTTAATGGAGATTTTCTTATTTAACAGATTTCCTAATTTCTGCTCCATCTCTTCCAAAGCATCTTTCGAATTGATTACCAAATTAAGAATCACCTGCTCAAATTGATAAGTGTTGCCATACGCCTGAGGTAGCGGATCAGCCAGGTTCAGTTCGAGCTCAATCAGCTTGTTCATGAACTGCTCGTTAATCATCGAAGTGGCATTCCGAATGCTCTCATTGATATCAAACATGGTCAGAATGGCATCGTCCTGGTTACGGGAGAAAACCCTCACATGATCAATAATATTCTTGATTCTGAAGATGTTATCGAAGATTTTCTCGGTCTTCTTCTCGAGATACGCTTTCGGCAGGGAATCCTGCTGAGAAGCGGCAAGTAGCATGTTATCAAAGAGAATAGAAAGCGTATTTAGCGGCTGATTGATCTCATGGGCAATCCCGGTAGCCATTTCTCCCAGCGTCGACATCCTATCGTTATGGATCATCTGGTGTTCTAACTTTTTCCGGTAGGTAATGTCATGAATGACAATCATAAAGGCAATAGATTCCTTCTCCTTTCCCTGGATCAGAGTCGTGCTGACTTCTGCAATAAAAGGTACATTAAATTTATTGATCAGCTCCAATTCCATACTCTGGATGAGTCCTTCTTCGAGCGTTTTGGTATAGATATCTTTGAATTTTGGCTTAAATCCCGGGGGAGCAAACCTGAGGATATGCTTGTCAATAAGTTCTGACTGTTGATTAGCGGAATAAAGTTCGACACCGATTTCAGAAATATCCGTTATAATCCCTCTGGTATTGACGATGATAATTCCTTCAGGCGAGGCATTCAACAGCGTACGGTATTTCTCTTCTGATTTTATCAGCGCTTCTGCGGCGACCTTACTCTGCGTGATGTCTTTGATGAAACAAAGATACTGTCCTTCAGTTAGTTTTACCCCATGAAGGCTGCACCACCGGAGCCGGCCACTTTTTTGCCGGAAAAGAAGTTCATCATTGGCAGTGCCTGTGTTGAGCAGTTTCTTGAAAAAGGAATTCCATTTTTCCCTGGATGTCCCTGTCATCAGGTCATTGAGGCTCAACCCCAGTAGTTCCTCCTTTTGAAACCCCGTGATCGTGTTGACCGCCTCATTCATCTCAAGGTATTTCCCATCATCGTTCATGACGAAAACACCATCCGGGGCATTCTCCAGAAAGCTCCTGAATTTCTCTTCACTATCCTGCAGTTCCGCATTGGAACGGGAAAGGTTTTCTTCAAATTCCTTCAGCAGATTCAGATCGTCGGGCTGATTTTTCTTCTGATTGTAAAGTTCAATGAAGACATTGATCTTACTTAGCAGGATCGCCCTGTTGACGGGTTTAAAGATGTAATCGACAGCTCCCGATTCATAACCACGCACAATCTCAACCTGATCCTGGTATACAGCGGTGAGAAAAATAATGGGAACGATAGCGCCGATCCTATTTTCATTGATCTTTAGCGCCAGGGAATAACCGTTCATCTCAGGCATCTGGACGTCGAGAATGGCGAGGGCTAACTCCTTATTTTTGATTAACTCAAGCGCCTTTTTTCCTGAATTTGCTGAAATAACGATCGCTTTCAGGGGCTTGAGAACAATCTCCATATAGGCGAGCATCTCTTTGGAGTCATCAACTATCAATATATTGGGAAGATCCATGTGCTACTCTGCCTTTTTAACTGTAAAAGTAAATATACTTCCTTTTCCGACTTCACTTTCCACCCTGATGTTTCCACCCTGTTTTTCGACGAACTCCTTGCAGATCAGCAATCCAAGACCGGTACTCGACTCACCTTCAGTGCCTTTCCTGCTAAGCTGCTCATTCATCGTAAAGAGTTTACTCAACATCTCGCTTTTCATTCCTATTCCATTGTCCTTAACCGATACCTCGATTTCCCCATGTTCGGCCGTATTAGCCGTTACCACGACAGTCCCACCCGGATAGGTATACTTCAGCGCATTGGATATCAGATTACGCAGGATTGTCTCCGTCATCTTCACATCACAGAAGACGAAATAGGTCTCATTTAGCTCGAACTGAAGTTGTATGTTTTTTCTTCTGGCAGATTCCTGAACAGGATCAATACTCCTGTTAATGAGTCTGTTGAGAGTTATTTTCTCGGGACGGCATTCGAAATTTCCTTTCTTTAGCATCGACCATTCCAGGAGATTTTCAAGAAGTTGGAAAAGGCTGGTTGCTGAAGTGTGCAGAGACTTGGTGATATCTTCGATTTCGGCCATGGTCATGGTATGGAGATCCTCTGCCATTACTTCAGCCAGACCAAGGAAAGAGCTTAGCGGACTGCGGAGATCATGGGCCAAAATAGCAAAAAACTTGTCTTTTTCGGCATTACTAATTTGTAGCAATTCGTTTTTAACCCTATTCGCCTCCTCTGCCTTCTTCCATTCAGTGATATCATTGATGGTGGTAATAAAATACTGCGGTTCGCCCTCCTGGTTCCTAAAGAGTAATGTATGAATATCACCCCAAACGATGGAACCATTCTTATGGAAATATCTTTTTTCCCATCGCATTGATTTGTTTTTTCCGGAGAGGATCGAGTCGATGACCTTGTGGTTTGGTTCTATATCCTCCGGAAAGGTTAAATCATTCCAGGGCCGATCGTTCAACTCCTCTTTGGTATAACCCAGCATCTGGCAAAAAGCCTGGTTGGCATGCAGCCTCCCATCGATGGATGTAACAGACATTCCAACAGCCGAGTTCTCAAAAAGGTTCCTGAAAATACCTTGTTCGTCTATATTTTCGAGTATCAACATATTTGTGATTAAGTTTAATCTAATTTTCAGCAGGGATGGTAAAATTCATAGTTGTTCCCTCTCCCTTAACCGATTGAAGAGTTACCTCCCCACCTAGAAGCGTGATAATTCCTTTTACAATAGAAAGTCCCAACCCACTGCCTTCATACATTCTGGTTGATGAAAAATCTTCCTGCATAAAAGAATCAAAAACATATTTTTTAGCTTCCTCTGCTATACCAATACCCGTATCACTTACATAAAATTTGCAGTATCCGTCTATCCGATTGAATCCCACTACTATTTTACCCATATTAGTGAATTTCAGTGAATTAGAGATTAAATGATTCAGCGCCTTCCTGATAAGATCTACGTCAGAGTGAAGATGCATTTTCCTGAGATTCGGGGGAATTTCCTCCACAACGGTAATTCCTTTTTCCTTACCATGAGCCGAAAAATCTTCAATTACCTCCTCAATCAGGCTGCTTACCCTGAAGATTTTGTTATGAACCTCCTGATTTCCGGTAACCAGCATCGAAATATCCAGGTAATCATCGATAGTGCTTATCAGCCGCTCACTGCTTTCCTGTACAACTGTTAAGAATTGATTTTTTTCTTCCAGTGACAGGTGTTCGTTTGCGATGATCTCTCCAAACCCGATGATACCGTTCAAAGGTGTTCTGATTTCGTGAGAGATATTATTCATGAATGCCGTCTTAAGTCTATTACTCGCTTCGGCTTTGATCCGGGCTTCAATAAGCGATTGCTCGATGTTGATTTTTTCCTGCAGGTTGGCCATCATTCCTGTGAAGATATTCAAAAGGGATATTTCCGAATCAAACCATTTCCTTTTGTCTTTGGTGGACTCAAATCCGACAAATCCAAGGCAATTATCCTGCGAAATCATCGGTATGGTGATGACAGATTTAATATCAATGGATTCCAGCAAAATACGGATAGGATCATTCTGCTTGAGTTTCTTGAGATTCTCAACCATTGCCGGTTCCCCTCTCTGGTGGTAGCTGGACCAGTCGGAGATATGGGTGACCGGTATATTTTGCCGTTGATCTATCAGTGGAATCGTACCATAACGGCACCATTCATGTGTATTGGTCATGGTGCCATTTTCGAAATCGTACCGGTAAATGTAGCAGCGATCCACATCGATGTATTCAGAGATCTGCCGAAGCGAATCATTGATGACAAGGCTTGTTTCTGAAGTTGGTATATTGATGAAGCGGGCAGCCAAGCCCATTAAAATCTTTTGGAAGCCTGACTGATACAAAAGATCTTGCCGCATATCCTTGGATTCTGTTACATCCCGCACGATCACCAGAACATGAAAATTGTCGAGCCGGCTAATCCGAACCTCATAATATTTCATCGTTCCGGGGAAGTTCATCTCGTATTCGTAGGTGGTCAGGTGCTTTGTTTTAAGGCAGTTGGACAGCATTTTCATAAGGGTCTCAGCTTCTTCCGCATTGAAAAGCTGATAGAGAGAAGCTCCTAATACCTCCTCTTTGTTCAGAAAAAGGCGGTCAGTATCGGATGCGAAAAAGTCGGTCAGAACGCCTGTCTTGTCTATTACGAACATCATATCAGGCATGGAGCTGATGATGGCATCAAGTTTGGAAGCGGTAACATTTCGTTCCTGTTCAACATTCGTAAGCTCAGAAATGTCTCTTATTATCAGTAGCTTACCTTGTTTTGCCTTGCTGTTGTTCTCAAGCTCCAGAATCTGGGATTCATAAAAAAATCTTTTCCCTTCGAATAAGCGGTTGAATTCCAACTTTCCCTTACCGTTTTCCAGGAAGAACTCTTCAAGTTCAGGCCAGTCGCGCAGAATGACATCATATTTCTTACCGATATCCTTTCTCGTCAGACCGAGCATGGAATTAGCTGTCTGGTTATAATCCACCAGACGGTTGGACAGATCGAAGACAGAGACTCCTTCCTCGATGATTTCAAACAGTTTTGAACGGGCAATAGGAACAAGATCAAATAGTTTGAAGCGGGAAAGAGCAAGATAAACGACAATCCCGGTTATGGTGAAAGTAAACGAAACCGGATCAATGCCATAAGGTATCAGATGGAGCTGATAAAACAGGTAGCCCAGAAATGGAAAGGTCGTCGCAAGGAGAATCAGGCGGAGCTGACTCCTGTAAAGTTGTGCCGTATTCCTAAACATTCTGACCAGCAATCCCAACGAGAGAAGCATAGCTCCAATTACATAAATCTGATGAATATAGTACCAAACAGAGGGAATAAATGAGAAAGAAGGGTATGGGCCAGTCAGATCAAGTTCCTCACGATAGTAAAAAAGATGATGATAGTGGTTGGTGTCCACCATTAAGACTGTTATGGCCGGTATCAATAATATCAGAAAGATGTTTCTGCTGGTTAGCCACCTGTTTTTGCCTGTAAATTGAAGGGCGAACATCAGGTAGAATGAAGATAATACGGAAATGCCAAAATACTCCAGACGGTAAAAAAGAGTTATCTCACTGAGAGTTTTGACGGATATTTCAAACGAGTAAAAAAGCGAATAAATGGCATTCGCGAGGAATAACCACATGATAAATCTTGTCTGGGATGAATGGAATTTGAACCATAATAATAGTCCCAATGTTGTCATTATCAGAAATGAAGACAACGATACCAGTGCGAAAGGATTAAAGTAGAATGATTCCACACAATGAATGGTTATGGTTGGAATTATTTGGTTAAATTACAAAAAAAAAGAATGGTCATCTGTTTTGGTTCACTTTGATACGATTTTTTTTAACGGGTATTACAAATTTTTGATTTTTTAGGCTGTTGTTAGGGCAATCTCTTAATAGTTTCCTTAATTTTGCACTTTTAAAAGAAATAGTTCGAAAATTAAATATTGTACTCATGGAATTGCTGGAAAAAATCAGGGAAAATGCTATCAGGCTTCAGAATCATATTGTTTTACCTGAAGGGAGTGAGATCAGGACGCTAAAGGCTACGGCTCAGATACTGGAAGAAAAGATTGCCAAAATCACCTTATTGGGAAACCGCGAAACGATTTTGGCTGCGGCTGCAAAAGAAGGTCTTAACATCTCGGATGCCCGGATTGTGGATCCAATAACTGACAGCAACCGTCAGAAATATGCTGAAATGATGGTTGAGATTAGAAAGAACAAAGGACTGACGATTGAAAACGCATATACCCAACTGAATGATCCGCTTTGCTACGGCGTAATGATGATAAAGGCCTGTGATGCGGACGGTGAGGTGGCCGGCGCCATCAATGCAACCGGTGATGTGCTGAGGCCTGCTTTTCAGTATGTGAAGACTCTGCCCGGCGTTTCCGTGGTATCCGGTTGTTTTTTCATGATTTTTAAGGACAAAAATATTGGTGACAATGGCATGCTGGTCTTTGCAGATTGTGCTGTTATGCCTAATCCTGATGCTCTCCAGCTGGCTGAAATTGCTGTCACAACTGCTGCTTCGGCTAAGGCAATTGCTGGAATTGAACCGCGTGTGGCCATGCTCTCTTTCTCGACCAAGGGTAGTGCCCAGCACGAACTGGTCGATAAGGTAGTTGAAGCCACGAAGTTAGCTGCACAAATGAATCCCGATTTAATGATCGATGGGGAGATGCAGTTGGATGCAGCCCTTGTTCCGGAGGTTGGTCTTTTAAAATCGCCGGGCAGCAAGGTCGCCGGACGGGCTAATGTATTGGTTTTCCCAGGACTTGAGTCCGGAAACATTGGGTATAAGCTGGTCCAGAGACTGGCAGGCGCCGAAGCCGTTGGTCCGGTACTGCAAGGAATGGCAGCGCCAATCAACGATCTATCCAGGGGTTGTTCAGTGAGCGATATTGTCAATATGGTGGCGATCACTGCAAATCAGGCAGGAAATAAGAAAGGATAAAGGATCCTTAATTTTCAATCTATTTAAAATTATTGCTAATGGAAAATATTATAGTAGAACATATTGAGGATTTTGGTCTGAGCAAAAAGAAGCAGACGCATACCCTTTTTTCGAAAATCGGGATCGTCGGTTGCGGAATGGATGGACAGAATATTGCAAGGATTGCCAGCGCATACGGCATTGAGGTGATCTTTATCGAACTGTCACAGGATAGAATTGATAATGCTTATGTACAGCTTGGCAAAGCGTTGGACAGACGTATTGAGAACTGGGGTATGACCAATGGAGAAAAGAAACTGATCCTTTCCCGCGTTCGCGGTAGCCTCAATTACGAAGATCTGAAGGACTGCGATTTCGTTATAGAAGTGATCCGTGCAGAATCGAGCGCCAGGAAAATTACGGAAAGAAAAGAGGTGTTCAAGAGGATTGAGAAAGTGGTCAGTAAGGATTGTATTATTGCTACCAATTCAACCACCATTATCATCACTGAGCTTGCCTCTGAACTGAAACACAAAGAAAGATGTGTATCTCTCCATTTCTTTGTACAGTCGCCTGATGCCAAGATTTGTGAGGTAGTAAAGGGTCTCTACACCTCAGATGAAGTTTACGAAAGGGTTCTGACCTTCGTGAAACTCGTCAACAGACAGGCTATTCCTGTTGAAGAATCCGCAGGGCTCATCTCTATACGGCTTTATATGGCCTTACTCAACGAGGCCTGCGAAGTGCTGATGGAAGGGGTTAGTTCCATGTCTAATATTGATACCGTCTGGAAAATTGGATTTGGTATGCGCTTCGGTCCATTCGAACTCGCGGATATACTCGGTATCGACAAGGTCAACCGCTGGATGGAAAACCTGTATTCGGAATTCGGAGACCCGATGTATATGCCTTCTCCAGTGATCAAGAAACTCAACAGAGCCAAGAGATTCGGAAAACATGTGTGTTGGGGATTTTATAAATATGATGAAAATGGAAGTATCATCGGATCGACTCCGCTAAACTCAGAAAGAATATAATACTCGAAAAAATGAAAATATTAGTACTTAATTGCGGAAGCTCTTCCATCAAATATCAGTTCTTTTGTCTTGACACCAATGCCTTGATTGCCAAAGGTATAGTAGAGAAAATTGGCATGAAGGGTTCCTTCCTGAAACATGAGAAAGAGAGTGGACAAAAGGTTCTTTTTGAAGGTGAAATTCTCGACCATAAGATCGGCATAGAATATATTCTGGGTGTATTGTCAAGCGCCAAACATGGCTGCATCACCCACCTTGAGGAAATCAGTGCCGTTGGTCACAGGGTAGTTCATGGGGGTGAATTCTTTACTGAGAGCAAACTCGTAAACGATGAGGTAATAGGGGCACTCGAAAAATACACCGAGCTGGCACCCTTGCATAATCCACCAAACCTCAAGGGAATCTATGGTATTCAGTCTCTGATTCCTTTGATCCCTCAGGTAGCTGTCTTCGATACCGCATTTCATACTTCCATGCCGAAACATGCCTTTATGTATGCCATTCCTTATGCCTTGTATAAAAAGTACGGGATCAGGCGCTATGGCTTTCATGGTACAAGTCACCGGTATGTATCTGCACGGGCAAGTGAGATCCTTTGCGCTAAAATGTCTGATTTAAAGATAATCACCTGCCATCTGGGTAATGGGGCGTCTGTTTGTGCCATCAAAGACGGTATTTCTGTCGATACCTCGATGGGATTCACGCCGGTTGAAGGACTTATTATGGGATCCAGGTCCGGCGACGTCGACATGGGTGCCGTCACTTACATCATGGACAAGGAAAAAATCGGAACCAAATCGGCTTCAGTGCTCTTTAATAAACATTCCGGGTTACTGGGAATCAGTGGTTCTTCGTCCGATATGCGCGAAATTCAGGAGGCTGCCGACAAGGGTGACGAACGTTGTCAGCTGGCTATCAAGATGTTCAATTACAGGGTTAAGAAATACATCGGATCCTATGCCGCCGCAATGGGAGGCATTGATTTGTTGATCTTTACAGGTGGTATTGGAGAGAACTCAGGCTCAACCCGGACGGGTATCTGTGAAGGACTTGAATTCCTGGGGATCGATCTGGATGAAACGATCAATACCGGATTGAGAAGTAAGGAGACCATTATCAGTAAAAAGGATGCAAGAGTGAAGGTGATGGTAGTGCCTACCAATGAGGAACTGATGATTGCGATCGACACGCAGAAGATTATAGAGAATATTTAACAAGTTTTGAACGGGGTGCTCCAGCTTACGCTCCAGCGGATTTGTAATCCGCTGGCTCTGGAATTGCCGGCAGATGGCAAATCTGCCGGAGCGATGTTTAACAGATTTGTAATCCGTTAGAGCAGAATCCAACGGAGCTTAAAGTTGCAAACATTTCAAACTTTGTTCTACCTTTGCAAACTATAATCGAAACTAAACTTCGTTCTGAATGATAAAGAATTTAGAGGACCTTTTTTCCGCTGTTCTTCAACGACCCAAACGAACGCTGCTGGTTGTCAGCGCCAACGAGAATCATTCTGTTGAAGCAGCCTACAAGGCGGTTGAAAAAGGATTAATCCATGCTGTATTGATCGGAGATGAAAAAATTATTGACGGTATTTGTGCTGACCTGGGTTTCGACATCTCTCTTTTCAGGGTTATTCATCAGCCTGACGATCGCCTCGCAGCCGCTCTGGCTGTGCGCATGATTCATCAGAAAGAAGGGGATATACTGATGAAAGGACTGATCTCATCCGATAAATTTATCAAGTCGATACTCGACAAAGAAACCGGACTGATGCAGGAAGGTAATATCCTCAGTCATATTACGCTCATCCAAAATTCGAACTATCCAAAACTAATGATCGTCAGTGACGCTGCTGTCATTCCGCTTCCGGATTTCAAACAAAAAGTCAAGATGATCATGTATCTGGTAAAGGCGGCTCATGTGCTTGGTATTTCTAGTCCTAAGGTAGCAGTGATCGCCCCCAGCGAACAACTGCTGGTACAGATAGATTCCTCACGGGATGCCGCGCTCTTGTCGGTCATGGGTCAACGCGGACAGATTGCCGGTTGTATCATCGACGGTCCGCTTTCGCTGGATTTAGCCATCGACAAAGAATCCGCCGAAATTAAAGGGATCAAGAGTGAGGTAGCTGGAGACGCTGATTGCCTGCTCTTCCCAAATCTCGAAGCGGCCAATGTATTTTATAAGACCAATACAAAACTCGCCAATGCTGAGTCAGCGGCAATCCTGGTAGGGGCTAAAGTCCCGGCAGTACTGACTTCCAGAGGTGACTCCTCCCTGACCAAACAGTATTCCATCGCACTCGCTTCGCTGGCGACCAAAAACTAACTCCATGGACAGTTCAGATCTTGTTAGAATATTGGTGATCAATCCGGGTTCTACAACGACCAAGATCGCCATTTACGAAAATTCCATTTGCATCTATCTAAAGACGATTCATCATTCTGTTGACGATCTCTCAAGTTATCAGTCTATTACGGATCAGTTTGTCTTCAGGAAAAACTGTATCATGCAACAACTGTCTAATGAGGGATTTAGTATGGAGGATATTAATGTGGTGATCGGTCGCGGCGGACTGACTTATCCGCTAGAGTCTGGTGTTTATCTCGTTAATGAATTGATGGTTAAGCATTGCCGGGAAGGTGTCATGGGAATTCATGCGTCGAATCTCGGATCGATGATCGCCTTCGACCTCTCCAAAGAACACGCCGGAATGATTCCGCTTATCGCCGATCCAGTCGTAGTCGATGAGATGGACGGCATCGCCCGTGTTTCGGGTCATCCGATGTTTACACGCCGCTCTATTTTCCACGCCCTGAACCAGAAAGCCGTCGCCCGTCAGCACGCCATGAAAGTCGGTCAGCCTTACGAAGATCTCGACCTGATTGTCGTTCACCTCGGCGGAGGCATCTCGATAGGTGTTCACCAGCACGGGCGGGTCATCGATGTAAATAATGCACTCGATGGCGAGGGTCCGTTCTCACCCGAAAGAAGCGGTTCGTTGCCAGTGGGTGACCTCGTAAAACTTTGTTTCAGCGGTCAGCACACTTACCAGGAAATTATGTCAATGATTTCAGGCAATGGCGGTTATGTTGCTTATCTTGGAACAAACGATGCCCGTGAAGTCGAAATTGCCGTAAAAAAAGGTGATGAAAAGGCAACTTTTTACCACGAAGCCATGGCCTACCAGATCTCTAAATACATCGGCGAGATGGCTACCGTGCTAAAGGGCAGAATTGACGGCATCCTTATTACCGGTGGCATCGCCTTCGACCGGCGACTGATGTCTCTGATCCGCGAACGGGTGGAATTTATCGCACCGGTATCCGTTTATGCTGGTCAGGATGAGCTTAAGGCCCTGGCAATGAATGCGCTGATGGTAGCCAGAGGAGAAGTTGAACCCCGCGAGTACGATCGTACAGAATAATTCTTATTACCATGAAAATATTTTCTACAGCAGCCATATTTCTTTTATTTGCGGCTCAACTCTTTGCGCAGCAGAACTTTGTGGCCAATTATGACGAGTCGAAGATTCCTACTTATCAACTGCCGGATCCACTGAAATTTAAGGATGGAAAATCTGTTTTATCGCCAAAGGACTGGACAAAAAGACGCGCCGAAATCTTTTCACTGCTTGAAAACCAGATGTATGGAAAGGTTCCTGAAGGCAAGACCAGTTTGGCTTTCAAAGAGATTTCCAGAGACGAAAATGCCTGTGGGGGATCGGCTGTCAGGCGCGAAATAGAAATCACTTTGAGTCGGGAAGGTAAGAGTATCCCCTTAAATTTGCTGATGTACCTTCCTAAATCGGCTAAAAAATCACCACTCTTTCTGAGCTATAATTTCAGCGGTAACCATACGACATCAAAGGATAAGGGAATAAAAATCTGCTCTTCATGGGTTCGGAATAATGCTTCCCAGGGTATCACAAATAATCAGTCGACCGAAGCAAACAGGGGCTCCGACGAGGCCTCATGGCCAGTCGATGCTATTATTAAAAGAGGTTATGGACTGGCAACAATATATTATGGCGATGTGGATCCGGATTTTGACGACGGATTTAAGAATGGGGTACATGCCTTGTTTTCCGCTCCCCGCGATGGTTCTTCATGGGGAAGTATTGCCGCCTGGGCCTGGGGTTTGTCGCGGGTGATGGATTACCTTGAAAAAGTAAAAGAAGTAGATTCGAAACGCGTGATGGTAATGGGGCATTCCCGGTTAGGAAAGGCAACATTATGGGCAGGAGCAACAGACAAGCGTTTCGCAATCGTCATCTCCAATGAATCGGGTAGCGGAGGCGCGGCTTTATCATTGAGAAAAATTGGTGAGACCATTACCCGGACTAATACTTCCTTTCCGCACTGGTTCTGCGGCAATTTCAAGAATTACAACAACAAGGAGGAGAGTTTGCCGTTTGACCAGCATGAGGTTCTGGCGCTGATGGCACCACGCCCGGTGTATGTTTCGACAGCACTTGAAGACCAATGGGGAGATCCGAAAGGCTCTTTTCTGGCTTGTGTGGCTGCCTCGCCTGTATTCCGGTTATTGGGATTGGAGGGTTTTCCTGGTAAGGAGATGCCAGGATTGGAGCAGCCGGTAGTAGGCACAATCGGCTTTCATATCCGTCCGGGGAAACATGATGTAAAGCCTTATGACTGGAGCTGTTTCATGGATTTCGCCGATAAAAATTTCAAAAAGCCCGGGAAGGATTGAACTTTTAATGAGAAGTTATATATTTGGGGAAATCAAAGATTGATGTTCAGACGAATCCTTACCACTACTATAACCATACTCTCCATTTTATCTTATCACGTTGAAGGTCAGGTATCTTATGGTGGAAGTCCTGCGTCTTTTAATTCCCTGAAGAGCCTAAAAACTCAACTGCCGGTCGTCGGTATGGCGCCTGTAAATAATTATGATTTGCAGTTGAAAGATCTTCAATCCGGGAATCCGAATAAGAAATACACATTTGCCAAGAGTTTCGATGTTGACATCAGTCCGGCTAATTCAGGTGTCTGGGAAGAAGCCAATGGCATGAAAATCTGGCGCCTGGCGATTGAATCTGCCGGGGCCTACTCACTGAATATCATCTTTGACCGGGCCATCCTTCCGACTGGGGCATCGATATTTATCTATACGCCTGATCATCAAATAGTAAGAGGGGCTTTTAATGCCAATGACGAGCAGTCTTCCGGTATGCTGCCGATTTACCCGGTACCAGGGGATAAAATTGTGGTCGAATACAATGAACCAACTAATGTTTCTTATCCGGGCGATCTGCATATTTATAAGGTCAATCACGATTATAAAAACGTCATCGGAACCCGGCCACTGGGTGAATCCGGAACCTGTAACATGGATGTATATTGCAAGGATGCTGCTGTATTGCTCAAAGAGAAACAATCTGTAGTTCAGCTTGTTATTGCAGGAACGGATCTTTGTACCGGTACATTGATCAATAATGTCAAAGCGGATAAGACCCCCTATTTACTCACTGCGGGGCACTGTATCCAAAAGGCTTCGGATGCTCAGCAGACAGTCTTTTCCTTCAATTATGAGAGTCCTTTTTGCGGTCAAAACGGTAGCACCAATGGCTTTGCCGACCAGACCATGACTGGTTCTATCCTGAGGGCCCGTTCCGATTCACTGGATTTTGCCCTGGTAGAGCTCGAAATGATTCCGCCTGCTTCCTACAGACCTTATTATGCCGGGTGGGACAGGAGCAAGACGATACCACCGGTTGCCAGATCCATTCATCATCCTAAGGGTGATGTCAAGAAAGTTTCAGCCGACCTGGTTGCCCCTGTTATTGGGACTTATACTTCCAGCGGTCATTTGCTAAACAGTTTCTGGTGGATCAAAAAATGGGATATTGGAACGACGGAGGCAGGCTCTTCGGGCGGTCCGCTTTTTGATAACTCGAATCTTGTAATAGGAACCTTGACCGGCGGAACTGCCACTTGCAGCAACTCGACAGACGATTACTTTTCTATGTTTTCCTACCAGTGGAATTTTTCTTCCCTCACCACCAGGCAGCTAAAAAAATGGCTGGATCCGGATAATTTGGGACTGACCAAAGTTCTTTCAATGGATCCTTATTCATTGGGAGCTACCTGCGACCAGTTATCCGATGTCATCGCGGGTGAAAAATACGAGGCAGCTAGTGTAATCAATGGGAAAGGCTATGTTTCGGGACATAATTCGTATAGAATTCCTGGGTACGCGCAACAGTTTAAGCAAACGGAAAAGACAACGCTTTCTGCTTTCTCGGTAGGGGTTGCCAAGGCTGCTACAGGTGTTAACAATGCCAATAGCGTCGTTGATTTTCAGATTTATCAGATGAATTCGGGCACTGGCATGCCGGGAACGGTACTAAAGAGTGTTCAGGTGCCAATAAAATCGCTGAAGACTTCTGCCATGAATTTTATCATACTGGATAAACCGCTCGATATTTCCGGGACCTATTTCATTGGGTACGACCTGAACTATAGTAATATAAGTGATACGGTGGCAATGATGCACGCTATGCCGCGAGCAACCAATGATCTTAACCGGGCTTTTTGCAGGATCGATAATATCTGGCAACCATTTTACTGGGTTCCTGCGATTAATATGAAGACCTCGCTGCTGATCAATTCGTATGGTTGCGGGACTACTTTTACCCAGACCAATACAACCCCTGTTCCTCCCGGATCTACCCAGTTCAGGATTTACTATCCTACCGATTCGAGTCTTGGGTTACTTTATCTCGTTAACACCGGGAATGAGGAGTTTGGCAGGGTTATATTTTACGATCTGATGGGTCGCAAAGTGTCGGAGACCCAACGAATGCTCACTGTCGGGACTGTAGAACTGAGTTGTGGTAATTTGGAATCTTCCGTATATTTCGTAGCCGTGGAAACCTTGAATAAAAGAGAGGTGATGAAAGTAAGGATTATTCGGAAAAGATAGGATCCAAAAATGGAATTGACTTCGTCGATATTCGATTCACACAAAATATTTTCCTTTCCGAAGGTAATCTTTCGTTTTATTTTATTCACGTTACTCTTCAGTAGCCTGGCAGGATGTGGGCCAGGACCGGTTAAGAAGATTGTGCCAGGTGCTTCTGATAAAACAAGTTTGTCTGTCGAAGCGACAGGCTTCACCATTCTTCATTCCGACAATTACCGGAAACTAACGGTCATTGATCCATGGCAGAAATCCCAGGACAACAAATTTGAATATTACCTGATTGAGAGGGGAAAAAAGGTTCCCGAGGCGCTCAAAAACAAGCAAGTCTTCTTTACGCCGCTTCAGCGCGTGGTCTGCCTTTCTACCACCCATATCGGATTTCTGGATGCCCTGGGATCCTTGCACACGGTCTGTGGGTTGTCCGGAACTATCTATGTTTCAAACGATTCAATTAAAAGCGGTCTTTCATCAAAACGTATCCGGGAAGTCGGAAATGAACAGGGTCTCAATTATGAGGCGATCGTCCAGTTGAAGCCTGATGTTGTTTTTGCCTATGGCGTTGGATCTGAGATCAATGCACAGATGAATAAGCTTCGTGACCTGGGAATTCCCACAGTGTTGGTTGGAGAATACCTGGAGCAGTCTCCACTTGGGAAGGCTTCCTGGATTAAGTTTTTCGGTGCATTTTTTGAAAAAGAGGTGCTTGCGGGGACGATTTTTGATGAAATCAGGAAAAATTACGAGTCTGTAAAATCCAGTGTCGCAAATGTAACTTTAAAACCTTCTGTACTAACAGGATTACCATTCAAAGACACGTGGTGGATAGCTGGGGGGCAATCAAATCTAGCAGTTTTGATACAGGATGCAGGTGGAAAATTTTTATGGCGGGAAAATCTTTCGAAAGAGGCATTTCCGGTATCTTTGGAGGAGGTTTTTTTGCGGGCTTCAGGGGCTGATTTTTGGATCAACTGTGGAACGGCTGCCAGTTTGAGTTCGCTTATGTCTTTTGATCCTCGTTTTTCCGCTCTTCCGGCAGTCAAAAAATTGCAGGTATATAACAATAATCTTCGCTCCACTCCTGCAGGCGGAAACGATTACTGGGAGAGTGGGGTAATGCATCCCGACTTGATATTGTCGGATCTGGTTAGGATTTTTCATCCGGAGGTTTCCGGAAAAGGTGGGTTTCATTATTACAGGAAGTTGATGAAGGAGTGAGAAGGATGAAGTGGAAAGGTTAAAGGCTAAAGTGGAAAGGTTAAAGTGCGTAAATGAAAAGTAAAGAAGTGAAAGGTTTCGGGTATGTCTTTTCTGCCGGAGGGAAGATTTTGCTTTTGTTAGTCATACTTTTGATGGTATTTTTACTGGACCTGCTCTCGGGATCGGTTCATATATCCTTGTTTCAATCTATTTCCACTTTGCTTGATCCCTCTGCTGCTGATCCTCAAATTTCAACAATCCTATACCAGTTCAGAATACCGAAGGCTATTACTGCTGTGATGGCAGGTGTCGCACTATCAGTGGCTGGCCTTCAGATGCAGACTGTCTTCAGGAATCCGATCGCCGGGCCGGATATTCTCGGTGTCAGTTCGGGAGCAAGTCTTGGGGTGGCTCTTTTCGTTCTGTCTACCGGCTTTATTTTTAAAGGAACTCTGCTGTTTTCGATAGCAGGATCCTGGGGGCTCGTGCTGGCTGCCTGCATCGGCGCCGGATGTATGATGGTGTTGGTGGTATTTATTGCTTCCCGGTTACGCGACCTGATGACCGTCCTGATTTTGGGTATCCTGATTTCGAGTGCAGTATTATCTATCGTTAGTGTTCTGCAATATTTCAGCAGTGAGTCTTCCCTTAAATCTTTCATCGTATGGACGATGGGAAGCCTGGGCAGCACTACCAGCGACCAGCTTTGGGTATTGATGCCGGCTGTCGTGGTTGGACTCATTATCTCATTTCTCTCTGCAAAATTTTTAAATGCTTTCCTGCTCGGGGAAAATTATGCAAGGAGCATGGGTATGAATATTCGGACGGCCTATGGGCTCATTTTCGCTTCAACAGCGATCTTAACAGGAAGTGTCACAGCATTCTGCGGTCCAATAGGTTTTGTGGGAATCATCGTTCCGCACCTGGCTAGACGGTTTTTCAATACTCCAATGCACAATTTGCTTATTCCTGCAACGATGCTATTGGGAGCCATTGTGATGCTGATTGGAGATCTTATTTCACAGCTTCCTGGTTACGAAACGACTCTGCCGATCAATTCGGTGACGGCTTTATTGGGAATACCCATTGTAATTTGGATTATTTTTCGGCAGAAAAGGATGGGAGGGATATAGATAAATGTGCTAATATGCTAATTTGCTAATTGGGAAATGTGAAGAAGGGAGTTTAGGAAATGGTGAATATAGAAGAGATTTTTGTCGAGTGCAGAGGTGTTGCGATTGGTTACCAGGATCAGTCGACGGCTTCCGTAGTGGTCAAAAATAATCTCTCACTCAAGGCTTATGGCGGTGAGATGGTTGCCGTGATTGGTCAGAACGGCATTGGTAAAAGTACACTTTTAAAGACCATTGCCGGTTTCCAACAACCGCTTTCAGGAGAACTGCTTATACACTCAAAGCCAGCCTCAGCTTATCATTCCGATGAACTGGCCCGCGAAATGAGTTTCGTTTCAACAGAGATCGTTCGGGTTGCCAATCTGACCGTTAGGGAGTTAGTCGGACTTGGAAGGTTTCCCTATACCAATTGGTTTGGACATTTAGGGGAGGAAGATCACAGAATCGTGGCGGAGGCCATTCGGCAAGTGGGGCTTTTGGGCTACGAAGAAAAGCCAGTTAACAGAATTTCGGATGGAGAAAGACAAAGGGCTATGATTGCCAGGGCACTGGCTCAGGACACCAGGATCATTGTGCTTGACGAACCGACTGCTTTTCTGGATATTTCCAACAAATATGAGATCGTACGTATTTTACACCGACTCGCGGAAGAACAAGGAAAATGTATTATTTTTTCCACACATGATCTGAATACTGCCCTTTCGATGGCCGATCGTATCTGGCTGATGTTGAATGAGCTGGTTGTTGAAGGAGTCCCCGAAGAAGTGGCGGCACAAGGATATTTTGAATCACTGTTTGCAAGCAATCTACACCTGTTTTTCGATGCTGAAAAGGGAGATTTCAGGATACGAAAAGAATCCAGGGGTATTATTTTATTAGATGCGTTTGGTAAAGAACAGTTCTATGCAACAAAAGCACTTGAACGAATTGGATTTGAGGTTGTTGATTCATCAGCTCTGTCTGATCTCCGGATTCGGCAGCAAACTTTACCATACACCATATCAGTTTTCTTCGGGGAAGATGGATGGAACATCAAATATGGAAATCATATTCTGAGACCAGGAACACTCGAATCACTCTGCCGTGAAATCAAAAAAATCAATCTTCTACCGCAATCTTGAATACTATTTTCTTTACTTTCTCATCAGAAAGAGGGTCAGAAACAGCAGTATGAAGGTCGGAGGGGAAAAAAATGACGAACATTCCTGGTAAGAGACGGGAAAAAGAAGCAATGCAATTGTAAAAAGCACAGTCAATTTCTTCGTTGTATTCATCCAGTACTGGCTGATTATCAAGGATTTCGTGGCCCATCAGTTCTGAGCCTGAAACCCAATACTGAAGGTCTATAAAACGACGGTGACCCTCCAGTCTGCACTCATTCGTATTGCTGTTTTTTGACTCAGAGACAATCATAACGAGACGTTTTCCATCTATTTCGTATCTGCCTCGCTGAACTTCGGACAAATCATTATTCTGTATATATCGCAATGTTTCTGCAATCCCTTTCCCAATGCTCAGGTACCGATCCGAATTTTTTATTGTGTCAAGAATCATAATTACAATGTAAGTTTAATTGAACTATTCATTCAGCACAAATATACTGCGTTATCCTTTAACTTACTACTTTTACAACAAATTTTGTATCGTTTTGGGCAAGGATTTATACTATACTTACGTTAAATTGCATGTGATCGTGCTGATCTTTGGTTTCACTGCCATTCTTGGTAAGCTGATTACCTTGCCGGCACTTGAATTGGTTTGGTACCGGATGCTGATCGCCGTCCTAACTTTTTATATTTATTTGAAGATTACCAGGGAAAATCTGGCCGTTTCCCGTGCTGTTTTGTTAAAACTACTTGGAGTTGGGGTGATTATTGCCGTGCATTGGGTCACCTTCTATGGGGCGATCAAACTATCAAATGTGTCTGTCGCATTAGGTTGTTTTGCTACTACTGCTCTGTTTACTAGTTTTTTAGAGCCATTGTTTTATCGAAAAAGAATAATTTTGGCTGAGGTGCTGATTGGACTGATTATCATCATCGGACTCTATCTGATCTTCCGGTTCGAGACCCGCTACCTGGCCGGTATTCTAGTCGCATTGCTTTCCGCTTTTCTTGCAGGGCTGTTTTCTGTCCTGAACAAAAAACTGGTAGCCAATCACCGGGCCGTCAAGATCAGTTTCTACGAGATGATAGGTGGGGTAATCGCGCTTTCAATCTTTCTCGCGCTCTCTGGAAAAGGGACGAGTGTGCCGTTCTTATTCCCTACGTGGACGGATCTTTTTTACCTGATACTGCTGGGTACTGTCTGCACTGCCTTCGCGCATACTGTACAGGTTGATGTAATGCAACATCTTACTGCATATATAGTTACGTTAACCATAAACCTCGAGCCGGTCTATGGCATTATCCTGGCATTCTTTATTTTTGGGGAGACAGAAAGGATGACGGCAGGTTTTTACATCGGTACCCTGATCATACTCCTGTCTGTCATCGGTTTCCCGATTATGCAACATTATCTGTTTAAAAGAAAGCGTAGGATCAGTCAAACTGATTGATTACACCCTTGTCCAGCAAATCAGTTTCAATATTCAGGTCACTTTCCAGGAAGTCGTCCATCTCATCTTCCGTAGCGAATTCGGCAACAAGCCCATTGTAGACAACGGTCCAGAGATCCGGAGCATGCAAAATTTTTAATCCGGGTAATTCCGAACTGAAATCCTTCACAGGAAAGCCAGGTTTGAGGCCTTCTTCCTCCTCCATCAACTGGAGGTACCGGCAGAAATAATCAGCCGCAGGAAACAGTTCGTCCTGGATATCCTCTTCTTCAGCCCGGTCATAAGTTTCGACGACGTTCAGGCGATAAGTATCCATAATGCCTTCTGTATTAACATATAATGCATCGGCAAAGGATTTCTCCGGTCTATTTTCGATTTCTGTAAAGGGTATCGGGGTCACCTGCGCAAGAAATCTGGGGCGGTGGGAGTGAAGGATCATTTCGGCAGGTTCTTCCTGGAGGGGATCGCTGCAGATCAAAAATTTTGGTGTCTTCATGGGTGGGAATTTTGCACTAAAGTACAAAAAAAGTTTGCTTCGCTGGTTTGAAAATATGCCTGAAATAATGTAACTTGTATATTATTGCATATTATCTTCACTTTGTTAATCGAACCACATACCCCGAAGACAAATTGGATACAAGTAGGCCGATTAATAGTAGTTTTGTAGAATTCTTTCCATGATGATACCCGATATTTTCTTTTTTAACCCAACTTGTGAGTCGGCAATTGCCAATGGATCGCCTTATTATACACCGCCTGCAAGATTACGTCAGTTTGAGTCTGATTTGGGGTACCTTCCTGCCTGGTTGGGCGAAGAAAAAGATTTGGTTTTAGTTCAAGGGGAGATCGACCAGGTTTATATTAAGAAGATGAGACAATTGGGATTCTGTCTCCCGGAGGTTGTTCCTCTCTTGCAGGCACTTTCTGATGATGCCTGGATCAGTAGTCCAAAAGGTTGGCTCAGACCATGGGGCAGGAGTCCTGCCATGTATCATCTGTTCAGGAATTTGATCCCTAATTGTAATGAGGCATTCAGGCAATCCCCGGTAGTGAATTGGAAACCGGAACACAAGGAGATGTATAGCCGAATGACTGCCCTGGAATTATTGGAGAAATTATTGAAAGTTCATCAACATGACTGGCTGCCGGATCCTTCCGGATTACCTGTTATCTGCCATTCGCTGGAAACTGTTCATCAGGAAATTTACCGCCTGATTTACCCTTCACCAGGCTCAGGGATCAAGTCAGTCATCTTTTCAGGATCTCGCCAGCCACTCCACAAACAATTGCCATATCCCCAACAGCTTCCACTTCTTCAACAATTGCGCCTTCTACGATCCTTTCTCCAACATGATCCGGATTTCCCTATTTCTCCATTTTCAAATATTCAAATTTCCCAATCTCCCAATTCTCCTAATTCCTCCAAATTTTCTAAGGCAGTAGTCAAGATGCCGTGGAGTTCCTCAGGCCGTGGTCTGCTCCTGTTCCCTAATCCGGATTCTGCCAAAAAGAATGATGAAGTCCTTTCGGGGATGCTCCGCCAACAGGGATTTGTGACGATTGAGCCCTGGCATGATAAAATAATCGATATTTCCTATCAGTTTGAAGCATCAGCAGGCAAGATTATTTATAAAGGACGAACTTTTCTGGAGAATGATCCAAAGGGGAGATATGTCAGGAATTATTTGACAGAAGATATTGAAATACAACAAGATGTAAAATTATTTCTTGAGGCACACGAATCAGCTGTTGTTGCTATTTTGGAAGAATCTCTATCCCAAAGCAATTATTCTACCCAGTATGAAGGCTGGATCGGTGTGGATGCCATCATCTACCGTGACGAAAATAGCGTCCTGAAATTTCATCCGATGTTGGAGATCAACGGCAGATTCACCATGGGTGCCATTGCTCTGAAGATGAGGAATTACCTGGCCGAAGGCTCCACCGGATTCCTCGAGATTTTCTATTCAAAAACCGGTAATTTTCAATCTTTCTGCCTTAAGAAGGAGTTGGAAAAGCCTTTGATGATGAAAGATCACAAAATACTAAGTGGCTTTCTACCGCTCACACCACCTTCACCAAATCACCATTTTGGCGCTTTTGTGGAGGTTAAACCTCCTCTTCCGAACTGCTCTTAATCCGCTTGAAAGTATCCTTCCGGGTTATCAGCATTGGAATGGCGACACCGGCAGATAAAGCAATCAGAATAAATAATGCCTTCAATCCGTTGTTGGTCGTCTCAGCAAGGGTCTTGATATAGGTATCCGAGTTGATGGAGGTATTGGCCAATTCCATGCAACCAAGCATCATCCGGTAGGCAAAGGCCCCGGGTACCATAGGAATGACAGCCGGAGTAGAGAACACCAGAGGAGGTGCCTGCTTGTTATGTGCCGCGTAAATACTGAGGAAGCCGATCAGGGTAGCTCCACCCAGCGAAGCCAGGGCGATGTTCACATCCAGACCTAGCAAGAAAAATTTTGCTAGTCCACCCAAGGCACCCATGGCCCAAATAACCATTAATGTTCGTTGAGGCACGTTGAAAAGGATGGCGAATCCCATCGCGGCGAACCCGGCCCAGAAACCTTTTATCAAAATTGCTATCCAGTCCATTGGGTTAAATGTTTAAGAGATATTTCGCGCACAGGAGTCCGAGTGCGATAGCCAGCGCAATGATTAATCCGTGTATTCCGCGCACAATGCCGTTCAGGATGTTTCCGTCAATCATGTCGGTAAAGGAATTGATCAGGGGAACCCCCGGTACCAAAAACAAAACGGAAGTAGCAAAAGCAACTTCCGGCGAGCTGCCGATTCCCATTTTTACAGAGAGTCCCGAAAGGATGGAGGCGGTGAAGGAAGCAAAAATAATCGACACATAAGGATTGAATCTTTTTTTAATGGCCTCCTGCCGGACGAACAATCCGACAAAAGTGGCGATAAAGGCGACCAGCAATTCATAACTTTTACCACCAAAAAGTGCGCAGAAAGAGGTTCCAGCCAGCGCAACGGATGATAATGTTACCAGCCGGGGATAATGGGGAAGGGCAACCAGCCGGGCAATTTCGGTGTTAATCTCCGGGATATCCCAATGATCTTCAACAACTTTCCAGCTCATTTTGCTGATACCCGACACCATGCGGAAATTGACCCCGTGGGGAGAGGTCCGCTTCAGGCTTGCGATAAAATGGTCTGTCTCCTCATCAATGACCTTGAGCATCAAAGATCTGTTGGTGATCATGAGTTCAATGTTGTAGCCCAGTGCATCCGCAATCCGGTTAACTGTTGTCCGGACCCTGCCTGTACTGGCACCTGAACTCATCAGTAAGGTTCCTACGTTGAGCAACATCGCCTCGGCTTCTTTAACTCTGATTAATGATTTGTCCATAATTATTTAATCAGGGATAACAATTTTCTCTCCTAAAAAATGCGGCTGTGTGCCTGTGAGCAGATCGTAAGCCAATAATACTCTGGCGCCTATTTCTCTGATAATGACTTTTATAGAAGGTCTTCCGCTTACATCTCCCGCATTGAAGGCAATCACTTCCAGTCCCCTTTCGCGTCCAAGAAATACCGCTCTGTGGTTGTGAAAAGGCTGGGAGATGATGGTAAATTGGTGCTGTCCAAAAACCATGAAACACCTCACAACTGAGTCAAGGGTGCGGAAACCAGCGTAATCGAGGAAGATTCGCTCCGAAGGAATTCCTGCCACTACCAAGTCATTGTACATGGAGACAGGCTCATTGTAGCTGCGGTATTTATTGTCGCCGCTAACGATTATATAATCGATTTTTTTATTTTTGAATAGCAGCACGGCCGACTTAATCCTATAGTTATAATAAAGGTTCTCCTTGCCTGCACTAATATATTTATTGGTGCCCAGCACCACAGCACAATGGTTGTGCGGGATGGCATTCACCGAATTATAAGAGTACTGCTTTCCTGTTTTCGTTACTTCCAGGTTGATCCGTATCACGAAAAGAAACAATGCCAGCCAAAGAAAGCCGAGAAACATGGAAAAGCCAATCAACCATTTTCGTAACATGCGAAACTGTTTATATTTCTTTCTAAAAATAGCATTTTTTTTTGAAGCCATTTTGAATTAATATTACTCTCACAATCATCAAAGGATAGCATATGGCTTTTCCCGGTACAGAAAAATTACTGATTCCCTTCATTGGAGATCCATTTTTGGAAGTCAATATGCAGGTGGCGATCCAGGTAAAATCCAGGGGAACACTGGCAGTAATCGATAAAATTAATTGGGTGGACTATCCTTACTGTCCTGGTGTTGAATTGTTTATTGGATATTCCATAACCCACTTATGGCTGTGTTATGAGGTAAGTAATGATCATTTCAGAGTCAAGGCAGTCAACGACCAGGATGCAGTTTGGGAGGATTCCTGCGTGGAATTTTTCATGACTTCAGAAAACAACCCGAAGGAAGCAGAAACTTCTTACAGGAATTTCGAGTTCAACCCCCGGGGGATTTGTCTGTCGGCCTTTGGCAGTAAGCAAAAGCGGGAGTTTCTTTCCCCCGTTGAGATGCAACAGATTCGGCGGTTTCCTGGTAAGGAAATGATTGGCCTGAAGGAAGGGGACCCATTCGATTGGCAGTTAACGGTCGCCGTTCCATTGACCATTCTGCACCTCGTACCCGGAAGCACCTTCAGGGCAAACTTCTATAAATGTGGAGACCTTACCCTGAAACCCCATTTTCTGTCCTGGAACAGAATTGATTCGGCTGAACCGGATTTTCATCTGCCGGATTTTTTTGGTGAAGCGCAATTGATTATTTGAACAACTAATTTCACAGCGATGGAAACATCAGGTGTTGAGGCTATTATTGAAAGTTACCGGGCGTTTATGTCCGAATGTAAGACTCAGATTCCGGAAAAGGATCTTCCGCTCGTTCAACTTGCCATGGACCATGCACTTACCGCACTCGGAAACGCGAAATGGGAAAATGGTGAATTCATTCTCCACCATTCCATTTCAGTAGCCCGGATTGCTGTAATTGAGCTGGGTCTTTCCACAGACTCACTGATAGCCTGTTTATTGCATAATACATTTAATCAGACCAATCAGCTATTTTCTGTTTCGGAAATAACGAAGAAATACCGCAACGGCGTGGCTGAAATTCTGGATGGGATTATCAAAATAAATTCGCTCAATACTGAAAATATTGCTGTTCAAAGCGAGAATTTCAGACGGTTAATGATGGCACTCTCGGGAGACGTAAGGGTAATTTTGATTAAGATCGCCGATCAGTTGCAGGATATGCGTCACCTGGACAATCTGCCACCGACACTGCAGCAGCGGATCTCCATCGACTCATGGCATCTGTATGCACCGCTCGCGCACAGGCTGGGTCTATATAAGATCAATTCCGAGTTGCAGGATCTTTCGCTTAAATACCTTCATCCTGAAGATTACAGGCATATTGTTGAGAAACTGCAGGAAACCAAGACCGAACGAGCCAATTTTGTCTCAGCATTCGTCAAACCAATCGAGAAGAAACTGAAGAGCCGCGGATTTGATTTTGAGATGAAAGCCCGGACAAAATCCATCTTTTCCATTTGGAACAAGATGAAGAAGCAGGAAGTTGATTTTCATGAAGTCTATGACCTTTTTGCCATAAGGATCATCCTGAATTCAAGGCCTGAGAACGAGAAAGCCGAGTGCTGGCAAGTGTTTTCGGTTGTTACCGAAGAGTATTTGTCCAATCCTGAGAGGTTACGTGACTGGATAACCTTCCCAAAATCCAATGGCTATGAATCCCTGCATACTACTGTTTTGGGTCCCGATAAGAAATGGGTCGAAGTGCAGATCCGAACCCGGCGCATGGATGATGTGGCCGAAAACGGACTCGCCGCGCACTGGCGTTACAAAGAGGGCAAGGCGGGGGGTAAGGAACTGGATGAATGGTTGAAAAATATCAGGGAGATCCTGGAAAATCCGGCCATGAGTCCGGCAGATTTCATCGAGGATTTCAAGGTTAATGTCTATGATGATGAGATCTTTGTCTTTACCCCCAAGGGAGATCTGATCAAACTCAGGGCCGGTTCAACTTTGCTGGATTTTGCCTATGAAATTCACTCCCATATCGGGGATCATTGCGTGGGTGGAAAAGTCAACGGGAAATTGGTGACCTTGAAATACCAGCTTAAAAACGGCGATCAGCCTACCGTGGAAACTTCCAATAACCAGAAGCCGAAGCTTGACTGGCTCGATTTTGTGGTGACTTCCAAAGCTAAATCACGCATCAAGGCGAGTCTCAATGAAGAGCAGAAACGGGAGTCTGAAAATGGAAAGGAGATACTCCGAAGGAAATTTAAAAATTGGAAGTTAGAGCTGAACGATCAGGTTATCCGTGACTTGCTGAAACATTTCAAGCTAAAACTGGCTTCCGAATTATATTACCAGATTTCAACCGGTAAGATCGATCCGCTGGAGGCGAAAGAGTTAATAACCGTACATGAGGATACATCGCAGAAGGAGCGGCTCTCTGAGATTCTTGCCCCTACTGAGCTGAAGGAGCTTTCTTTCGATTCGGGCGATGACTTCCTGGTTATCGATAACGACCTGAAAAATGTCATCTATAAACTGGCTGCCTGCTGCAATCCGATCTTTGGAGATGATATCTTCGGCTTTGTGACGATCCGCGAAGGCATTAAAATTCACCGTAATTCCTGTCCAAATGCCAAACAAATGGCAGATCGGTATCCTTATCGGTTTATCAGGGCCAAATGGCGCGAGACCGGTAAACGTAATTCTTTCCAGGCAACTATCCGGGTGGCAGGATCCGACAGGCTGGGGTTGGTGAACGATATGACGATGATTATTTCCAAGGAAGTTGGGGTGCAGATGCGTTCGATCACCATCAACAGCGAAACCAGCTCCTTCGAGGGTATCTTGCGGATGTTCGTAAACGATACGCATCATCTCGATTTCCTGATGCAGAAGCTGAAGAATATCAAAGGGGTGGATTCGGTGACAAGGTCGGATGGGTGAGGAGTGGAAAGGTTAAAGTAAAGGTTAAAGGTTAAAGGTTAAAGGTTAAAGGTTAAAGTGGAAAGGTTAAAGGTTAAAGGTTAAAGGTTAAAGGGTAAAGGTTAAAGGGTAAAGTTTGTGTGCATCCGAAGGTGAAGATTAAGGAGTGAAAAATGAAAATATAAAAATGGCAGAGGATTTGATCATTGAGGCGAATAGGTTATGGAAGGAAGGAGATTCAGAAGAGGCCTTGAAGCTACTGAACCATGAATCCTTGTTAGAACATCCCCAGGCGAATTTCCTGTCTGGTAAAATATACTACAACAATCAGAAATGGGGACTGGCACTCAACAGTTTCCGTCGCTGCCTAAAGCTGGATCCCGATAATACTGCAGCCCAAACCTATGTCGATCTTATCTTAAATATTCTTGGATTTTTTCATGCGGATCAGTTCAATCCTTAAAAATTTTTGATTAACTTTGATAGTGTAATCACTCCATAGACTTACCATTCTTAATTAAAAATGAAGTAGTTAATCACTAAAACTTTCCAAAATGAAACGATTCACTTTTGTTTTATTTTTCTGCCTGATCTTCTCTTCACTTTATTCCCAAAAACCTTTAGTCCTGAAGGCAGACGGGGATAAGGCACTCAAAGTAAAAAATTACGCCCTGGCCTTACAGAATTATGAAAAGGCACTCACTGTTTGGGGCAAGAATCCGACGGATTACGCCATGATCTATGCGATGGGAACCTGTGCTTATAGCGTCAACGACATGAACAAGGCGCAAAAATACTTCGACATGTGCATTGCTGCCAATAACAATGTTGATATGGCCTACCAGTACAAGGCATGTGTGATGAAGGCTAAAAAGGATGATGCCGGCTATCTGAATACCCTAAAAGAAGGTATCGCTAAAGTGCCTAATTCCAAGGCATTGAAAGAAACCCTGGGTAAATATTATTTTGCCGAAGGGAACAAACATTACAAGGAGGCCATGGACATGATGAAAAGTGCCGCTAATCAGGTAAAAGCCGGCAAGATTAGTGCGACTGATAAAGCCTTCAAGGATATGAACGATAAGGCCAGACTAGATTTCAAGGAGGCCCTGAAATGGATGGAAATGACTCTGGGAGTCAATCCAAATGATGAAAATGCAAAAACTGTCAAGACCAGTTGCGTCAATCAGTTGCAAATGCTTATTTAGTCATTCTTGGGTCGTTCGGCAATAACAAGATATTTAATCATTCTTCAGAGCTCCGGCCATTAACCTGATATTTTATCATTTTCCGGAGGTATGGTTGTTTGCCAGACCAATACTGACTTGGTCTACAAGGTAAACTATTGATTGAAAGTGTATTCCGGAATTCTGACTAAGCCCGATTTCGCAAGTTCGGCTATTGGAATAACCCTTATTAATGTTTTGCTCATTCATGCTCTTTCCGCTACTCCAGCTTAGCAATCCGGAGGGACTTTTTAACGACTCATCCTTCCGGATTGAAAATCCTGAAGAGCGTTCACTGGAAAGCACGCCGAGCTGCTCTTTCAGCATCCTTAGTCCATGCCGGTTTAGTTCGGGAACCGTAAAACCTCTGTCCCCAGCAAATCCGCAGCAATTTGTCTTTGCAACCACCACTTCCCTGGCACATTTTCGCGCAAGCTCATTCAACTTAACCTCCAGCCCCATCTTTTTCACACTACAAACAGGAAAAATGGCGATAGTTTCCTCCATTGGCTGGAGCTTCAAATGTGGTAGCAGATGCTCCAGAATAAACTCAACCGGTTCGTACAGTTTCATCACGGTTCCCAGATTTTCTCGCATCGTGAACAGGCATGGACTCATATCGCAAAGGATGGGGTAAGTGCCGTATTCACTCGCCTTCAGAAGGGCTTCTCCCAGCTCGTTCGATTTTTTCGTGCCTGCTTCCGTATAACCTTTACTCGAAAAAGCCATGCCACAGCAGAGAGAAGAAAGATTTTCGGGATAAATTACATCGAATCCAGCCTTATGCAATAGCCTGACCATCACGTCTGTCAGCTGTTCCTCTTTCCCGTACCCGGTTGGTCCCATGCTGCGATTGATACATGAGGGGAAATAAACCACTTTGCGGGCGCCCGGACGAGTTCCTGTCGCCAAAGGATTAATCTTCCTGGCTCCCTTTGGCATCCATTTATTCCATTTGGGGATAGAGTTGCAGGAAATAAACCGTATTCCGTCAGCAAGCAGGGTCATTATCCTCGTCCCAACAAGCGCATGAAAAAAGGAAACGGTCGTGAGGCCCCGACTCATCCATTTGGTAACCAGAGGCATATGGTCTGCAACCCAGAGCCCTTTTCCCTGGCCGCTACCGATCTCTTTATGCCTGATAGATTTAATCAATTTACCGGTATCGATGCCCACCGGACATGCAGTGGCACAGAGTCCATCTGTAGCACAGGTTGCATCACCCGAATACCGGTAGCTTTTATTCAGGGCGGCAAGAATGTGCGGCTCCTTGCCACTCTTTCGAAGACTGGCCATCTGACGGTAAACCACAATCCGCTGACGTGGGGTCAGCGTCAGCTCAGCTGCCACACAATTGGGCTCACAGAAACCGCATTCAATGCAGCCGTCGATCTTTTCGTGCGCATCCGGTATCGGCTTCAGGTTTTTCAAGTGAGCGTGTGGATCTTTATTGATGATGACACCAGGATTCAACAGGTTATTAGGATCGAAGATGGTCTTGATGCGTTTCATTAGCTGATAGGCTTCTGCACCCCATTCCATCTCCACAAAAGGAGCCATATTCCGGCCGGTTCCGTGCTCAGCTTTTAGCGCTCCGTCATATTTATGAACGACAAGATCAGCTACATCCTCCATCAGATTTTTGTATCGATCAACTTCCTCCGGCGATCCAAAATCCTGGGTGAAAACGAAATGTAAATTGCCTAGAAGCGCATGTCCAAAGATGACTGCTTCGTGGTAACCCCATTTCCCGAAAAGAAGCTGCAAATCACGTGTTGCCTCTGCTAAACGACCTACCGGGAAGGAGACGTCTTCGATAATCACGGTAGTGCCCTTCTTTCGCATCGAACCAATGGAAGGAAACATTCCTTTTCGGATCTTCCAAAGATGAGCACATTCATCTGAATCAGAGGTGAATAAGATAGGTTCGGAAGTAGGGATATTATCAAGAGTGGAGGTAATCTGATGAATCTGGGAATTCAGCGAAAAAAGATCTCCAGCCCTGGTTTCGACCAGCAGGGCGCAGACTTCCGGATCGAGCAGCTTCAAATCGACAGGCAAACCCTTCTCATTTTCTACGGATCGCAAACCCGCCCGGTCAATCAGTTCAACTGCTGCGACAGGCGATGCTTGTAAGGAGATCACGGCCTGACAGGCTGAATGAATATCGGGAAAAAGCATCAGCGAACTAGCTTTGAAAGGATGATCCACGACCGTCCGGTAGGTGATCTCGGAAATAAACCCAAGCGTCCCTTCCGAACCGATCATCAGGTGCTGCATGATCTGCAAGGGATCTGGATAGTCGACAAGTGCATTAAGACTATAACCTGTCGTATTTTTCATTCGGAACTTTTGTCTGATCCTTTCGGTTAGAGGCTCATTCTCAGTAACAGCGTCGTGTAATAGGGAAATCTGATTGAGCAGACTGGTGTGGGAAGACCTGAAATCAGCGAGACTTTTTTCATCCCCTGTATCCACTAAAGTGCCGTCTTCCAGAAGGATCCGCATGCTCAACAGAGTCTGGTAAGAGTTTTCAGCAATACCGCAACACATACCGCTGGCATTGTTGGCTGCAATCCCGCCGATCATGGCAGTGTCGATCGAGGCAGGATCAGGACCGATTTTCCTGCCAAATTTTGCCAGCAATGCGTTGGCTTCTTTACCCGTCAGACCCGGTTGAAGACGGATAACGGCGCCTTCTTCCTCTATGACTGCCTTCTTCCAGTAGCTGCCGGCAATGACCAAAACGGAATCAGAAACAGCCTGGCCAGAGAGGCTGGTGCCTGCTGCCCGGAAAGTAACCGGGATCATCAGTCTGGAGGATTCCTCCAGAATCAACGAGACCTCATCTTCGTTTTTTGCCTTGATGACCATCTTCGGAATCAGCCTGTAAAAACTTGCATCCGTCCCGAATGCAAGGGTATGTAAGGGGTCGTGCCAGATACGGTTGCGATCTATTACAGGCACTAGCCGGTCGTACAGCTCTTTGTAATTGCCGGATAACATTAGTCAATCAGGTTGTGAAGTTTATCCCAAAAATATGGAAAATGGGGGATTTGTCACTTTCTTTTTCCTATTAAGATTGATTATATTTACCCGGCTAAACATTTACTTCTGGAGTCATCTACTGTCTAAAATCTATACAATGAGGTTCTCAATTATATTGTTGGTCTGCTTCTGTTTTATCTTGTCAGCCAATGCCCAGGATCGCGTAACAGGCCGAACTTTTGCCACACGTTCCGAAGTAATCGCCCAGCACGGTATGGCTTGTACGAGTCAGCCACTGGCAACCCAGGTAGCACTCGATATTCTTAAGTCCGGGGGAAATGCCATCGATGCAGCCATTGCCGCCAATGCGATGCTGGGACTGGTGGAGCCAGTCAGCAACGGCATCGGAGGAGATCTTTTTGCCATCGTTTGGGACGCCAAAACCAAGAAACTCTATGGATTGAATGCCAGCGGCCGGTCGCCTTACGATCTGACTTTCAACTATTTCAAAAAGCATGGTATTACCAGGATACCCGCTCAGGGTCCACTGCCTGTTTCAGTACCCGGATGCGTGGATGGATGGTTTGAACTCCATAAAAAATTTGGAAAACTACCTGTTAGTGAAATACTTAAACCAGTTATTACTTACGCTAAAGAGGGATTCCCGGTTACTGAAGTTATTGCTTATTATTGGAACTCCAACGCAAAAAGCCTGGAGAAATATGCCGGGTTCAAGGAGATTTACATGCCTGGCGGCAAAGCCCCGGCCAAGGGTGAAGTATTCAAAAATCCATACCTCGCTGCTACCCTCGAAAAGATCGTCGCCGGCGGACGGGATGCATTCTACAAGGGTGAGATCGCCCAAAAAATGGTCGATTATATGAAGGAGCAGGGGGGATTCTTCAGTATGCGTGACTTCGCCGATCATCATTCCGACTGGGTCGAACCGATTTCTGTCAACTATAGGGGATACGATATATGGGAATTACCTCCCAACGGTCAGGGTACCGCAGTGCTTCAGATGCTCAATATGCTCGAAAAATTTGATCTCGCTAAAATGGGTTTTGGCAGCGCTGAATATATCCACACCTTCGTGGAAACCAAGAAACTGGCCTTCGAAGACCGGGCTAAATACTACGCGGATCCGGATTTTAACAAGATCCCGATCACTAAACTGATCTCGAAAGAATATGCCACCGAACGGCTTAAGCTCTTCGATGCCAACCGTTCAGCCAAGAGTTATCCCGCCGGAAACCTGGAAACCGGTAATACCATTTATCTTACCACGGCCGACAAGGATGGCAACATGGTCTCGCTGATCCAGAGCAACTACCGGGGAATGGGCTCCGGTATGACACCGGGTAAACTAGGGTTCATCTTCCAGGATCGCGGAGAAATGTTTATCATCGACTCCACGCACATGAACCGGTACGAGCCGCACAAGAGGCCTTTTCATACGATTATTCCGGCCTTTATTACCAAGGATGGAAAACCTTTTATCAGCTTCGGACTCATGGGCGGATCGATGCAGCCTCAGGGACACGTTCAGATGGTGGTCAACCTGATCGATTTTGGCATGAACCTCCAGGAAGCCGGTGATGCGCCGCGAATCTGCCACGAAGGTTCAAGTGAACCTACCGGCGAAAAGATGACCGACGGCGGGATCGTGTACCTCGAAAGCGGAGTGCCCTATGAAACCATCCGGCAGTTGCTGGGCAAGGGTCACGTGGTACAATATATTAATGGCATCTATGGAGGTTACCAGGCGATCAAATGGGACGAGAAGAACAAGGTCTATTTCGGGGCTTCGGAGTCGCGGAAGGATGGGCAGGCAGCAGGCTATTGAAAAAAATGGGAAAATGGGAAAATGGGAAAATGAGAACTGCGTCTGGATACAAACACAAGGATTTGTTTTATTGAAATGATTGATTAACCAAATAATATCTTTTTAACATGAAGAGAAGAAATTTTCTGAACACCTCGCTTGCCATGGCAGGCATAATGGTAATTCCGAGACACGTACTTGGAGGAACCGGTTTCACCGCACCCAGCGATCAGCTCAACAAGGCCATTATCGGCGTTGGAGGAATGGGTCGCGGTCACATTCCCTATGAGGATACCCGCGTTGTGGCGATCTGCGATGTGGATAAAAAACACCTCGAGCAGGCCAAACTGCTGATCAAGAATCCGGTAAATACTTACCATGATTTTCGTGAATTATTATTACAACCTGATATCGACATCGTTCATATTGCCACTCCTCCTCACTGGCACGGCATCATGGCCGTCGAGGCAGCCCGTGCCGGCAAAGATATCTGGTGTGAAAAACCGATGACACGTACTATTGGCGAAGGTCTCCGGGTGGTCGAAGAGATCAATAAATACGACCGGATCTTCAGACTGAATACCTGGTTTCGTTTCAAGGATACTTTCTATGGTTTGGGTACAGATGTGAAGCCGCTGAAAAAAGTCATTCAAAGCGGAATCCTTGGCTGGCCGCTGAAGGTAACGGTGAGCGGTATCACCGGTTACGACTGGAAATTCTACTGGAGCGGGGAGCGTAATTTGAAGCCTATGCCGGTTCCGGAAGAATTGGATTATGATATGTGGCTCGGTCCTGCCCCTTACAAACCCTATAATCCTGAGCGTGTGCATGCCAAGTTCCGTGGCTACTGGGATTATGACGGAGGCGGTTTGGGCGACATGGGCCAGCATTACCTCGATCCTGTTCAATACATGTTGGGCAAGGATGATACCAGTCCGGTGAAGGTCGAGGTGGATGCTCCGGAGCAACATTATGACGCAGTCGGTTCCTGGAGAAGAATTGAATATACTTATGCGGATGGATGTAAAATTATCCTCGACGGCGAAAACCGCGACAAGGATGCGGCCTATATCGAAGGGCCTAATGGGAAGATATTCAGAGGATTCAAATCTAATATTCCAAATCTTCAATCTTTTATCGAGACACTTCCGGATCCGGAACCACAGATTACCACCTTCACAGAATCAGTACGAACCCGCAAAAAGTTTGCACTGAATGAGATGAACGGTTTCCACTCTGCTACCATCGTGAACATGGGTGTCATTGCACTGCAGCTAGGACGTACGCTGCATTTTGATCCTGCGAAGCAGCAGTTTATCGACGACGAGGCTGCCAACAGGTTGATTAACCAACCCATGCGTACACCCTGGACGTTGTAGTTTACCAGCTCGCCCCGACAAATGCTCCGACAGATTTGCAATCTGTCGGTAAAAGCAAACAGTAACCACACACACAGTGACTATACGCTCCGACAGATTTGCAATCTGTCGGTAAAAGCTAACAGATACTACACGCTCCAACGGATTTGCAATCCGTTGGCAAAAGGCAACCAGCGGATTGCAAATCCACTGGAGCGTTAAATGGGATCGGCAAAAACAGAAATAGATTGATAAATAATATTAATTAATACACCCCATGAAGAAACTAGTTTCAATTACAATAATGGTCTCCCTGATCCTGGCATTCAGTTTCAACGGCAATGCTCAGATCAATCGGACTGTCAACACCAAAGTCGCAGATGCCTTGGCACAGGTGCCTACGAAGGATTATGCCAGATTGAATGCGCTGATGAGTGAAATGGCAGACCTCAAAGAAGAGGGTCTTGCACTCATTACCGCCAAAATAATTCCTCCTGGAACAGGAGATGATGTAGCAGCCAGATTCGTGGTAGCAAGTTTAGCAAAATATGTATCCCAGTTTGGCAAAGAAAAGGATAAACGTATGGTTGAAAGAGGATTACAGAATGCCCTGAAAACCGCTACAGACAAGGATATCCAATCTTTTTACCTGACTCAGCTCTATTTTGTTGCCACCCCTGCTTCGGTTTCTACCCTGAGCCAATACCTTCAGGACGATCAACTTTGCGACGCATCAGTCAAGGTATTGCTTGCAATTGCTACTCCATCTGTCGGAAAGGCGATGCTGAATGCATTCGAAAATGCCCGGGGAATTCCTGCCATGGCGCTTGCAAAAGCCTTCGGTCAGATGAAAATGGAAGCTGCCACTGAGGCGTTAAACAGAAAGCTGGATGGTGCAGATCCTAAACTGCAAAGGGTGATCCTCGAATCTATCGGGTTGATTGGCTCCAAAACAAGCTTTGGCCTGCTGACAGAAAAGGCTTCAAAAGCACAATATCTCTACGAACCTACCGGAGCCGTTAACGCGCTCCTTACCTATGCCAACCGGCTGGGAGAAAAATGGAACATGGATCTTTGTGATAAAGTTCTGATAGAATTAATGAGTAATTGTAAGGATACCAAACAGTTGCAATTCAGATCAGCTGCATTGGCCCTAAAAGTGAAGTACTGGGGTGTTGAAACCTTACCGCTGCTGAAGAGTGAATTCGATCATGCCGACAAGGCTTACCGGGCTGGGGTGCTGAACCTGGCAGCCGGATTGCTGGATATTTCCGCAACCCGTCAATGGATCAATAAGGCTGTTGAGGAATCCGGTGAGAAACGAGCAGAAATAGTCGAAATGCTTGGCCGCAAAGGTGATCCCGCACTTTTGCCGGCACTGCAGCTGGCCCTGACTGATACCTCTTCTGATGCTGTCAGGCTTGCAGCCATTGAAGCCATCGCGAATATCAAGGACGATAATGCCACAAAAGCGCTGGAGGGTTATCTTTTAAGTGGCCAGGATGCCACCGCAACAGCGAAAGCCTTGTCCCGGAAACTAGACGCAGCCCATCTTAACAGATTATCTGCCGCGTTGGAAACCGCTCCAAAGTCCGCAAAAGTAGAAATCATCCGCCTGATCGGTGCCAAAGCAGTGAAATCGGATTTCGCCAAAATATTGGCCTACACGAATAATGCCGATCAGGACCTCTCAGTTGCAGCTTTTGCAGCTCTTAAGAATCTCTCTTCTGAAGAAAATATTCCTGTCTTACTGGATCTTCTGAAAAAAGCCTCCTCAAAGGAGCAGATCTTCGGTGTTCAGCAATCCCTCATTAACGCCACTTCCCGTCTGAATGAATTGGAAAAGACCAAATTCATCAGTCAGCTGAGCAGTGCTGCCGACCCAAGCCGGACGCTCGATGTGCTTTCCCGGTTAGGGAACAGAGAGGCTTTGACCAAAGTCGTTGAGGCTTTTGGTTCTAAAGATCAGTCTGTAAAAGAAGCTGCTTTTAGTGCCTTGCTGAAATGGAGCAGCGCCGATGCCGCTGATGCGTTGTACCAGATTTGTTCTGCAGACAAGACCTACCAGGCAAAAGCATTCAAGGGTTTTACCGATTTGGTTTCCCGTTCTGCCTTGCCCGATGATCAGAAATTGCTGCAATACCGCAAACTGATGACACTTGCAGCCAATAAGGAGCAGAAACTGATGGTGATAGACAAACTAGGTGATCTTAAGACTTTCATTACATTGGTTTATGTGTCTAAATATCTGGATGATAAGGATCTGAAATTTGCCGCTGCCTCTGCCGTCATGCAGGTTGCCCTTCCGGGATCGGGTAAGACGACGGGCCTGACCGGGGAAATCGTAAAAAATGCGCTTACAAAATCGTTACCATTAATAAAGGGTGCCGAGAGTGACTACGACAAGGAGAAAATCAAGAAATACCTGGCTTCCATGCCGGACGAAAAGGGTTTCGAACCCATGTTCAATGGCAAGGACCTGAAAGGATGGAAAGGTCTGGTGGGTAATCCAATCACACGGGCAAAGATGTCGCCGGAGGAACTTGCCGCCAAGCAGGTTTTATCCAATACGAAGGCGACAAAGAATTGGAGCGTAAAGGACAATTCAATAACCTTCAATGGAGACGGTGACAACCTCTGTTCCGAAAAGCAGTATGGCGATTTCGAGATGATTGTCGACTGGCGAATCACGAAGAAAGGCGATAGCGGTATCTATCTGAGGGGTTCCCCGCAGGTTCAGATCTGGGATACCTCCCGAGTGGAAGTTGGTGCACAGGTAGGATCCGGCGGACTTTACAACAACGCCAAGTACAGGAGCACCCCGCTCAAGGTAGCCGACAATCCGATTAATGACTGGAATCATTTCTATATCAAGATGATCGGGGAGAGGGTAACTGTTTATTTGAATGGCATCCTGGTAGTGGATAATGTTATTCTGGAGAATTACTGGGACCGTTCGATCCCGATTTTCCCGAAAGAGGCGATCGAATTGCAGGCTCATGGCACCGACCTGGCTTTCAGGGATATTTATGTCAGGGAGATCAGCGATAACCGTTATGCGGTAACACCGGAAGAGCAAAAGGAAGGATTTGTACCGCTTTTCAACGGCGTTAATTTTGAGGGCTGGACGGGCAATACCGTAGACTATGAAGTCAAAAACGGTGAAATTGTGCTGAATATTGATAATGGTCCGTCGCATGGAAACCTCTTCACCCAGGGTGAATACAGGGATTTCATCTATCGTTTCGAATTTCAGCTGACCCCGGGCGCCAACAATGGTTTGGGCATCCGTGCACCGCTGGAAGGCGATGCCGCCTATGTCGGTATGGAACTCCAGATCCTGGATGACGATGCGCCGGTCTATTCGCAGTTGCAGCCTTACCAGTATCATGGATCCGTTTACGGGGTGATTCCTGCAAAGAGGGGTTCGTTAAAGCCCACAGGTCAATGGAATTATGAGGAGGTTGTTGTAAAAGGCAACAATGTAAAGGTCATCCTGAACGGCAATGTCATTACAGATGGGGATATCCAGAAAGCCAGCAGAAATGGCACGATGGATCACCGCGATCATCCCGGACTCAACCGTGCCACAGGCCATATTGGCTTCCTCGGACACGGTTCTGTAGTGAAGTTCAGGAATATCCGGATCAAAGAAATTACACCAATTTCCGGATAAACGTATAACTTTGCCCCCCTGTAATTTTCAAATTTTCATATTTTCCAACTTAGTTTTGATGAATATAGAATTAATCATAAAAGATAAGGTAGCAGAGGCGATCAGTTCGTTGTACGGCCAAACTATTGAATCCTCTCAGGTACAGGTACAACTGACCCGCAGTGAGTTTGAAGGTGACCAGACCGTGATGGTCTTTCCCTTCCTTAAACTTACCAGGAAATCGCCGGAAGCAACAGCTACCGAAATAGGGGAGTACCTCACCTCGAACTTAAAGGAAGTTTCAGGTTTTAATGTGGTGAAGGGATTCCTGAACCTGGTGATTGACAACAGTTACTGGATCGAACAGTTGAATGAGGCGGCAACTGCCGGGAAATATGGTTTCACGGTAGCCGGACAGGAATCGGAGCTGGTGATGATCGAATATTCCTCTCCAAATACCAATAAACCACTGCATCTTGGGCATATTCGCAACAACCTGTTGGGATATTCCCTTGCTGAGGTTATGAAAGCCAATGGTTACAAGGTCGTTAAGACCAATATTGTCAACGACAGGGGTGTACATATCTGTAAATCGATGGTGGCCTGGCTGAAATTTGGTCATGGCGAAACACCCGAAACCAACGGTAAGAAGGGCGATCACCTGGTTGGCGAATATTATGTAAGATTCGACCAGCAGTACAAGCAGGAGATCGCGGAGCTGATTGCCGCTGGAAGAACCGAAGATCAAGCCAAGGATGAAGCTCCCTGCATGGCAGAAACCCGTGAAATGCTACTCAAATGGGAGGCCAACGATCCGGCGGTCCGTCATCTTTGGAAGACCATGAATGGCTGGGTCTATGCAGGTTTCGATGAAACCTACAAGACGCTCGGCGTTGATTTCGATAAAATTTATTACGAATCAGATACCTACACAATTGGCCGCGACGAGGTGTTACGGGGCGTAAAGGAAGGGATCTTTCAGCAGGAGAGTGACACTTCTGTCTGGGCTAATCTCGAAAAGGAGGGCCTCGACAAGAAGATCCTGCTACGTTCGGATGGCACTTCAGTTTACATCACGCAGGACATTGGAACCGCCCAACTCCGCTACCGCGATTATCCCATCGATCACATGATCTATGTGGTTGGTAATGAGCAGATCTATCATTTTCAGGTACTTTCTCACCTGCTCGACAAGCTGGGATATAAATGGGGAAAAGATCTTTACCATTTTCCTTATGGTATGGTCGAACTTCCGAATGGACGCATGAAATCACGCGAAGGAACAGTTGTCGATGCCGATGATCTCGTAGCCGGGATGGTCGATGTGGCCAGGTCAGTTTCTCTGGAGCTAGGCAAACTAGAGGGTTACAGCGAAGAAGAGAAGGAGAATATCTATCGAATCGTTGCCCTTGGAGCCCTGAAATATTTCATCCTGAAGGTTGATCCGAAGAAGACCATGACCTTCAATCCGGAGGAGTCGATAGATTTCAACGGCAATACCGGACCCTTTATTCAATACACTTATGCCCGTATCCAGAGTATCCTCCGGAAGGCAAACGATACTGGAATTTCCATCCCCGGAAGGGCGGAAACTGAGGTGCTAAATGAGAAGGAAAGGGTCTTGCTAAAGACGATCTCCCTGTTTCCGGAAATTGTCAAGGAGGCAGGAACCGCCCATAGTCCGGCGGTTGTGGCCAATTATGTATATGATCTTGTGAAGGAATTCAATTCATTCTATCATGATTTTTCAATCTTGAATGAACCTGATGTCGCCATTCGGGATTTCAGGCTGGTCATGACACAGATGGTTGGCAAAATCATTAAAAACGGATTTTCGCTTTTAGGTATACAGGTTCCGGAAAGAATGTAGCCAGTATAGATAAGAAAACATGAAAGCCTTTGTAGTATTTTGGATCGTGCTATTTTCATTTGTCACGCTGGGGGAGGCAAAAACAAAGAAAGTCCCTGGTATGGTGGTCGATCATCTTCCCGCTTCCTCTAAAACATTTATCGGGTCACCCAGTATTGTCATTCTTCCAAACGGCGACTATATTGCTTCGCATGATTTTTTCGGTCCAGCTACAAGTGAACACGAGCAGGCCCGGACAGCAATTTTTAACTCCGCTGATAAGGGAAAATCCTGGAATAAAATTTCAGAAATCAAGGGTCAGTTCTGGTCGAATCTTTTTGTTCACGAAGACAATCTTTATATCATGGGATGTTGGAAACATCATGGAAACATGATTATCCGGCGATCTTTGGACGGTGGGAAAAGTTGGACCGAACCAATGGATAGTTCCAGCGGATTATTGCGGGAAGGTGAGTTTCACACGGCTCCAATGCCAATGGTTTACTGGAAAGGCAGGCTCTGCAGGGCTTTTGAAAATGCGAAATCCAATACATCCGAATGGGGAAAGCGCTATTCAGCCGGGGTGATCTCAATTCCGGAGGAAGCGGATTTGTTAAAGGCTTCCAATTGGACAACTACCAATTTCCTGCCTTATGATTCCACTTACCTGAAAGGAAAGTTCGGTGGATGGCTGGAGGGCAATGCCGTTGTTGCTCCTGATGGCAGTTTAGTTGATTTTTTAAGGGTTGCAACCAGCGAAAATGGAAGAGATCTGGCAGCGATCGTCCAGATCAGTGAAGATGGTCGCACGGCCTCTTTTGATCCATCAACCGGCTTCTTTGATTTCGATGGAGGTTCGAGGAAGTTTTCAATAAGGTATGATCATCTCTCCGGGCGGTATTGGACGATATCGAATAGGTTAACTAAAGAATATAACTCTTTACCTGCTGGTTCTGTGCGCAATACCCTTATTCTTAAAAGCTCCTTGGATCTGAGAAATTGGGAGGTAACAAAAGTACTTTTACATGCGCCTGATGTCAAAAAGCATGGATTTCAGTATGTTGACTGGCAATTTGATGGAAAGGATATCATTTTTCTCTCCAGAACGGCTTTTGATGATAGCTTTGGTGGTGCAGATAACTATCACAATGCCAATTATCTGACCTTTCACAGAATCAAAAATTTCAGAAAACTGGCAAAGTAGGATTTTACAGGACGGGCAATTGAAATTTGCCAAAAAGAATTAAATTTGCATTTCGAATAAAAAATGCGGAAGTAGCTCAGTCGGTAGAGCATCAGCTTCCCAAGCTGAGGGTCGCGAGTTCGAATCTCGTTTTCCGCTCAATAGTAAATTGAGAGTTAGATTAATTTCTGACTCTTTTTTTATTGGCGCAACATAGGTGCAACAAATTTCTTGAAATGAAATTTGACTTGCGTAACGGAGGAATAGAGACCATCAATTTTATCAACCGAAACCTTCCAATATTCAAATTACTTCATTAAATTTACAATGCATAATTATCCCGAGAGTACCTAACTGAAGAAATTTCAACTAATCAAGTTTACCTAATATATTGACTATTTGAAGTAATTTACCAAAAGTAACCATAGTAAAGTGATAATACAATGACAATTAAAACGTTTTGGACAATCTTCCTCAAAATTCTGGGATTGTGGTTTTTATTTGTAAGCTTATCTGCAATTGCAACACTTTTTTCTTTTCTATTTATTGCATTTCAAAATGTTAATTCACCGGGCATTGAAAAATTCCTTCTGGCTTTTAGCTTTATTTTACTTTGTGCAGGGTTTTTCATTTTTATCCTATGGCTTTTGGTTTTCAAAACTGCATGGGTAATAGAAAAATTTAAACTTACCAAGGATTTTTCAGAAGAGAAATTAGAACTAAACATGGAATGGTCTACGATCATGACAATCGCAACAATAGTCATTGGGGGAATCATTTTTATTGACAGTATACCTTTACTTTGTAAGCAATTATATTCATTTTTCCAGAAAGGAACATTTTTCAAGGATACTCAGGAATCAATTTGGATCATTTTTTATTTTGTCAAGGCACTTCTTGGATATCTCTTGATGACAAACAGTAGATATGTAGTAAATTTTATTGTCAGACAAAATATAAAAAACGAGATTGGTGAGATTTGATGAGGAACGTTAGGCCCAATTATATGAGAAATCAAATAGCCATTCTTTTATTATTAGCGCTGACATTTCAAATTGCATTTGGCCAGAGAAAAGACCAGGATTTGAAAAGGTTCAGTGCAGACTCCATATCTGGAATATATATTCCCAAAGACCTTGACGATTGTTTTAAGCAAATTGACGGTTTTTGGAGTGATTCCATAAAGACCCAGGCAAAACTTCATAGTGAAGCTTATTTTAGCATGAGCGCACATCATGGCTTTGGACAGTGGATGAGAAATAATTGGCAACTCTGGGGTGGCTCAAGACTATCGAAATACTTCAATGACATGGGGGTAGACCATCCGGACGACATGTCAGGAATTATACTTAAAAGTTATCACAGATATTTAACAGGAAATGACATCAATCTTCAACAGCAAATAGAAGATTCCAAAACCTGGTGGAAAGAGAACAATAACCCAACTAGTGATATATTCCCGAATGGTGAAAAAGATTTAGAATTTAATACCAAATTATTCTACAGATTAAAGGACGGGAAATCAGCCATCATTCACATACAATCTAATTCGAATACCGATAAAGTATGGGTATATGTCTATCATTTTGGATGGAAACAACTTTCAATGGATGAATTGAGACAGATCAGGTCATCATCTCTTGAAAAAAGAGAAGAAACAATCAGAACATTATTTGGAAAACAATAATAACAGACCCTTAAAGCAACAACGCGCAACCAGTGCAATTAATTGATTAACAGACTAAAGATAATAATGAACCACATGAATAATTGGGAGACCCTTATCACGTTCACCTATCCACACGAAGCCCATATGGCAAAGGGATTCCTTGAATCTAAAGGAATTGAAACAATGATTCAGGACGAAATGACTACTCAGGTTAAAAACTTTTTGTCAAATGCAATAGGTGGAGTAAAACTTTTAGTTCAGAAAGAGGATTATGAGCATGGCCTGGCAGCTCTCAAAACAGGTGGATTTATTCAGGACGAAGGTCACAAAACAGAAGAAGTCAGGACTGTTTATATTGATAAATCATATGATAAGACCTTTTGTCCTTTTTGCAAATCGAATTTTATTGGTAAAGTAAAAGGTATCAATATACTAACCCCTATCTTTTACTTTTTTAGTGGGGCCATTATACCTATTATAAATCAAAGATTCAAATGTTATGATTGTGAAAAAGAATGGAGATATAGGAAAGCCAGAGGATAAAGCATTCCATTTCCATTACTGTAAATGTTTCAGAAAATATCATATTTAAAAACTTGGCAAAAAACGTTGACAATAACTATGAAGTACCTAAAAAATTTCCTTGTGATCTTCTGTGTATCACTTTTATCCATCGTTGCATCGGCTCAAACAGCAGGGATTCAACCAGCTACCTTCGCTGCAGTAGAGAAGGGTGACGTGAATCAGTTAAAAACGTTACTGGATGCCGGTGCCAATGTTAATGAGGTTTACGAAGGTGTCTCCTTGTTAAACAAAGCATGCGGTGGAGTCCTCAAAGTGAACAACGACATTGTAAAATTATTGCTGGATGCACCGAAAATTAATGTGAAAATAATAACCCTTACAGAACCCGGCATTGACAAAACATGGGCTACAACCCCATTGGTCGCCTTGCTTAGCTCAGCCAGTTTTAACTCAAAATTGGACAATGTTGTTCGGCTCATTAAAATGGGGGTTGATATCAATTATCACAGCGAATTCAATAACAAGTTTACAGCTTTAATAGTAGCGACTTTTGGAGGTCAAACGGAGGAATCAAAAGCGGTCACCATGGCTATATTAAACAACGCCAGTGCCAAATTGAACATCAATTACATGGGTAAATATGATGCTACTGCTTTAAACTGTGCAGTTAAGTCGCAGCATGCCGAAGCGGTAGAAGCAATTTTAAAGCGAGGGGCGAATGTGGAAGATGTCAAACATGGTGATAGTTTTATGGGGTTGATTCCTGCAACAATAGACCATGATAACTTTGATATATTGGATATTATCATGAAATACAAGGCAAATAAATATGGCCCAACCCCAGAAAGTGTGATGCCTTTGAACATGGCCATGATACAGCCGAAACAGGCCAAATGGGCCGAATATTTTATTACAAAATACAAGGTGGATGTGAATCATCTGGGTAAAGCCGGAACCGCTGGCGACGAACCCGCATTGAGTGTGGCTGCCTTTCACAACAATGTCGAAGGATTAAAACTCCTGGTCAGGCAGGGTGCAAATATTAACCTTGCATCCTCCCAGGGAATTAATGCCATACAAACGGCTGCCCAGCGCAACAGTTTGGATGCCGCAAAGTACCTGATTCAACAGAATGCTAACCTGAAAGGGTATAATTCAGTCTATTTTAATGCGATTGGTTATGCTGCTATGGGATATCATTTGGATATGTTAGAATTGTTGGTGAAGAGTGGTGCCGATGTCAATGAAGTATCAAAAGCATCACCATGGGCGGGACCATTGGCCAGATTAGCCATGGTGTTTGATCCGGTTGATAAAAAATCGCGGCTTAAAACTATCAGTAAATTACTGGAATTGGGTGCAAATCCGAATGTATTGCATGCCCAGGACATGACAGCTCTCATGTGTGCGGCTAAACTTGGCTCGAACTATGGTTGGAAAGCTGCAGTAGAAAATTGTGAAGTATTAATCAAAAGTGGAGCCAATGTGAATTTGGTCAATACCGCTGGTGAAACGGCACTCATGTTAGCTTCGGAATCAGGGAACATCAAACTTGTAACCCTGCTTATTAAGAGTGGCGCCGATGTGAATGCAGTTAATAAAGTGAGTGATTCGGCACTTAGTTATGCCAACAGAGCGCCGGAGAACAAAAGCGATATTGTGAAGGCTCTGGAAAATGCAGGTGCCAAACCTGTTGTTGCTTCTGCAAAATCTGCTTTAAAGTCGGTACCTGGCAGTTTGGCGGGTACATGGAAAGGATACCAAACCAACGATAAAATGATTATGGCGACCTTTGTGGTGAACAAAAATAATACCTATTCTTACACCGCAGTGGGGAAAGTCGGTGGCAAAGATGTATCATTCAGCCACAAAGGAGAGATTGTTGCAACCGAAGACACGTACACCTTAAAGCCTGAAGGACAAGCCTCTGCAACCTACAGTTACAAGATAGTCAATGGTAAGTTGTCGGTTAATAATGGCAGGCCTTTAGACAAAGTTAAGTGATAGATTGAATTGCGAACTAACTTATTTCGGATCTGTTGCCCGATGAATTTATTTGGAATTATCCTGATAGACCCTGACATAATCAACTTCATATTTAATTGGGAAATTGCTTGCTTTTGGATCACCGCCATTTCCGCCTAAGGCAAGATTAAGTAGCAGATATTGAGGTTTGTTAAACGGATTACTGCCATCAGCATTGATTGTTTGGGATAGCAAAGTCGTGTTATACAATTCATCGTCGATGTAAAGTTTAATGTATTCTGAGGTCCAATCCATCCGCCAGATATGAAATTTTTTTGCCCAGTCGGCGTCCTTGGCAGCAAATTTGGAAAAAGGATTAATTTCGGTGTGCCATTTTGCTACCCAGGCCTGAGCTGTTCCCCAGGCTACATTTGCCAGAATCGATGGCGATCCTTTAACCCGGTAAAATTCCATGATATCTATTTCCCCACTCGATGGCCATGGATTAGTTGTTCCAAGTGTCCAGATAGCAGGCCAAGCACCCATCGTGGTATCAATACGGGCCCTAATTTCGAAACGTCCGTATAGCCAGTCTTTCTTTCCTGATGTATTGATACTTGCGGAGGTATAATTAGCAAATTCGCGGTTCGTTTTCCAATTGCTGCTTCCAGAAACGTAATTTGGGTTTGGAATTTTTTCCCTCCGCCCTTCAATAACTAATACACCTCCTGAACAATTCGCATTTGCTGACTGATACCATTGCAATTCTTCATTTCGGACAAAGCCATTTTCATATCTCCAGATATCCGGATTTGGTTTTCCATCGACATTAAACTCTTCACTCCAAACCAGCTTCATGTTTGGAATTTCCTTTATTTGAAGAATGTTCTCAGCAGATTTATCCATTTTTTGCGCACATGATAAGATGGATAGGAGAAGAAATAATTGAATCAGGCACAATTTGGTTTTTTTCATCGTAGTCTTATATTTTTCGAAAATTATAGTTGGTTTAATTCTATTTTGGCACTTAGAAAATCTGGCGAGATTTGAAGCGCTGCCTTAAACGCTTCCTTCGCCTTGGTTTTATCGCCAAGTCCAAGGAACCCTAGCCCTGAAAGATAGGACGGATAGGCTCTCTCATCGAGTGAAGGAAGCCTTTTTGAATTGATAAATTGGTAATCCTTATCGCCGGAATCCCTCACCATCTTATTGTTATTTTTGTCAGAAAGTTCACGAAATACGGTTTTTACATCCGTTTTTGGGTCGAGCTTCTGCCTTGCCATCGCAGAAAAAAATCTTTGAATTTGCCGGTTCCCAATTCCCCGCATCCTTCCCGGTAGGTTATTCAACGTATCTGAAGAAATCACCTCTTTCCAGGACTGAACGGCTTTTTCTTTTTCATCCATGGCGCTAAAAGCACAACCTATCCAATATTTTATTTGATTCAACCGGGAATTTGAACCTTCGGCACGCAAATTCTCAGGTGCGTGGAGGGCGGTCTGAAAGTCGGTCAATGCTTCCTGAAAGTGTTTCTTTTTCATAGAATTCAAGCCTCTTATCAAATGAGCATCTGCCCACGCCTGACCCGTGTTAAAGGCACTTCCTCCTTCCCAGATACTGAAGGTCCGGCTTTTCAAGAGAGAAATAGACTCGTCAGTCTTACCGGCAAAGATTTTAAGGTTGATCATCGCGCCAAGAGCATCATCTTTTTTAATCACTACTTTTTGATTCTTTTCGAACAATGCCAGCCGTTTTTCAACCGGTGTACCTTCCGATTTATAGAGTTGGTCAAGTTCGGCCAGGTGAGTAGGGAAGGGGTTAGGAATATTGACCGCTTTTTCGAGACAAGCTATAGCCTTGCTTTTTGAGCCTTCTGCAGTTTGATGGGAATAAGCAACTGCCAGATTCCGCCAGGTGACCGGAGCTGCCGGATCTAAAACGGAAGATTTCTCCCATAGCGAAACCGCTTCGTCAGGTTGCCAGTCATACAGCAGATTTCCCAAATAATACGGAGCGCGGGCATCCAACGGATTTGCGATCATTGCACTTCGAAGCACGGCAATGACCTCCTGCTGGAACGGAAAGACATATTCAGAGGGTAGCAGGCGAGCCTGATTACGATAATCCATGGCCTTTTGTGAATCTCCTAACTTTTCTGCAAAATATCCGAGATAATAGTACACCAATGGCGATATTTTTGCCTGGTCTTTCGTTTGAGTTATTAATTCTGACAGAACAGATATTCCATCATTCCAAAGACCACTGTTGGAATATCCGGCCGCAATTTCTTCTGCATTGATTGGATGTTCTTTTAGGGTAGTAAATAGCGTTTTTGCGGCGCTGGCATCTTTGGAAGCAAGCCATTGTTCTGCCATCAACTGTGCGTCAAGCGGATCACACTTTTCTTTGGCAAAAGCAATCAATTTTTTAGCCTCCTCATTCCGATTGAAGTGACGCAGCAAGGCAGCTTTCAAAATATAGGCGCACACATGGTAAGCATTGGCATCGAGCGCATGGTTGAGATGGTCGAGTGCCGTTGCATATTTACCCTGCAGTGAAGCAATTTCGGCTAGTGAATAATAAGCCGGAGCCTTCCATTCCTGTTTCCAGGTTGCTTTGTAAAAAGCAGTATATGCCTCTTCAAGACGTCCTTCACCTTTTAAGGCAACTCCCAGGTAATAAATTGGTTCAACCTCTTTCGGAGTCGTATGTTGAGCAGTTAAACGTTCAATCGCCTTGTTAAGAAACTTCTCGGCAAGAGCATATTTCGCATTTCTCAAACATAACCGTCCCATTCCTGTATTTGCTGCAACATTTCCCGAATCACGCCGAAGTGCCTCCTCCCAAAAGGGATCGGCATCAAGAGTTGGATTATGAAACTGGTCGATTCGCTGTCCTGCCAGGAAAAGTTCCTCTTCATTTTTTATCTGCGCAGGTTCTTTTGGTTCAACATACCCAATTGGTTTCGCGGTAGGTTGAAGAACAACCGGAGAATAGGCAACCAATTCCTGACCCCCTGCGGAAATTGAAACACGTAATTCCTGCGCATCCTGACCTGAAGGTAGAACAACTTGTTTGGCATAGGGTTTACCCGGATTGATGGAGATGCGCTCTTCTGCGATCACTTTATCTCCCGATTTGAGCGTTACCGTTGCCTCGGGATAAGCTTTTGTGGTATAGAATCCATAATCGACTTTGCCATCCTTCACATCGAAATTTACTGCGGCATCGAGTGTTGCATTTTTTACACCGTCGATGCCCCGGAACGGGAAGAGTGAAAGAACAAATGAACGTTCTTCACCGGCTTGCAACCAAGAATAATCAGGCTGATTATCGGAATAAGCTCCAACCATAATTTCAAGATAAGGCCCATCGTCATCTGTGAGGATTTTATCCCACATGTTTCCAACGCCCCAGGTAAAGAATTTCTTTCCGGCAACAATATGATGATCGGCAATATTCAAGATACCGGCATTTTTACCATGATCGTATCCGGCGACAAAATCGTCCTCATTGTTTACTGCAAACCAAGAGTGACTACTTGGATTGTTCTTGTACCAACTCACATCAACGCCGTCTACCATTGGCCAGGGCTGAAAAGAACGTTTGCTGTGTCCTGTTGACCATTGTGTTTTCGGTGGGAAAATCACCTGGTAATCTTTGTTTATGGATACGGCAATATTGGCAAAGCAAAGCATGGTGTTTTCTACCGGCGTGCGATTGATGATCTTTACGTTGCATTCAACAATTGAACTTCCCGGCCTAATTGTATATCCAACCGCCCACCGCATCCGGTGACGTATTTCAAGTTCACCCACCCAAATCGTCTTGCTTCCATCTGCACCCTGTTCTATGCTGTACTGAACAGGGCTAAATGTGCTGGCCCGGTGATGGTGTGGTATATTCCACTCTACTCCACCCGAAATCCAGGCTCCGGTTAAACCAATAAGCGCAGGTTTAATCACATGTTGAGGATAAATAAAATTGTAATTGTTTGTCTTATCTACGGCAGAGAACAATCGTCCTCCCAGTTCGGGTAAAACGCTTATTTTGATATACTCGTTTTCAAGATAGATCAGATGGTAAGTTTTAGCCCCCTTTTTGTTGGTAAGATTATCGTAAAGCGGATAGGGATAGATTCGTTGCTCCGCACCCTGAGTCCCCCGTCCGAAGAAAAACATGGGGTTAGGCTCCGGTGGTCCTGATAAATAGGTCGGTATATTTTCGTCAACTTCACTGACAGTTACAGGCGACTGCGCCCATGCATTTGCTGAATAAAACAATACTAATATGCTTATTAATAAGCTACTGGATTGATTAAATTTCATTTTTTAGTTGAATTGAAGATAAATGCCTGATTTCTACTTTTGTTAGAATTTGGAATAATACTCTCCGAGTAGCGTCAGCTTACCATCATTGTCGAAAAGAGCAGAATTTCCAAGAGCAGCATTGTCCTGACTGGAAGAATACCAGGAATAACGCTCGACAAAGTCCAATTTTTCGAGCGCGGGTAAAATTTGCTGCATAAAGGTTAGTGCCATTGCTTTGGTAACTTTGCTTGCGACAGAAGCAAATGCACTCCAGTCGGCAGGAGCAAATTCCGTCAACCAAATTGGCCGCTTATACAAATTATGTATCGCATTCAAATGATCAATTAAGCTTTGTGCATTAGCACCACCGTACCAGTGAACACAAATAAAATCAACCCGATAACCTCTTTCCGCGACTTTTGCCATAAATTCTTTCATCCAGTCATTATCCGCATGAATACATGCCGGGCTCCCCAAGGGAATATTAAGAGTCATTAATTTTGGCCAGTAGGTTAATGATTCCTCTACTGTTAAATTTGCCTGTTCTTTCCCATCGGGTTCATTAAATCCAAGAAGGTGCTTTACTTTGCCTGCCTTAGCCAATGAATCGACACTAAACAGATTTTTATCTAACGACCATTTGCCCCAAATCATGGGCACAAAGCGGACACTGTCCGGCTCGGAAATTTTTGTATCCACACCCCATGAATAGTGCCAGTAAACCCTCAATGCAGAAACCCGTGACAACCATGTTTGATTATTTGTTGTGAAACAGGCTCCTTTCTTGTGAGATACCGGATGAGATAAATTGTTTTCCGATCCTTCCGTATCTGAAACTATTCCCGATGATTTATCCGAACACGAAATAAGGAGGATGAACAAGAATAAACGTAAGAGTCTATGTTTCATTTTTTCAGATGTATAATAAATTCGATAAAGAACAAAAAAAGAAATTGATGCCCAGTCTCCCGGGCATCAACTTCTTTTTACCAACCAGTATTCTGTTTTAGTTTATTGTTCTTATAAAGTTCTGACAATGGTATCGGATATAGATTCATCTTGTCCTCATAAACGCGGCTTTCAACAAGTTTTTTGCTGTAATTGAATGTTCCGTCGGTATTTTTGGTAATATCCATTCCATAAATATTTTTGGTGGTACTTCCAATCTTCCAACGTCTGACATCCCAGAAACGTTGTCCTTCGAAAGCCAACTCGATACGACGTTCATTTTGTAATTTTAAACGAAATTGATCTTTGGTTAATCCTGCAGGGAATAGTGGCATCTTTGCCCTTGTACGAATCAGGTTTACTGCCTGAAGTGCTGTCATTCCCAAAGTGGATGCGTCTTCCGGTCCGTAGGCTTCATTCATGGATTCAGCATAATTTAGGAGAACTTCTCCGTACCTGAACAATACCCAGGTATGTTGCTTGGTACTTGTGCTGTTTGGATCAAGACTGACACTTTCGATGACGTATTTCTTAAGATAATACCCTGTCTTTGTAGCATTCGTTTTAGGATATGCATTTGCCCCACCTATCCAGCATTCAACCGCTTTACTTTTAAAGGTAGAAGTATTATAAAGAATGGTCAAGGCAAACCTTGGATCCCTGTTGGCATACGGATTGGCAGCACTATATCCGGAATTCGGATCAGCAATGCTTAACCCGTTGGTTCTCATCTCATAAGCATCAATCAGGTTTTGCGTCGGACAGTTTCCTGTATTTCCGCCTTCGTAACCTACCGGGAAATTTGCAACTTCAAAATAATTCTGGTTTCCTTCCCGTCTATCAAGAATTAGCTCAGGGCTTGTAACGTTGTTCAGAAAATTATTGTAATTGGCCTCTAAACTAAAGGTTCCGGCATTAATGAGGTCCTTTGCAGCTTTTGCAGCGTCAATCCATTTTTGAGTAGTCCCAGACGGATTATGCAGCGGACTGGCAGCATACAGCAATGTGCGGGCTTTTAATGCCATTGCGGCTCCCCGTCTTATGCGTCCTGTTTCCTGAGCAGAGGTAAATCCAACGTAAGTGACGGGTAAAAGAGGGATGATGTCATTGCATTCTGAAACAATAAAACTAACAATGTCATCAAAGGAAGCCGGCGTAACAGTATTTGCTTCAGCTTCCGTTAAAACAGTTTTAATCAGAGGCACATCACCATATCTTATAATTAATTGAAAATAGAAGTAAGCTCTCAAAAACCTGGCTTCCTGTGGATAATTATTGAACTGTGCCATTTTATCAGCATAGGTATCTATCCATTTATAATCACTAAACGTACGGCCTTTTATTTCATCTAAAAATAAATTAACCGCCCTGATCCCGGCATACATGTTGCTCCATTGATCGTCCAGATTTAGAATGGAGCTCCAACTGCCATCATTAAATTTCTGAATCGATGAATAATCCAAAACAAACTCAGCATCATCTGTTGCCGACTCACTCATGGCTCCTCCAATAGGGGTAAAACCTAACGGTAACCTGGAATAAATGTCAGCCAGAAAATTTTGTGTCCTATTCCAATCGGCGAATACATTTTCTTCGTGCAAATAGGAAACTTCACTATAATCCAAATAGTTGCAACTACCCATAAAGAACGTCAGAAGTCCAACTATGATAATTAATTTAATTCGTTTCATAACTTTTCGTTTTTTAATGGTTTAGAAAGCAACATTGATTCCAATGTAACAAGTCCTCAATGTCGGATAGCCCGTACCAATTTCTTCCGGATCCATTACTTTTACTTTGTCGATAGAAAATAAGTCCATCCCTCTTACAAAAAACCGGACCTTGCTTAATTTGTATTTGTCAATACACTTTTTAGGCAATTCATAATAAACTTCAAGATTCCTAAGTTTAAGATAGCTGCCATTTTCTACCCAGGTTGAATTTAACCTGAAATTGTTGTCATTGTTCACAGTCGTTAATCGAGGTAAAGTTGCTGAACTGCTTGTTGCTGAAGTCCAATGGTTATCAGAGAAGGTAGAAATATTTTTGTTATTGCTCAAAGGCCAAAATACGCTAGGGGTATTGAGATAGACCGACTGGTTTGCTGTTCCCTGGAAAAGTGCATCCATCCCAAATCCTTTGTAATTGAATCCAAGATTAAAGGAATAATAGATTTCGGGATAATTCGTGTTGTACCCAATCGGGACATTATCCAACTCATTGATCACATTATCTCCGTTCTGATCTTTGTATTTAAAATCGCCAGGCTTCACATTGGAGAGCAATTGTTTAGGGCTGGCGGCAATATCAGTTTGATCCTTAAAAAATCCTATTACCTGCATTCCAAAAACCTGTCCAATTGGATTCCCAGTACGTTTCAAATAATCCAAAGGTTGGTAACTTTCTGCCATTTCGATAATCTTATTTCTGGCAAATGACAGCTGGCCCCCAACATGATAATTAAGACTTCCTATTTTATCTTTCCAGTTCAGGCTAGCTTCCAGTCCTTTATTACTAGTAACTCCCAGATTTTGAAACTGTGGGGCAACACCTAATACGATAGAAATTTGGCCAGTCGTTGATACCAGAATATCATTCCGCTTGTCATAAAAAATATCTAGCATCGCATCCAGTTTTCCCCAAATGTTTGCATCAATCCCAATATTTGTCTTATAGGACTTTTCATAGGTCAGTTGCTGTGTAGCTAACGTACCTTCTCTAAGCCCACCGGTGGCAGTGTTGTTATTCGTAAAGTAATATCCCCCGCTTGAGTTATATCCCTGATCGGCAAGATTTGGAGACATCAGGTCATTTCCGGTTATACCCCATGATGCTCTAACTTTCAGAAGCTTAATCGCTTTTGAGTCAGCAAGGAATTTTTCCTTGTTTAACAGCCAGGCTCCTGAAATAGCAGGGAATAAACCAAAATGGTCGTTTGCAGGAAGGAAATTACTGCCACTGTAGGATACTGATAAGGTGGCATAATACTTCTGGGCATAATTGTAGTTGGCTTTTCCAACCATACTTTGATGCAGATAGGTGTGATATTGTCCATTATCAACTTTTTTATCCTGCTGGTACAGCAACATGGCATTCAAAGTACTCTGTCCCCATGACGTAAAATAATTCAACTTGCCCCAGAAATTACCATGACGCCATTGACCCCCAAGTTGGGAATAAGGCGCAAGAGCGCTTTCAAGTCCATAGTTGGTATAAATGGGAACGGTGATAGCGCCTGTTGCATCATGCTGTATATCTGTAATTTGATATTTAAAACTTTTCGTTTTACCATCCCAGTAAGTAGCTGAGTTGTCATAGGATACTGCAATTTCGCCAGATAATCCATTGACTATTTTGTCAAGATTTTGCTTAATACTGACATCAAATAGTAAAGTGCGCGAATGAGTTGTCGCGTAACCTGTTGCAGTAGACTGAGCCATTGGGTTGTTATTATAGATGTTGGTTCCACCCCAAATACTATTTAAAGTTTTCACCGGGAAAGCTGCAGATGGAACGGTGTAAAGGGAATTAAATATGTTATCTGCCTGGGTTCCCGGACGATTAGCATCATATATATTTCCACCAACATTGATGCGGAAAAGGGTGTTCTTAGTCAAATCAATATCAAGATTTGTCCTGAAATTCATGCGGGTATATTTCTGCTGGGTACTGAAAATATTATTGTCTGTATGATTGAATAATCCCATCTCATTTTGATAATTCAGGGAAGTAAAGTATTTAACGCGTTCCCCACCCCCAATGAATGTGGCATTGAAATTTGAATTTGTACCATAATCGCGTAATACCTCATTTTTCCAATTCACATTTGGAAACAGAGCAGGAGAATTTCCGGATTTAAAGGCAGCCAAATCTGCATTGTTATAGCGTAAAGGCAATCCGTCATTCGATAAAGCTTCGTTTAATGCATTGGCATAGTCGTTTGCGCCATAGAATTCAGGAAGGCGAAATGCCTGATTCAATCCATACTGATAGGAAACATCCACTTTCAGTGCATCGTTTTGGCCTCTTTTTGTGGTAATTAATAAAACGCCATTTGCTCCTCGTTGTCCATATTCAGCAAGTGCTGCCGCATCTTTCAGTACAGTTGCACTTTGAATTTCAGCAGTTGACAAAGAAGACAAAGGCCTTTCAAAACCGTCAACAAGAACCAGAATATTGGCGTTGTTCATGGTTTCAGTTCCACGGATAAACATGTCAGGACTTCTACCTTCTGCAATACCTCCATTCTGCAATACGGAAAGTCCTGGCAATAAACCATACAAGGCATTTTCCGGGTTAAAGGCAGAACTCCTGGCTAATTGTTCTGCATCAACACTGCTTAATGATGACCCCAATTCATTTTGAAATACAGATTGTCCGTATCCAATAGTGAGAATTTTGGATAAATGATCGAGCACAATCGACATGTTAAACTTATCAATGACAACCACTTTACCCTCGTTTGTCAAAGTCCGGACCATCAAATGAAGTCCTGATTCGGCTATAAATGTGAATTTGCCATCCTTATCAGTGAAATACTTTTCGCCGGGTTGTTCCAAAATTGTTAGTTCAACTCCCTGCGCCGGATTTCCTGTGGTATTTGTTACAGTTCCTGTAAATGCCTTTTTCTGGGCAAAGGCCGTATTACCAATCATAAAGATGATAACAAACAGGCCCAAATATATATATCGAATTTTTTTTCTCATTTTAAATCAATCTTTTGTATGATTAATTATACTGTTAAAGTCATCACCATCCAGGGTTTTGTACTAACCCGTAGGCCTTATTAATTTCATTGGTAGGGAAAGCGCTCAGGTACCATTTTGGAGACCAATTCGTTTTCCAGTAGCGCACAGGTAAATCAGTAAGCGTATAGGTCAACTGTCCATTTGTCGCCTTTGTTATATCCATTCCATGCAATGTTTTTGTGAATTCATCGACCATTTTCCAACGAATCAGATCATACCAGCGAACTTCTTCGAAACCAAATTCGCATGCTCTTTCATTCAGAACGGCTTTTCTGAATGCATCCTTCGAAAGACCAGTTGGCAGATTACTTAACCCTACCCGGTTTCTCACAAGATTCACATATTGATAAGCGTCCGCAGTTGGTCCGTTATTTACCTCATTCGTTGCCTCTGCATAGGACAGATAAATTTCAGGCAGTCTCAGATAGGGCCATTCAACCACAGAACCAACACTGGTACTGGTATTTCCTTCAAGCCAGAATTTCCTTGGGCCATACCCGGAACGGGCTGCGGTACCCGTCGCATTCGTACGTTCACGACCGCCAATCCAGAGTTCGACCGTTCTGCCTTGATAATAGTCTCCGTTAACCTGCACCGTTTCGTATAACCTGGGATCACGATTTACATAGGGATTCTTTGGATCATATCCCGAAGTAGCATCAGTGATGGGCCGTCCGTTTGCCATGCCAAACATATCCACATAATTCTGTGTTGGGCAAACACAACCATAACCTCCTGCACTTTGATAAAAATAATAATTAGCATCCCAGTATCCCGGAGATTGATAACGTACCCGGGTCGAGATCAGTAATTCGCCAGTTCCTCTTTTATAATATCCATCCTGAAAATCCTTTCTCGGATTACCGGTATTTACCAATTGATATCCACCCTGTGAAATGACTTTATCAATCAATGCTTTCGCGGCATCAGCTGCCTTTTTCCACAATGAAGCGTCGTATGACCCATTCCAAACAAGTTTTTGCTGTGCTGCTGTACCGTCTAAATAGGGAGCGTTATCGTTGAAAAGCGGGCTTGCACCAAAAAGTAATACCCTTGCTTTTAATCCCATGGCTGAAGCCTGAGTGAACCGGCCGTCCCAATTACTTGGATCATCAATCTTCCATGGTAAATCGAGAATTGCTTTATCGATAAGCGCTACTATTGAATCCATTGTAGCACGTGAAGTTAATCGCGGCAGATTGGTATCCTCGGTAGGAATATAGGCATGATTAACCCAGGGCAATCCGCCATAATTGCGATACATATCACAATAATGGACCGCAATAATCATTCGTGCCTCAGCCTTCAATGCCTTTTTAGTTTGTGCATCGGCATCGGGAATCCGATCTGCATTCTCGATAAATGTCCAGCTTTTTCGGATACCAAGCCAGCTATTTTCCGTTGTATAACCGTATTTGGTTGCGATACTGCTGTTTTCAATTCCGGCATCGTAAACACCATTATAGTATAGCTGCATAATTCCACCCCAGGAAAGATAACTTTGGTTCAGATCGGTAAGGCCTTCCAAAATATCCATTCCCAATTTATTGCCTTTTCCGCTCCAATCAAGATTAAGTCCATAAGGAAGAGTGGTATAAGCCCCCCACAATTCCTTCTGGGCATATTTCAATGAGGAAAAAATTGTATCGATTGTCACATCGCTACTTGGCGCTTTTTCCAGGAAGCTATTGCCAATCTGAAGTTTATCACATCCCGTTGTAAGTGTCGTGATGATAACTCCAATATAGAATAAATGTTTAATTTTCATATGTTTATGTATTTAGGATCTAGAAATCTACCTTTAAACCAATATTGTATATCTTCACAAGTGGATATTGCGAATCACTGGATGTTTTTGACTCAGGATCGGTAATTTTTAATTTGTCGATAGTCAAAAGATTGTATCCATTGATGTAAGCCCTCAGGTTTTTAATTCCAAGCCTTCGCAGGAAACCAGCCTGAATGGTATAGCCCAGTTCGATATTTTTCAAACGAAGGTAAGATGCATCTTTAAGCCAGAAATCAGAGGTTTTCGCATTGTAGGTTGCTCCCGCAAGTGACATTCTTGGATAGGTCGCTGAGGCAGCAGTTTCAGGCGTCCACCGACCATCGGCCATATACTGGAGAAGAGCCCGGCTTCCAGTTGAACTAAATGCAGTTTGATAGATATCCCCCAACATTCTTGAAGTATGGGTTGCAGCCGACCATAACATGTTCATGTCAAAATTTTTCCATTTCAACCCTATCGTAGTACCCATACTGTATTCCGGATAAACGGGATATCCAATAGCCATCTGGTCGTTTGTATCGATCTTTCCATCATTGTTTAGGTCCTTGTACTTCAGGTCTCCGGGCTTGGCACCGGCAGGGATCACATCATTGACGCCATAAAACCCGTCGGTAACATATCCAAATGGCTGACCTACAGAATGTCCTGTAGCATATAAATAGGGTTCGCTCTGCGGTATCTCATCCATGAAAACGATTTTGTTTTTAGCATAAGAAAGATTAGCAGTAATCCAGTAAGTGAAATTCGAAACAGTCTGCCTCCAGTTTGCCTCGATTTCATAGCCCTGGTTTTTAGTCTTGCCCAGATTTACAGCCGGTGAGGTATAGGCTACAAAACCAGGTATTGTACTTCTACTCCAGAGTATGTCCTCCCGGTTTTCAATGAAATAGTCGAAATTAAGTCCAAATTTTGAATGGAATAACTTAATATCGATACCATAGTTCTGCTTATGGGCCTTTTCCCAACTTACCAATGGATTCCCAACTAATCCTTCAACAGCTGCAGCTTGATTAGCTGGATTATTCGTTCCAAAATTGTATCCTCCACTGTTCGGATTATAACTATCAGGTAAATACAGGAACCGGTTGCTGCCCAATTTGTCATTACCAACAACTCCATAAGAGACGCGTAACTTAAGGTACTCAATTAGGCCCAGGTCTTTCATAAAAGGTTCTTCGGACAAAACCCATCCAGCTGATCCTGCAGGGAAAAATCCAAAACGTTTTCCGGGAGCGAAATTCTCGGATCCGTTGTATCCAATATTTAAATCGAGCTGATAGCGGGTTTTATAGTCGTAAGTGACCCGACCAACCAAACCCACCAATCCGGCTGGAATATCCGAATATTGACTTGGATAGAATGTTTTGCTCTCGTTGTATAAAACCAGTCCGGTAACATGGTGCTTCCCAAAAGTGCGGTCATAATTAAAACCAGCTTCAGCATACCAGTCACGTCCTTTTCCAAATGATTCTCCATAGCTGAGGGTTCCATCACTTCCCTGCTTTTTATAAACAATGGTATTATCAGTAGCCGGATAGGTTGTATTTAGATCATGAATATAGAAAGGCTGGTAGTATGCGATGGAAGAGGATCTTGTTTTGGTATGTGTATAATTTGTATTGTACGCACCTTTTATTCTGAATGATAGCCCTTTTGTGACAAAATCCAGTTTTTGAACCAGGTTGATATCAAGATTAAGGGTGCTTTGAAGCTGATTCATAAAACCCAATCCATAAAACGGGGTTAAACCATCATTTTTAGTGGCCCCCGGAACATAGGTGCCTTCATTTTTGAGCCATTTTCCATCCACAATCCCGGCTCCTGCAAAGGGAACTGCCCAATACAAGGCACGGAAGAGACCCTCGACAACGGTATTTGGTTCATTTCTTACACCAGCTTGTCCTCCAAGCGTGATACCTAATTTGGTGGTGTTGGTCACATCAATGTCAAGGTTTGACCGGTAGTTATATCGGTTGTAGGTAAAGTTGTTTCCACTTGAAAATGTTTTAAACATACCACCTTGATAAGTATCCCCCAGTGAAACAAAATATTTCACACGTTGCGTACCCCCTGAAATACTAATGTTTTGTTTTGACTCCGGGGCAAATGGCTTCATGACGTATGACAACCAATCCATATTTGGATAAATAATCGGATCGGAATTCGTCCGAAAAGCTTCAATAGCTTTGTCCGAAAAGTATTGAGACCCACCATCATTCTTCATAGCTTCATTGTAACGAAGGGCATAAGTGTAGCTGTCGGCAAATTGCAGCAGACGAGTCGGCACCTGCATTCCATAGGACGAGCTAAGCGAAATTTTTGCCGCCCCCAAAAATCCTCTTTTAGTTGTTACGATGATCACGCCATTCGCACCGCGAACACCAAAAACGGCTGTTGCAGAAGCATCTTTCAACACAGAAATACTTTCAATTTCAGCAGGATCAAGCAGGTTGAATGAACGCTCAACCCCGTCCACAAGCATTAACGGACTTGATCGATCTGTGGTTAAGGAACCAACTCCACGAATATAAATTTCGGGGGCATCGGCTCCAGGTTTTCCGGTATACTGGATGGAAGATAAACCAGTTACCCGTCCTGCCAGAGAATTACCAACACTGGCATTGGGCGATTGCATTAATTCTTCAGATCCTACACTTGAAACTGCTCCGGTGATTGTCACCCTTTTTTGAGTGCCATAACCAATTGCAACCACTTCCTCCAGTCCTATTGTTTCGGCCATTAACTTCACATCTATTTTTGAACGGCCATTAATTTGCTCTTCCAGCAGTTTCATGCCGATAGAAGTGAAAACCAGGATTTTTGCATTAGAAGGTAAGTTCAGACTGAATTTTCCATCCATATTTGTTGCTACACCTACTGTAGTGCCTTTGACCACTACGGAGACCCCCGGAAGTGGTTGTCCGCTTTCATCGGAAACGGTCCCGTTAATACTTCGCTGCGCCCATCCTGCACATGCAAAAACTAATGCAATGAACAAGAGACTTAGCTTCTTTAAATAATTTTTAATTGATTCTTTCATAATAAGAGGCTTAGCTGTTTTTAGAATTGAACAATGATTTTTTCATAAGTATAATTATGGCGTTAGAGGTATTTGATCAGGAATATGATCAAAGCAATTAATACAATATACAAAAAAATGTTTAGAGTATGATTGGAGAGGAATTGTACAATAAGGTTACTGACATCTTTTTTCATATTTGCTCTTGAGTATGATAGTTATGGTAATCAAAATTCGCTACAAATAATGAAGAAGAAGGGGTCTGGTGAATAAATACAGGGGGGTAAATTGGTCAAATAGGCCTTGACCCATTTTTCAAAACAAGGGGTGTTATGAGTCAATTACACGGATTAATAGATTGATTCATAATAATATGAAAGCAAAATAAAAAAAAGTGTTCAGAGGTTTTAAATCTTATCCTTATCAAATTCGATTGAATTCATTTTGCGAAATTCTGAAGGTGAACAATTGAAGTTTTTATGGAAAACTTCCCTAAAGTTTTTCAGGTCATTAAATCCTACTTCATAGGCTACTTCTGAAACCGTCTTATTTTTATTCTGAAGTAATTGAGCCGCTCTTTTTATCCTAATGCTACGGATGAATTCTGCCGATGATAATTTGGTGAGTGATTTTAATTTACGGTAAAGTGATGAACTGCTAAGATTTAAAATTGTTGCCAGGGATTCAGCTGAAAAGCCATCGTTTTGAAGATTTTTCTCAATAATAGAAATGCATTTTTTCAAGAAAACCTCATCTGAAGCTTCAATTTCGATATCAGAAGGATCAAGACGAATTGATCTGCTGTATTGCTTCTTCAGTTTAGTTTTTGAAATCAGCAATTTTTGAACCTTTTCAATTAAATAATTGGGATCGAATGGTTTAGAGATATAATCATCCGCCCCGGTTTGAACTCCCATTAACTTATACTGATCCGCACTTTTTGCCGTTAGAAGAATTACAGGGATGGTATCAGTCAAGGTATTGGCCTTAACTTTTTTACACAATTCAAACCCGTCCATTTCAGGCATCATCACATCCGAAATAATCAAGTCAGGAATTAATTCAACCGCCTTTTCGTATCCATCTTTTCCGTTAAAGGCTGAGTCAATAAGATAGTAAGGCTCGAGAAGTGTTATGAGATATTGGTTGACATCCGGGTTATCCTCGATAATTAAGATGCGCGTATCAGAGACGATTTTCTTCTTACTTTTTGAAGGCAGAAATTGATTGATGGCAGTTGCTTCCCTGGCAAAAGTTAAGCTTTCTGCCTCATTTGAAACAAGCTGTTCTGAATTTAAATGATCCTTTCCCTTTTTAAGCTTTAACCTGAATTCAGATCCTTTTCCTAATTCACTTTCCACCTCAATAATTCCATGGTGCAGCTCAACCAGATATTTAACCAAAGCCAATCCAATACCTGTACTGCCAATGTTTTCGCCATTGTCAACCTGATAAAATCGCTCGAAAATATGATCTATTGCGGAGGAAGGTATTCCCTTACCGCCATCAGCCACTATAACAATCACTTCATTTTCATTCTCTTCCAGGATAATCCTTACGAATCCTGCTGTTTTGTTGAATTTAAATGCGTTCGAGACCAGGTTATTAATGATCATTTCCATTTTGTCACGATCAAACCACATTTCTTTATTTTTCAAAGTCGAGTCGATTTGAAATTTAATATCCTTGATCCTAGCCAATTCATAGAATGGATAGCAGACTTCATCAATAAAATCTTCAATATTTAAATATCTGGCAACCAGTTTCAAATTTTCTGTCTCCGATTTTCTGAAATCGAGTAACTGATTTATCAGCTTCATCAACTGATTTGCATTTTTATATATTACCTGAATTTTCTCAATGGCTTCATCCTGGAGCTTGTATACCTGAGCTTTTTGCATCAGCTCTTTTAAAGGAGCAAAGATCAGCGTGAGCGGCGTTCGGAATTCATGCGAAATATTTGTAAAAAACTGAAATTTCATTTCGCTAATCCGCTGATCCTGTTCGTGCTTTATCTTTTCGATTTCGAGATTTTTGGCCATCTGAACCTGCTTTACCGCATTCCATCTGATAATAGTTACAATTCCCAATATCAACAATACATAAAAGAATATAGCATACCAGGTTTGCCAAATTGGAGGATTGATAATTATTTTAAGCTGCCGGGGCTGCTCATTCCATATATAATTACTGCTCGACGACTTAATATTCAGGTTATATTCACCAGCTGGTAAGTTATTGAAGCTTATAAAATGCTGAGAGCCTATATTATTCCAGTCTTTATCAAAATTGTCCAGTTTATAGGCATACTGATTTTTACCGGAAGCCTTATAATCCAGCGCTGAAAATTCAATTTGGAAATTTTTCTGTTGATTAGTAAGGGAAAATTCAATGGTATTGTTTAGTGACTTCTTGAGAATGATATGATTGCCGTTGGCTTTCCCGATTTCAACGCGCTGGTTGTATAAATATAGATTCGTAAAAACGATGCTGTTCTTGTAGTCGCTTTCAACTATCTCATTCGGGTTGAATGAGTTTAGACCAAAAGTGCCTCCAAAATAAAGTGTATTATTGTTTCCTTTCCAAAACGATGTTTCAGAAAAGGTCGTACTTCGAAGACCATCAATTGTAGTAAAATTGTGGATTTTCTTGGTTTTCAGGTTATATTTCGAAATACCAGCATTGGTGCTTAACCAAAGGTTCTCTGAGTTATCTTCAGTTATACCCATAATCTGGTTGCCTGTCAAGCCGCTCTCTTTGGTAATGTAGTGCACAACTGCATTTTTCCCATTTTTTTCAACCAGATTATACAAGCCGGTCGGAGTGCCAATCCAAATACTTTTGTCGCTGCTTTCGTGAAGACAAAATATGATTTTAGGATCAAAGTACTGAGGCAATGAAAAATAGGTATTAATATCGATAAAAGTCTTATCGTCAGGATTATAAATACACAAACCATCATAAGTTGCCACCCAAATCCGCTGTTTTGAATCTTTTAGCAGGTAACTTACCCGATCATTTTGCAACTGCCCACTGGCGCCGTATTTTTCCTTGTAATTTCTGATATTTCCGAATGATCCTGCTTTCTTTTCAAGCAAAAAAAGGCCACGTTGTTGCGTGCCGATGTATAACGACTGGTCGGTCTCAGTAAAAGTTACCGCCTTCATAATCAGATCAAATCTTCGATCCTTAAAAAATTCAGAACTTGGAATTAATTCCGGAATTCCATTTTTGTAACGAATAATCCCTGTATTATAACTGGTTCCAATCCAAATATTTCCTTGCCGATCCTCATAAATAGCTCTAACAAGTTTAAAGCGATCCTGATTTTTCAATGCTGTAAAAGGAACTTCAAAAAAGTCCACCTTGTTCGTTGAGTAATAGAGTCCGCTTCCCTTTGTTCCCACCCAAAGCGTGCCCTTTTTGTCTTCCAGGACACTCATCACACATTTGTTAAGCGTTTGATCCTTGCTCAATCCCAAGGTATTAAACTTTAGCTTTTCTGATAAAAGACACACCCCAACTCCATTTGAACCAATCCAGATATTGTTATTCATGTCCTGAAAAATATCTAAAATGGTATCGAATTCATTATTATTTTTAAATAATGGATTTGGATATAGTGGGATTTTTGAAAATACTGAAGTTTCCGGATTGAACTGAAAAAGACCATTGCCCCAGGTGCCAATCCAGAGCAAGCCATTGTTATCCTGCATGATTTTGGTAGTGCCATTAAATTGCCCGAATTCTTTTTCTTCGGCAGGATTCAAAGAGAAAGTCTGAGAAGACCTGGTTTCCAGATTGAACTTTTCTAAAGTGCTCACATTGTTATGCAATATCCAGAGGAACTTATGATTTTTATCTTCAAGAATACTGGGAATCTGATTGTTGTTAGGTATGATTTTCTGAAGTATAAAGGAATCAGAAGCATGATTATATTCGAATAAACCAAAGTTGGTACCGACCCAGACTATTCCATTGGATAATTTGATGATAACATTAATATTAGAACCCAATTTATATGTTTTTCGCTTTCCCGTTTCTGGAAAGTATTTCAACAGACCACCATTCCAGGTTCCAATCCACATCCCACCATCGTTGTCTTCACAAAATGAAATAACCCGTTTGTCGGGTAGAATATTTTGTGAGGAATCTCTTTTGAAAGGCATGTTTAAAAACTTGCCGGTTACAGGATTATACCGACTGATTCCGTTCGATTTTGTTCCAATCCAAATGATCCCTTTACTGTCTTTGTATATTCTTTCAATTGAAGTATTGACCAGACTGCTGCTATCACCCGGCACTTGATTAAATACAAGAAATTCGTATCCATCGTAACGGTTCAAGCCACTGCGCGTGCCAAACCACATGAAACCTTCGTTATCCTGAAGAATTGAAGTCACTTCGTTCTGGGACAAACCTTCTTCTGTCCGAAGATATCGAATAGACATGTTACTCGGTTGGGCATTGACCCAAAATACCGACAATACAGTAACTAGAGTAAAATAGGTTTTAATTAGAAAACGCCACATAATTTGATTGACCATGTTATACAAATATAATTGATTTGATGCTGCATCCGTAATCAATGATAATCAGAACATGTTCAGTTATCATAGAATTGGAATTTCAAACATATCGCCTATAATCGTTGCATAAACCCCAATTATTGGACAGTTTTTTCAAAAATGTTTAGTGTTATTTGCAGTAGATGGTCGTCCAATTCAATTGTTCGGAATAGTCTAATAATAAATACTTTATCGAATAATTTCGACTTGAATTACTTTCTGGCACGAAGGAAAAAAGGATCAAAAAGATCAGGTCCATTGCTAAGTTGAAAAAAAGAATAAATTTACCATTGATTAGGAAGAATAGCTAATAGGTTTTTGCTGGTGAATGTTATACCTGGATTGCTGGACACACAAAGGAGGTTGAAATTAGCCGAGTTAAACAATTCGATTTACATCCGTAAATGGGAATAGAAAGAAGTTTTCAGGAAAAGGAATTGTTGAAGCAATTATCCAATAGTAACCCTGTTGCTTTTGAGAAAATATACTATTTGTATAGTCCAAGGTTGTTTTCTTCACTTTTAAAACTTGTTAAATCGGATGCTGCAGCACAAGAAATTATTCAGGATGTCTTTTTGAAAGTTTGGGAAAACCGAAATAATATTGATCCTGAAAAATCGTTTCGTTCCTATTTATATACAATTGCTGAAAACAAAGCCTATGATTTCTTCAGGAAAGTTGTACGCGACAAAAAGCTCTATGAGACACTCATTGTTACAGCAACTGAGCACTACGAACATATTGAAACTGAATATTTCCACAAAGAAGATTCAAGGATTCTTGAAATGGCCATTAGGACACTACCGACACAGCGGCAACTTGTATTCAGGCTTTCAAAACTGGAAGACATGAGTTATGACGAAATAAGTAAAAAGCTGGGAATATCTGTTTCCACGATCAGTGATCACATCGTAAAAGCTAATAAGTCGATTCGTAAATTTTTAACCAGCCACCCTGAACTACTTATGCTTATCATTGTTTCAAAGACAATTTGAGCCATAAAATCAGTAATCCTCCTGACGGTACTCACTAAAATATTTATTTATACCGGAGCAGAGGTAAAATAAATCCCGGACGTATTAGATAGTAAAACAAACTGTTTAATTATGAAGGAACTGTTCAGAAAATATCTGGAAAACAGATGCTCCCCTGATGAGGTTAAACTTCTACTAAAAGAATTCGATCTTGATGATAACGAATTCAGCCTTCGTGCCCTTATACAACAGCACTTTGAAACAGATTCGGCCGATATAAAAGATAGAGATGAAAAAATCCGTTGTTTAATTGATGAATCCTATTCGATTGTAAAATCAAAAATAGACTTCAAGGAAAATCGGCATGGGAAAAAGATCATTCCATTTACTGCCAACGCATGGTTCCAATATGTTGCCGCAGCCGTTTTTATTATTTTTCTGGGTACCGGTACTTATTACCTTTTTTCGAAAAATGACCCTGCTAAACATTTCGCTCAGGAAAAAACGACCCCGATAAAAGAAATTCTTCCCGGTGGCAACAGGGCTGTTCTTACCTTGGAGAATGGAGGTCAAATTATACTAGACACTGCCTCAAAGGGAATGATCACCCGTCAGACTGGAGCTCAGGTAATAAAATCAGATGAGGGGAAGATAGAATACGTTGCTGACAACAAAATATCTGATAAAACTGATTACAATACAATTTCAACACCTGTTGGAGGCCAATATCAACTCACCTTATCGGATGGGACCCAGGTATGGCTCAATGCAGCTTCCTCCGTTAGGTTTCCTGCCACTTTTAACGGAAAGGAAAGGAAAATTTTTATTACGGGAGAGGTTTACTTCGAAGTAAGACCTCAATATTCACAAGTTTCAGAGAGGAAAGGTCGGCAGAAAAATATACCATTCATTGTGGATGTGGCTGGGAAAGGGTCTGTTGAAGTGTTAGGTACCCATTTCAATATCAACTCTTATTCGGATGAGGAAACAATTAAAACAACCTTGCTGGAGGGAAGCATTAAGTTCACACCGAATGTTAATCTTGCCACCTCAAATCCAAATGTCAAAGGAGTGCTTCAAAAGTCAGTCCAAATATCACCCGGGCAACAAGCACAACTTAATTCAGATGGACAGGTTCTGATCAATAGCGATGTGAACCTGGAAAAGGTTGTGGCCTGGAAAAATGGCTATTTCCTTTTTTCTTCCTCTTCGCTAAAGGATGTAATGAGTCAGATTGCAAGGTGGTATGGTGTCGAAGTCGTATTTGAAGGAAAACCCGATAACAGAAAGTTTGGCGGTAAAATCCAGCGGGACTTAATCCTTTCGAAAGCACTGAAAATACTTGAAAAAAACGATATTAAATTTAAAATTGAGGGAAAAACAATATATGTAGGGTCTTAAGAATTCAAACCGGAATTAGGTCTGAAAAAAACCGGAAATGGTGCGAACATTTCCGGTAAAAATGAGGGCAAAATTCAAATACATAACAGCTAGTCAATACTTATTATTTCACCCAAAAGCACAAAAGTATGAAATTTAATGATTTTTGGAATGATGTTTCGTTTAGAAAATGTATGCGGACTATGAGACTAATACTTTATTTATTGGTTGCTTCTGTCGTGCAAATTTATGCAGCAGACGTTTCTGCGCAGAAGGTAAATTTTTCGGGCCAGAATGTTTCTTTAAAGGAAGTCTTGTCGGTCGTTGAAAAACAGACCGGCTATATGTTTTTCTATGATGAAACACTGCTGGATAAGGCTAACGCGGTCACTGTAAATTTTTCGGAGGAGGCAGTTAATCAAGTCATGGATGAAATCTGTGCCACTCAGAATTTTTCCTGGTCGGTCGAAAATCAAACCATCACCTTGTTTTTAAAGAACAAACCAATTTTACCTGAAAAAACAGCTCCTGACCAGACTGCATTTCCACAACAGATTACTATTACGGGAAAGGTGATCAGTAAGGATGGGATGCCGATTCCAGGTGCTAGCATTATTGTGAAGGGTACAAAAAGGGGAATATCATCTGATTCCAACGGGGTTTATTCCTTGAAAATTGAAAAGACCGACAACATTCTTGTGATTTCTTCTGTTGGCTTTAAGCCTGTTGAATTAAACATTGATGGCCGAGTTGTGATTGATGTTACTTTAGAAGAAGCCAATATTGTATTGTCGGATAATGTGGTTTTCTCGACCGGATATCAGAAAATACCAAGAGAAAGAAGCGCCGGATCTTTTACAAAACCCAATCCGACGATTATTCAGGACCGGTCAAGCAGTCCGAACTTATTGCAACGTTTGGAGGGCACTGTACCTGGTTTTATCGTCAATCTTGCACAAGGCTCATCTCCTTCCAGTTCAAATAGGATGTTAACGGGGGAAGGTAACTCCAACCAGTATATTATTCGGGGTATTGGTTCTGTCCAATCTGACAGGGCACCTCTATGTGTGGTAAACGGAATAATTATAGACGATCTTGGTTCTCTTAATGCCAACGATGTAGAAACAATTACTGTTTTAAAAGATGCCACGGCATCTTCCATCTGGGGAGCCAGGGCCGCTAATGGAGTGGTTGTTATCACTACTAAAAAAGGCGCCCTAAACGAAAAAATAAAGGTGCAATATGATGTTTCCTACAATATGCAAGGTAAACCTGATTATAATTACTGGCCAAGGTTGTCAAGTGCTGATTTCATTAAAACTGCAAGGGAAATCTTCGATCCTGTGGTGAATACCTGGAGTAATGCGTCAACTTTTACGAGCGCAACATCCATGAACATTGTGGCTCCCCACGAAAGAATTTTGTATGATCAATACAGAGGGGTAATCTCTGCTTCACAGGCAAATGCAAGACTGGACAGTTTGTCCAGATTAGACAATCGTAAACAGATTGGTGAACTTTTTTATCGGAATAAGTCACTGATCAATCAAACTATTTCAATCAACGGTGGGAGCAAATCATATAGTTTTTACGGATCTTTCTCTGATGTCAACGATCAAAGCAGCGTTCCGGGAGAAAAAAACAATAAGTACTTTGTTAATTTACGCCAGGATTTGACCTTAGGCAATCGCATCAATATTTTTCTTATCACGGATTTGACCAACAACGTTTCGAGTAATAAAAGAACAATTACTGTTGACGATAGATTTTTGCCGTACCAGATGTTTAAGGATGAAAATGGTAAATCACTTGATCTGTCCTATCTATCCTTTATTACAACTCCCGAATTAAAAACAACTTTTCAGAATCAAAGCAAGATTAATCTTGACTATAGTCCTATTGACGAGTTCAACAGAGGGGAGACAAACAGTAATACAATCCTGGGAAGGGTTACAGCTGGTGGATCTGTAAAAATATTTGACGGATTGAAGTTTGAAGGAACTTATGGCTACAGCAAAGGGTCTACGCTTACTACCATGTTCGATGATGAAACAAGTTTTCCGGTCAGGAGTATGCTAGTCCAGTTTACTCAGGCTGCAGTGGCTCCCTCTACCTTGCCAACTTACTATTTTCCAAATACCGGAGGACAATTAAACACTGCCAACTCGGCTCAGAGTGGATGGACGGTACGTAATTTACTCGATTACGATGCTTCTTTTAATGAAAGGAAACACCAAATAACCTTATTATTGGGGCAAGAGGCTCAGGAAAGTTCCTTTAGCAGTTCAAACTCGACGGTCTTCGGTTACGATCCATTGTTGATGACTTACCAGAATGTAGATTTCAAATCATTAGCTACTAACGGGGTTTCTACGCCTGTCGCTGCACATAACACCAGCAACAGGAGTTTGTATTCAAATCAGGTTTATTCGGAATCCTGGTCTCTCACGAGGGTCTCTTCTTATTTTGCAACCGGTGGATATACCTATAATTCCAAATATACCATTAATGGAAGTTGGAGGAGTGATCAATCGAATTTGTTTGGCATTGATAAATCCGTTCAAAGAAGGCCCGTATGGAGTGTAGGAGCTAAATGGCAAATAGGCAAGGAGGATTTTATCAAACAAAACAACCGAATATCAAATCTGGATTTAAGGGTCACATATGGAATTACCGGTAATGCACCCCGACCCGGTTCGGCTACCTCTTATGATGTAATGACTTCGAGTGTTTCTTCATTTGCCCCCGGGCCCGGATTGAGCATATCCACTTATGCAAACAGAGGTCTGGGTTGGGAGAGAACAGAAAATATCAATATCGGTGTCGATTATGGGTTCTTTAAGAATAGATTGTCCGGAAGCATCGATGTTTATAAAAGAAGAACAACAGATCTGATCGGACAATTACCCACAAACCTGTTGTCGGGTCCTTCGAGTGTGACCGGTAATTTCGGTGATATGTACAACAAGGGAGTTGAGTTTTCATTGAATTCTATTAATATCTCAACCAGGGACTTCACCTGGAGTACTACGCTCAATATGTCGTATAATGTAAATAAGATTACCAAACTCGTCCAGCCGACTGCTATTTCCGACTTGTCCAGGCTCGTTCAACAGACCAAATACTACGAGGGTTATCCTGCGCTATCCATATTTGCCTATAATTGGGCTGGTTTGGATAATATGGGGGATCCGCAAATTTATCTTCCTGATGGTACCAAATACAAAGCAAACCTCGTTACCGGACTTTCGGTGGATGGGGCAAAATATATGGGCACCTTCCAGCCAGTCTGGAATGGTGGTTTCCTGAACTTTGTGAGGTATAAAAACTTCAGTTTATCGTCCAGTATCATCTTTAATTTGGGATATTATGGAAGACGCGATGCCTTGCAACAACTGAGTGGAGGAAGATTGGATCCATTACAGGTCTCATTTTCCCAAGGCGGCTATCCTGAACTAACATCAGGAAATGTGAGCACCGAAATCCTTGATCGTTGGAAACAACCGGGCGATGAAAATATTACGGATGTACCTTCCTATATCACAACCAATACCGCCAGAAGAAATACCGCCTACTATTTTTATGGTAGCAACAACGTGTATGATGCCTCTTATATCAAAATGAGAGATATCAGTCTCTCCTACAGAATGCCCAAAACTTTCCTTGAAAAATTGAAAGTTGATGAGATCCAGCTTAGGATACAACTTTCCAATGTGATGTTGTGGAAGGCCAATAAATTTGGTCTGGATCCTGAATTTCAGATATCGGACATAAATTATACGTTGGATAGAAAAATGCCGGTAGGGCAGGGTGCGATAACTATTGGATTAAATGTAAAATTTTAAACCTAAAAACATTTACGATATGAAATATCTGTCTATATATAAAATGCAAGCCCTGTTCCTGTTAATCACATTACTGGCGTTTGGGGCATGTGATAAAAGTTTCTTAGAGGTGATTCCGAAAGGAAAATTGATAGTTGAGAAAACATACGATTATGACAAAATTTTAAACTCCACCAATTTTACGCTTTTTAGTATTGCTCCAATCTATTCTGTCCTTGGGGATGAGGTAGTCGCAAGGGATCCTCTTTTTGGCGCTCGTCCGGTTTTTGATCAACGGCTTTTTCGTTTTGAAGATAATATCTTTGAGCCAGCAGCAGAGCCTACCCAAATTACGGCTTTGACGAAAATTTTGTACGTGTGCAACAAAATTATTAACGAAGTGATGGATTCCGAAGGTGGTACTGATGCAGTAAAAAGGGAAATTCTAGCTGAAGCATTGACTCAAAGAGTTTGGATTTATCTGCACTTTACAACACTTTTTACCAAACCTTATAACCCTGCTACTGCAGCTACTGATTTAGGATTTCCATTAATTACAAAGGCCGATATTAACGCAACTTACGACAGGCCCACCTTGCAGGAAACCTATGACCTGATGATTTCAGACTTAAAAACTGCAATTCCGGATTTGCCAACAATCGTTACCTCGAAACACCGGGCATCACAGGCAGTTGCCCAAGCTTTTCTTGGTAAAGTATATTTAGCTATGGGTAAATATAGCGAGGCCTTACCATACCTGGATGGAGCTATCGCCAATATTACATCCAATACGGGAGTAACCACCAAACTATATGATTACAATGTGGATTTTTTGGTCGGGGGCCAGTTATATTCTTCCACTATGGCCACCAGTGGACCGGCTCTCCCAACTTTACCAAACAATATTGAGAGTATCTATGGTCGTCAGGATGTCAATTCATACAATAGCAGCGCAAATAGTTATTTCGTTTTAGCTCCTTCAGTTGCAGCTCTTTATTCTGCTGCCGATTTAAGAAGAAAATATTATAGCAGCACCAGCCTGACCTACCCGGCCGGATCCATGAGGAGACTTTGGCCTCTCATCCAGGCTACAGGAATGAACATCCCTGAAATCTACCTGATGAGGGCAGAGTGCAGGGCAAGGGTGAATAGCTTGTATGGAACAGGCAGCGCCAGTGAAGACTTATTGTACTTCAGGCAGAGAAGAATGCCTGTTGCATCTGCCGCAGTTCCAACCGGATTAACCCAAACTCAGATGATCCAGTTTGTAATTGATGAACGACTCAGGGAATTTGCATTTATAGGAGTGCGCTGGTTTGATATGAGAAGGCTGTCAGTTGATCCGCTGTTTAAGGCAAACACCTATGTCCATACCTTATATTTTGCGGATGGAACGACACAAACTTATCCGTGTAAAACTGATCGCTTAACATTAAAATTACCGGGAAGAATTCTGAGTGACAATCCCGGAATGCAGGATAATCCATAACTTTATATCATTTGAATCATGAATAAATTTCTTTTTGTATTTTACCTCTCTGTCTCTACCTTTTTTACACTACAGGCACAGGAGTTTAAGATTGTGGGTCGCTTTGTTAGTGATCGGCCAGTGAAGTTAATCCAACTAAAATATACGACCGGGAAAAATGATATCTCAGATAGCACCACCTTAAAAAATGGCCGGTTTACTTTTAGCAATAAACTTACCGAGACTACCCTGGCCACTCTTATCTTTCGTTTCGAACTTGCGAATGGAGAGAAGAGACCACGTATTGAATTAAAATACTTCTATATAGAGCCCTGCAATATTGAAATTGACATCAAAGACTCCGTAAAATTTGCAAAGATTACAGGTTCAAAATCGCAGATCGCTTATGAGGAATTTACTAAAATGCTTGAGCCTTACACTGCGAAGTCAATACAAATAACCTCTGTAATCATGAAGAATTTGCGGGAAGGGAATAGTACAGATTCTAAAAAAAATGCTTCCATTTATCAGGCAATAGAACAGGAAAAAAAGGAAAAAGTATATCTACCTTATGTATTGCAAAATCCAAATTCACCCATTGCTTTAGCTTTGCTGCGCACCTATGCCGGATTTGATTTTGAAGCCAGTAAAATTGAACCCATTTTCGAGAGTTTTCCGCTATCGGTGCAAAAATCACCTTCCGGACTAGTTTTCAGGGAGAATATAGAAATCGAGAAAAAAGCGGGAATCGGTGCATATGCCTTGCCATTTACACAAAATGACACCATTGGAAAACCAGTATCATTGTCCTCATTTAAAGGAAAATTTGTGTTGTTAGATTTCTGGGCCAGTTGGTGCTCTCCTTGCCGGCACGAAAACCCTAATGTAGTAAAGGCCTTTCATCAATTTAAAGATAAAAATTTCACAGTGCTTAGTGTTTCCCTAGATCGTCCGGATAAACATCAGGCTTGGATGGATGCGATTCATGCGGATGGGCTTACCTGGACTCATGTGAGTGACTTAAAATTCTGGAAGAACGAAGTAGCCGTTCTTTATGGCATCACCGCTATTCCTCAAAACTTTTTAATCGATCCAACAGGAAAGATTATTGCCAAGAATATCAAGGGCGAGGAACTATTTAAAAAATTGAACGAGGTATTGCCCAAATAATTAATAATTTAGTCTGAACATCCAGTAATCAATTCATTGCATTATATATCAATTCTAAAAACACCCCAAAAATGAAATTATTATTACGAAAATTTCTAGTTTTATTAATTGCCTCTTTCTGTTATGTTTCTATTTATGCCCAGGGCGACACTAATCCCGACTCTGCCAAAACCACACCAGGCAGTGGTTTTAGAATGCCAATGGCATCTAAGCCAAGACCTTATGCGGAAGTGATTACTGCAAAAGCTAAGACAGATAAGGGACTCTTTAAGGTTCATAAGGTTGATGAAAAATATTATTTTGAAATCCCTGATTCACTTTTCAAGAAAGAGATTCTCGTTGTTAACAGGGTTTCGAAAGCTCCTTCCGGCGTGGGTAGTGACTCCCCATTTCAGGATGCAGGCGATCAGATAAGCCAAAAAGTAGTCTGGTTCGAAAAGGGGCCGAAAAATAAAGTCTTTATCCGCACGATCTATTTTACTGACCAATCGAAAGATTCCACCTCTTCCATGTTTACTGCGGTTAAGAATTCCAATGTCTATCCTATTTCAACCTCATTTGACATTAAAGCATTTACAAAAGATTCGTCCGGGGTAGTCATAGAAATAACCGATTTTATTAATGGGGATAATGATGTGCTTTATTTGAGCAGTTCGGCTAAAAGCGCCGGAAAATTATCAGCCGTTCAGCCAGATAAATCATACCTTGTTAGTATTCAATCATTTCCGATTAATATAGAAATCACAGCTGTGAAGACTTATACAAAATCGGCATCTCCCCTTAGTCCGGGTTCTGGCGGGGGAAATATTACTTTAGAATTGAACAGCTCCATGGTTTTATTGCCTAAAGTACCTATGCAGGCGAGGTATGGAGATTCCCGGGTTGGTTATTTTGACGTGGGCTATACAGATTATGACCTCAATCCACAGGGAGTCAAATCGGTTACTATGGTCAAACGCTGGCGTTTGGAACCAAAAGATGCAGACCGGGAAAAATACATGAAAGGTGAACTTGTTGAACCTAAGAAACCGATTGTATTTTATATTGATCCGGCGACACCCGAAAAATGGATTCCCTATTTGATTCAGGGAATAAACGATTGGCAATCAACCTTCGAAAAGGCAGGATTCAAGAATGCGATTTATGCCAAAAGGGCTCCCACTAAAAAGGAAGATCCGGAATGGAATCTTGATGATGCACTCCATTCAGCTATCGTCTATAAGGCCTCTACTACTGCGAATGCAAGTGGACCAAGTATTGCAGACCCTCGTAGTGGTGAAATCATGGAAAGTCATGTCAACTGGTATCATAATGTAATGAGCTTGCTTCGGAACTGGTATATGATACAGGCTGGACCCAATGACCCACGGGCTAGAAAAATGGTTTTTGATGATGCGCTGATGGGTCAGCTGATCCGTTTTGTATCCTCGCATGAGATTGGCCATACCCTCGGGCTTCGTCACAATTTTGGTTCAAGTTCTACGGTTCCTGTAGAAAACCTCAGGAATAAGGCATGGGTTGAAAAAAACGGACACACTCCTTCTATTATGGATTATGCCAGGTTTAATTATGTTGCCCAACCTGAAGACAGCATTGGTGAAAAGGGAATATTCCCCCGGATCAATGATTATGACGACTGGGCCATCGAATGGGGTTACAGAAGGTTTCTCCAATATAAAACACCTGATGAGGAAAAATCCTATCTAAATAAATGGGTGATTGAAAAACTAAAGAACAAACGTCTTTGGTTTGGAGATGGTGAATTCTATCGTGAAGATCCTAGATGTCTGACAGAACAAGTTGGAGATGATGCAGTTAAAGGAAGCATGTATGGAATTAAAAATCTTCAGCGCATTGTTCCTAAACTGATGGAGTGGACAAAGCAGCCCAATGAAGACTATCAGGGATTAAGCACCATGTACAAGGAAGTTGTAAACCAGTTTGAGCGTTATAACAACCACGTAATTGCCAGGGTAGGCGGCATATTAAGAACGCCAAAAACCGTAGAAGAATCCGGCCCGGTTTATATGTCAGAATCAAAAAGCCAGCAAAAGGAAGCAGTTTTGCATATCAATAAAAATGTTTTTAGCACACCCAAATGGTTGCTCAATAATGAAATATTTGATAAAGCCGGGATCAATGGATTAAAAATTGTAGGAACACTGCAAGAAAATGCACTCGGAGGTATTCTGAAAAGGTCAAAACTCGATAACCTAGTTGAGGCTCAGGCAAATACTGCAAATAAAGACGTTTATTCGATTATTGAGTTGTTAAGTGACCTTAAAAAAGGAGTTTGGAATGAATTGTACAGCCATGAACCGATTGATATTTATCGCAGGCAACTTCAACAGACCTATATTAAGCAAGTCAATAAACTATTGAATCCGGGTGAAACAAAACTTCCAACCGATATAGCGGGCTTACTTGCTTCAATGCTGACAATGGCAGAACCGGATTTGGTGGATGTTACAAGTTCACTTCGGGCGAATCTGACCGAGTTAAAATCCGATATTAATGCTGCCGCCACTGCTTCAACCGACCAGATGACAAAAATTCATTTGAAAGATATGAGCAGGAGAATTGAAGATGCATTGAATCCTAAAAAATAATTCAGTTAGAGAAAGCAATAAGGGGGTTCTGTTTTAAATCAATAAAAATTTGAATCGATATGACAAAAGTGTTAACCACTGATAAACTATCAAAAAGCTATGGAAAGTTACAGGTTCTAAAGGGTCTTTCTCTTGAGGTTGAGCAGGGCTCTGTCTTTGGGATACTTGGCCCAAACGGAAGTGGTAAAACGACAACCCTGGGAATCTTACTCGATGTCATTCCGCAAAATTCCGGTACTTTCCAATGGTTTGGACAAGATCCTTCTCACAAACTTCGAAAGAAAATCGGTGCGATATTAGAAACACCAAATTTTTATGGATATCTGTCGGCTGAAAGAAATCTTAAAATTTCTGCCCTCATCAAAGAAGTACCGTTTTCGGATATAGAAAGGGTCTTAAAAATCGTTGACCTTTTTGAAAGAAGAAAAGACAAATTCAAGACCTTTTCACTTGGAATGAAGCAACGGTTGGCTATAGGCGCTGCTCTTCTTGGGAATCCGGAAGTCCTGGTTTTAGATGAACCAACCAACGGATTGGATCCTCAAGGTATTGCCGAGATCAGGAAGTTAATCCAATTGGTTGCCAGTGAAGGAATAACAGTTCTTCTTGCCAGTCATATGCTTGATGAGGTAGAAAAGTTATGCTCTCACGTGGCAATTATTAAAAAAGGAACACTCCTGGTTCAAGGAAAAGTAAGTGAATTGCTTGGTGATGAGTATATTCTTGAACTCAAATCGGACAATATGAATGAGCTGTATAATGCTATCAAGGAAAATATTAATATGATCGAAGTGACACTGGAGTCAGACAAGTATGTCGTAAAATTGTCTAAAGAAGTTTCTAACGGAGATATAAATCAATATTTTTTCAACAAAGGGATCGTGTTAACCCATTTTGCGAGTAAAAAGAAAAATTTGGAAAAGCAATTCTTAGAAATAACAAATTAGCCATGATAAGATTACTTAAAATCGAATTGAATAAGATCATTTATAACAGAACGATTTGGGTTATATTAGGACTATATATTGTTCTTTTTGCTCCCGTTGCCTTTGGGTTTGACAATATTCTGAAATCGTTTTCTGCTGCTAATGCAAGACACCAACAATCAGGAATGGCAGATTTAATACAACAAGGGTATTCTGTCTTTAACTTTCCAGGTGTATGGCACAATCTGGCCTACCTTGCCAGTTGGTTTAAGCTCCTTCTTGCCTTAATAATAATTACCATTGTTACGAATGAGTACACCTATAAAACCCTGAGACAAAATATCATTGATGGGTTGAGTAAATGGGAAATAATTTGGGCGAAGGAACTTGTGATCTTAGTTTTTAGTATTGTAGCCGTGATTCTGCTTGTGATATTGACGCTTATCCTTGGTAATTCTCAGAGTAACGTCAGTATGTTTACAGGTTCCAGTATCCTGTTTGTTTATTTTTTCACCTTAATTCTATATTTCAATCTGGCCTATTTTTTAAGCTCCTGGCTAAAGAAATCTGGCTTTGTTTTTGGAATATTGATATTATACACTGTTATCATTGAGAATGTTGCAGCAGCAAAATTGTCGGCAAACATCGCCAGGTTTTTGCCCATGCACCTGATAGGATATATGATCCCAAATCCAATGAGTAAATTAGTCGGACAAAATCCGGAATCTGATTTTTCTATTTTGAATATAGGAATTGGTGTTTTCTATATAGCATTATTCATTGCGCTGAATTTCCTTTTGCTAAAGAAAGGGCATGCTGGAAAACAGTAATTAAAGACAATTTTAGAGAGTCAGAATTAGTTCTGGCTCTCTATTATTTTAGGAGCAACCAGGCTATTTACCTTCTTCCAGCAATCTTATAATTTTATCCAGTTTGTCTACATCAAGGGAATTCAGTTTCTTCGATAAGGCTTCAATTTCCAGTTTTGCGTCAATATTGGTTTGGTAATCAGCTTGAGCCTGAACCCTGTCACGGTCGTTTTGCCGGTTTTGGGACATCATTATTATAGGCGCTGCATAAGCTGCCTGGGTAGAGAAGACCAGATTTAGCAGTATAAATGGGTAAACATCCCAGTGATAAACGTACCCAACGAGGTTCAAACCCATCCAAAGCACCACCAATATGGTCTGAATAATAATGAAACTCCATGATCCCATCCCTTTTGCAACAGAATCAGCAATTCTACTTCCAAAAGTCAAAGTCTCCTGGTGTTTCGCGTGCCAATCTTTGTGATTTTGCATGTTAATGATTTTTAGCAAATATTAGACTTAATCTTCCAAAGTTACTATTACGCTCAAAAGGAACAAAGGTTAAGTCTGAATGAGCAATTTGCGATCTTTCCTTATCCGTTTCAGAAAAAATACCATGTTAACCCGCAATGGTTTCACTACCTCCCATTCGGATGGCTTCATGCTTTATTATTACGATAAAGAGATGAGGGCTCCCTATCTGAGACGGGGCCTGAGACGGGGAATAAAATTGTAGAGGTTTAGCCTTCCTGGTAATATTCCTTTCTAAATTCCATCGGACTCTTACCGGTCTTGTCTTTGAAAATTCTTGAGAAGTAAAAGTAGGATTCAAATCCGAGCTCGATCGCGATCTCCTTGAAGCTGATATCCGTAGAAACCAATAAATCCTTGGCTCTTTGAATCCTGAGCGACAGGTGATACTGCGTGGGGGAAATGCCTGTATACTTTCTGAACATCTGCCTGAAATAGGAATATCCCACATTCATCCTGGCGGCAAGCTCTTCGATGTTCACATTCCTGTTGAGGTTGTCCCTGAAATAGAGACATGCCTTTCTAATGGTATGTTCAATGTTTTTCCCTGCAAATTCCTGGTTTCTTACAATCGACAGAATTGTGCTGATTATTAGGATGGTATTGGCTGAGGCCATCTGCTGGTGACCGCTTTTCTCCTCCTTCACATGCTGGATGACCTCAAAGAAAAGCTTTAATAAGCGTTCATGAAACCCGACATAGAGTACCGGTTTCTTAACAGGGAAGTATTCCTCCTGCAAAAGATTTTCGCAGAAATCTCCATTAAATCCAACATAATGTTCATTCCATCCTGCGTCGGGATCCGGTCTGTAACGGTGCCATACTCCTGGTCGGACCAGCAGTACGGAGCCTGATTCTACCTGGAACTGTTCCGTCGCTGTCTCAAAAATCCCGGATCCTTCCGTGATATAATTGATCTGATATTCCTGAAGGGTTCGTCCCTTTTCCCAGGTGAAATAGTATCCACTTGGATGCGCCCTGGGAGGATAGATCTGAGCCGGAAGGATCCTGGCAAATCCGGCTACCGTGAGATAGAATCCCCATTCCCTGTCCAGCTGACCGGCATTGATATATTTTGCATAAGATTCATCCGGCATTATATTGTCAATTTGTGTATATTAACAGTCAGAAAATACATTGATATTTCTTATAACACTCATTATATTTGCACTTACAAACTTACTGAATTTTGTCATAATAGATATATTTTCCTTATTTAACCAAGCAAATTATGAATGCATTATTAGGCGTTATTTTTCATTCGATTGGTGGATTCGCATCCGGAAGTTTTTACATGCCTTACAACAAAGTTAAGGGCTGGGCCTGGGAGAGCTATTGGATTGTGGGCGGACTCTTCTCCTGGCTAATCGTTCCCCCACTGGCCGCTTATCTGACAATTCCAGGCTTTGCTGCCATCGTTTCAGCCAGCTCATCCCAGATATTTTACCTTACATTCCTGATGGGTTTGCTTTGGGGTATTGGTGGACTGACCTACGGACTGGGAGTCAGATACCTGGGAATGTCGCTTGGTAATTCCGTTGTTTTGGGCTTCTGCGCTGCCTTTGGCGCGATTGTCCCGTCCATTTATTACTCCATCAACCCTACCTTGGGAAAAGTCTCTTTTACCCACATGATGACAACAACCGGCGGTCGGCTGGTACTCTTAGGCGTGCTGGTTTGTATTATCGGGATTGCCATTTCGGGCAAAGCCGGAATGATGAAGGAAAAGGAGCTGTCGGAGGAAGAGCAAAAGGCCAGCGTGGCTGAGTTTGCACTGGTGAAGGGTTTGATCATAGCAGTAATTTCAGGGGTACTCAGTTCATTCTTTAATTTTGGTATAGAAGTAGCTAAACCGATGGCGGAAGTTGCCGTTGTAAAAGGATGTAATCCGCTTTTTCAGAATAACGTATCGTATATTGTCATCCTCTGGGGAGGATTGACAACCAATTTAATCTGGACGACCATCCTTAGTTTGAAAAACAAGACCTACGGAGATTTTGTCAACGCAAAAACACCAATTGCACGCAATATTATGTTTTCCGCTTTGGCAGGGACGACCTGGTTCATGCAATTCTTCTTCTATGGAATGGGTGAAAGTAAACTGGGCAACGGTGCAAGTTCTTGGATTCTGCACATGTCGACCATCATACTTACTGCCAATATGTGGGGTATTTACCGCAAAGAGTGGACCGGTGTAGCGCCTAAAACTAAATTGACTTTCACCGTTGGAATCGTCGTGATTCTTGGAGCGGTAGTCCTGGTGGGGATCGGAAATGCCATGTAAGAAAGGAGGATCTTATGAGAGTAGCTTTTAAAATGCATTTGAACAAGGGACAAAAAGAAGCTTACAAACGGCGCCACGACGAATTATGGCCCGAGTTGCACCAACTGCTGAAAGAGGCAGGCATCAGCGAATATTCCATTTTTCTGGATGAGGAGACCGATATCCTTTTTGCCTTTCAGAAGGTAAGTGGGGAAGGTGGTTCACAGGATCTCGGCCAGACCGAAATCGTACAGAAATGGTGGAAATACATGTCGGACATCATGGTATCTAACCCGGATAACTCTCCGGTTACAAAACCTTTGACGGAATTATTTTTCATGGAATAAAATTTATCAAAAATGAACAAGGAATTAGTTAAGCAGGCTTATGCTATTGCAAAGGCTCAATATGCAGATCTGGGCGTCGATACGGATGTCGTTTTGAAGAAGATGAACGAAGTGGTGATTTCGCTGCACTGCTGGCAGACAGATGATGTGGGTGGTTTCGAAACTCCCGACGCCACTCTTTCAGGTGGGGGTATTCAGGCTACCGGAAACTATCCTGGTAAGGCAACCACTATTGAACAGATGAGGAGTGACCTGGAAAAGGTTTTGGTGCTGCTTCCTGGTAAGCATAGATTGAATTTACACGCGATATATGGCGATTTCAAAGGTGAAAAGGTCGATCGCGATCAGATTGAAGTAAAGCATTTTCAAAGTTGGATAAACTGGTGCAAGAAACTTGGAATCGGACTGGATTTCAATGCCACCTGTTTCTCACATCCCAGGGCTGCCGATGGGTTTACCCTCTCGAGTAAGAATGAGGAAAATCGCAAATTCTGGGTGGAGCATGTTAAAAGATGCCGCGCCATTTCGGCGGAAATAGGCAGGCAGCTAGGTTCGCCTTGCGTGCACAATACCTGGATTCCGGACGGGTCGAAGGATACGCCTATCGACAGGAATGGTCATCGTGCATTGCTGAAGAAATCGCTGGACGAGGCTATGGCCATAGATTATCCGAAGTCCCAGATGAAGGATGCCATCGAGAGCAAGCTGTTCGGTATCGGGGCTGAATCGATGACCGTCGGATCACACGATTTCTACCTGGGTTATGCCATCACAAACAACAAACTGATCTGCCTGGATAATGGACATTTCCATCCGACAGAGCAGGTGGGAGACAAGATTTCGGCCTGTTTACAGTTCATCGATGAAATATTGCTTCACGTGACCCGCCCAATCCGTTGGGATTCCGACCATGTGGTCACACTGAATGAGGATCTTCAGCTGATCGCTTCGGAGATCATCCGCAATAATTTTCTGAGCCGTGTGAACATCGGCCTCGACTTCTTCGATGCCTCTATCAACAGGATCGGCGCCTATGTGATCGGCACCCGCGCGGCTAAGAAGGTTTTCCTGATCGCTCTGCTTGAACCCACCAAATCGTTGATTGCGATGGAAGAGGCCGGGCAAAATTTCGAACGTCTGGCGATGCTCGAAGAGTTAAAAACCATGCCTTTCAGTGCTGTTTGGGATTATTACTGCCTGGAGTCCGGTGTCCCGGTAGGCATTGATTATATTGCTGAAATTCAGCAGTATGAGAAGGATGTTCTCTCTTTAAGATAATTAATATTTATGAAAAAGACTGTATTCCCATTGATTGCCGGAGTACTGCTTGCTACGCCTCTTGTCTGGAGCGCTGAGACAAAGAAGCCCAATATTCTCTTCATAGTCGGCGATGATATGGGATATGCCGATGTCGGTTTTCAAAATTGCAAGGATATTCCCACACCAAATCTGGATGCATTGGCCAAATCAGGTATTCAGTTTTCCAATGGGTATGTGAGCGGACCGTATTGCTCGCCAACCAGGGCTGGACTTCTTACGGGTCGGTACCAGCAAAGGTTTGGACATGAATTTAATCCATCCGGAAATGATGGACTACCTCTTTCAGAAACTACCATTGCCAACCGGCTAAAAACAGCGGGATATGTCACCGGACTAGTAGGAAAGTGGCATCTCGGCGCCCCGGCAGAGATGCAGCCACAGCAACGCGGATTTGATGAGTTCTTCGGATTTCTGGGGGGCTCTCATAGTTATGTCAATACGGCAGGAATTCTGCGTGGGACTGAACAGGTGAAAGAGTTGGATTATACAACCGATGCCTTTGGCCGGGAAGCCATTAGTTTCATGGACAGGCATAAGGCTCAACCCTGGTTTCTCTATCTGGCATTCAACGCAGTTCACACACCAATGGATGCTACTGACGATAGGCTGGCGAAATTTCCCAATATTGGGAATCAGCAGCGCCGTACCTACGATGCCATGATGCTTGCTATGGATGAAAATATTGGCAAAGTGATGAAGAAACTCGCCGATCTCAAACTGGAGAAAAATACCCTGGTCATCTTTATCAGCGATAATGGTGGTCCGGTGATGAAAGGAACAACCATCAATGGTTCTGTGAATAGTCCCTTCCGTGGTGGTAAACGAACCACCCTGGAGGGCGGGATTCATGTTCCATTCATATTGTCCTGGCCGGGTAAAGTGAATCCTGGTAGGTACGAATCGCCTGTTATTCAGTTAGATTTGAATGTTACTGCTCTTAATGTAGCCGGAGTTGAGGTAAAACCGGAATGGAAACTCGACGGAGTCAACCTGTTACCCTATATTACAGGTAAAAAATCAGAAAAACCGCATCAGGTGCTGTACTGGCGCATGGGAGAACAGATGGCTATCAGGTCGGGCGACTTCAAACTTGTGCGTTACGACACCAATGCCGATACCAATACAGGAGACAAGAAACAACCGGTAACGGCTCCTTTGCTTTACAATCTTAAAGATGATATCGGCGAAAGCAAAGACCTTTCATCTTCGATGCCTGAAAAAGTAAAGGAACTTCAAAAATTATGGGATGCCTGGAACGCTACTTTGGTTAAGCCACTATGGGGACTGGCCCAGGGCGACAGTGATGGCGCAGAACCTGGCAGTCCTTTGAAAAGGTTGAAAAAAGGGGCCAGCAGACAGGTCGCCTTGCAGACAAATTAATATTGATGAAACGAACTTTGTACCCCGTCCTCGCTGGATTGGCATGCAGCATTCCGTCCATGCTTGAAGCGCAGGAAAGAAAGCCCAACATCCTGGTAATTGTTGCTGATGATATGGGTTTCTCTGATGCTGGCTGTTACGGCAGTGAGATTCAGACTCCAAACCTCGACCGATTGGCTTCCAATGGCATTCGTTTTACGCAATTTTATAATACCGGTCGTTGCTGGCCTTCACGGGCAAGTCTATTGACCGGATATTATCCCCAATCGGTTCGGCGTGACAATCTTTCCGGCACTCCCCGTCTGACAGGGAATCCAGTAACAGGAGGAGCAGCCGGCATCCGCCCCCGTTGGGCACAATTGCTTCCGGTTTACCTGAAGCCACTGGGCTATCATTCTTATGTCTCCGGAAAATGGCATGTGGACGGAAAGCCTTCCGAGAATGGTTTCGAGCACTCCTATTTATATATGAATACTGAAGGCTATTTTGGGGCTGTCAACCATACAGAGGATGAAATAAAGCTGCCGCCGATTGCACCCGACGGAAGTTCTTACTCGACGACTAGAATTGCCGATTATGCGATCAAATTTTTGAAGGAACATGCAGTAAAATACCCAGCTGAGCCTTTCTTTCAATACCTTGCTTTTCATAGTCCGCATTTTCCGATTCAAGCTCCTGCCGGTGATATTGCCTTATACAAGGATCGCTACAAAGCGGGCTGGGACGCCTTGCGCAAGGAGCGTTATGATCGTTTGAAGAAACTTGGGATCATCAATTGCAGCCTTTCAGACCTGGATCCTGACGTTATTCCTTCATGGAATTTACCTGAATCGGAGTTACAGAAAAGAATCGGTCCGGGGGAGGTTGGCCATGCGGTTCCCTGGAAAACGCTCACAGCAGAGCAAAAGGAGTTTCAGTCGGCCAAGATGTCGGTTCACGCCGCCATGATTTACCGGATGGATATCGAAATTGGACGGGTCATCGCGCAGATTAAGGCGATGGGCGTTCTGGATAATACACTGATCATTTTCGTTTCTGACAATGGGGCGTCGGCCGAACAGATCATCCGCGAAGGCGGCCATGAACCCGGCTCTGTGGTAGGGTCTTCAAAGTCTTACCTGGGCATCGGTCCGGGCTGGTCGAGTGCTGCCAATACTCCATTCCGGCTACACAAGTCGTGGAATCACGAAGGAGGCATATCCACGCCACTGATCGTCAGCTGGCCTGTCGGAATTAAGGCTCACGGTGAATTCCGCACCAATCCGGGCCATCTGATCGACCTGGTCCCGACGATCCTGGAGATTACAGGCGGCAAAATGCCTGCCTCCATAGCAGATTTACAGGTGCCGCCCCTACCGGGAAAGAGTCTTCTGCCGGTTTTCAAAAAGGACAACACGGTCAGCCACGATTTTCTCTGGTGGAACCACGATGGCAACAAGGCCATCCGCATCGGTGACTGGAAACTGACGGCCGACCACAAGTCGCCCTGGGAGCTTTACGATTTGAGCAAAGACCGATCCGAAACCAATAACCTTGCTGAAAAATTTCCTGGTAAGGTAAAAGAGATGGAGGAGGCCTGGACGAAACACGCCGAAGAATTCGAAATCCTGGGGAAACAGGACCCAGCAAAAAAATGACACTTAATTTTCAGGATTTTCTTCTCCTGTAGAGCCCCTCATGGGTTTCCCTGATTAAATCCACTACCGGAATACCCTCCGGGCAGCGGCTGAGGTCAATTTTTTTAAGATTTTCCTCTGTTGGGAAACTGCCGGGAAAAAAGTGGCCCTTCTCCTGAAACATGTTGTAACGGTACAACCCAAAATCTAACATGTCATAACATTTCCAGAGTCTCCGGAAGCGCAGAATCTCGGGAATATTGATCCCGGAAGGGTCGTTCTCAAGGCAATAACCATCAAATTCGGCATAAGGGTAAGTTTCTCGCTGGGCATCCATGCGGTGCCTGATTTGTTCATCTTGCGGAGACATCGGTGCCGGCGCTGGGAAAATCCCATCGAGGTGTTCGAATTTGGCCGTCACAGGTAATCCGAAAGTCAGCGTGTGAATAGCGGGATGGCCCAGACACCACCTGGCGTTCCATTGAATGGGATGGAGCGGAGCCGTGAGGTCCCTGAGTTTTTGGGGAGAATTGAGCAGTTGACCTCCCTTGTCGTTTGGAGAAATGATGAACACCCCCATGTCTTTCGAAGCTGCCAGATCGATAGCGGGTTTGTTCCGTTGAAAGAAATAGTAATAATGCAGGTTGACGAATTCGAACAGATCCGTTTCGATGGCTTTCATGATCACATCGAGAGGGGCATGGGTGCTGAAACCAATATGTCCAATCAGACCCTCCTCCTTCATTTTTAAAAGCTCTTCGACGGGGCCACCCTTACCACAGGCAATTTCGAACAGTTCCATGTTATTGATCCCATGCCAGGCATAGAAATCAAAATAATCAGTCTTCAGCGCTTTCATCTGCAGTAAAACCATTTTACGCATTTCCACAGCAGTTTTTGCCGCCCCTTTCGTCATTAAAAGGTAAGAATCACGCTTGATTTTCAGCTCATCATTCAGGACAATACCGTAAGCATGTTCGCTCTTGATGTAACCCCAGGCAGTCTCAATGAGGTTAATCCCCTGTGCCAATGATTTTTCAACAGTATCCCGGACCTGATCGAGGGTCTCTCTGGGAACCAGATCACGAGGGTCGTCGTCTGCATGCTTGTATCGCATCCCACCCAGGGTAATGACACTTACCTTTTTATTCGTCTTGCCAAAGCGGCGGTATTCCATTTTAGGCCTGTAAACTGAGAAATTGCTGAAATCCATTTATCCTTTTTTTGGTGCGCAAATTTATACCAACTATACGATAAAAACGACCAGAGGTTTAGATAGGGTAGAGGCTTCTGTAATAGGACAGAATCACTATCTTTGGTTTCGAAAAAACCTGTGAAAAAAAATTTAGCCTTGGAAAACAAACAAAATAGCGGAAACTCCCTCCATTGGATATCCTGGATTCTTATCGGATCATTGACGATTACCATCTTTCTTTCCTTCTTGAAAATGCTCAACCTCGCCGATCTGAACGTTGAGGTGTTGAGGTTTTGCAGGGTATTAACCATATTATTCTTCGGATCTCTTGCCTGGCGTAAAAAATCGTTGACCGTCTGGATATTATTTGGCCTGGCCGCCGGCGCGGAATTTGGTTACAGTCTCCCGCACATAGCCAATTCACTGCAATTCCTGAGCGATATCTTTCTGCGGTTGATTAAGACCATCATCGCCCCGCTGTTGTTTGCCACCCTGGTGAACGGAATTGCCGGTCATACCGACCTGAAACAAGTTGGAAGGATGGGCTGGAAATCCTTGCTCTATTTCGAAATCGCCTCCACTCTTGCACTCTTCATCGGCCTGATTGCCATCAATGTCTCCAAGGCAGGAGTCGGTATCAATCTTTCTGCGATGACTGGCAGTGCGCCCATTACCCCTGCCAAAATGCAGACTACACAGGAATTCCTCTTGCATATTTTTCCGGAAAATATTGCCAAAGCGATCGCTGAAGGTAATATTCTTCAAATAGTAATCTTCAGTATCATCTTCGGTATTGCACTTTCCATGGTGTCGGAGAAATACAAGTCTCCAATGTTGAAACTAACAGCCAGCCTGACTGAAGTGATGTTCAAATTCACTGGAATTGTGATGTATTTCGCTCCTGTGGCCGTCTTCGCCTCCATTGCCTTTACGATCGGTCATTTGGGCACCGACGTATTATTTACCCTACTGAAATTACTCGTCACCCTTTATGTAGCCCTGATTGCCTTTCTTGGACTGGTTCTCTTTCCGATTGCTTTACTATTCAAGATTCCTGTCCTGAAATTCATGTCTGCCGTTTCTAAACCTGCTTCAATCGCCTTTGCTACTGCTAATTCCGAATCCGCCTTACCTTCAGCCATGGAATCGATGGAGGCCTTCGGGGTACCCCGCAAAATCGTCTCCTTCGTTATTCCAACCGGCTATAGTTTTAACCTGGATGGTTCGACATTATACCTCTCCCTGGCCGCCGTTTTCGTGGCGCAGGCTGCAGGAATCGATCTTCCCATCGAAAAGCAATTTGCCATTGCACTGACACTGATGTTGACCAGCAAAGGCGTGGCAGGCGTTTCCCGGGCTTCCTTCGTCATTCTGTTGGGTACCGTAGCCACCTTCGGATTGCCGGTCGAGCCGGTGATGATTATCCTGGGCATCGATGTGCTCCTGGATATGGCCCGAACAGGCGTTAATGTTATAGGCAACTGTCTGGCCACTACCGTGATAGCCAGGTGGGAAGGTGAGTTCGACGACGAAAAAGCGAATAGTATTTAAGGATTATTATAGCGTGTAAGGAGCTCTCATTTCTCTGGTATACAGCTTATTGGCTTCCGGATCACCAACGACCTCCCCTTTGATAGGATTCCAGTTTACTTTCCGGCCAGTCCGAATGGCAATATCGCCCATGTGGCTAATGGTATCAGACAAGATGGCCTCCTCCAAAGGACTTAATTCCGGCTCTTTTCCCCTTACCACCGAAAGAAATCTCTTTCCCATCGTGTTATTTTCGCCTTTTACCCGACCGTTGGCTTGTTTGGGAACAGAATTCAGTTTCTGATTCAACTCAGGAATATTCGATTCTGTATAGGATCTGCTGAGTGAAATCCATCCTTTGGTTCCATAAAAGGTGGTGCCATTTGATTCCTTGATCGGATTGCCTGTCTGAAGGACCCCTTTTGCGGCCACATCACTGCTCATGAAATGAACCTGAAGACCGCTGCCGTAATTAAGCTGGAGGTCCCATGAGTTGACATTGTTGTACAATCCGCCTTCAGGCCAGTACTGTCCGGTCCCTTCACAACTATATCCGCTGCTGACTTTGTCCTTCAGTATCCATACCAGGATATCAAGGGGATGAGCACCCCAGCCGCCCAGGAATCCGATGCTGTAATCATAATTGAACCAGGAACCGATATTTGTGACACGTTCAGGGCAATAGGGCCTCATCGGCGCCGGACCCGTCCATCGTTCGAAATCAAAATCAGGCGGAACAGGAACCTCCTTGCAAACAGGTGATGGCACCTCATTCTTGCCCGGGGCCCAGACTTCTACCTTCTCAATATCTCCAATCAGACCTTCCAGGATCATATCATGTCCCATCTGCATGTGGTCGAGGGAACGCTGCTGCGTGCCATAATGAAATTTTACTTTTTTAGCCTTTAATTCATTGTCCAGGACCAAATTCTGCGGATAACTGAGACTCAATGGTTTAGCCAGCATAATATGTTTTCCTGCCCTTGCAGCCTTGATGGCCGCCAGAACATGCCAGTGGTCGGGTGTGGTGATGTGGACCGCATCAATATCTTTTCGGGCCAGTAACTCATCCATATCGAGGTAGGACTTAACCTCTTCATTGGTGAACTTATTCTCCTTATAAAATTGGCTGATTCGTTGCTGCGCACTCTCGCGACGACTCTTGAAGGTATCACAGACGGCGATATTAAGGGCTTCCCGCAAGGGGAGAAAATAATTCATCAGCTCATTTGTTCCCCTGTCGCCGACGCCGATATGACCGACTACGATCCGATCATTGGCACCCTTCCAGTTTGAGCAGGATGTCAGAATGGTAGGTAAAAGGGCACTGCCAACTGCAAGTTTGGAGGATTGCCCGAGAAAATCCCTGCGTGTAAAAGATTTGGTCATGACTGCTTGGTTTTATTTTAGTGAATAGCTAGTTAACTTCCCCTTCGATCATGCGGATCTTGTATTTCAGATGGAAAGTGGCTCCTTTTTTGAAGACCAGCGGATGATCGAAAATGACCGCCGGACTGTAGAAAAAGAAAGGATAAACCGGATCGTTGATCACATACCAGCTGGAAGATTCAGGCGTGTTCTGGGGATCGAGTTCAATTTTTATGCCCACTCTTTTCCCTGTAAGACTTTGGAAGCCATAATATTGCCAGGAGCATTTACGGCAGACTGCACTGTCGGCAGGGTTCCTGATGATGGGTGAGGTAAAATCCTGGTTGAACCTGACGGACAATCCGGCATAGCCACCCTGGGTCCTTCCTCCTCGAGTCGCTGGTGGGGTTCTGTCCAATACCACACTGTCGGCAAGAACAGTAAACTGATGGTCGTGATCGATAAAGTAGCTTCCGTTCTTGTCGGGTACGGTGACGTGGTAATGTCTTTCTTCTGAAAGTACACTAGCCTTATTATTTAAGGGATGGTAACTGATATTCAGGGTAATATCTGATGTAAAATCAGGATTGCGGACAATTTTCTTGCCGACAATCTCGGTAGAGCCTTCCGATTTATACCCGGTACTGGCTGATCTGCTATCGTTCAGGTATTCCCAGTAATTCAGGTGATTGATGTATTTCCAGGAGAACCAGGCTCCGAGGTGCCAAGGGTGATCCGGGGGAGAAACACAGGTGATTAGGGTGTTGTTAACGGTCAGCGGATGAAAATAGGGTCGCTGAAAACGGTTATTAAAATTGAATTGCCAAACAATTTCCTTGTGATTCAGCAAGGTAAAGGTCGTATCGGATTCATTCCAGCTGTATTGCGGTTTAGGGTCAATTTTTTCCGTACTTATTTCAACCGGTGGCTTGAAAGTGACGGGTTTTCCGGCGCACCACTGGGTCGCCCGTACAAGCAGGGCTCGAAAACCAGAGTTGACAAGCGTGCGCTCATCGTGCCCCAGAATGGTAAAAAAACTTCTGCCTTTCCCTGTTTGATTCACAAAAATAGCCGGCTCGCTGATTGGGTGTCCATCCTTGGCATTCACGGCAGTGAGTGATCCGATGGATTTCGCTCCACTGATTAATTCGGTTTTTTCCCATACTTCGTCCATGATCCTGAACCCTTTCATTCCCTTTGTAATCGGATGTTTTTGATCCATTCCGGTTAATTCTGCCACTACGGGAGCGTTGTGAAAAGTCTCTTTTCCCCATCTGCCGATGCTGATTTGCCTGTATTCTTCCCAGTCGTAAAAAGAGGAAGATCCGGCGTGGAAGAACAAGGCCCCGCCGCCTTCTTTCACGAATCTGACAAAGTCTGCTTCCCACTGACTGCCCAGTCGCTTGCTATTATCCGGGTAATAATTGAAATTGCTGATAATTACATCATATTTTTTCAAGTCAGTATAGGTCAGGTTTCCAGGATTGTTGGATACCTGGGTCACGAAAAGATTTGCCTCGTCGAGTATCCTGGTAAGTAAAGGAGTCGTTTTATTCCATTCGTGATTACCTGATCCGCTTAGGATAAGAACATTGATAGCCTTTTCCTTCTTTTGTGCAACAACGGATATGCTGCCTGAAAAGGCAATTATCAACGAAACAAGAAGCACCAGTGCCGGGAGGGTACTCTTCATAAGCAAATAAGTTTAAGGTTCAACAGTTATGCAATTTATGAAATTTTATTCCAAAAATACGCCACTCTTTTACATCAAATCTGGTCAGATTTTCGACAATATCCTTTATGTTTGTTGGTAATTGATAATACAAACTGATTAGTAACCTGCAAACACAAAACACAAATGACAAACAATCAGTGGGACAGTCTTTTAGCAGTTGTCCAGGGGAGAAATGAGCATAAAAAGGAACTCGGATTTATCATCGACAGTCCGTGGCTTCCCGGATGGGCCGGCATTTCGACACTCGATTATTATTCGTCGGACGAAATCTGGCTGAAGACAAACCTTAAGGCTATCGAACTTTTTCCTGAAATTACTTTCTTACCAGGATTCTGGTCGGAATACGGTATGTGCACCGAGCCTTCTGCCTTTGGCGCCAGATCGGTCTGGTATACCGAAAATTTGCCGCATGCAGAAAGAGTGATTCACTCCTCAGACGATATCGGCCAGCTTCCCCAACCCAATGTAACCTGCGATGGGTTGCTTCCTTTTATGATCAACAGGCTGAAATTGATGCAGCCTAAGATTAATGAACAAGGACATGTCCTGAAATTTGCCGTCACACGCGGTCCGCTGAATATTGCCACTTTCCTGATGGGAACTACGGAGTTTCTGCTACTTCTTGCCATGGAACCGGAAAAGGCGCATGAGTTACTGGAGAAGATTGTCAGGTTTATTGAAGATTGGATCCGTTACCAGAAGGCCTGTTTTCCATCCATCGAAGGAATCCTACTGTTGGATGATATCGTCGGTTTCGTCGGAGAAGATGATTGCCGGGAATTCGTGGTGCCTTATATTAAACGTTGTTTTTCGGCCATTGATTCTAAGATTGGCTTCTTTCACAACGATGCCTTTGGCCTTACCTGTGCTCCATTTTTGCGGGAAATGGGAGTAGACCTCTTTAATTTCGCCTTCGATCATCCGATCAGTCAGATCAGGGAATTGGCTGGCCCGGAGGTTGCGCTGATTGGCAATCTGCCTCCCCGCGATGTACTTGCCGCCGGAACTCCGGAGCAGGTTTACCAGGCTACCCAGCAGATGATGAAGGAGGCGCCGGATCACAGCCGCATCATCTGGTCGTGTGGAGGAGGTATACCGCAAAATGTTCCGACTAAAAACCTGCAGGCTTTTGTGTCTGCAGTGAAAGATTTTTAGTAGTTTTATTGCAATTAACCATCATAATTGATCCAATAACCTTATGAACAACACATTCGAGCTAAAAAAAGGAAAACTGGTATTTGAAGAGGATAAAATTATCATTACCGACAATGCCAGTTATCTGAAGCGTTCAAGATTACTTTCCTCCAGTATATTGTTTCTATTCGGTCTCTATAATTTGTGGATTTACTTCGCCCATAATGACCTTCATGCACGATGGAGCGGATTGCTTTTCACCATATTGAGTGTAGTTTTCTTTGTAATTGCCCTCTTAGCTAATGTTCAAAATGAGATATTTTTGAAAGATGTAAAATCGATCAAAATAAGACGGATTTTCTTCAGGGAGTTTTTGATTATCAAGCTTGTCACCAACAGAACCAGGCAAGTTACCGGGATATACAATGCTGAAAGATTGGAAGAGTTCGTTAAAACGATATCACTGAATCAATAGTACTTTCTTTATATAACAATCAATAAATCAACCAAATGGAAAGAAGAAATTTTCTAAAGAATTCATCTGCCGCGATGGCCGGAACGATCATTCTGCCGACAGTGGTCCCTTCCTCTGTTTTTGGCAAGAATGCTCCAAGTAACAAAATCAATGTAGCCCAGATAGGTTTCGGGCGTATCGCCATGACTCACGACCTGGCGGAAACATTGCCGATTGATGCTGCCAGGATCATTGCTGTTTGCGATCTTGATTCCAACAGACTCGCTAAAGGAAAGGCATTTATTGAAGGTTTTTATGCCAAAAAATCCGGCAGTTCTTCAGCACTCGAAGTGAAGACTTATGGTGACTATCGTGAAATGCTTCTTAACAAGGATGTTGATGCGGTGATGATTTCCACACCTGACCACTGGCACGCCCAGCCGGCCATCGAAGCTACTCTGGCAGGTAAACATGTATACCTGCAAAAACCGACATCCCTTACCATTGCTGAAGGAAGGATGCTTGCCGATATTGTAAAGAAAAAGGGTACTATTTTTCAACAAGGTACGCAGCAGCGCGCCATGCCACAATTCAGAATAGCAGCAGAACTGGTTCGCAACGGCAGAATCGGGAAACTCCATACGGTCAAAATTGGCCTTCCCGGCGATCCCGGGGGTCCGGAAGCACCCGAAATGCCGGTTCCCAAGAACCTTAATTATGATATGTGGTTAGGTTCAACACCTCAGATTTATTATACTGAGATGCGCGTGCATCCACAAAACAGCATGACCGACAGACCAGGATGGCTGCGCTGTGAGCAGTTTGGAGCAGGAATGATTACCGGCTGGGGACAGCATCATTTCGACTCAGCGGCATGGGGAATGGATACCGAATTAACGGGTCCGATTACCATGAATGCCATGGCCACTTTTCCAAAATCAGGATTGTGGAACGTCCATGGCGATTTCCTGGCGGTAGCCGAATATAAGAACGGAATCACTCAGATTACCAGTGGCGCCTTTCCAAATGGAGTGAGATATGAAGGCAGCGAAGGATGGATCTTCGTTACCAGAGGCAATTACACGGCTTCAGCAAGCGATCCGGTTTCGGCTAGCAGTCGCAACAAGGCTTTGGATGCCAGCAATCCCAAAATCCTGACATCCCAGATCAAAGAGAATGAAATTCATTTGTATAAGATTGATAATCAGCATCAAAATTGGCTCGATTGTATCAAGTCAGGTAAGGAACCTATTTCACCTGTCGAAAAGGGTCACAGGGCCTGTTCTGTCTGCCTGATTACTCACATCTCCATGAAACTGGGAAGAAAACTGGAGTGGAATCCGGATACGGAAAAGTTCGTCAACGATGAAGATGCCAACAAACTACTTTCCAGATCACAGCGTTTCCCCTACGGGACGAGTAATATCAAAATGTAGGAAATGTGCTGATGTGCTGAAGTGCTAATTTGCTAATGTAAGACAGCTCCCAGTCTGAGGGTCTTGTTCCACTAGTTCCGATTGAAGATTATCGTTCCGACGGATTTGCAATCCGTCGGAGAGTACAACTTACATGAAAGACAAAAATAAAAAAAATGAAAATGAATAAAATTAAAACGTTGGTTTGCCTTGCAATATTATTAAGCAGCTTCCAGATTCAGGCTGCCAAGATCACTGCCGTGAAAGTTGGTTCCAAAATCAGTGTTACCATTGATGGGAAGTTCTTTACCAGCTACATCTTTTCATCGGATGAAAAATATCCATTCTTTTATCCCGTAAATGGTCCGCTCTCAGGCGGTTCTGTCACCTCGATGCGGAATGGTGAATATCCTCATCACAGTTCGCTGTTCTTTGGTTGTGACCAGGTTAACGGAGGAAATTACTGGCAGGAAGGTCTGGAACGCGGAAGGATCATCTCTTCCAATGCCGAAATTCTGAAGGAGGGTGGCGATACGGTAGTTATTTCCGATGAGTGTATCTGGAGCAGACCTGGTGCAGTCTCCCCGGTTAAGGACACCAGAAAATTTACGATTACAGCGCCTTCAGCAAAAATCTATCAGATGGATGTGGAGATTACCATGGTTACCCTGATTGATGTGCACATTAAGAAGACGAACCACTCTCTTTTCAGTGCCAGGATGGCTGCCGATCTCTCTGTCAAATGTGGCGGTACGATGATCAATGCGGAAGGTGAAACAGCCGAGAAGGGTACCTTTGGAAAGAATTCGCCCTGGATGGATTATTATGGTAAAAGAGGTGAAAACATTGAAGGTTTGGCCATCTTACAGCATCCTTCCAATCCATGGTTCCCGTCTCCATGGTTCACCAGAGATTATGGATTCTTTTCCCCAACACCGATGTACTGGCCACAGCAAGGGGAGGAGACTTTCCTGAAAAAAGGGGAGACACTTCTATTGAGGTATAGGGTACTGGTGCACGGCGGAACGACTGCCGAAGCAAAAATTGCGGAAGCATTCAAGCAATACAAATGATTTAAAGGTTAAAGGATAAAGGTTAAAGGATAAAGTAAAATTGCACCTTACCCTCTAACCTTTACCCTTTACCCTTTAACCTTTACCCTTTACCCTTTCCACTTTAACCTTTCTTCTGCAGCATTTCCAACATCTTTCTATCCAACTTTTGCCCGTACCAATCTTCGTAGACCACATCTTTACGACCGGAATTCATCACGCCAAAATCTCCCCTGAAATTCCAGAAGGCCCATCCGATATTATTTTCGGTCAGTATGTCCAGCACGTCGGTCATCCAGGCGAGAAAAACTTCGTGGGGCGTTTCCCTGTAACAGCCGCATTCCCCGCAGTGGACACCAACACCTTGCTTAACTAAATCTATCCAGGGACTGTAAAAATCTTCCAGGTTTTTTCGACTGAACTCTTTGCCTTTGATTGTTCCCGGCCAAACAGGCATGGGGGCATCGTCTGGATTTTTCCAGACCCACGGTGCCCGGTAATGTGAAACTTGCCCTGGGAAATACCCCCTGCAGCTCTGCGCTACTTTCAAGTCATTCAATTCGGGGGTAACGTTTCCACCGCCATTGTTTCCGTCTGCAATGACCAATCGATCTGCATTGTGTTTGTGGATAACCTCCAAACTACCCTGGACAATCTTCCTGTAAAGTTCACCATCAATCGCTGTTTTTTTACCAAACTGATCGTTCATATCTTCCCGAAAGCAGGGTTCGTTGATCAAATCAAAACTGAGTTTTTTCGCTGAAACATTTTTGAAGCGTTTCGCCCACATTTCCCAATGCGCGTAGTACGCCTGCTGTGCTTCGTTGTCCTTCCAAAGGTTGAAAGGCTCAACAAACCCGGCATTGATACAGAAACCCGGAACCCTGTGAAGGTTAAGGCTGGCATGAATATCATATTTGTTCACCAGGTATACCAATTGCTCAATTTCTTCGATGGCTCGTTCATTAAAACTGAGAACTTCATCGGGTGTGATCTTCTTTTCTTTGTCGTTGCCCTTGTCAAAATTAAGGTAACTTGGATACTGGACCGGAATGCGTACGAAATCAAACCCCCAGTCTGATATCCATTTCAGGTCATCTTCTGTTGTTTTGCCAGGGTTGTTCAATCGGGGCAGTACCAGTGGCTTCGAAGTATAAAAATCCAGCAGGTTAAATCCTCGCCAGCGGGGAAGTTTGTTTTTGTTATGGTCGGGGGCGGTTAACCCAAACGTTGAAACACTACCGGAAAGTCCAATAAGTGAACTTCCTAATCCTGCTGTCTTAATAAAAGAACGACGATCAATGGTGTTCATGGTATAAAATATTTATTTTCTGGAAGAATCCCTGATGGACTTAAACTCTGAATCGGCCCTCCAAGCTGGCCATTCGGTAGAATTAGCCAGATCAGTTCCGACATGATACAGCAATTTGGCATCTTCGACGAGTCCGCTGAGGTCTGCCGATTCCTTGTGATATTCGTCAGAAGGCGAGTGATAAGTTTCTTTCCAATACTTGTCTACCAACTTCATAGTCTCGGTTTTGCCATACTTCTCGGCATCCACATACCCTTTGGCATAAATCGCCGGAACCCCTAGTTTGACAAACGGAAACTGGTCTGAACGGAAGAACATGCCGTTCTCCGGATTCGGATCAGTAGCGATATATCTCCCTTGCTTTACGGCCTCTCTCCCGACCCAATCGTCGAGTTCAGACTGGCCCGATCCGGTTAGCGTCACATCCCGGAATTTGCCTAAAAAGAGGATGACGTCTGTGTTGATGCAGGCGACGGTCTTGCTCATTGGGAAAAATGGATGCTCCGTATAATAGCCTGAACCCAGCAATCCGGATTCTTCGCAGGTAACAGACAAAAACAGTACAGACCTCTCGGGTGGAGCTGAAGTTTTGAAACCCCTGGCTATCTCGAGCATCCAGGCTACTGCGCTGGCATTGTCGGTGGCGCCATTGTAAATACTATCATTTCCTAATTTCGACCCAACACCGAGGTGATCCCAGTGTGCCGTGTAAACGACCACTTCATCGGGATGTTTGCTACCCCGGATTAGTCCGCAAACATTGGCAGATGCCTTTGTTTGGAACTTATTCATGATCTTGCCGGATACTTTCACCGGCATAGGAAGAGGTTTGAAATCTTTCTTCAGCGCCATCTGCTTGGCTTGTTCCAAGCTCATGCCGCATGAAGCAAAAAGCTGTTCGGCAGCAGGTTGCGAAATCCATCCTTCGAAGGAACAACGGTTTTTGTATCCATCTTCGGGCTTCAGGTACAGCTTGGTTGTCTCACCATTGTTGCTTACGACTTTCCAGGGATACCCTGCCTGTTTGGTCTCATGAATGATCAGGCAACCCTTCGCCCCTCGACGGGCAGCTTCCTCAAATTTGTAGGTCCACCGACCATAGTAGGTCATGGTATTTCCCTTAAAATAGGTGTCATTGGTACCGAAACCCGGATCGTTGACAAATACCAGGATCGTCTTTCCGGTCAGATCCATCCCCTGGAAATCATCACGGTTGTATTCCGGAGCCGTGATGCCGAAGCCGACAAAAACCAGATCAGACTGATCAAGGGAAAGCTCTTCCTCCATTTTTCTGGTAAAAGTGACATAGTCTGTCATCTTTTTAAACTTTAACTGACCCTTGGGAGTAGTGAAATCAAGTGTTTCAGATATTTTGGAGGTAACGAGCAGCAAAGGAACATTTTGAAAAAAGCTTCCATTATTGGCGGGTTCCAAACCGATCTCCTTCATCTGGGAGGCAATATAATCGGTTGTGAGCTTTTCAGTTGGACCGGTAGGCATGCGGCCTGCAAATTGGTCGGACGACAGTGTGGCAATATGACGCTCAATATTCTGATAGGAGATTGCCTTATCTCCTGTAATATTAGCGGAAGGTCCGCAGGAGAAAAAAAGGATGGCCAACACCATCATGGTAACTGTTCTCATTGGCATTTGTTAACTTGTAGGCTTGCTCAGCAGAATTTTATCTCCTTCCTTCAAGCCACTTTTAATCACAGCAAATTTCTCATTCTTGTTTTCAATTTCCACATAGCGCACACTTACTCCGCTAAACTCTTTCAGGTAGACAAACTGTTTAGCCTCTTCATTAAAAATAGCGGAACGAGGAATAACGAGAACATTTTGCTCCCTTGAGATAATAATTTCATTGTTGGTTGTCATGGCGGGTTTTATGCGCTTATTATCGCTGGCAATCCGAATATTAACCTTAAAGACCTTCGACTCGAATCCGTTCATTTCCTGGCCAACATTAGAAATATTGGAAATAACACCAACTTTCACTTGCTTCCGAAGTGCATCAATATGAACCCTGGCACTGTCGCCGACTTTAATTTTGGAGATATAAATCTCTTCGACATAGGTTTCCGATACCAGTACTGACAGGTCGGGTAGGGTAGCAATGATTGGATTTTGGGAGCTCACATTGGATCCGATGGTCAGTTTCCTGCTTCCACCCCTGCCGAAAGTCCGCCCATAAATAAGCATTCCGTTCTGTGGAGCAGTAATATTGGCCTGGTCAAAAGCCATCTGGTATTTATTATCTTTTTCGGTTAGATCGTCAACCATTTTCCCCTCTCGTTCCACTTGGATTTTCAAAGTTTTCTGGGTCATTTTATAGGCCCGGATTTTAGCATCCAGCTGTCTAAGGCTGCGTTCGTAAGCCATCTTGGCCTTCCGCTGAAAAGCTGGAGACTCATACACCGACTGTTCCATCTCAATTTTCAGGTTGTTGACATCGTAAGCAAACTGCTCAAGGCCGTTGCGCATACTTACGAGATCTACGGCACTGTCAATCTTTGAATCATTGTAGTTGAACGCAATTTTCTTCAGGAGTTCTTCGTTATTTTCTTTGAGTTGTTTAATCCGGCCCTGATCGAGTAAAGCAACATAATCACCCTTTTTAACGATGGAGCCTTCCGGAATGAGATCCTTGATCTGTATCTCCCATAGCTCCAACTTCCTATCGGTGAATATATCGGGTAAAAGGATAAATACGGCCTTTTCACTTTGGATCTCACCTTTGCAGGTAATAATCGCCTCGAAATTTTCCTTCTTGACCTTATAAATTCCTAAGGAAGGTTTGATCCGGAGGAACCAAACGGCTACGATAAGCAGCACTACAAGTGCTGTGGATCCCAGGAAAATTTTCTTTGATTTTGAAAGCTTCATTGATTCAGAATTTTATCAAAATCTGCAACTAATTCAGTTTTCTTTTCGAAATCGTACAGTGCCAACTGCCTGATCTGGTAATAGGAAAGCCAATATTTTCTTAATGAATTGATATAAGCTCTTTTAGCACTTTCAAGATCGTTTCTGGCAATATTGAGCTTGGTAACGTCTAATTTACCGATCTTGAAACGCCGCATAGTTACATCGAATCCCATTTGGGCAATGGTGTCTGCTTTAGCCGAGTTTTGAACCTGATTGAATTGTAAATTGAATTCCAAAACACTCATCATCACAGATTGTTCAAAGTCAATTCTTGCCTGTTTGACCGTGTTAACGACCACATCGCGGTTAGATTTGGCCATTAGGACCTGACCCTTCCTTCGTCCCCAGTCGAGGATTGGAACCGAGAGTCCAACCAGTGCAAGGTTCTGAAACTGATTTGGATTCTTGTATGCATCATCCAAAATAATGGATTTTTGATTCAACCCCGCAGTGGCGCTGATATCGGCGCTAAGGCCATTCTGAGCCTTGACCAGCCGAACATTGCTCTCCTGTTCGAGCAACTGCCGCTTCTGTGTGAGGATGTCAGGATTATTGTCAAGAGATTTTTGAATCGCTTCATCGACACTGATCTGCAGGGCGGCATTAATGGATTTTGGCAGCTGGCAGTCGACAATGGTATTTTTCTCGAGACCCAGAAAAATATTGAGATCAGAACGTGCCCTGAGTAAACCCTGGTCAGCTCTGGTTAGTGCGATTCGGGCATTCATCAGATTCAGTTCAAAATTTAGGAGCTCGTCCTGGGTGAGGGTTCCAACCTGATAGCGTCCTTTTCCTATCTGATAGAGTGTATCTGCATTGGCCAGATTGGTTTTACTTATGCTGAGTTCGATCTGGGCGTCGACGAGTCCAAAGAATTTGGTAGTGGTCTTAACCGCGATATCTTCCCTCGACTGAATAAATTGTTTCTTGGCAGTCTCAAATTTCAAGGGTTCGATCCTGGCTTTCCAGCGCATGCTGTTGTAGCCGTTTACTTTTTGTTTGTAACCCAGGCTCAGCATGTTGCTGGAATACATGGTTGTCATGTCACCCAGAAAGTTCTTGACCATTCCCAGATCAGTACTGGCCGAGAGGCTACCACCGGTAAACCCAACATTCTGCGTCATTTTGAGTGATGCGCTGGAGGTGATATTTTTCTGCTGACTGAATTGCCAACTTTGGTTTTGAGGAATATAGTCCTGTCGGATTGAATTGTTGTACGAAATAGGATTGGCGCCTACCAAAAACTGAGGGAGCCTGTCTGATCTATAGTATTTATATTCCCAGTAACTCGCCAGGTACATATTCTGTTGCTTGAAAGCATCGAGAGATTGGGTTGAGGCCAAATCAATAGCCTCATTAAGCGTAAGCTGAACTATTTTCTGCTGGGCAGATGAAACGATGCCCAGGGCAACGAAAAAAAACGACAAAAGAATTCGGGTCATAACTGTATTATTGTCTTAAGGATTCAACGGGGTCCTTATCTGCGGCTTGTTTGGCAGGCAGATAACCAAAAGTAATCCCGATAAAAACCGAAACGCCAAATGAAATAATAATAGAGAAAAAGGAGATGATAGTCTTGATATCCAAGGCTGTTTGAATAACTTTCGAAAGTATCACACCCAGAATAATCCCAATTAAACCACCTGCAAGACTGATCAACGTTGATTCAGAGAGGAATTGAAAAACAATATCCTTCCGGGAAGCGCCAATAGCCTGTCTGGTACCGATTTCCCGAATGCGCTCCATCACGGAGGCCAGCATGATATTCATGATGCCTATTCCTCCCACAATCAGCGAAATACCGGCGATAGCACCCAATACGATGTTGAAAATTTTCTTGGTTTTCTGTTGTTGTTTCAATAGGAGCTCAGGAATACTCACATCGAAATCGCGGATGTCATTGTGTTTTCTCATCAGCATGTTGCCAACGACTTTCGCGGTAGCGGTAAGTTGTTGTGTCTCTTTTACACGAACAATAATCTGATCCAGTTGATTGATGTTTTCGTTCGAAGAAGATGGAGGTTCACGACCGGAACTGACGAGTTTTACCTGATCGCCCCTGATTAGTGCCCTGTTGCGGAATCTCAGCAGCATGGTCTTAACAGGAATAATGATGCTATTATCTGTGCCGCTGATAGAGGCGGTCCCTGCTCCTGAACCGACAAAGCTCCTTTTCTCAATCACCCCGATGACCTGTAACCAGTTTTGTCCGCATTTGATATACTTGCCAATAGGATTTTCCTGGTTAAAGAAGACATTTTTAACATTGTATCCAATAATACAGACAGGATTGCCCTCCTTGATATGCTGATCATGGAAAAGAGTCCCGGTTTCGATTTTGATATCGAAGAGTCTGAAATAAGTGTTATCCGTACCATCCAGCTTTACCTGACTGCTGATATCATTGAGGATGGCCGTGTAATTGAAGGTGATGATGGGGCAAACTTCCTGAACAGTAGGAATGATCTCCTTGATTGAACTGGCATCTAGAAGGGTAAGTCCCTTGGAGAATTTCTTCTTACCTCCTGCAAGCTGGTTGCCTTCGGTACTGCTACTTTTAGGATCATTTGCGCTCGCCTGGTTGGATTGTAGGATAGGCGTGATAATTATATTGTTCACACCAACCATCTTGATCTGCTCCAGAATCTCCTGTTCGGCGCCATTTCCAATCGCAAGCATACTAATGACAGCGGCTACACCGAAAATAATCCCAAGCGCGGTGAGCAGAGACTTTACCTTGTTGGCGATAATTGCCTCGATAGCGATCTGGACATTATAGGAGTAACGCGTGTAAAAGGCTCTTATCTTCATTTTGATTTATTTAACGGTTTCCCATCTACAGCACCGTTGGATTTTCGATCTTTTTGTCTTGCGAGTTGTTCTTCATAGATATCCCAACCTATTGTTTCAATATCATCGAGTTTTTCGGGTTCATTTAATACAAGGACATCACCCTCTTTGACTCCCTTATTGAGAACAACATAATCTTCATTTTCTTCACCAGTGTCAACAATCTGTCTCACGAGCTTACCCTTTTTCAGGTAGACAAATTTTGTAGAGTCAGTTTCAAACACAGCCTCCGATGGAACGAACAACTTGTCATGATAGATACCGGTCTGTATTAGATTACCTGTCGTCATGGCTGGTTTCAGATCCGGATCACTACCAAAAACCCTGATGTTAACAAGGAAGACCTTCGAATCACTCTTTGGCATTGGCTGACCGATATTGGCAACTGAGAGGACCTCACCCTTCAACTGCTTATCAGGAAAGGCGTCTATGCTGAGTGTCACTTTCTGACCCACCTTGATTTTGGCAATATCGATCTCATTGACGTAGGTTTCCGATATCATTTTGGTCATGTCCGGCAGGGTGGCAATGATCGGACTCCAGGGTGTCAGGACTGATCCTACCTGGATTTTTATACCAAAGCGGTCGCGCGCGTAAATCACCATTCCGGGTTTAGGGGCCTTGATTATGAGCGCTTCCAGGACTTTCATAAGATCATTCACCCGCTTTTCCTTCAACCTGAAGTCAATATTGCGTCTTTCCATCTGTGAGTTCAGCTGACGGTGCCGCATGGCCAGTCCTCTGATATCCTGTTCCAGTTTTCTTTCAGACTTCGCCACATCCATTTCAGCCCGTTTGATAACAGAAGGAGATTCGAAAACTGATTCCGCCAACACAATTTTGCGCTCTTCAACATCGGATCTTGAATTGGTGATAATATCACGGTAGTTACTCAGACTTAAGTTGGAATCGAGTTTGGCGTCTTCGATGATTGTCATGGCAGCTTCCAGTTCCAGTCTGGCCTGCGTTAAAATCTCCTCCACGACTTTGTGATCCAGTGTAGCGATGTACTGACCCGAATCGACGACTGATCCTTCTTCGATCAGGTCGGTGATTTTAATCTCGTAAACGCGTACATTCTGGGTTGAAAGTACATTAGGCAGGACAATGTTTTCTGACTTTTCAGCTTCCAGCTGACCGGAAGTGTGAACTTTTACCTCGATGGCGCCCTTTTTTACGGCACAGGTAATTTCTTCCTCACCGGATTTACGGATCAGACTAAAAAAAATAATCAGTATAAGTGTTAGGGTTACACCGGATACGATCAATACGCGTTTTTTGTTCATACTAAACAAGTTAGCTCAATGAAATGTCAGACTACGGCACTAATATGTAAAATAAGCACCAATCTGACAACACAGATGTGATTTTTGTAGATTTTTAAACGGTTCCAAAGATAAGAATAGATATGGTTTGAGTGAAGATTTTCCAAGAATTGAGGGCAATTTTTTTAATCGTACGATATTCATCATACTATTAAAAACATTATGCTATATTTGTTTGAGGAGCCATACTAATTTGCTAAACATCATGAACAAGCAAGTCTGCTTGGACAGTTTTCTCTTCGAGGAGTTAAAATCAGGGAATAAAAGGGCATTTGATCAGATTTTTAAGGAAAACTATCCCAATCTGTGTCGGTTCGCTTTTTCTATTGTTCATGATGAGGATGCGGCTCATAGCTTGGTTCAGGATGTATTTGTGAAATTATGGGAAAATCGAGCTTCTCTGAATCATGTTGATCGCTTGTTACCTTTCCTGACAGCTATGACCAGAAACCATTCCCTTAATTATATCAAAAGGGAAAAACGAAATATTCAACTTGCGGATGTTCCTATTGAAGCCCAAACCGGCGATACTACCGAAAATCAGGTCGATGCAGATTCCTTCGAAGAACATCTTATTATTGCGCTCTCCTTGCTGTCTGAAAGATGCAAAGTAGCCTTTGAATACAGACGTTTCGAGAATCTCACCAGCAAGGAAATAGCTCTTAAAATGGATATTTCCGTGAAAGGTGTGGAGGCGTTGATAGGGAGGGCGTTAAAGTCGTTGCGTATTTCACTGGCCGATTTCTTACCTTCGGCAATGATTGGCAAGACAAAGCATTCGATACTTTTTGCGATAATCAGAGTTGGCAAAGTGGCACTGGCGGGTATAAGCGGTAGCTTCCCAAAATGAAATAGCACTCAAAAATCACTTTTGTAAAAGTGAATATATGCTTAAAAATCACTTTCCAATAAGTGAAAATAGTTTAAATAATCGCTTGTTTATTAGTGATTATTTGTAATTTTGCAAAAAATATCATATAATGGACAGACTTAAGCAAATATCCGAAAACCGGTTGCAACGCATACAAACGGACTTTACGCGCTTTTTGACGGATGAAATAGATTGGGAGGCCAGGATGATCGGTATTTCCGGGGCTAGGGGAGCAGGCAAAACAACCCTGTTGCTTCAATACATGAAAACCAGATTGCCTGCTAATGCTGAAGCACTTTATGCAAGTCTCGACGATATTTATTTTGCAGAAAATCCATTGATCTATTTAGCCGAAGAGTTTTACAAAAAAGGTGGTGATTATCTTTTTCTGGATGAAGTTCATAAATATCCCGATTGGTCTCGGGAGCTTAAGAATATCTACGATAATTTGCCCGGACTGAAAATCGTATTCACTAGTTCCTCGGCACTGGATATATACAAAGGTGCCTTTGATTTAAGTCGCAGAGCCTCGGTATACAACTTGCCCGGACTATCTTTCCGCGAATTCATTGAACTTAAGTACAGGATCAGGCTGCAAAGTTATTCACTTGAACAAATATTGTCAGAGAGTAAAAAAAATGTGCCAGAGATACTTGATAAAATCAAACCTTTGAAATTTTTTGAAGAGTACCTAAAGTTTGGGTATTATCCATTTTTCATTGAGTCGGAAAAAAATTATTACGATAAATTAACTAACATTCTTAATCTTGTGCTCGAAAGTGATTTGCCAACAATTTTCAAAATTGATTATTACTCGGTCATGAAAATAAAAAAAATGCTTTCAGTACTCTCACGGATCGTACCTTATAAACCAAACGTAGAGAAGCTCGCCTTACAAGCTGATACGACACGAGACACGTTACTTAAATTTCTTTTTTACCTTGAAAAGGCAGGGGTTGTGAAGTGGCTTTCAAAAGATACATTTGGCATTAATTACCTGAACAAACCGGATAAACTCTACCTGAACAATACAAATCTGATGTACGCTTTGAACAACGAAAAGCCCGATACCGGGAATTTGCGTGAAACGTTCATTCTTAATCAGCTATTGGTAAAACATAGTGTATCTTATCCGGAAACAGGTGATTTTTTAGTAGACGGAAAGTATCTTGTCGAAGTTGGTGGTCCATCCAAAAAAACGAAACAAATTGCTGGTTTGGAGAATGCTTTTATTGCAGTTGATGATATAGAATTTCCGGACGGAAGGAAAATCCCCCTTTGGTTGTTTGGTTTTCTATATTAACAATACCAGGCGAATTGATGCTGATTTTCATTCAGCATCAATTCGCCTGGTATTGGAAACTGAACAACTTCCACAATGGTAAATTGGAGCAAAAAAATAGCAGTCGATTAACAATCTTGATGCAAAAATAGAAATGAAAAAAACCTTGTCTCCCAATGATATGTGGTATGTTGTAGATAATGTAAACGAGGTAAATTCACCTGCTCTTCTTGTCTACCCCGACCGGATTGAACACAACATCAGGAAAATGATGGAGATTTCTGGAGGTGTCGATCTGTTAAGACCGCATGTTAAAACGCACAAAATGTCAGAGATCATCAAATTGCAGATGAAACATGGCATTTACAAGTTCAAATGTGCCACAATCTCCGAAGTGGAGATGGTCGCAAGGTGCGGTGCAAAAGATATATTACTTGCTATTCAACCGGTAGGCCCCAATCTTGAAAGATTTTTTCAGCTTAAACAGCTTTTTCCTGAGACAAAAATATCGTGCATCGCGGATTCTGCAGAAGTTATTCTTCAACTATCTCAGATGGCCCGCCAAACGGGACTGAAGACGCACATCTGGCTCGACATCAACAATGGAATGAACCGTTCCGGAATCGCTCCGGGCGAAGATGCGGTTCGTCTCTATCAGATGATCCTTGACTTGCCAATGATTGAAGCCGCTGGAGTGCATGTGTACGATGGTCACATTAGGGAATCAGACCTCTCGCTTAGACAGAAGATCTGCAATGACTCCTATTTACCGGTTTTAAGCCTTATCAGTGAACTTGAAAAAGCAAGCGCAGGTCCTTTAAACATTGTTGCGGGAGGTTCGCCAACTTTCCCAGTCCATGCTTTAAGACGAGGAGTTGAAGCGAGTCCTGGAACAATTATTTTGTGGGATTATAATTATAGCAGCGCATTTCAGGACATGGAGTTTTTGCATGCTGCGGTGTTGCTTATGCGCATCATCAGCAAACCTTCGAATGGGTTGTTGTGTCTCGATTTGGGTCACAAGGCAGTTGCTTCAGAAATGCCACAACCCAGAGTGAAGATATTTGGTATCGAAAATTATTCTATCATTACGCACAGTGAAGAACATATGGTAATCAGGACACCTGAAGCAGATAATTGGAAAATCGGTGACCCGCTATACGGCATTCCCTGGCACATTTGTCCTACCGTAGACCGTTTTGATTTGGTCTCAGTCGTTAATAATCAATTGGTTACAGGTCAATGGTCGGTCGAAGCAAGGAAAAGAAAAATTACAATCTAAATACATGATAAAATGACAAAAAGAAGAGATTTTATTAAACAAAGCTCAATGGGAACTGCCGTCCTAACCATCGGTGGATTGGGGTTTCAGCTCAAAATCGTATGCCTCCATTATCGGCGCGAATGATCGCATTGTGGCTGCAGTTGTTGGCCTCGGCGGACGGGGTGGTGCCCATGTAAACGCATGGTGCACCCTGAAAGAGTCCAAAAATGTGACATTAAAAACACTTTGTGATGTGGATGAACTGTCTTTTAACCAAAGGATTAAGACCGCAGAAAGCAGAACAAAAGTTAAACCCACAACCGAATGGGACATGCGCCGGGTATTCGACGACAAGGAAATCAATGTCGTGTCGTTTGCGACACCAAACTTCTGGCATGCATTGGGAACGATCTGGGCTTGCCAGTCCGGCAAACATGTTTATGTTGAAAAGCCCGCCTGCTGGAGCATTACCGAAGGCAGAAGAATGATAGAAGCCTCTAATAAATATAATGTAAGGGTGCAGGTTGGCCACCAAAACCGCTCCTCCAACAATGTGATAGAAGCTATGAAGTTTTTACACGACGGTGGTATTGGCGACGTCTACATGGCTCGTGGTCTTTGTGTAAAACCAAGAGATTCTTTTGGAATTGCCCAGGATAGTACTCCTCCGGCAACCCTTCATTACGATAATTGGCTCGGCCCCGTCGCCTATCGCCCTTACAATGAAAAGAAAGGGCATTATAACTGGCATTGGTTCTGGGAGACCGGAAATGGTGATACGGGAAACCAGGGTCCTCATCAATTTGATATCGCCCGCTGGGGATTGAACAAAAACGAACATCCGGTGACCGTTTATTCCATCGGAGGTCTTTTTGGAATCAATCCATCTGAGTGCGCACAGGAGACCCCAAACACCCAATCTTCCGTGTTTAAGTACAGCGACGGTAAAATTCTGGAGTTCGAAACACGCGGACGCTTTTCTAATTCAGAGTCGAGCCTCGAAACAAGAATCGGCAATGTCTTCTTTGGAACAGATGGTTATCTCGAGCTTAATGGAGATACCTGGAAAGCTTTCAAAAAGAGGGATAAAGTACCCTTTGCCGGATCAAAGCCCAAAGCCGGTCCGGGGAAAGTGGAATCGCTTACCGGAGAAGAGGGCGCAGAACATTTCGCCAATTTTATTGATGCCGTGAGGTCTGGTAAAGATGAAGATTTGCATTGCAGTATCACCGAGGGTCATTACTCAGCAGCTCTTCCTCATATGGCCAATATCTCACACCGCCTGGGACGTGGATTGAATTTTAACGGAGCGACCGAAAAGTTCGTCAAGGATCCTGAGGCGGACGCCATGCTGTCGAGAAAAGTAACCCGTAAACCTTTTATCGTTCCTGATAAAGTCTAAAAATAACAGGGTATTTTTCTTACCAGGAAAGCGCTAAAAATCAGAAATTTATGAAAATGTGATCAGTTTGAACCATATGGCTTCCACTCTTTTGCTTTTACGCCTTCGGTCAAAAAAACCAGAAACAGGCAGTTATGGATCGAAAAGTTACATTCGTTAAGCTCGAAAAAGACCAAAGGGTAGATGCGTTGGTCGACGGAAATTTATTCACTGCTTAGTGGTAGCCTGATACGGCTTTCTGTCATATCTGAATTTAAGTTGCGATTTTTGCATTTCATCTGCGATTTTATTCCGTTCATCAGATTTTTGCTCCAGGTTTTTGATGTATGAGTGATTTTTGCATCATCTACCAACAAGTAATATCATGAAACGATTAATGTTTTTTTTGCCGGTGCTTCTGATTTCAATCGGCTTATATGCGCAACCCATGCAAACTATCCGCGGGGTTGTTCGCGACAAAGAGACCAAAATGCCCCTGCCTGGAGCATCTGTTGTCTTGATTGGCTCCAACCCTCAAAAAGGCACCATGTCCGACCAGGACGGGAATTTCCGGTTGGAAAAGGTCGCTATCGGCAGACAAAGTCTTCAGATTAGTTTTGTCGGATACCGGCCGGCATTCGTGCAAGGCCTCATTCTAAATTCCGTAAAAGAAACGGTGATAGAGGCCGACCTGGAAGAAAATGTGATCACCGGACAGGAAATTGTCGTCAAGGCCTCCGCCCGAAAAGAGGAGCCAAGAAACAGGATGGCTGCCGTGAGTGCCCGCTCTTTTACAGTAGAAGAGACGGAAAAATACGCAGGAAGTAGGGGAGATGTAGCCAGGATGGCGATGAATTATGCCGGAGTCTCCTCGGCCAATGACCAGCGCAACGACATTGTAATTAGGGGAAACTCTCCCAGTGGACTCTTATGGCGGCTCGAAGAAGTTGATGTACCAAATCCCAACCACTTTGCAGAGGGAGGAACCACAGGCGGACCAGTAGGTATGCTTAACAACAACCTGTTGGATAACAGCGACTTTTTCACCGGCGCTTTCCCTGCACAGTATGGAAATGCCCTAAGCGGAGTGTTCGATCTCAGTATGCGAAATGGTAACAACCAAAAGCACGAACACCTGTTTCAAGTTGGCTTCAATGGCTTCGAGGCCGGAACAGAAGGACCTTTCAACAAAAATCACAAATCCTCCTACGTGGCCAATTTCCGTTACTCCACACTGGATGTGATGAGTGGAATCATTGACTTGGGAACTACCGGGATACCCAAATACAAAGACTTCTCTTTCAAACTGAACTTCCCAATGAAGAATGGTAAAATTACCGTGTTCGGTCTGGGTGGTGACAGCCAGATTTCGATGCTGGATAGCAAAAATGGTAATCAGCAGGATATGTATACTGATGAAGGTCAGGATCTTGTGAATCGTTCGAAGATGGGAACCCTGGGCATATCCCTGACTAGATATCTGAATGACCGTACCTATGCCAAACTGATCCTTTCTGGCGTATACCAGTCCGGGGGTACAACCATTGATACCCTGGATGTTAAGTTGCTCCCTCACCCAAATATTGACCACAATTATGCAGAATACAGGACCTCGGTCAGCGGTTATATCAACACAAAACGAAACAGTCAGTTCTCTGTCAGAGGTGGATTTTCAGCTGACAGAATGGGCTTTGATTTGCTCACCAAGACCTTCAGTCATGAAATTAACGGCCTTCGTCCGGTGATAGACTACAGCAAAGGATTGGCCGACGGCATGACGCTGGTTCAACCTTATGTGCAGGCTATTTATCGCTTTAGTAATCAATTGAGCGTGATTCCTGGCTTGCATTATAGCTATTTCAGCTTGAATGGGGCCTCCAGTCTGGAACCTCGCCTCAGTTTTAATTGGCAGCTTTCAGACAAGCAGAAAGTGAGTTTGGGTTATGGATTGCATTCACATACCCAAACACTGTCGACCTATTTTCTGGGAACCAGACTAGCTAATGGTTTACTGGTTGAAACTAACAACAAACTAGGATTGACAAAATCAAACCAGCTGGTACTGGCTTTTAATCAATCTTTGGGCGAAAACAGCCGGTTCAAGGCAGAAGCCTACTACCAGGATATCTTCAATGTTCCTGTCGAAAGCAGAAAATCCTCTTTTAGTATGCTTAATACCGGGGCTACGTGGGGAGTAAACACAGAAGATAGCCTTGTCAACAAAGGAACCGGAAGAAATTATGGGGTCGAATTTACACTCGAGAGATTTTTCAGTAAGAACTTTTATTATCTTTCTACCCTGTCGTTATTTGAGTCAAAATACAAGGGAAGTGACGGGATTGAAAGAAATACAGCTTTCAACGGAAATTATGTATTTAATTTCCTGGTAGGCAAGGAGATACCCCTAAAGAAAAATTCAGCTATTAATCTGGATTTCAAGGTGACTTATGCCGGAGGGAAAAGATACACACCGGTGGATATCGCCGCCTCAAAGGCTGCAAATACCACCAAATATGATGACTCAAAGGCTTTCAGTGAACAGTTTGATCCATTTTTAAAAGCGGATTTCAAAGTTGGATACAGACTAAATGGTAAGAAAATTTCTCAGGAATGGATTTTCTATGTTGAGAATTTTACGGACCATAAAAACGTTTTGATGCAGATGTACAGCCGTTCGACGAATCAGGTGAAGAATGTGAACCAACTTGGTTTATTTCCGATGATGCAATACCGGCTACGCTTCTAATACGCTTAATTAATTACCATGAAAAGTAATCAGAAAGAATTGAATCCAGCTCTCGTTTTCATTGATACCAAAAGAAATCACTGGAAGGAATACACGATTAGATTCACCGCGATAGCATTTATCTCCTTCTTTTCGGCATGGTTTCAGCTTGATTACCACTATCATGATGGCAGTTTTTTGAGTGTTTTCCTGATTTCATTCATTCGTACCGCTTTGATATGGAATGGAAGCATGTTGATCATTCAGTATTCAATAAACAAGTTCTCCATGTTTAAGGAGACGATAAAACTGATCTTTTTTCAGGTTTCCACACTTACGATTTATGTTTTGTTGGTAGAGTTGGGCGAGTTCATTACAGTAAGGTATCTGCTGGATATTTCACTGACTATTTCCGAGAAATTGGCCATGGTAATTGTCTCCCTGATCATCACCTTTATGATCAGTTCAATTTATGCTTCAGTAGCCTTTTTTATCCAATGGAAGGAGAATCTGTTGCGTGCCCAGGCGCTGGAAAAAGCAAATCTAGAAGCGAAATATGACACACTCCGCAACCAGGTTAATCCACATTTTCTGTTCAACAGCCTTAATACGCTGATGGTATTGGTTCACGATAATCCTGTTGCAACCCGATACGTTGAAAGTATGTCCGAGATTATGAGGTACATGCTCCAGTCGAGGGATAAGGAAACAGTCTTGCTCGGCGACGAACTGAACATGGCCAAAGAATACATTTTTATTCAGCAAAATCGGTTTGGAGATAAACTGGAAGTGGAATTCGAGGTCTCAGAACAGTATTATCACTTTGCCATACCACCCCTGGCTCTGCAGATGCTACTTGAAAATGCATTAAAACACAATGTTTGCTCGACAGAGAATCCATTAATAGTGAAAGTGTATATTTTGGACAATCAATATGTCGTCATCGAAAATAGTGTCAGACCCAAAAAAGACAAAGAACCTTCAACAGGTGTTGGACTTGAAAATATCCGAAACCGTTACATTTATTTGACAGGCAAGGATATCTCCGTTAAACAGGGGAAGGGGAAATTCGAGGTCATCCTTCCACTATTTGAGAAATCTATCTAAAAAAACATTTCAATCATGAAGATTCTGATTGTTGAAGATGAAGAACCTGCAGCAAAAAGGCTTGTTCAGCTGATCAGGGGAGTACTTCCGGACGCTGAGATTCTCGGACCCCTGGACACTATTACTTCCACCGTGGAACATCTGAAAACTGAACCCGGATATGATTTGATTTTCATGGACATACAACTTGCTGACGGAAAAAGTTTCACGGTCTTTGAGCAGTTCAAAATCCTGACGCCAGTCATATTCACAACCGCTTACGATGAATATGCACTTCAGTCTTTTAAGCACAACAGCATCGACTATCTGCTTAAACCTGTAAAGAAGGAGCAACTGAAACTAGCAATTGACAAATTTCTGAAGGTGAAGGAGTATTACGGTTCAGAGGAAACGAGTTCAAAATTGTATAATATCCTGAAAAGTCTCAAAGTTCCGGCAAGTCCAACCTTCAAGGATCGTTTTTTGATCAGCAGGGGAGATGCCATGGTGCCAGTTCGGGTCAGTGAAATTTCTTGTTTTTTTGCTGAAGAAAAGGCTGTTTTTTTACTCACCATGGATAACAAACGCCATTTAATTCCGAATTCAATTGAAGAGTTAGTTGAAAAGCTGGATCCTAAGCTTTTCTTCAGGGTGAACCGCCAGTACATCCTTTCGTTAGAGTCAATCAGAAAGGTTTACAACCATTTTAATTTCAAATTAAAGGTTGAAATTAAAACGGATCCCAAAGCCGAAATTTTCGTAAGTCGCTCTAAAACAGCAAATTTTAAAGCATGGATGAACGGGGAAATTTAGAAATTATTCACCCTGCCTTTTAGTTTGTGTCTGGTCTTATGCGTCTGGTGCTTGGTCTGGTTTCCCAAGTCACTGCTGACGATACTGATATTCCCATCTACCTCGAGGATGGCCAGTTTTACCTGACTGATCTTCTCGACTCCATGTTCACGTGCTGCTGCTTCTATCTCTTCCAGGGTAATCTCTGCCGATTGCAGATTATCCCAAAGCAAATCGCCATTGTAGACCAGAAGGACAGATTTTCCTTGGATCAGCTCACTGATTTTTTTGCTCCTGAATAGTAATTTCTTGAAAATAAAATTGGTAGCGAAAAGTGCTAACGCAGCGACCAATCCGCCCAGGAGTGAGGTGTCGCTTCCAACCATGGCATTTTGTACCGCATTGCTGATCAGGAGAATAAATACAAGGTCAATCACGGATAGTTGTGCCAGTTCTTTCTTTCCAAACATCCGGATAGCTACCAGGATAAAAAGATATACCGCCACCGATCGGAGAACAACTTCCAGTAAAGGAGGGATCAACATTTTGAGAGTTTTTAAGTAAAAAAGTATATTTATAAATCTGAATTTTGATGGTTTAATTTACGGAAATAGTCCATACTTAGTTTTGTAAAGTTTAATATTATTGTTGAAACTGAAGTAATCTTGTTTTACGCTGATTTGTCTATATTTGGAGCAGTAACACCCAGGCGCCAAACTCATGACTCAAATACTGGACAGATTAATTGATCTCCTGCAAAAACCGTTTCATAGTTCGGTTTTGATATTTGCAGTGATCCTGTTCATTATCCTGCTGGCCCCCATTTTATTGAGGAGTCTGAAGATACCCGGAATCATTGGATTAATTCTTTCCGGTCTGGTTATTGGCCCTCACGGATTGGGTTGGATCGAGAAAAATGCAGCGGTCGATCTGTTTTCCACCATCGGATTGTTATACATTATGTTCCTTGCCGGCCTTGAACTCGATCTGAAGGAATTTAAAAGCAATAAGCACAAAAGTCTGGTTTTCGGGTTGTACACATTTATTATCCCCCTGGCTATTGGATTTCCGGTGTGTCGCTACCTGATTGAACTCGATTTTAATGCCAGTCTGCTGGTCGCAAGTATGTTCTCGACCCATACCCTGGTTACCTATCCCATTGTAAGCAGAATGGGGATTTCGCGGCATGAGGCGGTGGCCATTACCGTAGGAGGAACGATGTTAACGGATACTGCAGTATTGGTACTTTTCGCGGTAATTGTTGGATCTGTAAAAGGTGAGATTAATGCACATTTCTGGTATTCATTCGGCGTTTCCGTCGTGCTTTTCCTGCTGGTCGTCTTTTTTTTGATTCCACTGCTGACTGCCTGGTTCCTCAAAAAGCTCGAAGGTGAAAAGAGATCGCATTTTATTTTCGTGCTTTCAATGGTTTTCTTTGCGGCTTTTTTATCGGAAGTTGCCGGTCTGGAGCCGATAATCGGAGCATTTGCAGCAGGAATTGCCCTAAATAAATTTGTGCCCCGTACTTCTTCACTCATGAACCGTCTCGAGTTTGTCGGCAATGCCATTTTTATACCATTTTTCCTGATCAGTGTGGGGATGCTGATAAATCTAAGTGTCATTGGCAGAGGCTCCTATGCATGGATTATTGCTGGCACATTGACAGTTGTTGCCATCATAGCGAAATACCTGGCAGCCGCTATGACCTCTTTTACATTTGGTTTTCCGGCCACCTGGCGCCGTTTGATTTTTGGCATGAGCAGTTCCCACGCGGCAGCTACCCTGGCGGTCATCATGGTTGGGTTTAAAATGGGTATTATCGATGAAAATGTATTGAACGGCACCATTGTTCTTATTCTTGTTACTTGCCTGGTGGCATCCTTCGTCACCGAGAATGCTGCAAAAAAGATTCTGATTGAAGGGGATATTTACAATGATCAATTAGCGCCTTCCCTTTTGGAGCAAAAAATTCTGGTGCCTATTTCGAATCCAAATACCATGGAGCACCTGATTGATCTGGCAATTGCCATTAAACTTCCAAAGAACCGGTTTCCAATTGTGAGCCTTTCTGTCGTGGAAGACGATCATACAGCAAAATCAAAACTAATTGAAGCCAAGCGGATGCTGGAGAAGGCCATCATTCACGCCTCCGCCATCGACCAGAAAGTGGAGATCATTACCACCATCGACCAAAAAGTTACTGCTGGAATTAAAAGGGTGGCAAAAGAGATTTTTGCATCGGAAATTATCATCGGTTTTGCGATGAAGAATCAATTTTCTGAAATGCTCTTTGGCAACAACGTTAAGTATCTTGTGGAGAATACGGATCTTGCCATATGGGTGGCAAGTATTCATTCCAATCTAAGCCAGTTCAAGAGGCTCGTGATCATTTGTCCTAAGTTTGCCGACCGTGAATATGGTTTTCAGAATTGGCTGAGCAGGGTTTTAAGAATGAGTAAGTCACTGGAGCTCTCCTGTCATTTCCTGTCCACACCTCAAACTTTCGAAGAGGTACTGTCATTCCAAAAACAACAACGAAGCACGGTCAGGATTAGTCATGAGGAATTTTCAGATTGGGATCACCTTCAAAATATCGAAAAACTTTTATCCCCCTCAGACCTTATCATGATGCCACTACCACGCAGCGGAGGTGTCTCATACAAGTTATCTCATGAAAGTATTCCAAGGTTGATGGCCAGGCATTTTGAACATTTCAGCTTTATCCTTATTTATACTTCCGCAGCAGACGATACAACTGAGCTGATGTTCTCGCACGATTTTGACAATACCATCATCGAAAAGGGCATGACCCTGGTAAAAGGAAGGGCTAAATGGTTCTCGAAATTGTTTAAGCATCGAAATTAAAGTCTCCTGGCTAAAAGCGATTACCCCATTCTACATCCGCCTTGAAGGCAATTTTGCCGGTTTGAAGATTGACAGCCTGTATATGAAATGAGAGTCCCTGGTTTCCAGATAATAGCTCAACCTCATCACCCCAATGCATTTCACCCAGAAATTCCAGACTGAAGCTTTTAAGATCATGTGTCTGGAAATGTTCACTGTCGAAACAGTCCATTACCCAATCCAGATAACGGGTATTATTTACATGGTTGTTGACATCAATCTCATTATACAGTATTTTCTTGCTAAAAACAGGGGTTTCGGCTATTCCGCTTAACCTTTCGGGGAATGCTTCAAGGGCAAATTTTCCTTCATTGAAAGGAAGTTCAAAAGTCAGGCGGTCTGCCCGTTGCGGACGCATACTTTCGGCGCTTAACAGCAACCAGCCTGACACTCCTTCGCAGATTACCTCATCCTTCTGATTGAAGAAAATAAAATCGCGTCTAAAGAAAGGTCCGACGACACTGTTCGGCCAGGTCTCAATCCGAATCTCATCACCCCATTTCGGTAATTTTTCAATCTCCACACGGATACGCGATAAAGCCCAGAATAGCTTATTTTCAACCAGCGCATTGTATCCGGCACCCAGGTGGGCGGCATGGTTTCCGGCAGCTTCCTGAAATAGTTGCATCAGGTTAGTTGGTTTGATATTTTCTTGAAAATCAACCTGATATGATGTAATCTTAAAATTTTCTTTCCAGACAGGAGTCATATAAATAATGTGCTAATTTGCTAATATGCGAATTTGCTAATGTGCTAACCTGCTCCGGCGGATTTGTAATCCGTCGGTGAAACTTTACCAGCGGATTGCAAATCCGCCGGAGCCGATAAGGAACGTTTACCGGCAGATTACAAAACCGCCGGAGCGAATGAGGAATGTTTACCAGCGAATGGCAATTCCACCTTAGCGAATGAGTACAGTTCCTGCCGATGGACCAAAGGTAACGAATCAACGGTTCGAACCCAAAAAATATCCATTTCCGATAGTCACCGATAGTATGTACCTTTGCAGCAAAGAATATTAGTAGCAATGGCAGATTCAAATTTTGTAGATTATGTAAAAATCATGTGCCGCTCGGGCCATGGTGGTGCGGGATCGAAACACTTCCGCAGAGAGAAATTTGCTGCCAAAGGAGGACCTGACGGTGGAGACGGAGGCCGGGGAGGACATATTATCCTCAAAGGCAATTCACAAATGTGGACCTTACTTCACCTCAAATACCGGAAACATATCTATGCCGAACTTGGTGAGTCAGGTGGCGCCTCCCGCAGTCATGGTAAGGATGGAGAAGATATTATACTGGATGTTCCGCTTGGTACTGTCGCAAAGGATGCAGACACCGGCGAGGTTTTATTCGAAATCACAGAACACGATCAGCAGCATATTTTGGTCAAAGGTGGGAGGGGCGGACTTGGAAATGTCAACTTCAAGAGCGCAACCCACCAGACTCCCCGCTATGCCCAGCCCGGCGAAGAGGAAGAAGAAGGATGGAAGATACTGGAACTCAAAATCCTGGCAGACGTCGGACTGGTTGGATTTCCAAATGCCGGTAAATCGACACTCTTATCCGTTGTCTCTGCAGCCAAACCCGAAATTGCGGATTATCCATTTACCACGCTGGTTCCGAACCTTGGCATCGTCTCCTACCGCGATGACCACTCCTTCGTGATGGCCGATATTCCCGGAATCATCGAAGGTGCACACGAGGGCAGGGGACTAGGTCTTCGTTTTCTGCGACACATTGAACGCAATTCAATCCTTCTTTTCATGATTCCTGCGGACAGCAAGCACCACCGCAAAGAATTGGATATTTTGCTGAATGAACTGGAAATGTTCAATCCGGAATTGCTTGATAAGCAAAGATATGTGGCTATCTCGAAAGCCGATATGCTCGATAAGGAACTCATGAGTGAAATTAGTGCGGAGTTTGGGAATATTCCTCATACTTTTATATCTTCGGTGTCCGGACTTGGAATAGTTAAGCTAAAAGATGAGATCTGGAAACTGTTAAACAGCTAAAATGTCGTAGGTATGATTCAGACAATATCCAATTGGGACAAATCTGCTTTTCTTTACCTGAATGGTTTTCACAGTGATCTGATGGATTATGTGATGACACTCTTCACACTGACTCCTACCTGGATCCTGTTCTATGGAGTTACCCTATATGTCATCATCAGGAAATACGGCCGGAAATCGGTCCCGGTAATTATCTCCATTATTTTGGTTATTCTTTTAGCTGACCAGCTTTCAGGATTGATCAAGCATTCAGTCATGAGGCTTCGTCCTTCTAACGATCCTGCAGTCTCTCCATATGCTCATGTTTTCTTTACCAAAGGCGGATTATATGGTTTTGTTTCTGCCCACGCGGCCAATGCCTTCGCTTTCGCCACCTTTTCTGCCTTTCTATTTCGGAGTCGCGCTTATACCATATTTATTACGCTCTGGGCCTGCCTCCTGGCTTATACCCGGATTTACCTTGGGGTTCACTATCCCGGAGATATCCTCGGAGGAATGATTTTGGGGATATTGATTGGGTGGGGTATCTTCCGGTTACTGATCTATGTGGAAAGCCGTCTTTTCCCTATTCATCCATTTCAGCGTACTAAGCTCAACCTGAATGAATTAGAGACCATAATGATCCCTGCTGTCCTGATAGTCATCTTCACTTTCTCGTCAGTGATTCTGATGATGCAAAACGATTTAATCTAACTTTCATTTGTAATGGGTACCCCGAAAGTCGTAATTTCCTGGGCACTGGTCGTCTTTGTGCTGATTTCTTTTGGAGAGGCTTTCGGACAAAACATGAAAAACAAATCAATTAATAATTGTACAACGATGGATTTCGAAAAGAGAATTTTGGAACTTAACCTTCAGTTACCTCCGATTTCTGCACCAAAAGGTTTGTATCGTCCACTGGTAATTGTGGGCAATATGGCGTACTTGTCCGGTCATGTATCCAGTCGTCCCGACGGAACACTCATCACAGGCAAAGTAGGCGCCGATCTGTCCATGGAGGAAGGTAAGCAAGCTGCTCGTAAGGTTGGATTAGCCCTTTTGGCAACCCTTCGCAACGAACTGGGCTCTCTGAATAAAATCAAGAAAGTCGTCAAGATCCTGGGTATGGTGAACGCTTCACCCGAATTTGATAAACACCCTTTCGTGATCAATGGTTGCAGCGAAGTGATGGAAGAGGTATTCGGTGCGGAATTCGGTGTGGGGGCAAGAAGCGCTTTTGGTGTAGCCGGATTGCCGGGAAACGCAGCCGTCGAAATCGAGGCAATTTTCGAACTGAAGGAATAACGCTTCAAAAGTTTCCGCTCAGCACAAATTCATCCGTATTGCAAAATACCTGGCTGTAGATAAAGATTCCTTCCCTGTTAGTCTCGATTTTTCGGTTCAGCTGTACCACGGGATGACCCGCCGGTACGCCAAAATATTTCTGCAGCCGCTCATCGGCTGTGATGGCCAAAATTCGCTGTTCACCACCTTTTACCTCTAACCTGTAATTCTTCCGGAGGACATCGAACAACGATTTATTATCCATATTTCTGCTGGTAAAACGGGGAAAATTGATATTCGGAATCATGGTAATGTCAAAAAACACGGGTTTATTGTTCACAAGCCTGAGCCGCTCCATATAAATACATCCGGATTCGGCTTCCGTCTGCGTGAGTGAAAAAGAAAAAGCCTCACTCCAGTTTCTTATTTCCGGCTTCACAATAATCCTGGTAATCAGGTTCTCTTTCCCTACCGCGGAAGTCGTTCCTTTCATGGCCAGAATCCCCACACCCTTTGGAGCCCCTTTCACAATGCTCCCCTTGCCCTGGTGCCTGACAATAAATCCCTCATTGGCTAGACGATCCAATGCCTTTCGAATAGTCGGTCTGGTTACTTTGTGAAGCGCGCACAACTCATTCTCGGAAGGAAGCAAATCACCCTCACTGAACACACCATCACTGATATGTTGCCGCAATAACTCGTACACCTTCCGATGGTGCGGAAGGGTCGCTTCATGATCTGAAATTATTTCATTCTTCAACATCAATTCAAACTTTGAGACCGGAATTCACAAAAGTAAAATAAATTCTTTAGTATAATTTGTGTTTACATGAAAAATAATTTGAATAATAATTAAATAGCTGATATATAGAAATATAAAATATTATTTTTACGATTTAAAAATTAATTAACATGAATACTTGTATTTACAAGTTGGATTTTTTATTTTTGTAAAAAAATTATTGATATGGCTACTGTTGTGATTATGCCCAAGCAGGGGCAATCTGTGGAAAGCTGCATTCTGACCGAAATTCCAAAAAAAATTGGTGATAAGATTGCAAAAGGAGATTTGCTCTTTGCCTATGAAACAGATAAGGCTTCCTTCGAAGAATTTGCACCAGTTGACGGAACGATCCTGGCATTCTATTACGAATCGGGGGATGAAGTTCCGGTACTGAAAGATGTCTGCGTGATCGGTGCGGCCGGCGAGGCAATTGCAACTTCAGCCGCTGCGAATCAGGCGCAGGCCGGTGCAAAATCACCTGAACAGCCACAAGAGAAGGCCGCTTCTCTACCTGTAAAGGAAGAGTTACCAGCTTCGAAAACAAATACGAATATTACCCTTGCCCCTGAAAATAATTTTGCCTCCCCGCGAGCCAGGGCCCTGGCAGCCAAAGAAGGAATTGAACTTACCGGAATCAAAGGGACCGGACCAAATGGCCGTATCATTGAACAGGATATCGTAGCCTGGATAGCTTCAAAACCAAAGATCACCCCCCTGGCGAAAAAGAAGGCGGCCGACGAGCAGCTTTGTACAGATTGCAGTGGCAGCGGACTGGGTGGCGCTATTACCTCCAGGGATCTAAAACAACCATCGTCTTTTGCGACCGACGATTTCGAGATCAAGAAATTGTCGAATATCAGGAAACTGATTGCTAAAGCCATGTTGAATTCATTGCAGAACTCAGCCCAGCTGACCCATCATCTATCGGCCGATGCCAGGCAAATTTCCCATTTGCGTAAAGTCATCAAGAAAAAGGTCGATGAAGGCTATCCAACGAATATCACCCTGAACGATCTGATCTGCGTCGCCGTAATCAAGGCACTGAAGAAATATCCGCAGGTAAACACTCATTTCATGGACGACTCCATGAAATACTTCAAGAAAGTTCATTTAGGAATTGCCGTCGACACCGACCGCGGACTAATGGTTCCGGTGATCCGTAATGCCGACGATCTGTCTGTCCAGGGATTGTCCAATCAGATGAAGGAGATTGCCGCAGCTTGCAAGAATGGAAGTATCAATCCGGACCTTCTTTCTTCCGAAGCCGCAACCTTCACGGTATCCAATCTTGGAAATTACGGGGTCGAAATGTTTACACCGGTCATCAACCTACCCCAGACAGCCATTCTGGGAGTCAATACCATCGTTCCCCGTCCAAAAGATCTGGGCGACGGAGTCTACGGCTTCGTTCCTCACCTCGGTTTAAGCCTGACTTATAACCATCAGGCATTGGACGGTGGAGAAGCTACACGATTTTTGAAACAAATTGCGACGGAAATCGAAAACTTAACCATTGAACTTTAACAATTAAGAAATTCATCATGAGCAAAAATTACGATCTGGCAATTATCGGTGGTGGACCAGCAGGTTACGTTGCGGCTGAACGCGCCGGTCACAAAGGACTCAAAGTGGTCCTGATTGAAAAGGGTGAACTGGGCGGTGTCTGTCTGAATGAAGGCTGTATCCCGACAAAAACACTCTTGTATAGTGCGAAATTGTACGATAACGCTGTGGGTGCCTCCAAATATGGGGTCGATGCCAAGGAAGTGACTTTCGATTTCGGCAAGATGATGTCCAGAAAAGAGAAAGTGGTAAAGAAACTGGTTGGTGGTGTCGGACTAAAAATGAAAGAACATCACGTGGAAGTTTTAAAAACAGAAGCGTACATCAAGGGACGTTCTGCTTCTGGCATCACTATTACTGCCGGTGGTGAAGAAATTGAAGCAACCAATCTGCTCATTTGTACTGGCTCTGAGGCCTTCGTTCCTCCGATTCCAGGACTGGGAACGCCAAACGAGACCATTCTTACCAACCGCGAAATTCTTCAGCTAAATGAGCTACCGGCTTCAATGGTGGTGATAGGTGGAGGAGTAATTGGAATGGAATTTGCCAGCTTCTTCAACTCCTTGGGAACGAAGGTAACTATCGTAGAAATGCTTCCTGAGATTCTCACTGGCATGGACAGCGAAATGAGCGCCATGATGCGTCAGATTTATGCCAAGAAAGGAATTACTTTCCACCTGGCTTCAAAAGTTACCGAAGTCAAAGGTACGGAGGTGATCTTCGAAAAAGCCGGTAAAGTAGAATCAGTCTCGGGTGATAAGATCCTGGTAAGTGTTGGTCGTAAGCCTGTTACAAAAGGATTTGGTCTCGAGAACCTTGGTGTCGAACTCGACAGGGGTGGCATAAAAGTCGACGAAAAGATGAAAACCAACGTGCCGAATGTCTATGCAGCAGGCGATGTGACCGGTTTCTCACTTCTTGCGCACACTGCCAGCCGGGAGGGCGAGGTGGTCGTCAATAATCTGACAGGCCGCAACGACCGCATGCGCTACAATGCTATTCCTGGCGTAGTCTATACCAATCCTGAATTTTCGGGTGTCGGACTCACGGAAGAGAAGGCCAAAGAACAGGGGATAGCCTATCGCATGGTTAAACTGCCGATGGCTTATGCAGGCCGTTTTATTGCTGAAAATGAAGGCGGTAGTGGTTTGTGTAAAGTAATCGTTGGCGAAAAATATGGTGAGGTACTTGGCGTGCATATGCTTGGAAATCCTTCCAGCGAGATGATTTACGGCGCTTGCATGGCCATCGAGATGGAGATGACACTCAAAGAAATGGAAGAGGTCGTCTTCCCGCATCCAACAGTTTCCGAAATCTTTAAAGAAACCATTTTCGGTTTCTGATTGTCCGCTCCAACAGATTTGCAATCTGTTGGCAAACGATTACCAGCGAATTGCAAATCCGCTGGAGCATCAATCCATCCTGTGGAGCATCAACCCGTTAAAGGTTCTATATTAAAACATTAATTTTCAATTATATCATATGCCTAAAGTTCAGTTTATTGACCCAAGTGTGGCCAGAAAAGCCGGGGAAATCAATTTCAAACCCATCCCGGTAAACCAGTACAACAAGACCATTAAGGAAGAGAAGAAAAATTTTTCCAACGATGATCTGATCCGTATTTACCACGACATGGTGGTGATTCGCGAGTTTGAAACCATGCTGAACCTGATCAAAACTACTGGTGAGTACAGCGGTGTTCCCTATGATCACCCAGGACCTGCTCACCTTTCCATTGGTCAGGAGGCTTCTGCAGTCGGTATGGCTTACACACTTACCGTGGATGATTTTATCTTTGGTTCGCATCGTAGCCATGGCGAAATCCTGGCCAAAGGCCTAAGCGCGATTCAAAAACTGGATGACGCTCAACTCATGCATGTCATGGAGACTTTTTTCGACGGAGTCATCCTGAAAATCGTGCAGAAGGATTTCAAGGGTACTGTCAAAGAGTTGGGTCGTAAATTTTTGGTATACGGGACTTTAGCAGAAATATTTGCCCGCGAAACGGGTTTCAACAAGGGATTGGGAGGCAGTATGCACGCCTTCTTCACCCCATTTGGTGTCTATCCAAACAATGCCATCGTCGGCGGAAGCGGCGACATAGCCGTAGGTGCGGCGTTGTTTAAAAAAGTCAACCGCAAACCTGGCGTGGTAGTAGCCAATATTGGTGATGCATCAATGGCTTGCGGTCCGGTGTGGGAAGGAATCTCTTTCGCTACGATGGACCAGTTCACCCAGCTTTGGGAGGACGGAATGAAAGGCGGTCTGCCTGTAATCTTCAATGTCATGAACAACCAATACGGCATGGGAGGACAAACTACCGGGGAAACCATGGGCTACGGCATGGCAGCCCGCATTGGAGCCGGTGTGAATCCCGACCAGATGCATGCTGAAAGGGTGGACGGATATAATCCACTGGCCGTTATCGATGCCTACAAAAGAAAACTCAAAATCATTGAGGATAAGAAAGGTCCTGTCTTACTGGAAGTTCTTACCTACCGTTTCAGTGGTCACTCGCCTTCTGATGCTTCTTCATACCGTTCGAAGGAAGAGGTGGAAGCCTGGCAAAACCAGGACTGCATCCATTCTTATGCTAAAAATCTGGTGGAAGCCGGTGTTGCTGACCAGAAAAGTCTCGATACTATCTGGGATGAGGTGAAGTCGATGATTGTCGAACTGTTGAAACTCTCTATTGATCCTGCGATTTCTCCCCGAATGGACATCCGCAACAGACCGGATCAAATCGGAGAGATGATCTTCTCCAATACCCCGACCGTTGCCATGGAAAATCGTGAGATCGAGGCAAATCACGCGATGGCAGAAAATCCCAGGGTAGTTCAATTAGCTAAAAAAGAGCGATTTGCCTTCGATGCAGAAGGAAAACCATTCTCCAAGATGAAGCAGTACCAGCTTCGAGATGGAATCTTCGAAGCCATCATCGATCGTTTTTACAAGGATCCTACGCTGGTAGCCTATGGTGAAGAGAACCGCGACTGGGGTGGCGCATTTGCCGTATACCGCGGACTGACAGAGGCTTTGCCATATCACCGTCTCTTCAATTCGCCAATTTCTGAGGCTTCCATTGTAGGGACGGCAATCGGTTATGCGATGTGTGGCGGCCGTGTGATTCCTGAAATTATGTACTGCGATTTTCTCGGCCGTTGTGGCGATGAGGTCTTTAATCAATTGCCCAAATGGCAGGCCATGAGCGGGAATGTGCTAAAAATGCCGGTCGTTCTGAGGGTTTCGGTTGGCTCTAAATATGGCGCACAGCATTCGCAGGACTGGACCTCCCTCGTGGCTCATATTCCAGGCTTAAAGGTAGTTTTTCCGGTCACTCCATATGATGCCAAAGGGTTGATGAACACTGCATTGCAAGGAACAGATCCTGTTGTATATTTTGAAAGTCAACGGGTTTATGATATTGGTGAACAATTTCATACTGGCGGTGTCCCGGAAGGGTATTATGAAATTCCTTTTGGAGAGCCTGATATTAAGAGAGTTGGTAAAGATGTGACCATCCTGACTATCGGTGCCACGCTGTACCGTGCCCTCGATGCTGCCAAGATTCTGGAGGAGAAATATGGCCTATCGGCTGAAGTTATCGATGCACGGTCGCTCGTTCCATTCAACTATGAAATGGTGATCGAGTCAGTGAAGAAAACCGGGCGGATCCTGGTTTCGGGTGATGCCAATAGTCGCGGTTCCTTCCTGAACGATCTGGCCAGAAACATCACAGAATTGGCCTTCGATTACCTTGATGCCCCACCTGTAGTGGTTGGATCGCGCAACTGGATTACTCCGGCGTATGAGCTGGAGGAGGCTTTTTTCCCTCAAGCCAGCTGGTTCCTGGATGCTATCCACGAAAAAATTGTTCCTTTGGCAGGGCATGTCGTGGGAGAGAATTTTTCGGATATGGAGCAGATGAGAAGGGCAAAGATGGGAGTGTAAGTTCCGGACTCGCCCAAACGGACCCGCTCAATGGATTTTAACTCCGTTTGTGAAAGTTAACCAGTGGATTACAATTCATCTGGAACCTAAGTCGCTAGCTGCTCCAACGGATTTGCAATCCGTTGGGTAAAGATTTCTTGCAGATTGCAAATCTGCCGGAGCGTATGAAACTGAACGACTCGGTCCTTGAACATGGTCGAAGGGAAGATTAAATAGATAAAATTAAAATTTAGAAGAATAAAATAATATGGATTTTTGGAAGAGATTTCCTGGTAAGGACGAATTGTTGACAAGGTACGAAAAGCATGGCAAAGGCACTACTTTTTCGGTGAATGCCCATCTCCATACTCCTTATTCTTTCAGTGCATTTTCGGATATCCCGCAGGCACTGGATATGGCTGTTGTTGAAGATGTTAGGGTAATGGGAATCAATGATTTCTATACAACAGATGGTTATTCGGAATGGTCAGACGAATGTGCTGTCCGGGGGATTTTCCCACTTTTCAACATCGAATACATCAGCTTAAATAAGGCAGATCAACTTGCAGGACTGAAAGTTAATGATCCAGGCAATCCTGGCAGGACCTACCTGAGCGGAAAGGGACTCTCATTTCCTGCTAAAATGGAGGAACCTTATGCCTCAGCTTTAGCTTCCGTAAAGGCTGAATCGAATAACCACGTAGCCGGGATGTGTGCTAAATTGAATGACTTATTGGTTAAAATTGACGCTGGTTTCCTGCTGGATTTTGAGACCATAAAATCCGGGATGACCAAGGGAATGGTGCGCGAAAGGCATCTGGCCAAGGCGCTGCGCGAAGTCATTGAATCAAGGTTTACTTCCGCCGAAGCGAAAAGGGCATTTTATTCCAAATTGTTTGGTGGCAAGGAGTTAGCCTCCCCAATCGATGCCCCTGCAGCCATTGAAAATGAATTGCGTAACAATCTTCTAAAGGCGGGTGGACCAGCTTTTATACCAGAACCGGAAGCCGCATTTTTGGATTCGGAAATGGTGTGCAAAATGATCCTGAACCAAGGTGGAATACCCACCTATCCATTTCTGGCAGACGACAGTAATGGTAACTTTACTCATTTTGAAGGATCCAAAGAAGAAGCTGCCAGAATATTGAAAGAAAGAAATATCTGGTCTGTTGAGTTTATTACAACTAGAAATAGCCTGACTGTACTCGAAGATTATGTAGGGTATTTACAAGGTGAAGGTTTCGTGGTAACGCTTGGTAGTGAGCACAATACACCAGCTATGGAACCGATCGAACTCTTTGCCCGTAAAAAAACTGAATTATCTCCCATGCTGAAGGAAATCAACTACCGGGGCGCATGTATCGTTGCTGCCCATCAATACCTTTCATTTACATCAGGGGAAGGCTATCTGGATAAAAATGGTAAACCAAAATCTTCGGAGTCTGAGAAATTTAATCTCCTCGGGAAGGCACTTATTGAATATATAAACCTGAACAAAAATGTCTGATTCAATTGTGAGACAAGTACTTCCGGCGCTTAGGATGCTCGCGTCGCGTGAGGTAGTCCTGACATTACGTCTGGATAACCGTGAAATTTTTAGGAATGCGGTCGATGCCTTGGAGCTTAAAGAGCTTCCTTTTATTCCGGATGATTCGAATATTTTAGTAGTCGATGAGACAACGGATGCTGCCGAAATTGTTTCAGATCTGGAGGTTAAACTCTCCATGTGGAAGGATGACAGGGAGGATTACCCTGATTATATTCTCATCAGGGATATTGGTTTGGTCGCAATGGCAGAAAATGCTGCGCAACTGAACCCGATGCTTGGTTATGAAGAGACAAAATTTCCTGTTCCTGTTGGACGGTTGTTTGGTAAGATTGCCATTGTTACTGGGGCGGCCATGGGATTTGGAGCAGGAATTGCTGAACTTTTGTTCCATGAAGGAGCGAATATGGTCATTGCTGACTGGAATGAGGAAGAGGGCCAGAAGATGGCTGACTTTTTAAATAACTATGAGTCAGCCAATCGCGCCTTGTTTGTGAAGGTGGATGTTTCTAATGCCGCTTCCGTGGAAAATCTGGTCCTTACAACGGTCAAGTATTTTGGCGGTCTAGATCTGATAGTGAGCAATGCCGGAGTATTAAGGGCTGGCGGATTGGATGAAATGACTCCCGAGAATTTTGATTTCATGACGGATGTTAATTACAAAGGCTATTTTCTTTGCGCAAAATATTCTTCTGCAGTGATGAAGATCCAGTCGAAATACAGGAAAAATTATTTTACAGATATCATCCAGATAAATTCCAAATCAGGTCTTGCAGGCAGCAATAAGAATTTTGCCTACGCCGGGGGTAAATTTGGCGGCATTGGACTTACCCAGTCTTTCGCCATGGAGCTGATGCCTTTCAGAATTAAAGTTAATTCAATTTGTCCGGGGAATTTCTTTGAAGGTCCACTTTGGAGCGATCCTGAGAAAGGGTTGTTCGTTCAATATTTAAGGGCAGGAAAAATTCCAGGAGCCAAGACGATTGAAGACGTTAAAGCATTTTATGAGTCGAAGGTTCCTGCCGGAAGAGGATGCCGTGTAATTGATGTTTACAGGGCAATACTTTATGTGATTGAACAGGAATACGAGACTGGACAGGCGGTTCCAGTGACCGGTGGACAGGTGATGTTAAACTAGAAAATTTTAAAAATGAAGACTAAAGCAGTCCGGTTATACGGAAAAAAGGATCTCAGATTAGAGGAATTTGAACTTCCCAAGATCGGGGAGAATGAAATATTGGCAAAAGTTGTTTGTGATTCTTTGTGCATGTCTTCTTATAAGGCTGCTTCGCAAGGTACTGATCATAAGCGAATACCAAATGATGCCGCTACCAATCCGGTAATTATTGGTCACGAATTTGCCGGCGAACTGGTTGAAATTGGTTCCAAATGGAGCAGCCAATTTAAGCCGGGCGATAAATTTTCCATTCAACCCGCCCTGAACTACATAGATGGCCCGGTCGGCGTCCTGAGCGCTCCCGGTTACTCTTACCGTTACATCGGAGGCGATTCAACCTATGTCATCATTCCAAATGAAGTAATGGAGTTGGGCGCCTTGTTGCCATTCTCAGGTGCCGGCTTTTACCCCGCCTCTCTTGCAGAACCACTTTCCTGCGTAATCGGCGCCATGCACGCTAATTATCATATCAATCCAGGCTCCTACATCCATAAAATGGAGATTGTTGACGGTGGCAAGATGGCAATTCTTGCCGGTGTCGGTCCGATGGGATTGGCTGCCATTAATTATGTACTGAACCGCCCCGATCGTAAACCATCCCTGCTGGTAGTGACTGATATTGAACAGTCTCGACTGGACCGCGCTGCTTCACTTTATACGGTGGATTATGCTAAGTCACAAAATATTGACCTTCGGTATTTTAACACATCCGGCTTTTCCGATCCTGTCAAAGAGCTAAAATCCCTGACGGGGGATGCCGGATATGACGATGTGTTCGTTTTTGCTCCGGTCACTCCCGTGGTGGAGCAAGCTGATGCCTTGTTGGCTTTCGACGGATGTCTGAATTTCTTTGCAGGACCTTCGAATCCTGAATTCAGCGCAAAAATCAATTTTTACAATGTGCATTATGCCTATACTCACCTGGTTGGAACCAGTGGAGGGAATACTGACGATATGAAGGAGGCAATCGAACTGATGTCGGCAGGATTGGATCCAGCCGGTCTGGTTACCCATATCGGTGGATTGAATGCCGTCATTGAGGCTACACTCCATTTGCCTGAGATTCCAGGCGGTAAAAAATTGATATATAATCATATAGAGATGCCGCTTACCCCAATAACTGATTTCGCTGAAATAGGCAAATCGAATCCGTTGTTTGCTGAACTGGATCGCCTTTGCATCAAACATAACGGACTCTGGAACCTCGAAGCAGAAAAATATCTTCTCTCCACCATCTCCTGATTCCTGTTTTCACATTTTCCTATCTATTCTCCACCCCCATTAGCAAAATAGCACATTAGCAAATTAGCATATTAGCACATTCTTAATTTTCTTAACTTTCAGGGCTAATAAAAAGCCTTATGGAAAAAGAAAAACTGGACCAGATTTCAATTTCAAATCTGTTCAAAAGAAGGAAGACCGACCGCGACATTTTTCAGGAATTGATGCCGAACAAGGTCAAAGAAGTGTTGCTTTATGCCACGCTTTACGATGCTTATTCCATTGAACGCGAAGGGCAATTTTCGGATAAAATTTTTGGCGAATACCTTCAGCTAAATCTGTATGCTGCCCCCCGATTTACCAGTGTAAATACCCCGGAAGACGTTGTTCCTACTATTAATCTTCGGCACTTCGACTTGATTATCATCATGGCTGGTGTCGATAAAGAGATGCCGATAAAAGTTGCCGAACTCGTTCACCAGCATAAGCCGCGCATTCCAATCCTTTTACTGGTCAATAACAATAGTGATGTTGGGTATTTCAAGCGTGCAGCCTCCCGGGTGCCCGCCATCGATCGTGTTTTCGTATGGAACGGCAATTCAAACGTCTTCATTGCCATGATAAAATATATCGAGGACAAGCGCAATGTCTCCAGGGACACCTCCTTAGGCGGTGTTCGGATTGTTTTGCTGGTGGAAGATTCCGTTAAATATTATTCGAGGTATTTACCTCTGCTTTTTTCCAGTGTGATGACGCAGACGCAATCTTTGGTCTCAGATGATTCCACGGATGAATTGCATAAGATATTTAAGTACCGCGCCCGTCCAAAAGTATTGTTGGTAAGCACTTACGAAGATGCCGTGCAGATTATCAACGACTATAAGGAATACCTTGTTTGCGTTATTTCGGATGTGAAATTTGCCAAAGAAGGAATCAATGATGAAGACGCAGGAATTGAACTCTTGAAATTTACCCGCAAGAGTCTCAAGTATCCCATTCCGTTATTATTGCAGTCCCATGATATTGAAAATGCCAAAAGGGCGGAAGCCATTGGTGCAGGATTTATCACAAAGAACTCTGACACACTGGCTCACGATATCTATGAATTTATCAATACCAAGCTGGGCTTCGGGGATTTTATTTTTAGGGATAAGAAAGGGAATAAGATTGCTTGCGCCAGAAACCTGCACGAATTTGAAGAATTATTGGCCAAAGTGCCGATGGAATCACTCCTCTTTCATGCCAAGGCCAATGGTTTTTCTACCTGGCTGATGGCACGCGGCGAAATTAACATGGCCGAGAGGTTGATCCCATATAAAGCAGAAGATTTTGAGGACACGGAGAAACTTCGCCATTTCTGTCTGAATGTCTTCCAGGATGTCAGGGAGAAGAAAAACAGGGGCCGAATCGTCAATTTTGATGCATCACTGATAGCCGGAAATCGGTACATCGTCCGAATGGGACTCGGTTCATTGGGCGGAAAGGGCAGGGGACTGGCTTTCATGAGTAACCTGCTTGAAAACATTGACATGAAGACCATTCTGGATGGAATCAATATCAGAATGCCTGCCACCTCCATTATCGGAGCGATCGAATTTGACAAGTTTCTGGAATCCAACAATCTCCTCGACCTGGCCTTTCATTCCACCGATCAGGAGAAGATTAAGACCGCATTTCTGGCGGGTGACCTCAGTGTATCGCTTAAAGATAAGCTGCTGCAGTACATTCAGATTGTCCGCGAACCATTGGCCATCCGTTCTTCCGGATTATTTGAAGACTCTCTGCTTCAGCCTTTTTCGGGTGTATATGATACTTATCTGATTCCGAACAATCACCCCGATCCCGAAGTCAGGTTCGAACAATTGCTTAATGCGATTAAACTGATCTATGCTTCCGTCTTCAGCAATGATGCCAGGTCCTATTTTCAGGCCATCAATTATAAGATTGAGGAGGAAAAAATGGCCATCATCATTCAACCGGTGGTCGGGCAGGAACACAATGGTAAATTTTACGTCGACATAAGTGGGATTGCTCAGTCATATAACTATTACCCACACTCTTACATGCTGCCCGAAGACGGTTTCGCGGTAGCCGCCATCGGATTGGGCCAGTCGGTGTCAGGAGGGGAGAAGGCCTATCGTTTTTGTCCGAAATATCCGGCGCTGAACATTGGATCCATCTCTGATCAGGTAAGGGATACGCAACGTGAATTCTATGCTATAGATCTGACACATAGTGAATTTGATATGCCTCATGAGGGTGAATTAGCGGCAATACGTAAATTTCCTGTGACTGCTGCAGAGAAAGACGGTGTCATTGATCAGTGCGTTTCTACCTATGATATGGAAAATGAAGTCTTACTACCTGGGATAGGAACTAGGGGACCAAGAGTGGTCGATTTCGCCAATATCCTGAAATACAACCAGGTTATGGTTGCGGATGCGCTGGTAATACTCATGAAACTCTTTCAGCAAGCGATGGGTTCGCCGGTTGAAATGGAATTTGCCGTCGACCTGAACAAGGGCGATAATGGTTGGCCTACTTTTTATCTGCTTCAGCTTAAGCCATTGATTCGCAGGGAGGATGACATCGAAATTGACCTTAATGAATTGGACAGGAACAACCTGGTGCTACTCTCTCAAAGGGGAATGGGCAACGGCAGGATAAAGGGTATTCATGATGTTCTTTATGTGGATACCAATCATTTCGATCGTATGCGCACCAAAGAAATTGCCGCTGAAATAATGGAGTTTAACAGACTTCTTTGCGAAGAAGAGCGGAAATATGTGCTGATCGGTCCGGGCAGATGGGGCACCCGCGACGAATTTACCGGCATCCCCGTCAGGTGGGCACATATTAATAATGCCAAGGTAATTGTCGAAATTGGATTGCCTGATTTCCCGTTGGATGCCTCACTTGGATCCCATTTTTTTCACAATGTTACCTCGATGAACGTGGGCTACTTTTCTGTTCCGGTAATCGACGGAAATGAATTTGTCAACATGAACCTGCTCGCTTCACAGGAATTGATCAAGGAAGGAAAATTTGTTAAATGGGTGCGTTTTGAGCATCCCCTCGAAATTTTGATGGACGGCAGAAAACGGACTGCTATTGTCAGAATGAAATCTAACTGAAAGGTAGATTGATTTGATGTCAATTAACATTGAATGTTGTTCATTTTGTGTCCTTTTGGTTTGTTCTTTTCAAATATTTCCTTTAGCTTTAGGCAATCAGAACCTGAAGCCAATTAAAATAGTGACCTATCCAGCTTTTTTAATCCTACTTCACCTTCGATTTTTTTCTTAATCGAATCAAAACCGAATTGATTTTCATATTATAAAATTTGGTAGACCTGACTAATAAACCAAAACCATGAGGTACATATTATTTTTAATCATATCCATATTTTGTTTCCATTCACTTTGGGCGCAGAATATATCAGTTGCATCATTTAAAGTTCTGCCCACAGATCTGGATGCAAGGGTTAACTTTCCTGTAAAAGATCAGAACGGGGATGTCTGTGCTTTGATAAAAGTAGTTACGACTGAATCTGGCTTTAGCTGGGATGGAGATCAACTGGGGATTGTAAAGGTCGAAAGGAAGGTAAGTGAATACTGGCTGTATGTTCCTTTTGGGGCTAAAAAACTAACTATTAATCATGCGAATCTAGGACAGTTAAGGGATTACCGATACCCATTGGCAATTGAAAAGGCAGTAGTTTATGAGATGAAGGTATTAAGTGGTCAGGAGAAAAAAACGGTTATTCCTGTCAATCCAACTTGGGTAACAATGAGAAGTAATCCTGAAGGAGCGGATGTATATATCAACGATGTTTTGAGGGGTAAGACACCTCTACCGATAAAATTAATGCCAGGAAAATACACGTACCGTCTTGAGAAACCTTTATACAGAAGAGATGCAGGGAATTTTGAAGTAAGTGGACAAGAAAAAGATGGCAAGAAAGATGTATTATCAGACTTAAAACCTGCCTTTGGAACAATCAAGATTAATACTTCACCCGAACAAGGAGCAACAGTATTGATTGATGATATTGAGACAGATAAGACCACCCCATTTATTGGCGAAAGAATAAAAAGCGGTACGCATATTATTACCGTCAAAAAAGATCAATTTCAGCCTAAAAGCATTGAAATCAATGTAAAAGACGGAGAAACTACTGAAGAAACGATCACACTGATTTCAACTGCAGTCAACCTCACAATTGAGACACAACCTGTAGCTGATATTTTCATTGATGGTAAATTTGTTTCCAATGGTAAATATCAGGGTAAAATTCAGGCTGGCCTTACAACGTTTGAAGCTAAAAAGGAGAGTTACTACACTGACAAGAAGGACATTGAAGTTAGGCAGGGTGAACCATTGAATTTAATATTGACAGTACAACCCAAACAAGGGAACGTAAACATATTGAGCAATCCCATTGATGCCAAGGTATTTCTAAATGGACAAGACAAAGGTATTACTCCCCTTACTCTTCAGAAATTGTTAATAGGAAGCTATGAACTCAAAATTGAAAAAAAGGGATATACCTCAAGTATAAAGAACATTACGGTTGAAGAGGATAAGACCATCGAGATCAATGAAACGCTCGTCGGTGATAAAAAAGTAACCGCCAAGGCTCAAGTTGAAGAAAAAAGAAACGAAAAAGCGAAGGATCAAGATTTTATTAAAGATCAACCAAAAACGCAAATATTACCTGATAAACAGATTGATACACCAAAATACTCGGCTGATTATTACAAATATAAGAAGGGAAAAACGACATGGCTGATATCAGCCATAGTAAGTGCCGGTGTTGGAACGTATTCTTATTTACAGTCAGGAACCTATTACGACCAATACCAGACTGCCACCACAGATGCTGAATCAATTTTCAACAAGGCAAAGTTATTCAATTCAATTTCACCTGTAGCCTTTGCGGTTGCTGGTCTCTGTACGGTTGAATTTATTCTAAAGTCAGGCAAACAGAGTAAAGCCAAGAAGCAGACAATAGGATTTAATGTAGTGCCAACACCTGATGGAGCATTCTTTGGACTAGCCTATCGTTTTTGAAGAGTAAACCTAGCAAAATCACAAACTATGAAACGCAGCATTATTTACATATTCCTTCTTCTGTCAGTTTTATCATGCAGGAAATTGGAACAAAACAATCCTTTCGACTCAGCTTGTCCCAAAGAAATATGGACACCTACTGACTTTAAGGCTGTACAAAATGGCACCTCAGTTACGCTGACCTGGAGTCAGCCGATGAATAATATTTCAGGATTCAAACTGACTAAAATGGTTGATCCGGGATCAGCAACCGACTTGACTCCTCAATCAAAGGGAATTACAACACTTGTAGATCCAACTTTAACAGGAGGTAAATTGCATACTTATACCCTCGTTGCCTATGCTGGAAACAACCAAAGCAATATTGTCACAGCAACTGTAACCCCAATTTTGGCAGCTGGAGGAATTACCACCGCAGCTGCAGCTTCAATTACAGCAATCTCTGCGACTTCTGGCGCAACTATTGCTTCCGATGGTGGATCAACGATAACGGCCAGAGGTGTCTGTTGGGCAACAACTACAGCTCCAACAATTGCAGGAAGCAAAACTACAGACGGGACAGGAACAGGAACATTTACAAGTTCTATCACCGGACTTGTAGCAAATACGATTTACTTTGTCCGTGCTTATGCCACCAATTCTGTTGGAACCACTTATGGGACTGAGATTTCATTCAGAACCTTTACAGGTATTTCAACTATATCAACAACAAATGCAACAAACATAACGGCTTTAACAGCTACAAGTGGTGGAAACATAACATCAGACGGAGGAGCAGCTATAACTGCACGGGGGGTCTGTTGGGCAACGACCTCTAATCCGACAATTGCCGGAAGCAAGACCACTGATGGAGCAGGGATTGGGACATTTTCAAGTGCACTAACCAATTTAACTCCAAATACTACATATTACGTCAGAACCTATTCTACTAATTCAACTGGTACGACTTATGGCAATGAAGTTACTTTTAAAACATTAACTGGTATATCGATCCTTACCACCGCGGGAATAACAAACATCACTTTATCCACAGCATCTGGCGGAGGTACCATTATAGATGATGGAGGAGCTGCAATAACTGCACGCGGAATATGTTGGGGATCAGCAACTAATCCAACAATAAATGGGAGTAAAACAACCGATGGCGCAGGAATTGGATCATTTACAAGTTCAATGGCAGGTTTAACGCCAAACACAACCTACTACGTAAGAACATACGCTACTAACGCAATTGGAACGACCTATGGAAACGAGGTATCTTTTAAATCATTGACTGGAATTTCTTCGCTCACAACCGCAAGCTTAACCAATATAACAGCATCCACCGCAAATGGTGGAGGGACAATTACTGATGATGGTGGATCGGCAATTACGGCACGGGGTGTTTGTTGGGGAACAGCGACCAATCCAACAATAACGGGGAGTAAGACAGTTGACGGTTCTGGGACAGGAACCTTTATAAGTTCCATATCTGGCTTAATCGCAGGTACAACCTATTATGTCAGAGCATATTCCACCAACAGCCTTGGAACGTATTATGGAAATAGCGTGTCATTTACATCACAGCTTAGTCCTATTGTTTTCAACTCAAGTAAATCCTATGGATCACTAAATGATGTTGATGGGAATACATACAAAACGATAACTATTGGAACTCAAACCTGGTTAGCCGAGAATTTAAAGACCACAAAATATAATGATGGAACCGATATTCCTCTCATTACAGATGGTAATGCTTGGCCGAAACTAACCTCTTCAGGTTATTGCTGGTACAATAACGACATGGCTGCTTATAAAAGTGTTTATGGGGCACTATATAATTGGTACACTATTAATACAGGAAAGCTGTGTCCTTCTGGCTGGCATGTGCCCGATATTACTGAATATCTGACGTTGATAAATTATTTAGGAGGTAGTAGTATCGCTGGAGGAAAATTAAAAGAAGGAGGGACTACTCATTGGGACAGTCCAAATACAAATGCCACTAATGAGACTGGATTTTCCGCGATTCCGAGTGGGTTGAGATTTGACAATGCAGTTTTCGACCACTCAAGATTATATAGTGATTTCTGGTTATCGACAGAATATGATGCGAACAATGCCTATTCTCATATAAATGGTTCAAATGGGGATTATGATCAGCAAGGTTCTGTTTTAAAAACTAGAGGTGAATCAGTAAGATGTCTTCAAAATCAAGCACCAACGGTTACTACAATTACAGTTTCAAATGTTACATCTTCAACTTGTTCAACAGGTGGAAACATCCCAAGTGATGGCGGAATAACAGTTACTGCAAGGGGTGTTTGTTGGAGTACAACAACTGCTCCAACCATTTCCAATAGTAAAACGACTGATGGAACTGGTACAGGAAGCTTTACAAGTTCAATTACCGGATTAACAGCCGGAACCACCTATTATGTTAGAGCTTATGCGACAAATAGTGGAGGAACGGCTTACGGCAATGAGGTGAGTTTTAAAACAACTTCAGTTGTTACAGGTTCAGTTACCGATGCGGATGGAAATGTTTATTCAACAATTACAATTGGCAAACAGGTTTGGATGGGTTCTAACCTGAAAACAACTAAGTATAATGACAATACCGCAATTCCTTTGGTTACAGACAATACTGCCTGGGCAGCTCTTACAACCCCGAGTTATTGCTGGTACAATAACGATGCAACTACTAATAAAAATACGTATGGTGCTTTATACAACTGGTACACTGTCAACACTGGCAAACTCTGTCCAACAGGATGGCATGTTCCAACTGACCCTGAATGGACAGTATTGACCACCTATTTAGGAGGCCAAAGTGTTGCAGGTGGTAAATTGAAAGAAACTGGGACAAACCACTGGTTGGCTCCAAACTCTGGTGCCACTAATGAAACTAGTTTTACAGGTATGCCTGGTGGCTGCCGTTTTGCTAGTGGTGAATTTTACTATATAAACAATGATGGACGATGGTGGAGTACTTCATTAAGTAGTATTGATCGTGCAATACAATTCATCATGGTTTCATATAATGGCACTGGCTGGCAAAGTCCAAGCGATTTTGGACCAGGATATAGTGTTCGCTGCATTTCAGGTGAATTAACACCTCCAACTCTCTCAACTACTGCAATTTCAGGTATTACTTCGACTTTAGCTGCCTCTGGTGGAAACATTTCCAGTGAAGGAGGTGCAGCTGTAACAGCACGAGGGGTTTGTTGGAATACCACATCAAATCCCACTATTGCCAATCCAAAAACAACTGATGGAACAGGAACAGGATCTTTTACAAGTTCTATGACGGGATTATCGCCAGGTACTACCTATTATGTAAGAGCTTATGCAATAAATAGTGGAGGCACGTCCTACGGCAACGAGATTAACTTTACAACAGCCGCAACTCTTCCAACCTTTAACCCTTCATCTACTTACTCTTATACATCCACTTCAATTACCATTGGAAATACTATAACTTCCGATGGGGGTGCTTCAGTAACTGCTAAAGGTGTTTGCTGGAGTACAGCCACCTCTCCAACCACCTCCAACAGTAAAACAACTGATGGATCAGGATCTGGAAACTATACGAGCAATATAACTGGTTTGACCGCCGGAACCACTTATTACATCCGTCCTTATGCAATAAATAGTATTGGAACGGTATATGGAAGCCAGGTCACAATAACAACTGCTGCCGCAGTACCACTGACGGTGACTGACGCTGATGGAAATGTTTATTCAACCGTTACCATTGGCACTCAGCTTTGGATGGCATCTAATCTTAAAACAACGAAATACAATGACAATTCAGCTATCCCTTTGGTTACAGACAACACAGCTTGGGCAAACTTAACTACTCCAGGTTATTGCTGGTACAACAACGATGCTACCACATACAAAAGTACTTACGGCGCTTTATACAACTGGTACACAGTAAACACAGGCAAACTCTGCCCAACGGGATGGCATGTTCCAAGTGATTCTGAATGGTCAACATTAACTACCTTTTTGGGTGGAGTGACAGTTTCTGGAGGCAAATTGAAAGAGACAGGGATAACCCATTGGACTACTCCAAACACTAACGCCACCAATGAAAGCGGATTTACGGGGTTGCCAGGTGGGCAACGATTTACTTATGGGACATTTGACCAAATTGGTGTCATCGGTTACTGGTGGAGTTCAACGGAAAGTAATGCAAATCAATCATTTGGTCGCTATCTAAATTATGGATCAAACATTACTGTCACGATCAGTAACAACAAGTATTTTGGTTTTTCGATACGCTGCCTGAAAGATTGATATGCGCGATGAGCGCGAAGCGGTGAAGGGCGCACACCCTTTTGAGCTAAGCTCGTAACTGTTGCAAGGATTATAGAAATGAAATTTAATAATAACAACATATGGATCAAGCGTATAGTAAGAGCCAAAAATAAATTGGTCAATTATGGACTTTAGCTTGATCATCTAATGCTTTACAAATGAATCCATGAATATTTCAAAACGTATATCTTTGTTTATCTGCATTCTAGTGGTTAGCAGTTTTATTAATCAGCTCAAATCTCAAAGTATTGCGGACATTCAGGCTGATCGTCAAACTTACCTCTGTGGATTGGGAAGCGGATCAAGTTTAGTAGAAGCCAGATCAGGCTACCCAAGTATTATATTTTTAGAGTTAGCAGAAGAAAATCAATGGTATTCACTTTTCAAACCATGATTCGGGATTTCGATACATACAAATTACTGCTAGTACGAAAATCGTTTCGGTTTGTTGATCAATGAAATAGTGAACCATGTAAGGGAATTTTTTCACAATTGCTGTACGAATAGTTTTATATCTAACCGCAAATCCGGAAGGATTCTTTTGTATGAGATCAAGTGTTGTCTGAGTGTATTTGAAAAAATGAAACCCCAAATCCGTCTGTTGATCATTGTACCAATCAATAGCCTCTATAATATCAAGCCTGGCAGAAGGATTGATGATTATTTTATAAGCCATATTTGTCTTTTATATCTTTTTGCACAGCATCCCATGGAAGGTATTCTCCGGATTTATCTTCAATTCTTTGATCCAGAATCGCTTTGTGCCATTGAGGAATATCCTCGTTGTCAGAAACGTATTCAATTTTTTTGACGAATGAAACACTGTTCATTAATTCGATGAAGATGTTTTCTTTATCATCTTGTATAGTTACTGAGAATACTTTCATCTTTGAATAATTAGACTGGATTGTACCGTAAATATACTATCAATAAGGTAAAACAAGTTCCAATAATTGAAAAATTACTGAATGATCTGAAGAAGTATTTATCCGTTGTTTCAGTAATAATAACAGCTGGTCTGACTTTTCTGTTTGTATGTTCTGCAAATGGGAATGGGATAAGAATAATGTCTCCAATTTTCATTTGGTTAAACTTTGGCCTTTAAATAATCCTGGTAAATATCTTCTCTTGGATCCTCTAAATAACCAAGTCCATCCGTTTGTGAAGAAAATTCACGTAATTCATTATCAAGTTGTTGTATCTCTTCAATAAAAGTCACAACAACTTTGTACCTCTTCTTCTCGGCAATTTTGTCCGTTATCTTAACCACTTTACCATCATATATGCCATTTACTGCAAACATAATTTTACTTTTCACAAATATACACTTCAAAATTGAAATTTGATTGGTCGGGTATGATTAACTTACTGGAGCAATTTCTCAATTCCTATTCTGCTTCCTCAAGTATTGTCCCAGCCCAATTCCATTCTGCACCAAATCAAAAATCCGAACTGAAATTGATGTGATTAAACTGATTTTGTTGATGTTACTTGTCACGTTGCTTAGTTTCTTTCCTATTTACGTAAATAGATGAAATGCTTCAGGAGCAGTACAGGCTCCTCACCTTGCAGGTTGTAAAAATCCTCCAAAAAGGAATTGAACGGTTTTTGTCCCTCCAGGGCGATACGCTTTGCTTCTGACGTAAGATCTTCAAATTCAAGGGTAACCGTCCGTTTGGGTAGGAAGAAAATCAGATTGGCCAGTACATAAAATATCCCTTTTGATAGCTGAGCAAAAAAATCAGGTGACTTGCCTGTCCTGGCTTTTGAAAACATGCTTCCCCATAAACCGCTGATGCGGACACCAACCACAAGAACATCATCAGGCAGTTTCCCAACAATATGATGGGCCGATTTCTTATTGAATATCTTCTCATAACCCTGTCCTGCTATTTGCCCGGCAGGATAAAGTACAATATTTCTCTTGCGTTTAAATGCTTTGATCACAGACCGGGAAATTACCTTTAATACTTGCGTGTCGCGACTGCCACTCTCCAAATCGCTGACCCTTATTGCTCCTAAAGATTTGAAAAATGATTTCGCTACCGGAATGTCATGATATTTTTCTGAGATGACGGGAGTTACGGTCGTGAACCGGTATAGATGACTTACAAGGATAAACGGATCTATCAAGGCCTGGTGGTTTGGTAAGATAAAAACAGGTGATTTTTGCTCGAAAACTTTGGAACCTTTTACCACAATTTTGTAGCGGCATCGGAGCAATAACCTCACTTTAAAGGCAATGATCTTCGATAAAATTAAAATAATTGAGTTAGGCACAGGCATTTGATCTTGGTTGTAACTATTTGATATTAGGCAAGCATCAGGTTTGCAATTTAGAAATAATGAACATATGAAAAAATCCCACTATCTGAATTTTTTCACAATAAAAATATATTTTTGTAAGTAACTAATCTAATTGCCATGACCAGACCCATCTTACCCATTAACTCAAAGAAAGTTATCAATGCCTGGTGTTCGTACGACATCGCAAATTCTGCTTACATTTTAAGTGTGAATACCGTATTATACCCAATCTACTACCAAATTGTAACCAAGAATGCCTTTGGTTCGGAAATGGTGAAGTTTTTGGGCGTAAGTATCAAGAATACTGTGCTATATGAGTATGCCATTGCCTTGGGTTATCTGCTGGTGATTTTTCTGACCCTATCCTTATCGGGGATCGCTGATATGGGAGGCTATCGGAAACGGTTCATGCAGTCTTTTACGTTATTGGGGTCCATGGCTTGCATTGGATTATATTATTTTAATGGCGCCAATATTGGATTAGGACTTCTTTTACCCATGTTGGCGGTTCTGGGGTTTGCCGGCTCTCTGGTCTATTATAATTCATTTTTGCCAATCATTGCCACACCCGACCTGCACGACCGCATAAGCGCCAGAGGCTTTTCTTTTGGCTACGCAGGAAGCATGCTTCTGCTGATATTCAATATTTTCTCTTTGGAAAACTATCAAATGTTTGGCTTTGCAGATAAATTGGAGGCTATCAGGTTCTCCTTCATAGAAGTTGGTTTCTGGTGGTTACTGGTTTCTCAAATTGCCTTTTATTATTTGCGCGAAGATCGTAAAAAAGTCAAATTGGATACGACCATTTTCACGAGGGGCTTTCATGAGGTCATCGTGGTATTCGGCTATATCAAAAAGCACAAATCGATGTCCCGATTTCTCCTTTCCTTCTTCTTCTTTAGCATGGGCGTCCAAACAGTCATCATTGTCGCTTCACTTTTTGGCAAGGCTGAATTGGGGATCACAGATACGAAGCTCATTATGACTATACTGATCATACAGTTGGTAGCAATTTTGGGGGCATTCATATTTGGAAGGGTATCTTCCCGTTTCGGAAATAAAACTTCACTAATGTGGATGCTAGCAATCTGGATATTTATTTGTATATCAGCTTATTTAGTTCATGACGAGTACCAATTTTATACTTTAGCTGCCATGGTTGGCTTGGTTATGGGAGGAATCCAATCTCAGGCACGTTCGACCTGGTCTAAATTAATTCCTGCCGGGAATAATGATACTGCCTCTTATTTCAGTTTCTATGACAGTACCGAAAAACTAGCAATCGTCATTGGAATGTTGGGATTTGGTTTGATTGAGCAACTCACCGGCAGCATGAGGAACAGCACTTTGTTATTGTCGCTGTTTTTTATTGTCAGTTTGGTGATTATTGCTGTGACCAAATTGGAAAAGGAAGAAACGCCATTATAAGTTGGCGAGCTCTGTCTTGAGTTCTTCCAAAGCAGCCAGACACTGTGTTTCAAAAAGCAAAATATACTTGGGATATTTCTCCTCATCAATGCCTTCAAGGGTCTTCAGTTGAAATGTTTTCATCTCCTTCTCCAGTTCATTCATTCCCATGATCTGCAACGATGATTTTGCCTTATGTGCCTCCTTGCCGAGTGCAGCGTATTGTCTCGTTTCGTATAGATTTTTCATGTTTCTGATAAAATCCGGAACCTGAAGTGCGAACATTTCAATCATCTCTCGGATGACTTCATTGTTTCCTTCCGTGATTGTTCTGAGATACCTTAAATTTGTATAGGACATATCTAAATTGACACTTATCAGGTTTTGTATAAAAACTTATTTGCAATTTCGCAGGAAATCAGATTTATATAATTCAAGTATTAAATTTACAAATTATTTACTCCTGAAGATTTAGAAACAAAAAATATTTAGTCAATTTCCACAGAAATATATTTCTACAATGAATAAGACACAATTTCATAATATCCATCTTGGTTTTAAGGCTAAAATGGCTGAATTTGCGGGTTTCGATATGCCCATTGAATATACCGGAATCAAAGATGAACACATGACGGTAAGAAACGGAGTAGGAGTGTTCGATGTTTCCCATATGGGTGAAATATGGGTAAAAGGACCTACGGCCTTAAAATTTCTGCAAAAAGTTACCTCCAATGACGTGGCTGTTCTGAAACCGGGTCAGGCACAATATTCCTGTTTTCCTAATGGCAAGGGTGGTATTGTGGATGATCTGTTGGTCTACTACTTTTCACCGGAGAAATATTTATTGGTGGTGAATGCCTCCAATGTAGAGAAAGACTGGAACTGGCTGGTTGAACAGAATGATTCAGGAGCCGAACTTGAAAATGCATCGGACAGGATTTCCCAATTAGCTGTTCAGGGTCCCAAGGCTACTGAAGTACTTCAGAAACTGACCTCAGTAAATCTGAATGCTATCAAATATTACACCTTCGAAGTGGGGGAGATGGCGGGGGTCAGAGATGTAATAATCTCAGCTACTGGTTATACTGGTGCAGGAGGTTTCGAGCTATATTTCGATAACAAGTTCGCCGATCAAATGTGGAATGCAATTTTTGAAGCAGGTAAAGAGGCCGGAATTAAGCCAATTGGCCTGGCTGCAAGGGATACTTTACGTCTCGAGATGGGCTTTTGTCTTTATGGAAATGATATAGATGATACTACTTCACCGATCGAAGCAGGACTTGGATGGATCACAAAATTCAAGGATGATAAGGATTTTATTGATAAGGCTTTCCTGCTTCAGCAAAAAAAGTCAGGTACAAAAAAGAGACTTTGTGGTTTCGAGATGATCGACCGCGGAATTCCCCGACATGATTATGTCCTTGCAAACTCATCAGGAATACCTATCGGAAGAGTTACATCCGGTACTCAGTCGCCTATTCTGGAAAAAGGTATCGGAATGGGCTATGTCCCGACAGAACTGGCTGTTCCCGGATGTGAAATCTTTCTCGAAGTTCGTGGCAAACTTCTTAAAGCAAAAGTAGTGAAGATGCCTTTTATTTAGATTGATTCTATATCTGTAGTTTTTGTCATTCCTTAACCTAAAATTAACTGACTTTTGTCATAAAAAAAGGATATATATATTAATTTCACCCACACTTTTCAGGGCGTAAGTCCATAAAAAATAATTAGTTAAATATCTATATAATATAAATTTTACCTGTCCGGCGAGCCCCGGCAATCAAGTCAAACCCATTAAAACTTATTCAGATGAAGAAGCATAATTTTTACGCAGGACCCTCAATTCTTCCGGAATTCACCATTCAAAAAACAGCTGAGGCAGTGATCAATTTTGCGGGAACAACCCTTTCTGTAATGGAAGTATCACACAGGAGTAAAGAGTTCGTTGCTGTGATGGACCAGGCTATTGCACTGGTTAAAGAGTTGCTTGAAGTGCCTGAAGGTTACGAGGTTCTTTTTCTACAGGGAGGTGCCAGCACCCAGTTCTATATGGCCCCATACAACCTGATGAAAACCAAGGCCGGATACGTCAACACCGGAGTTTGGGCGACAGCAGCCATCAAAGAAGGAAAGTTCTTTGGAGAAGTGGTCGATGTAGCCTCCTCAAAAGACAAGAATTTCAATTATATCCCTAAGGGTTATGATATTCCTGCTGATCTGGATTACCTCCATATCACTACCAATAATACCATCTTTGGTACAGAAATGCTTTATGACCTGGATTCACCTGTTCCACTGGTTGCGGATATGTCTTCCGATATTTTCAGTAGAAAGATGGATATTTCCAAATATGCCGTAATCTATGCAGGGGCCCAGAAAAATCTTGCTCCGGCGGGTGTGACACTGGTGATCGTCAAGAAGGATGTACTTGGTAAAACCGGTCGTGCCATCCCAACCATGATCAACTATCAGACACACATCGAGAAAGAATCCATGTTCAATACTCCTCCTTGTTTGCCTGTATTCGCAGCCCTTCAAACCTTGATTTGGCTGAAAGATAATGGCGGCATCAAGGTAATGGAAGAAAAGAACATCGCGAAGGCAAAGCTTCTCTACGATGAGATCGACAGAAACGCCATGTTCCAGTGTACCGTTCCAGATCCGGCAGATCGTTCCAGAATGAACATCACTTTCGTCATGACACCGGGTAATGAGCATTTGGAAAAAGATTTTCAGACCCTGGCCAAAGAAAATAACATTGTAGGGATCGAAGGTCACCGCAGTGTCGGTGGTTTCAGGGCATCGATCTACAATGCAATGCCTATTGAGAGTGTAGCTGCATTGGTTCAAACCATGAAAGATTTCGAAGCAAAACAATAATATGGCCGTCTTAAAACCCTTCCGGGGACTTCGTCCTCCCGTTGACCTTGCAGCCCGCCTGGCCTCCCGTCCTTATGATGTGCTTAATTCAGAGGAGGCCCGCCGCGAAGCTGAGGGTAATCCATATTCTCTTTTGCACATCATCAAACCAGAGATCGATCTTCCGGTGAATACCGATGAACATGATCAGGTGGTATACCAGAAAGCAGCGGATAATCTGAAGCTTTTTAAAGATAATGGATGGTTGAAGCAGGATGATAAGGAGTTTCTTTATATCTACGCCCAAACAATGGAAGGCCGCACGCAATACGGCATCGTTGGTTGTGCTTCAGTCGATGATTATCTGAACGGAGTAATAAAAAAACACGAACTTACCAGGAAGGATAAGGAAGAAGACCGGATGAAACATGTCAGGATTACGGATGCCAATATGGAGCCCGTATTCTTCGCCTATCCAGCTGTTTCAGATATAGATAAGATCGTTTCAGCCATTGTTTCTTCTGATAAACCTGTCTATGATTTCGTTGCCGATGATGGTTTTGGCCATCATTTCTGGCTGATTGATGACAGTAACACTATCTCCTCGCTCGTAACGCTGTTTGCCGCACTTCCGGCTACCTATGTCGCCGATGGCCATCATCGTACGGCCGCAGCCGCATTGGTGGGACAGGAAAAACGGGCAAATAATCCTGCCCATCACGGAGACGAAGAATATAATTATTTTCTGGCAGTTCATTTTCCTGACAATCAGCTGAGGATCATAGACTATAACCGCGTTGTAAAGGATTTGAATGGACTAAGCTCCGCTGAACTACTTATGAAATTGGGCGAAGACTTTGATATTCAAAAAATTGGCGCAGAAATTTATAAACCGGAAGGTCTTCATATATTTTCCATGTACCTGGAAGGGGAGTGGTACAAACTGATAGCAAAAGCAGGACGATATAATGATAATGATCCAATAGGGGTCCTGGATGTTACCATTCTTTCTGCCCTGGTCCTGGACAAAATCCTTGACATTAAAGATCTGCGGACCGATAAGCGAATAGATTTCGTTGGAGGGATCAGAGGTCTTGGTGAGCTAAAGAAAAGGGTCGATTCCGGAGAGATGAAAGTGGCTTTTGCACTCTATGCTGTTTCCATGCAACAATTGATCAATATCGCAGATTCCGGAAATATCATGCCTCCAAAAACGACCTGGTTCGAACCAAAACTCAGATCCGGTTTAGTAGTGCATGAACTGCACTAAAGATTCGAAGCGTCAGGTCTGCAGTCGTTAGCGTTTTCGGGTGTTTGGTTTTGGCGGTCTGTGAGCCTTTAAAACGACCGCTGGACATACACAATCTCTATTTGTGTCCTTTGTTCAACCGGTAAAGATATGCCAGGGTTACCTGAATGCCGTTGGTTTGTGAAGGATCATACCCATAATTTTTGCCATCATACAGGTTGGTCAGCGAATAAAAGACTCGTGTATCTAACGCAAGTGCACCGGCCCTCTTAAAATGACACTCGATTCCAAAACCGCCTGTAAAAAGAAAATCAATGCTGGAGTCGATGGGTTTTCCCCAATAAGGTATTGGCGGTATTGCAGAAATACCAGGTGAAGAGGGATTCATCCCCTGACTTTCAGACAAAAGGAAAGCAATTGTGGGTCCCAGGTTTAAGGTAAACCGGAAAGCCCCACTTCCCAGGTTGGCATGCGTCATAACTGGGATGTCAAAGTAATTGATCTGATGGAAATAGTTTTGGGTCTCACCGGAAAGTGGTTTTTCTTGCCATCCTTTCTGTAGATAATTGAATTCCAACTGAATACCAACATGGGGTTCCGAAATCATTCTGAATACCAGTCCGGCAGAGTTGCCCATAAAGACATTCTGATCAACATTAGGCTTGAACTTGACCCTGCTAAACACCAAACCTCCCTTGACTCCAAAATAGTATTCCTTGATAAAAGATTCATTCTGGGCGTACAACCTTCCCTGTAAGACTCCCAGAAGAAGAAAACCCAAACCGATTCTCAATATTAGCTGTTTCATCATAAATAATCACCTGTCCAAAAATGGCATTTTTAATAGTCGGTAAAAGTAGAAAAATGAATCTCTTTTTGTTAAATTTGAATGCTATTTATTTTCAATGATAATCACAGAAAACCTTAAATATATTAATAGTCAGCTTCCTGTCGGTGTAAAACTGGTTGCGGTTTCTAAAACCAAGAGTCATGACGAAATAATGGAAGCTTATCAGGCTGGACAACGACGCTTTGGTGAAAACAAGGTACAGGAACTATCCTCCAAATGGCAGGTGTTGCCAAAAGATATTGAATGGCACTTTATTGGTCACCTTCAAACCAATAAAGTTAAACAGCTTGTTAGTTATGTGTCTGTTATTCATAGTGTTGATAGTCTAAAGTTATTATCTGTAATAAGTAAGGAAGCGGAATTAGCCGACAAGATTATCACCGTATTGCTTGAATTTCATATCGCTTCAGAAGAGAGTAAGTTTGGACTCTCACTCAACGGAGCTATAGAAATACTTGCTTCACCGGAAACAAGGCGGATGAAAAATGTCAGGATTGGAGGTGTAATGGGAATGGCTACTTTTACTGAAAATGAGGAGATTATAAAATCTGAATTTGAGCAGCTCAGATCCTACTTCCAACAATTAAAAGCAATGTTTTTTGCAGATGATGACCTGTTTTGTGAGATATCAATGGGCATGTCCGATGATTATCCAATTGCTGTTTCAGCTGGGAGTACAATCGTGCGAATCGGAAGCAAAATTTTTGGAACAAGAAGCTACGGTAATGTTCAATAAAGTATTCTTCAAGGGCTCCAATATATGGACATTTAAAAATCTCATTATAGTTATTTTTTTGGTTTTGCCTTTAATTAGCCGGGCTGTCGATATCACGATCAATCCAAATCAGCCTAACGGTATCACTTACTGTGCGTCTCCGGTCTATATATCTCCGGATTTTACCATGGACCCAGCCCTCACAATTACTGGAATGAAAGTTTCAATCAGTTTAGGATACATTCCCGGAGAGGACGAACTTCGATATGTTGGAAAAGTTGGGTCAGTTGTCGGAATGTGGGATGCTACAATGGGATATATTAAGTTGATAGGGGGGGCAAATATCAATGAGTACATCGCGGCAATGAAACAGATACAATACGTCAACAAAGCTGTAACCCCAACGAACAAACCACGAATTCTCATTTTCTCTCTCGACGATATAGATTATCTTCCTGAAACACAGCATTTTTATAGATTTATCTCAAATAAGAATATGTCCTGGACAGCAGCCAGGAATGAGGCAGAAGGACTATCAATGAGATACCATGGATTGCAGGGTTATCTTGCAACCATTACTTCGGCTGCTGAAAACGCGTTCATCCAGCAAAAAACACAGGGCGTCGGTTGGATCGGAGCCTCAGATGCAGCAGTGGAAGGCGAATGGAGATGGGTGACGGGTCCTGAAGGTCAGATGGATAGCGGGAAAGGACTGTTGTTTTGGAAGGGCACTGGATATCAGGCCAAAACGGATCCAGTCAATTATGGTGCGGTAAATGGCGCTTATCAAAATTGGAATAGATGGAATCAACCTTATACAACTTCTCTTGCCCAAACTACCTGGGAGCCGAATCAATCAGGAAATGAAGATTATGCACATATCACAGTCTTTCCCACTAATCCGGCGGATTCATATAAATGGAACGACTTACCAGACATTGGGGGTTCCGGAGACTATGTTTCTGCAGGATACCTGATCGAGTATGGAGGGATGCCGGGGGATCCCACTATAAGCTTATTGGCTGGCGTTAACTTAAATATCAATACAATATATTTTGCTCCGGTAGCGAACCGGAATCTTACTATTTGTCAGTACGATACGATACATTTAAATCAACCTGAGACTACCTCTTCCTACCAATGGACACCCGCCATAGGATTATCGAATACCTCCATATCTAACCCGATAGCAAAACCAAATGTTTCTACCATATATTCCGTAACAGCGACGAAAGGACTTTGCAAAGATTCTGCCACCTTCATTGTGACTGTCAAACCAGCTCCAATCGGCTCCCTCAAAGATGTTGAAGACATTTGCGCGGGAAAGAAAGTGACGCTTTTCCCTGGCATGATGGGTGGATTTCAATGGGATACAGGAGAGCTAACACCCTCTATCACCACGGGAAAGGCTGGTTTACATACGGTTACCCTAACCGGGTTTAACGGTTGTAAATCAATCGATTCAGTATTGGTTGCAGTTCATCAATATCCTAAATTAGATCTTTCCCGGCTCAATTTGGTTACCTGTGGAACGACCGCAACAACTTTGAATATTTCCAGCGATAAAGGATCTATTGTACTGACAAATAAGTACAATTATCAGATATTTCAGGGAACCAATGTTTCGGTGCCATGGTATGGAGATTTTCCTTTCAATGCGCTGGTGACTGATCCCTTTGGTTGTACAGTAGATACTACTGTTACGCTAAGGTTTCATAAAATACCCAAGGTCGATCTGACCATTAATGAAACAGTCTGTTATGGTTACAGTTTGCAAGCCAGTTATTTAGGAGATGCAACTATACCTGTTTCCAGGTTTACCTGGATTTTTGGCGGCGATACCGTCAGCAATAAACTGGGTCAGGTGACAGAGCAAATTCCCTTAGGAGCGAATCAGTCTAAAAGAGACCTGGTACTAAATGTCACGGAAGATGGCTGTACCGGGAGTAATTCATTGAAGGATATCCTGGTAATTCCTGATCTTAAATTATTTGTTAAGAAATCCTTGCAATGTCAGCCTGTTCCATTTGATTTTTGGGCAACCAATACAGAAAATGTCGTTCAATATGATTGGAATTTCAGCGATGGGTTGAGTGGTACAGGTAAAGCACTCTCACATTCCTTTGCAAAAGATGGCTATTATGATGTGATGCTTACAGTTACAACCGATAAAGGATGTACCAATACCGCAAATATCAAGAAGATGGTTTATGTGGCGCCAATTCCAACGGTCCAATTTTCCATTCCATCTGGCGTGTGTTTAAATCCAGGAAAGGACACCTTGACTTTTACTGGATCGGCCGATAAAATGGATACTTATTATTGGGACCTCAAAGGATTCGATCCGGCAGAAATAGTTCAATCACCAGATACCACGGCGGGTCCGCTGATATTTAATTTATTGAATAAACCTAAAACGACCTTATCCCTTTATGTTATTTCCCAATATGGCTGCAGAAGTACCACTGAATACCTTGAAGTTAAAAGACGGCCGGTGTTCACCTTTTCTCCTTTATACAAGGATGGATGTACTCCTTTGGAAGTCAGGTTTAATGCAAAAGCCGGCGATCCGGTAGATCAGTTAAACTTCTATTGGGAGTTTGGCGATGGAAATAGTGGTACGGGAGCATCAACAAACAATATTTATTACGTACCTAACAGGGATTATGACTATAAATTGAATGTTTTTTCTTCCCTAACAGGTTGTTCTGATAGCATCTTTAAACCAAAGTCAATTGTCGTTTATCCTATTCCAACGGTTGCTTTTTCTATACCTTCCGGGATTTGTCTGAATCCTGGAAAAGATACCCTAAAATACATTGGATCAGGTAATAATAAGGATACCTACTTTTGGAACCTGAAAGGATTTGACCCGGCAGAAATAGTTCAATCGCCCGATTCAACGGCTGGTCCGCTGATATTTGATTTAAGGAACAAACCCAAGACCACCTTGTCGCTTTATGTTATCTCCCAATACGGTTGCAGAAGTACGACCGAATCCCTCGAAGTAAAAAGAAGGCCGTTATTTACCTTTTCTCCTTCTATCAGGGATGGTTGTACTCCGATGGAGGTGAAATTTAGGGCATTGGCTGGTGATCCCGTGGATCAGCTTATCTATCGCTGGGATTTTGGTGACGGAAATAAAGGCGCAGGGGCTTCAGTAAGTAATACCTATTTGGTTCCAAATCGGGAGCTTGATATAAGACTAAACGTATCTTCTTCCTTGACAGGATGCTCTGACAGTATTTTCCAACCTAAATATATTGTGGTTCATCCTAATCCGGTTGCGGGGTTTTCAATGGATCGTTCCCTGGTTTACAACGATAATCCAGTAGTTAATTTCACTGATCAGAGCGTAGGTGCTGAAAATATTTACTGGGATTTTGGTGACGGGAAACATTCACGATTGAAAGATCCTAAGCATAGTTTTGAAATGGTTGGCAGAAGAAAGGTTTTACAATCAGTTTATAATCAGTTTGAATGCCTGGATACTACTTCCAAAACCGTTCTTGTAGCATTTAATAGAATTTTTGCCCCGAATGCATTTTCACCTAATGCCAACACGCATATTGACAGAACTTTCCTGCTTACATCCGCAGGAATTATTGATGAAGGATACCACCTGGTAATTATCAGCCGTTGGAATGACGTTGTTTTCGAGTGCAGAAATGAGATAAAAGGATGGGACGGCAGAACAATGAAGGGTGATTATGCGCCTGCCGGAAATTATATCTGGATATTGGAATGCACTGATTTTCTTGGACTTCCACATCGACAGACGGGTTCTCTGACCTTAGTATATTGATATTTTTTTTTGTTTAACTTTTCACCCGTATTTTTGAAGTCAATAACTATGTTCAGATTTCGGCTTGTCCTGCTATTACTTTTGGCCTTACCAGGAATTTTGGGTGCTCAGACCACCTACGATCCCTGCGTGAAATCAACCGAAGGAAAGGAATTTTGGTTTGGCTTCATGGAAAGCCGCCATCATCAAACAGGGCACTACCTGGAACTCACGCTGACGTCAACTTTTACCTGTCATTTTAGTATTTATTATGGCAGTTCCACAACTGCCTATCTTAGTAATGTTACGCTCCAGCCAAATCAACCTTTCAGATACCAGCCTTATTGGGGAACTCTTGAGCCCATAGGTTCGGAAACTATAGAACAAAAGGCTATTCACATAGTTTCAGATATGCCAATGAATATTTTCGCCATGAACTGGAGTCCCAGTTCGGCAGATGCTGCGGTGATCTTTCCGATAGAAGCACTTGGAAATGAATATTATGCGATGTGCTACGAACCAAATATCAACGAAGGTGCCGGAGGAGTACCGGGAAATGGGAAAAATAGTGAGTTCGTTGTGGTAGCATCCGAAAATAATACCAAAGTAACGATCACCCCTTCCAAAGTCACAGACCTTTTGAAGCCAGCCAATGTTCCCTTTACAATTACACTCAATAAAGGGGATCTTTATCAGGTTCAGTCAATGAACCATCCTAATCTGGTCGGACAGGGTGATTTAACAGGAAGTTACATAAAAAGTGATAAACCAGTTGCATTCTACTCCGGATGTTGGTCGACCACGATCCCTATAGGAGCAACCTCTGCTTGGGATCACCTCTATGAACAGATCCCGCCAGTCCGCTCCTGGGGACGAAAATTTGTCACAGTTCCACTCTTGGGGCGATCTCTCGACGTATTTAGAATACTTGCTTCTGAAGACAAAACTACTATTCGAATCGGGAGTAATACCCCGATTTTACTCAATAAAGGGAAATTTTATGAATTTCAGCTTACCAAAGATCAGCCCTCTCTGATTGAAAGTGACCGCCCAATACTGTTGGCCCAATTTATGGTTTCCAACGAGGTCGACCGACCTGCAAATGTAGCACAGGCTAACTGGGATGGTGATCCTCTTATGTTGATAGTCAGCCCTGTGGATCAAACCAGAGAGGCCGTAACTTTTGTCGCTTATGATTCTCCGAACATTAGCAGTAAATATTTCGTGAATGTTGTTGCAAAAAGCGACGCAATTACCAATATACTTTTGGACAACCAAATGATTAAATTCTCTTATTTGCCAAACACTGAATATGCCTTTGCACAGATTCCGATAACGCGAGGAAATCATAATCTAACCAGTACACTAACCGGCAAGGGGTTTATCGCTTATGTTTATGGTTACGGTGGTGTCGAATCCTATGGTTATGGGGTAGGGTTTAATCTGAGTATCAAACTGGACCTGGGTGGCGACATTCAATTTGTTAAAGATACAATTTTACTTTGCCAGGGGCAGGCAAAAATTCTGAATGCAGGAAGCCATTTCTCCAAATTTTTATGGAGTACAGGTGATACTACTCAAACAATCTTCGTCACAAAACCAGGGTACACAAAGGTAACTGCTACAACGTCAGAAGGTTGTGTTCGAAAAGATAGTATCTATACTTATCTTAGCAATCCTGTAATCGAATTGGGTAATGATAAAACAATTTGCAAACCAAACACTTTTCAGTTGGATGCAGGTCCGGGCTATATTTCTTACTTGTGGAATACGAAGGATTCTACCCAGAAAATAATAGCCAAAACATCAAATTATTACCGTATTACTGCCTTGAATAAATTCTTGTGTCCTGCATCTGATTCAGTTTATGTCAATTTTGTAGATAAACCCAAACTTAACTTAGCCGCCTTGGATACTTTGATTTGCGGGTCAAAAACCTCTACTGTAAAAATTACTGCCGATAAGGGAAACTACTACCTTACAAGCCCTACTTCCTCAATAAATATTAAAAATCTGACCGCTACAGCACCAGGTTTTGGAACTTATAATTTCAAGTTTACGGCCATTGATGCGTTTACTTGCGCTGCCGATACTACTTTTAAACTAGGCTTTCATGAAGTACCTGTAATCAATTTGGGCAATGATACAACTATATGTAAACCAAGATCTTATTTACTGGATGCAGGCCCTGGAAATCTCTCCTACCTCTGGAGTACGAATGAGGTAACTCAGAAAATTAACATCAATACGGCAGGCCTCTATCGGGTAACTGCCACCAATAAGTATTTATGTCCTGCGACGAAATCCATAGTCGTGAATTTTGACGATAAACCCAAGTTTAACCTTTCTGCACTGGATACACTGATCTGCGGGTCAAAAACCTCTACCTTAAATATTTCAGCCAACAAGGGTAATTATTCCCTGTCCAGCCCATATTCTTCCATTTTAATTAATGATTTGACGGCAACTGTACCAGCTTATGGCTCCTATGATTTCAAGTATACAGCTATTGATTCTTATTTTTGCTCTTCTGATACCACTTTTAAGATTGGTTTTCATAAAATTCCTACCGTGGTAATCTCAGTAAATGATACAACTTGCTATGGCTATAATCTGGATGCCACTTATCTCGGCGATGCGGAAATTAACAAGGCACGTTTTATGTGGATTTTCGCTAAAGACACCATCGCCAATGAAATTGGTAAAACACAGATGCAAGTGAAGCTGGGTCTCGACCGCGGGAAGCGCGACCTCTTTCTGAAAGTCACAGAAAGAGGATGTTCCAATAGTTTTGTCATCAAAGAAATCAGTGTCATTCCAGACCTCGATTTTTCAGTTAAAGACTCGCTTTTATGCCAGCCGTTAGTATTTGATTTTTCTGCTACTAATACTGAAAATGTGATTGATTATCAATGGGATTGGGGTGATGGAACCATATTACACAGCGGTAAACAGGCTTCCCATTCCTATGCGAAAGATGGGTTTTATACAGTAGAACTGACAGCAACAACAGATAAGAAATGCATCAATACCGTCAAAAAGTTCAATCTACTTTATGTTGCACCGGTTCCAACAGTTGATTTCTCGCTCAAAAGTAATACCTGTCAGGAGCTCGGTCCCAAGACTATCATGTTTACCGGGAAAGCTGATAATAGGGATCATTATTATTGGGATTTGTCTGCTTTTTTGCCGAAAGAACTGATAAAAAGTCCCGGAGATTCTATGGGACCATTAGTTTATGACTTGCTGGAGAAACCAACGGCAAAGATCAGTCTTCATGTCATTTCGAAATATGGCTGCAAGAGTGATACCCTGCCCCTGGTTTTAAAACGAATTCCAAAATTTGCCCTGCAAGCTGCCGACAGTTCAGGTTGTATACCTTATGAAATAACCTTGAATGCCTTGACAGGAGATAAAGTTGATCAGGTTAATTATATGTGGAATTTAGGTGACGGCTCCTCATTGTCTGGATCAAAAGTCTCCCATACTTATCCTGTTCCGGAAAAAACTTATGATATCACTCTCTTTGCAAGCTCATTAACTACCGGATGCAGGGATACTCTATTCAAGCCCAAATACATCACAGTTTTTCCACAACCAAAAGCCTCCTTTTCTATAGATCAGAGAATTCTTTCGAACGAAAATCCTGTCACTTCATTCACCAATCAATCGGTTGGCGCTGACCATTACCTTTGGAAATTTGACGATGGTTTAATTTCGAGGCTTTTGAATCCCATGCATAAATTTGACGTAGTCGGTCCAAGAAGAGTCCTTCTTGAATCAGGAAATCAATTTGGATGCATTGACACAGTATCCGATGTGGTCATGATTGAACTCTCCAGGATATTTCCACCTAACGCTTTTTCACCTGAGGCGCCAAAAAAAGTAGATAGGGAATTTTTTCCTTACAGCAACGGAGTTGTCGAGAAAGGTTATCATCTTAAAATCATAAGCCGTTGGAATGAGGTCATTTTTGAGACCAAAGACGTGTTTAAAGGATGGAACGGCTTGCTATCAAATGGGTCACGTGCACCTGAAGGGAACTATATCTGGATTTTGAATTTCGACGATTTTCTAGGGAAAGCCCATCGCCAGAATGGAACCCTGACACTCGTTTATTAAGACTGTTAGATAGAGGGTATCCGAAGAATTTCGTTGTAACTCCTCGTTTCCCCTTTTCGATTCAAATAAAAAATCAGGGAAATCTCATGAGAACCCATGCTGTATAACGCTAGGTCTGACAGGACGTAATCAAAACTATATCCTATTTGAAAAGATCGGGTCGAATAACCGATCATACCTATAACGGCATCGGGTCTCGTGGAAATATTGTTCCTGTACCAAGCACCGAATGTGATAGAATTGGCAACTGCATACATTCCCACATTCAATTGCTTAAAGACTCCCTGCTGCTGATAAATGGCATTTGGAGATAACCAAAAGTCCTTGGAAATCAAGGATCTGGTAAATTCGTGTAATTTCGCACCACAATGCAGGGTTATTTTTCGTGGTAAGTTGCCCATTCCGTCTCCTTCGAGAATGGATTGATCAGGCCTTGTCAAGTGGTGGATGGCAAAACCAAAATATAGATCGTTTCGCTGACCGACCATACCAAAGGAAAAGTCCGGAAAAATTTTCTTTCCGCTTTCAAAGGGTAAGGCATAATTATCTGTTATATACCCATTTTCCTGGTTGATCATACCAGGGAAAATTAGATTCTTCGTATCAAACTGCTTCATTACAAATCCGGCCTGGAGAGCAGATGTCACAAAAAAATGATCATTAACCCTGACATGATAGCAGTAAACAAATGAACTCTGCATCGTGCTGATAGTACCACTTATTTCCCTGTCATACAGGGCTTGAAAACCAATAGCACCCTGAATTCCAGGAATATATTGATCGAATGCCAGGTTGTAAGTTACAAAAGTATTTCCGGAGCTTGGCCATTGATTGCGGTAATTGGAAGTAATCCTGGGATCGCTGCCTGTTCCGGTAAAAGCAGGATTGAGGTACAAAGGATTAGAGTAAAACTGAGAAAACTGTGGATCTTGGGCGCTAGCGGTAATGGAGAAAATCAGTCCAGCAACAAAAAATATCCCATAAACGAGCTTTTCGTTTAGGTAACGGGAAAATTTTTCCTTTGAACAGTTGTTGGCGTATTTCAGTTGTTTCATGTTCCCCTTATACTTATTAAAAATCAACAGGATCCTGATCCAGCGGAATATTTGGTATGATATCTAACAAGCCTCTCAAGAGATGCTGTTTATTTTCCTCAGCATCCGGAAGACTTGCGTTAATTTTATCAATCAACATGACTTCAATATCCCCTTCAATTTTTCCGTACATGTTTTCGACGACGGTAAAAGCCTCAAAGGCAATTTGAAACTCCTCATTTATTACCAGATCGACAAAGTAGGGCAGGTGCTTGCTGTAATTTAGTCCATTTTGCCAGCAAGCAGCCACCAAACGCTCCAGGATAGAGAGGTCTTTTTCAATTTTCAAGTCGTAAATAAGCTGATCTACAGAATCTTCATTCTTCAAATCAACAAATAATAGAAAGATCTTTTCCCTGATTTCCCAGGCTAATTTTTGGTGCAGTAGTTCAATCAGGGGCGAAACATAGGTATGATCTCCTTTACTTTTAATCTCGTCCAATGCGTGATCAATCAGTTCCGGGTTCGCACTCTTTATTGCCGATTTCAGACGATTTAATTTGTCCGGTTGTTCCATTGAATAAAAAATTCCATAATAATGATGACAAAGATAAAATTATTTAAATAAGGGAATCTACGCGGACAATTGAGATATTACATCAGATAAAATGATGATTAAGGAGGAAGGTTCCGGTATAAGAATCCGGATAGTCTGCCAGACCCTCTGGTGTCCCTTCATACAATTTATATCCTCCTTTTTCTCCTCCCTCAGGTCCCAGATCAATGACCCAATCAGCAACTTTAATTACTTCGGGGTTGTGTTCGATAACCAATATGGAATGTCCCCTTGAAATCAATGAATTCATTGAATCCAACAACTTTCGGATATCATGAAAATGTAATCCTGTCGTAGGTTCATCAAAAATGAAAAGCGTAGCGCCTTCTTTTTCCTTCGCCAGAAATGAAGCTAGTTTAACACGTTGGCTCTCACCGCCTGAAAGCGTACTCGATGACTGTCCCAGGTGCACATAGCCGAGGCCAACATCCTGTAAAGGTTGAAGTTTTTTGGCTATTTTCTTTCCGGTAGGTTTTTCGTTAAAGAATTCAATTGCTTCATCTACTGTTAATTCCAGGAGTTCATAAATGTTTTTGTTGCGGTAGGTAACGTCGAGCACATCAGATTTGAATCGTTTTCCACCACAGCTCTCACAAGTCAATTGAATATCTGCCATAAATTGCATTTCAACCTTAATTTCCCCTTCACCCTGGCAAGTTTCGCACCTTCCTCCATCAATGTTGAAGGAAAAATGAGAAGAGGTGAAACCGTTGATTTTGGCAGCTGGCTGCTCTGCATATAATTTTCTGACCTCGTCATAAATTTTAAGGTAAGTCACCGGATTTGATCGCGATGATTTCCCGATAGGGTTTTGATCCACAAACTCAATGGCCGTTATTCTACTCAAATCGCCTGATAACTCTGTGTGATCTCCGGTCTTTTCTCCATAACCTCCATAATGTTTGGTCAGGGCTGGGAATAATATCCGCCTGATGAGCGAAGATTTACCTGATCCGCTGACACCTGTAATAACTGTCAGGGTATTTAGAGGAAATTTCACATCGAAACCCTTGAGATTATTCTCCCTTGCTCCCTTTATCTCAATGAAATTATTCCATTTTCTGCGTCTTTCCGGAATTGGAATTTTTTCTTCTCCGGTAAGATATTTGGCAGTCTGACTCACAGGATTCTTAATCAATTCTTCATGAGTACCCTGAAAAACGACCTCTCCGCCATGCTGACCCGCCAGTGGACCGATATCAATGAGGTAATCCGCCGCCCGCATAATTTCCTCATCATGTTCGACAACAATGACACTGTTTCCAAGCTGCTGAAGTTTCCGGAGCACCTTAATCAGCCGTCCCGTGTCTCGCGGATGAAGTCCGATAGAGGGTTCATCCAGGATATACATGGAGCCTACCAGACTGCTTCCAAGTGATGTCGCCAGGTTAATCCGCTGTGATTCACCGCCTGAAAGAGTGGAGGATAGGCGGTTAAGTGTTAAATATCCGAGTCCTACGTCGCAGAGGAATTCAAGCCTGTTGTTGATCTCGATCAGTAACCTTTCGGCAACGATCTGCTCTGTATCAGTTAATTTTAGCTGTATAAAATATTTTTGCAATTCCGTAACCGGAAGATTTACCAGTTCGGTAACTGATTTTCCTCCGATCTTCACAAAGGAAGCTTCCTTCTTGAGCCGGGTTCCTTCACACTCCGGGCAAATCGTCTTTCCGCGGTAGCGAGACAACATCACACGATACTGAATTTTAAAGGTTTGTTCTTCAAGGTGTTTGAAGAAATCATTCAATCCCTCAAAATACTGGTTTCCTGTCCAGATCAGCCTCTTTTGTTCTGCTGTAAGTTCGTAATAAGGTTTATGAATAGGAAAGTCAAATTTCGAGGCATGCAAGACCAGCTGGTCCTTCCATTCGCTCATTTTTTCGCCTTTCCAGCATACAATGGCATCCGCAAAAACAGAAAGGGACTTATTCGGTACGACAAGGTCTTCGTCTATTCCGATGGTTTTTCCGTAACCTTCACAAAGCGGGCAGGCGCCGATAGGATTGTTGAAACTGAAAAGATGCAGCGTCGGTTCCTCGAAGGTCATTCCGTCTGCCTCAAAACGATTGGAAAATTTCTTCGATTCCACTTTTTCATCCACCTCTACTCGCGTGAGGCACTCTCCCTTGCCTTCAAAAAAGGCTGTCTGGACAGAATCCGCCAGACGGGACTCAAAATCCTCATCTTCTGATACTGGAATTCTGTCTATCAGAACATTAATCTCTTTTGGATCTTTTTTATACAGCTCCAGATCACTAATCTTTACAATCTCTTCATCCAGTTCAAGTCTTGTAAACCCTTGCTGTAGAAGTAGTTCAGCTTCTTTGTGTAAAGTCCGCCCTTTCGCAATCTGAATGGGTGAGACAATAGTAATCTTAGACCCTACCGGGAATGCGCTCAAATACCTGACCACATCTACCACTTCATGCCGCTGAACCTGGGTGCCCGAAACCGGAGAATAGGTCTTGCCAACTCTCGCGTATAAAAGTTTTATGTAATCATAAATCTCTGTAGAAGTCCCAACCGTGGATCTGGGATTACGGGTATTTACCTTCTGTTCAATGGCTATTGCCGGTGGAATCCCTTTGATATAATCTACTTCGGGTTTATCCATTCTGCCAAGGAACTGACGTGCATAGGAGGAAAGGGATTCAACATATCTCCGCTGACCTTCGGCATACAAAGTATCGAAAGCAAGTGAAGATTTTCCAGAACCTGAAAGACCTGTAATCACCACAAGCTTGTTCCTGGGAATCTTAAGATCGATGTTTTTTAGGTTATGAACCTTGGCACCTTTTATTTCAATATATTTATTTTCAGAGCTTTCAGACATTTGACAACTATTGATTCATACTTTATCCAAGCGGGTAAATTTACAAATACTCCCGTTAGTATCCTTGAATATTAAAAGATTATCAAATTTTCCATATTTGATTAGCCCTGTTGATAGTTGTTGGAATTTCTGGCTTTATTTTGACGAAAATTTTGACTCTCATTGATTATGACAAAAAGTGCCTTACAAATTGAAAGAGCGAAGTATACGCCAAAGATGCCAAAAGCTTTGCAGAGAAATGTGAAAATAGTTTCCGGAGAAAATACTGAATCGGTTGCTGATCAGGATGAAATAAAGAAATTATTCCCAAATACCTATGGAATGCCGATTGTAACATTGGTGGAAGGTGAAGGGATCGATACCTCTGAAATTCTGAATGTTGGGGTGATTCTTTCCGGTGGACAAGCTCCGGGAGGACATAATGTCATTTCAGGTATTTTTGATGCGCTTAAAAAATTGAACCCTGCCAACAGACTCTATGGTTTTCTGGGTGGACCGAGCGGATTGGTGCTTCATAACTATATTGAGCTCACAAGTGAAATTGTGGAAGAATACCGGAATACCGGAGGATTCGACATCATTGGTTCCGGTCGTACCAAACTAGAAGAGACCGAACAATATGATAAGGGGCTTGAAATATGTAAGAAGCTATCAATTAGGGCAATTGTCATTATTGGTGGGGATGATTCCAATACAAACGCCTGTGTTTTAGCTGAATACTATCTTCAAAAAAAGAGTGGCATTCAGGTGATTGGATGTCCGAAGACCATTGATGGTGATTTGAAGAATGATAATATCGAAACTTCCTTCGGATTTGATACTGCCTGTAAAGTGTACTCTGAACTAATCGGCAATATCATGAGAGATGCCACTTCAGCAAAGAAATATTGGCACTTCATCAAACTGATGGGACGGTCGGCTTCCCATATCGGACTCGAATGCGCGCTTCAGACGCAGCCCAATGTCTGCCTGATCTCCGAAGAGGTGGCTTTTAAGGAACAAACCTTACAGCAAATCGTGGATGACCTGGTGAGGACAATATCCAAACGTGCCGCTAAAAATGAAAATTTTGGGGTGGCCCTAATTCCTGAAGGGTTGATCGAATTCATTCCCGAAATGAAAATACTGATTTCTGAGTTGAATGATCTTTTGGCAGAAGGCTCGGCCTTTGCCGATGAATTTAATGCCATTGCTTCTGATGATGATAAAAGAGAGTTTGTACTGAAACACCTTGCTGAAGCCTCAGAAAAAGTCTTCAGGTCTCTGCCAAAGGGTATAGCCAAACAGCTTACGCTCGATAGGGATCCTCATGGCAATGTACAGGTCTCCAGAATAGAGACAGAAAAGCTTCTGATTGAAATGGTCGAGAAACAGTTATCTCACTTGAAGAAACAAGGCATCGTTAAGGTCAAATTTTCTGCCCAAAATCACTTCTTCGGGTATGAAGGTCGCTGTGCGGTTCCTTCTAATTTTGATGCAGATTATTGTTACTCGCTCGGACAGACTGCCGCATTTCTTATTGCTGACGGCAAATCGGGTTACATGGCTTCCATTCGTAATACTACCGAACCTTCAGATAAATGGATTGCAGGAGGAGTTCCAATTACCATGATGATGAACATGGAAAAAAGAAGCGGTGTAATGAAACCAGTGATTCAAAAGGCACTGGTGCACATGGATGGTGCACCTTTTAAGGCTTTTGCAGCGAAAAGGGATGAGTGGGCTACAAAGACCTCCTTCGTATATCCTGGACCAATTCAATATTGGGGTCCTACTTCTGTTTGCGATGCTACAACAAAGACTTTACAGCTGGAAAAAGGCAAAGCCTGATTTATTTTTGGTTAACCAGACAGACTGTATGACAGGCGACAACGCCTGCAGTTTCCGTACGTAACCTGGATTCACCCAGTGAGACAGGTTTGAAACCTTGACTTAGGGCAAGTTTTATTTCAACGGAATCAAAGTCACCTTCCGGACCGATCAAAACGAGGACATTCTTACCGGCGGAAAGTGAGTTTTTAAATAGTTGTTTTTCACCTGAATCGCAATGTGCTATGAAACGGTCGCCCTCAAATGGGAGCCTGATAAAATCCTTAAAGGGCATCGATTGCGTTAGTTCCGGTAAAAATAATTGTCCTGATTGTTTGATGGCGGAGACGAGGATTTTCTCTAGCCGCTCTGTCTTAAGATCCTTTCGCTCAGAATGCTGACAAATTATCGGAACGATTCTATCGATTCCAATTTCAGTTGATTTCTCAAGAAACCATTCAAACCGATCCATGTTTTTGGTAGGGGCAATTGCTATAGTGAGTTGATAGGTTCTTTCAATCTGACTACTTTCTTCCTTAAGAACTATTACCTGGCATGCGTTAGGATCCGGATACTGAATAGCGGCCTGAAAAATTGAACCTTTTCCGTTCATAACTAAAATCTGATCATCTTTTTTCAACCTAAGCACCTTGATACAATGTCTGGATTCTTCTTTGTTCAACACAAATGAACCGGATGAAAGATCAGCTACAAAAAAAATATTCATGGTAATTTGATTTATTGAAATTCAATTTTTCAGGAAGTTCTAATCAATTATTAACCTAAAAGGCAAACTTGATAAAAAATGTAAAAATCTGTTAATTTACTGTTGATATCCCCGTATCTGCTGGATTATTGATTTAAAGTGCCTTTATGTTTATGTAATTCATTATTTTACTTATCTTTTTTATCAGTCAGATATAAAACGATTTAGCCATTAAAGGAGTATTATTGGAGTGCTGAGTGTGCTTTGTTAAAATATTGTAAAATAACCCAAAAAAAAGTTGTATATCTTTCCAATCTTTTGTTAATTTGTGAAATCTAATTTAAAATTCTAAAATAAACATATTATCTACAAACATTAATACAACAATTATGAAAAAACTTAGCTTAGTCCTTGTATCCCTCTTTGCAGGCTATGCGCTGCTCTTTGCCCAGGACAAAGGTGATAAGTTACCTTATAAGAATTGGGAAATTGGAGTGAATGCAGGTGTAACCAATTTTGCGGGATCAACAAGCGTTTCAAAAGACGCAATGCTTAAGCATTTTAATGATTTTAGTAATGATATGGGCCTGGGTTATGGCCTGAACATTAAAAAGAACTTTACCCATGTTTTTGCATTGGAAGCAGCATTTAATGGTGGATCATTATCAGGTACGCCAAAGGCAGGAGTCGTTCCAAAGAATTACAACTTTTTGGTAAAAGGCACTTACCCTTATGCCGCATATAAGACTGGTATTACACAGTTGGAGTTAAATACGGTATGGAACATGAGTAATTTGTTTTCCTCAAACAAATATGACAGAAAGGTTTACTGGTACACGAAAGTAGGTGCAGGTATAACAAATGTCAACAACAAAAATTTTACAGAAGCTACAGCAATGGATGCTTTGAGATTATGGACGGTTCCTATTGGTACAGGTTTGGCATTCCGCCTTGCTGATAATGTTAAGCTTGACATTGGAACACAATGGAGTTGGGTGAATACCAATCGCCTGGACGGAGCTAATCAGGGTGGACCGCTTACAAACACTGGTTACCTGATCGGCCAGATCCGTGAACAATATCTTTATACCCATGCTGGACTTTCTTTCATGTTAGGAAAGAAACCAGTTAAGCCTGCTCCTGTTGTTGAAGCTCCGAAACCTCAGCCAAAACCAGAGCCAAAACCAGAGCCAAAACCAGTTGCTCCAGCACCTCCGAAACATGTAACTCCTGCAGTCGTAGGACAAATATTCAAAGTTTACTTTGCATTCGACAAATGGGATCTTAATCCAACTTCAAAAGCTGAATTAGATCGTTTGGCAGCAGAAATGAAGGCTAATCCAGGTGTAACCCTCGAGATGAAATCTCATACAGATAGCAGGGGCCCGGCAAGTTACAACATGAAACTTTCTGAGAAACGCGGAAAATCTGTCCTCGATTATCTGACTGCAAAGGGAATCAGCGCTTCTAAGGTTAATGCTCAGGCATTCGGTGAAACACAATTGGTCAACAAATGTAAAGACGGTGTGAAATGTACAGAAGCCGAACACGCTCTCAACCGTAGAACAGAAACTTTAGTTATTGAATAATTAATATTACTGATAATAATAGAAGCCGTCTCTGTTCACAGGGACGGCTTCTATTTTTTTGGTATACTTTCAGATCTGATTAATGGTTTATATTATTACTGGCGGTCCTGGCTTCGGCAAAACCTCTCTTTTAAATGAATTGGAAGGGAGGGGTTTCAATGTTTGTCCCGAAGAAGCCAGGGCATTACTCAATGGAGTTTCAATGCTTCCTACGAATTTTGAACAAATAATAGCTAACCATAGGCTTAGATTTTTACATTCTGCGGATCCTGATAAGGTCGCTTTTGCAGACCGTGGTCTTCCTGATCAGATCGCCTATTCCTGTTACAAAAATAAACAACCTTCATCCTTTATTGAGGAGCTTGTTTCTTCCAACAAATATGCCCCAATTGTGTTTATGACTCCTCCGTGGGAAAATATTTATACGAAGGATGAGATCAGAAAGGAAAATTTCAAGGAAGCCTGTCAAATTCACAACCATATCATTCAGGCATATCTCAAATATGGCTATCAAATTATTGACCTTCCATTTTCTAGTCCCGCAGATAGAGCAGAGTTCATTCTAAACTTTTTGGGTATCTGAATTTAACGTTAAAATGATACCATAAATGGTTCAAAATGTGCCAATTTTTATGATCTTTGTTAGCATTAATCATCTTAACTAAATTTATTCAAGATGCTGAAGATTCAAACGCTTAATAAGATTGACCTTGACGGTCTGCAGGTGTTTCCTGCATCTAAATACGAAATTGCCAACGAAATTGCCTCTCCTGATGCTATTTTACTTCGTAGTTTTTCGATGCACGACATGGAACTTCCCGCTTCGCTTAAAGCGGTTGCCAGGGCAGGTGCCGGAGTGAACAATATTCCAATCGATCGCTGCACCGATAAAGGGATCGTAGTTTTCAATACACCCGGAGCCAACGCAAATGGGGTTAAGGAATTGGTGATTGCCGGTATGTTATTGGCATCCAGGGATATTACAGGCGGAATTGCGTGGGCCCAAACCTTAAAGCCAGAAGGTGATAAGGTGCCAGCTTTGGTTGAAAAAGGTAAGGCAGCCTTCGGCGGAATCGAGTTGAAAGGTAAGACCCTGGCAATAATCGGTTTGGGTGATATCGGTGTTTTAGTCGCTAATGTGGCTAAGTCGTTAGGAATGAAGGTGATAGGATTTGATCCATTCATCACAGTTGATCATGCATGGAAACTCGATCAGAGTATAGTAAGGTCTGAATCAATAGAAGGATGCCTCGGGCAAGCTGATTTTATTACACTTCATGTCCCCCTGATGGACGCAACCCGTGGTTTGATTAATTCAGAAAAAATTTCCATGATGAAAGACGGCGTCAAGATATTGAACTTTGCAAGAGGTGAACTCGTTGCAAACGCTGATCTGATTGCTGGTGTTGAACGTAAAAAGGTTGCTTGTTATGTGACTGATTTTCCTGATGCTATGATGTTGGGCGTACCCGGAATTATCCCTATTCCGCATTTAGGCGCTTCAACAAACGAGTCTGAAATAAATTGTGCGATCATGGCAGCCAATCAATTGATCGATTTCCTTGAAAACGGAAATATCCGCAATTCTGTAAATTTTCCTAAGGCAGTAATGGATAGGACGAATTGTTCAAGAATCATCATTGCCAACCGTAACATACCAAACATGGTTAGCCAGATCACTGCCATTCTAGCCCAATTCAATATTAACATTGCCAATATGCTCAACCGAAATAAAAATGAGGTTGCATATAATATTATTGATACTGATTGCTGCGATATTCCTGTCAGTTTAGAGGAGAAAATCGCCGCTATTGAAGGAGTGATGATGGTTCGCATATTAGTATAAAAATACATTTCTAAATTAAAAATATGAACAAGAACATTGCCGATAAGGCAGCTGATAATATCCGGATTTTATCTGCCGCGATGGTTGAAAAATCTAACTCAGGACATCCGGGAGGTGCAATGGGTGGAGCAGATTTTATTAATATTCTCTATTCAGAGTTTCTAAATTACGATCCTGCCGACATGAGTTGGCCATTCAGGGATCGTTTCTTTTTAGATCCGGGGCATATGTCGCCGATGCTTTATTCTGTGCTATCCCTTAGCAGTCGTTTTTCAATGGATGATCTGAAGAATTTCCGTCAGTGGGGATCTGTAACTCCAGGTCACCCGGAGGTCGATGTAGAGCGTGGTGTCGAGAATACTTCCGGGCCTCTTGGGCAAGGTCATGCTATGGCTGTTGGAGCCGCTATCGCAGAACGTTTTTTGGTTGCACGTTTTGGAGAATGGATGGCCCACAAGACTTACACTTTCATATCAGACGGAGGGGTTCAGGAGGAGATTTCCCAGGGTGCAGGCCGACTCGCGGGTCACCTCGGATTAAATCACCTGATCATGTTCTATGATTCAAATGATATCCAGCTGTCTACTGGTACCAACGCTGTCACTTCGGAAGATACTGCGGCAAAGTATAAGGCATGGAACTGGAATGTGATGGAGATTAATGGAAATGATGCGGGTGAAATTCGTTCAGCCTTAAAAAGTGCTTTGAATGAAAAAAGTCGACCAACATTGATCATTGGAAAGACCATCATGGGAAAGGGATCCGTAAAAGAAGATGGTTCCAATTTTGAACGTCAATGCTCCACACATGGACAGCCCCTGTCTCATGCAGGTGCTTCCTTCCGTAAGACGATTGAAAATCTCGGGGGAGACCCTGAAAATCCATTTGTTATCTTTCCTGAAGTCGTCGAACTTTATCAAAAGAGAAAAGAATATTTGTTAAAATGGGCGGATGAGAAGAACCTCGAAGAGGATCAATGGGCTGCAGCCCACCCAGAGTTGGAAGCAAAACTGGAGAGTTTTCTATCCGGCGAGGCTCCTGATTTTGATTATTCGAAAATTGTGCAGAAATCAGGAGCAGCCACAAGAAATGCCTCTGCCACTGTATTTGCTGCATTTGCAAAAGGTATCGAGAATATGATCGTTTCTTCTGCTGACCTTTCAAATTCCGACAAAACAGATGGTTTTCTAAATAATAGCAAGGCCTTTACCAATGGCGATTTTACCGGTGCATTTCTGCAGGCTGGAGTAAGCGAATTGACGATGGCGTGCGTGATGAATGGAATGGCTTTACATGGCGGGGTTATTCCTGTTTGTGGAACATTCTTCGTATTTTCTGATTATATGAAGCCTGCATTGCGGATGTCTGCTCTCATGCAGCTTCCTGTTAAGTTTGTATGGACCCATGATGCCTTTAGGGTAGGGGAAGACGGTCCGACACACCAGCCAGTCGAGCATGAGGCTCAACTGCGGTTGATGGAGCAACTTAAAAATCATCACGGAGATAATTCAGTACTGGTATTAAGGCCTGCTGATGCAAGTGAGACTACGGTTGCCTGGCAGCTAGCCCTCGAAAATACTTCTACTCCAACGGCTTTGATACTTTCCCGCCAGAATATCAAAGATCTTCCTGCTGCCACAAGCAGACTGGAAGAGGCAAAACAAGTATCAATGGGTGCTTACATTGTGGAAGACTGCGAAAATCCCGACGTGATCCTGGTGGCCTCCGGTTCTGAAGTTGCCACACTTGTTGAAGGTGCCGGACTACTTAGGGCTCGCGATGGTAAAAAGGTCAGGGTTGTTTCTGCTCCTTCCGAAGGACTTTTCCGGGAACAGGATAAAGCTTACCAACACAAAGTATTGACTCCGGGTATACCCAAATTCGGTCTGACCGCCGGATTACCTTCAACCGTAAGAGGGCTGGTTGGTGATGATGGAGCGGTATGGGGATTGAACTCCTTTGGTTTTTCAGCTCCTTATCAGGTTCTTGATGAACAGCTTGGATTCACTGGAGAAAATGTCTATAAACAAGTAAATATTCTACTTAGCTAACAGATATTCAGTAATATAATGAGAGGCAGTCAAAAATTGGCTGCCTTTCTTATTTTTCATTGAAAAGGAATCCAACTTTTGAAATATTTTCAATAAAAATGGTGGAATCATCCTGTATGTACTTCCTTAGTTTCGAAATGTACACATCCAGACTTCGGCCGGAGAAATAATCACTGCTTCCCCAGATCTGGTTGAGAATCTCTTCCCTTTTTACGATTTTTCCTTTGTTTTGAATCAGAAGATGCAGGACTTCATTTTCTCTTTTAGTTAGCCTCCGACTATCTGTTCCAAGGCAAAGACTCTGATTCTTAAAATCATATATGTATTTGCCGACACTGATTATTTCAACCTCACTTTGCTGTAGGATTTCAACTCTGTTCAATACTGCCTGAATACGCCAAAAGAGCTCATCTTCATCAAAAGGTTTTGTAATGTAATCATCTACTCCAATGCTGTAGCCTTTTAATTTATCTTCTTTCATCGACCGGGCAGTCACAAAGATAATGGGTATTCCAGGCTGTTTCTCCTTGATTTTCCTTGCAAGTTGGAATCCATCCATCTCGGGTAACATCACATCCAGAATGGCAAATTGAAAGGATTGGTTGTTGAAAGTTTTCCAAGCGGATAATCCATTTTGACAAAGAATTGTTTCAAACCCTTTCGAGTTCAGAAATTCGGTCATGAGAAAGCCCAGACTATTATCATCTTCAACTAGCAATACCTTGACCTTAGGATCCATGTTTCCCTTCTTTTATTGGGAACAGGATGGAAAACCGACTGCCTTTTCCTGGTTCACTCTCGACATGTATGGGTGCTTTGTGAGCCAGCAGGACTTCTTTGACATAGTACAACCCGATTCCAAATCCTTTGATATTGTGTTTGTTCCCAGTTGATATCCGATAATACTTTTCAAAAATCTTCTTCTTTTCCTTTGGAGCAATACCGATTCCTTTGTCAATAATCTCCACAAGGGCACCATGTACTTTTCTTCGGATGACGACCGTGATTTCAATCTTTTGGTGAGAATATTTATAGGCATTCACCAGAAGATTGATCATGACATGAACTAATTCATTATGATCACCGTGTATTTTTACCGGTACCTCATCATATTCCTTGGTAATCTTTCCACCTTTTTGTTCGACAAAAAAATCGACAGACCTAATTGCCTCATCCAGAATTCCTTTCAGATCCACTTCTTCAAAATGATATTCCAGATTGTTCTCCTCAATTGCAGCTAATTGTAATATCCTGTCAGATTGTCGCAGTAAACGCTTATTCTCTTCAATGATGGTATCTGTATATTTTCGCAGTCTTGGATTGGCAGTCACTTCGACCGACTGATGTATCATCTTGGCAGCAAGTGAAATACTGGAAATTGGGGTCCTGAATTCGTGCGCCAGATTATTCACCAGTTCCTTGATATTCTTCGAAAGGTGAATTTCTTTTAGATAATAGCGGATTACCAGAATGAAAGATAATCCAATGATTAATATTAAGATGAATGATCCTAAAAACATCATCCCCATGTGATGTAAAAAAAAGTTATACCTGCTTGGGAAAACCACACCAATTTCCGTATCACTCATTGCCAGAACATTGTCGAGGCTCAGCCGGTAGCAAGACGAGCCAACCAGTTGATCCAGGTGATTTATTTTCAGCGTATCTTTCCCCTTAAATATGGCAAGTTCAAAGTCGAGGTCAATGTCGTATTGAACAAGTTCCTCCCGAATCTGACTATCCAGATTCTTCCAAACATGAGGCGTTTTGTTTCTGCTGGCTCTGAAAGAACTATCACATGAGATGCTTTTCTGCATGGAGAGACACATGTTTTCATCCTTGCTGAGTGCAGCAATTGTCTGGTTCAGAGCGATTCTGACACTCTTGTTAAATAGTGCTTCTTCAATTTTATAGGAATAAAGAAGCCAGTTGACTTGTAGTCCCAGGAGTATTAGAATTGACAGGAGCGCTGTGAAAACAGGGATATATTTTTTTATATGCCTCATGGAGTAAAATTATAAACAAAATTGATCATTTTGAATTTTTAACAAAGCATTAACAACCTCCCAGGTCGGATGAATCATTTTTTTCACTTATTTTGAATCAAATAAATAATAAAATTGATTTGTTATGAAAAAATTAGCCCTTGTTTTAACTTTTGTTTTCGGTGTTGCTATGATTGCTCCTGCATTTGCTGCCGACCCAGTTAAAAAAGTAGATCAGAAAGAATGTGCCAAAACTTGTGCCAAGGAAGGCAAATCTTGCTGCGCTGCCGGTGAAAAAGCTGCTTGTGCAAAATCAGAAACCACCGCGAAATCAGCACCAACTACTGTTTCAAAAACAGAAGCTAAAGCCCCAGTTAAGAAATAATTTACCAACTGGTAAAAATTTAAAAGAGGCCGCAAGCCTCTTTTTTTTGTCCAAATCTGTCCAAATTTTACTACTGCGGCTGATTGTACCGGATCAGGTTTTTGGCCATTCCGTTGAAGATGAATAAATGAAAGGGAAGTTCGGCATACCAGTATAGCCTTCCAGCTATTCCAACTGGACGGAAAGTAGCTGTCTGCTGTAGATATGGTTTCTTGTTTTTCAGGATGATTTTGAACTCTAACCAGGCATCTCCCGGCAATTTCATCTCTGCATACAACAATAGTCTTCTATTTTCTTTGTCTGCAACCAAAACACGCCAAAAATCAAGCGTATCACCAATATGAATGGTATCAATATTAGTACGTCCTCTTCTCAGTCCGACGCCACCCCATAACTTATCGAGATATCCCCTGATATTCCAAAGCCAGTTTCCATAATACCATCCTCTTTCTCCACCGATAGACCACATGTTTTGGAGGACCTGGTCTACACTCGTAGTAATTTCCATTCTCCTCCGATCTCTGTAGCAACCTTTTGTCGGCACTTTCAAGTGCTGAAGCAATGAATTGTCTTCATAGCTGGATACCAGCGAATCCTTCCAACTCGAAACAACATTGTTTTGCTTTATTCTTTGAAAGGCAAGTTGAACCGCCTCCTTGTAAGAAAGCAGTTGAATATTTATTAATAGATCAAGATCATTTTGTTGTGGAATGATCTCTTTTACCATGCTGTTGACAAGATTCTGAGCAAGCCTGTAGGAAGTTGATGTAATGATGAAAAGCCAGTAGGACGAAAACCTTGGAGCCATAAATGGTATTGTCAGAACATACCTTTTCATTCCTCTTACTTCAGCAAACTGAAGCAGCATTTCTTTAAAACTTAGCACTTCAGGCCCTCCAATTTCGAAGGTTTTCCCGTAAGTTTCTTCTCTTAACAATACTCCGGTAATGTATTCCAAAACATTGCGGATTGCAATTGGTCGTGACTTGGTTTTGATCCATTTTGGAGCAACCATGATAGGAAGTAGCTCAACAAGATCCCGGATGATCTCAAATGATGCACTACCGGAACCCACAATTATTTCAGCCTTAAGTGAGGTAAAGGGTACTCCGCTGGTTCTCAGAATATCTTCAATATTGTTTCTTGACAAGGCAATTTTGGAACGCTCATTCGCAATATTTCCCAAATAGATAATCTGTTTGACGGCTGTTTGCTTGATGAGAGTGACAAAGTTTTGAGCGGAGATTTCCTCCTGAAGTTCTGCGTCATCTCCCTTTCTTCCCATCGAACTAATTAGATAATAGGCAGCGTCGATTTCTTTAACTGGCTCAGAAGTTGCGATTTCATGCAGAAAATCCACTTCAAATAGTGAAATATTTGGGTGACTAAAAATGCCGCTCTGGGGAAACCTGATTTTATCCCGCACACAACAAATAACCTCATGCCCCTGTTCCAAAAGAACCGGAATAACCCTTTTCCCGATGTATCCAGTTGCTCCTGTTAACAGAATTTTCACTCGTAAATATATTTGTTAAATTATTGAATATCTGTTTGTACTCATGGAACTCGCAAAGGTATTTTCATCGCCTTTTGTGGGTCTTGCCTGTGCTCGTTTCATATTGTGAGATTTTCCGATTGCTTTTTCGGTTAAACAATTTCAAAACTATCTTTTTTTTAAATCAAAAATTCAATTGTTAAAATCAAATTTTATTATTGCCCTAATTTTAGTTTTTTTTTTCGGCAAATAGTAAACAGAAAGACTTCATGAAAACTAAAAATTTGTTTTTGCGTATATTTGTATGAATCACGGTTTAAAATGAAGAATCAGCCTATATATCACATTGACGGACGTTATTTATACTATACTTTTTTGGCCGGAGCACAGCGTATTCTCCAAAACCAAATAGAGATAAATAAAATCAATATTTTTCCGGTTAATGATAAGGATACCGGAACAAATCTGGCTTCCACTGTAAGATCTATATTGGAGAGTATTAAGCCCGAGAGGTCATTTACAGCTACCGCCGGATTAATTGCCGAAGCAGCTTTAATAGGAGCAAGGGGAAATTCGGGCGTCATTTTTGCTCAATTTTTTTATGGAGTTAGTTTAGAGACCAATAACAGGCACGTAGTCACTTTTGATGAATTTGCTGAGATTATTAAAAAATCCATCCAGTATATTTATCAGGCAATTGCCAATCCTGTTGAAGGTACAATGATTACCGTAATGAAAGACTGGGCTGATTACCTTTACAGCAGGAAGGAATCTGTAATGGATTTTCGGCAGATTATTCTTGATTCTCTGGAAACGCTCAGAAATTCGCTTCAGGCGACCAAAGAAAAACTGAAAATACTCAAACAATATAATCTGGTTGATGCCGGAGCATTGGGTTTCGTGGTCTTTATTGAAGGTATTATTGAACTGATAGTGTCCCGTAATGTCAGATACCTGATGAATGAAATTCCCCCTGTTATTTCTTTGGTCCATAGTGAGGAGTCTGATAGTGAATCTATCGAATTCAGATATTGTACGGAAGCGCTGATCAAGAACATTACGCTGGATACGTCTTCCATTCAGTCAACTTTACAACGCTATGGAGATTCTGCGGTCGTAGCCGGGAATGCCAAAACAATGAGGATTCATGTTCATACCAATCAACCAGCCCTTTTATTTAATGAGCTAAAAAATCATGGTACCCTAACTTCTCAAAAAGTTGATGATATGATTCGGCAGAATCAAGTGGCTAGAAGCAGAAAATGGAATATTGCCCTTGTGACTGACTCCACCTGCGATCTGCCACAAGATCTGCTTGATTATTACCAGATCAATGTAATTCCGCTGAATTTGAATTTTGGTGATAATCATTACCTCGATAAAGTCACCATTACACCGGATTATTTTTATGACCTGCTGGAAAGTAGTCCAACATTTCCCCATACTTCACAGATTAATGAAAGAGCTTTTACCAATGTATACTCGCACCTGGCATCTCATTATGATGCAATAATTTCGCTGCATCTATCCGGCCATTTTAGCGGGACATTACAAAATAGTCAGAAAGCAGCCGATCGGATCAGTAAAGAGTTTAACAAACCGGTTCATGTTTTTAATTCCAGAAGCCTTTCAGGCGCACTCGGATTAATCGTACTTAGAACTGCAAAGGCAATTGAAGCAGGAGAAAAGCTGGAGGATATACTAGTCTCAGTAAAGGAATGGATTGACAAAACACGTATTTTCGTTAGCGTGAAGACGCTAAAATATATGGTTAAAGGAGGTCGGGTTTCAGGATCCAAGGGGTTATTGTCCAGTATCCTGAATGTAAAACCGATCGTTTCAGTAGACGACCAGGGGAAATCAGTATTAATTGGAAAGACTTTTAGTCAGGCGTCTAACATAAAATTGGTCTTGAAGAAAATCGCCTTGCTTCAGAGCCAAAATGCACTTTGGAATTATATTGTTTTGCATGCCCATAATCAGGATGGAGCAGAAGAATATTCCAAAAGGATGACAAATATTACCGGTTTTGAACCCGTGGCGGTAATTGATATTTCACCTGCAATCGGGATGCATGCAGGAATTGGTGCAACTGCCATAGCTATCATGTTTACATAATTTATTCCTGCAATGAGCTTTTTTCAAATCTATCTATTAAATCTTGGTATTATCCTGGCGATGATGTCGCTCTTATGGGTCATAAGTGTTTTTGTCAAAAACGTTAGCATTGTAGATCTGTTTTGGGGATTCGGTTTCGTCCTTTCGGCCAATGTCTATTTTTTCTGCACCGATGGAATTGGGTGGAGAAAATTGTTGCTTTTGTTTTTAACAACTATTTGGGGGTTAAGGCTTTCAATATATCTTGCCTGGCGAAACCTGGGAAAGGGAGAAGATTTTCGTTACCGCGAATTCAGAAAGAAATATGGTAAAGGAAGGTATTGGTGGATCAGTTTCTTCCAGACGTTTCTACTTCAGGGTATTCTCATGTGGCTTATTTCCGCTCCCTTGTTAGGCGCCCAATTTTCTACTTTAAAAGATGCTTTTACACTATTGGACTTAGCTGGAATCTCCATCTGGATCGTTGGATTCCTATTTGAAGCTGGTGGTGATTACCAACTTGCCCGTTTTAAATCAAATCCTTTGAATAAAGGGAAAGTCCTGGATTCAGGTTTCTGGCATTATACACGGCATCCGAATTATTTTGGCGATGCTGCGGTCTGGTGGGGCTACGCGCTCATTTGCCTCGCTTCCGGCAGCTATCTTCCTATCCTCGGATCCATCTTAATGACTGCTTTGATTATTAAGGTTTCAGGTGTTGCCTTACTTGAAAAAAGCCTCAAACAGGACAAGCCGGAATATGATCTTTACGTGAATCGAACTTCATCCTTTATACCCTGGTTTCCTAAAAAATAATAAAATATGGATTTTTTACTCAACAATATTTGGTTGATTTTATTTGTGATATGGGGAATTCCCTTAACCTGGTTTCGTAGCAAATTCAGGAAGCTGGTTTACGAGACTGAAAGTTGGACTATTAATATTAAACCATTGTTTATGAAAGAATTAAAAGCCTTATTTGGAAATATTTTCCCTGGTAACAAATCTTATATTCGTTTAAGAAACTCGTATCGTATTTATTTGTCGGTCTATTTATTGTTGTTTATTTTATTCTTCAATTTTAAAGGACAGACACAAACCTCTAATTCAGATCAAATGACAAAAATTTCGGCAGGAAGTATTATTCCTTCTTTTACACTGAAGGACCAGATGGGAAATCCACTGGATATCACAACACTTATTGGTAAAAAAAATCTGGTCATCTATTTTTATCCAAAGGATGATAGTCCGGGTTGTACGAAAGAAGCATGCTCATTCCGGGATCAGTTTGAAGTCTTCAGGGAGGCAGATGCTCTTGTAATTGGGATCAGCTCACAATCGGTGGAGAGTCACAAGAAGTTTTCGGAGAAATATAGGCTCAATTATACCTTGCTCAGTGATGAAGGTGAAAAGGTTCGAAAACTATTTGGGGTACCCACCAATTTCCTCGGACTTATTCCCGGTAGGGTGACCTACGTGGTGAATAAAGAGGGGAGGGTTGTTTATGTTTTTAACTCCCAGGTCAATGCAGTTCAGCATGTTGAAGAGGCAGTAAAGATATTGAGAGACATGAAGTAATGCTTCTTTTTAGTCTGATGATAATTTGTTTTGGCTATCTCCTCGGAGCCATTCCTTTCGGCTATATTCTGACTAAAAGATATACCGGATTGAATATTCTTGAACTAGGCAGCGGAAATATAGGATCTACCAATGTGAGACGAAATGCAGGCAGACGTGTGTCTGTTATGGTGCAATCCCTCGATATACTGAAGGGATTTATTCCTGTTGCACTTGTCCTCTTGCTGGAGTATACCGGAAAGATCCATTTTACCGACTATTTTGTTTTTCTGGTTGCCATGAGTCCGATCATTGGACACACCGCCTCTGTCTTTCTTTATTTCAAAGGAGGGAAAGGGGTAAATACAACTATAGGTGCAGCAATATTGCTTGCTCCTCTTGAGATAACCATCGCAATTGTCCTCTATTTTATTGTGAAATGGCAGACAAAATACGTTTCGGCAGGTTCATTAGCACTCGCCGTCTCTCTTCCTGTCTCAGGAGTAATCTTAGGAGCTGAGATTTATTTGGAAATATTCTTGTTGATCTGTTGCTTCTTAATTATTCTTCGTCACATGGCAAATATCAGGAGACTCATTGGCGGAAATGAACTGAAATAGTTACTTCTTTTCTTCGATCCACCATTCAATTGTAACAGATTTTTTGATTCCGATTTCCTTAGGATTGAAATCAATAACTGGTGCAGCAGATTCCTTACTCATCATAGCAACGCCTCTGAAACCCACAATATTTTCCTGAACCAGATCTGATTCATAACCGCTGCTAAAATCATCGGTATAGGTAATATTCTTAATCCTGGATAACTTGAGGTTGGCAGATAGGGCAATCGCTAGCGCTTTCTCCCTGGCGTCTGCAATAGCGCTGGCAATTGCCTCCTGCCTGAGTATTTTCTTTTGATTTTCGGAAAGGACGAAATCAAGGTGGTAAACAAAATTAGCAGAATCACTTTGTAAGGCGGATAGTAGTTTTTTCGAATATTCCTGGGAATACTCATGTTCAATGGTGATATCAGAATTTCCTTCATAGCTGATTTTATAACGACCTTCTGCGAGATAGTCCCTTTTCTCTGAAACATTCAGGTCGTTGGTGTGAATGATCCCCTTTTCGATTCCTCTTTTGACAAGGATCGCCTTTGCCTGATCGATTGCCCTGACCAGTTTATCCTGGCAAGGACTGAACTTGTCGGCTGATGCTTTTACAGTTATCCTGGCAGTTAATAATTCGGGAGTCTGTTTTAAAATTGCGATACCTTTGACCAGAAGCGAATTTTCTCTGCCAGATGTATTGATTTGTCCGGATAAGGAAGTGGTAAAAAATAGAATTGTCGTAATAAAAGCAATGAAGTGTCTCATGGCAATGTGTTTTTGTTTTTCAAAATGAGTTGATGCTATAACAAATGAACCAAGACTAAAGTTACTAAGAATGCAACAAAAAAAAAGGGTTCTCATGATGAAAACCCTTTTCTCCTAAACCTATTTTTTAACCTTTGACCGAGAGTATTTTTTTCAGATTTTTTCTCCTGCGGTTTTTGATCCGAATGATATAATCCATATAATATAAAGCTGGTACGAATAGAAGCGTTAGGAAAGTAGCAAAGCTCAAACCAAAGATGATCGTCCAGGAGAGCGGTCCCCAGAACGCCACATTGTCACCGCCAAAGTAGATGTGTGGATTCAGCGACGTGAACAGCGTTCCAAAGTTGATGTTCATTCCAACTGCCAATGGAACTAATCCAAGAATAGTTGCAGAAGCAGTCAAAACCACAGGTGTAATCCTTGTTTTTCCTGCCTGAACGATAGCATCGCGTGTCTTCATTCCACGTTTCTTCATTTCGTCACAGAACTCAACGATCAAAATTCCATTCCTTACCACGATTCCCCCGAGGGCAACAATCCCTAAACCAGTCATCATGATGACCATATCCATGTGGAAGAAAATGATTCCCAGCAAGACTCCAATGATACTAAAGATGACCTCGCTCAGGATGATGATCGTCTTGCTGATCGAACCGAACTGTGTGATAAGAATGAAGAATATTAAGCCCAAAGCAATAATCATCGCCTGTACAAGAAATGCAGTGGTCTCTGCCTGTTTTTCCTGCTCTCCGGTAAGTTTGATAGAAGTACCCTGATGCATGGGGTAATCTTTGGCTAACGCTTTAATTTTCGGCACGATATCATTCGGGGAATAACCTGATAAGACATTTGAATAAATGGTGATTATCCTCTTTTGATCCAAACGCTTGATGCCAGCGTAAGAGCTCGAATATCGAATTTTTGCAACAGTCGAGAGTGGAATAGTTCTTATCTGACCGGAATTCATATCCCGGTAGGTAATGATCAGATTGATCAGTGAATTGATATTCTCACGGGTAACTTTGGAATAACGCAGCGTGATAGGGAATTCATCCTCATCTTTCTTAAACTTGGAAATCTCTTTTCCAAAGAGGGCAGTCCTTAGTTCCATTCCGATCTGACCTGTCGAAAGTCCGACTCTTTGTGCCCTGTCACGATCTATTTCGATGATGATCTCCGGTGAATTGAGCTCAAAGTCTGTCTTCAGTTCCTCGATACCTGGTATATTCAATGAATCCAGATAATTACGGAATCGGTATGCATCTGTCACCAGGTCATCCATGTTCTCGCTCGTGACTTCAATATTTATCGGCTGACCAGTAGGTGGCCCCATTTTTGATTTTCCAACAGTAATTTCAGAACCGGCAATGTCTCCTACAGTGGATCGGATTTTATCCATATAAATGGTCGTAGAAATGCCGGTTGTCCTGTACTTACTCTCGACAAAATTGACAGTAATTTTTCCTTTGTTAAATGGCTTGCCGGCACTGTTAAATCCTTCTTCGTCTGCTCCGATGGTAATATTGGAGATAACGGACTCCACATCCGGATTATGCAGTCCGATTGCATCATATACCCTGCGTTCGGCTATCCTGGTTACACTGTCAGTCACATTTTGATCAGTACCACCAGGCAACTTTACATAAACCATGATACTATTTGGATCACTGTTCGGGAAGAACAAAACTTTAGGTTTGACAATACCTGTTAGTACTACCGTGAAAATAAAGAGGAAGATCATGGCTACTAACAACCAAAGCGGGCGGAATCCATATAACATCCATCTTAACTGACGTTCGTATGCAGCCATGATTTTAGGCCACAAGGTTTCCTGGAACGACTGAATCCAAAACTGAATAGCATAATGATACAGAAAGACCATCAGGATGGCGAATACCAGAAAGTTGCCGACTCCAATGGATTTGAACAAATAGGCAACTACCGCCAACCCGAACATGACCCATAATACTTTCTTCGTGGTTTTCCAGTTGGCTTTATCATCCGCATCAAACTCGTGGACCATGAAAGAAACCGCAAATACAGGGTTAAAAATGTAAGCAACAAATAATGAGGCGAATAGGGTAATAATCAATGTTACAGGTAAGTAATGCATGAACTGTCCTACAATTCCAGGCCAAAAAGCCAATGGAAAGAAGGGTGCCAGAGTCGTAAGTGTTCCGGAGAGAATCGGGAGGAAAACTTCACCTGCCGCGAGTTTGGCAGCTACGCGGATATCCGGATTATCCTTGTGCATTCGGTGCGTATTCTCTATCACCACGATCGCATCATCCACCACAATCCCAAGGGCAAAAATGAAAGCAAACATGACGATCATGTTCATGGTGAATCCAATATTCGGGATGATAAGGTAGGCGATAGCCATTGAAAGTGGCACGGATAATCCAACAAAGAATGCGTTGGTAAAGCCCATGAAAAACATTAATACGATGGTAACCAGGATAAATCCAATGATAATCGTGTTGTTGAGCTCTTCGAGTGTATTTCGGGTGAAACGGCTCTGATCCCCGGTGACCGTCATGGTAAGGTCTGAAGGTAATTCTTTCCCTTTTACATTGTCAACAATTTCCATTATCTGATCGGAAGCATCAAGTAGGTTGGCCCCGCTTTTCTTGATAACGTTCAGCGTAATAACATTCTTTCCATCGAGGCGGGCGAAACTTTCCTGTTCCTTGAAATCATCCTTTACGTCTGCCAGATCACACAGTTTAACATAACCCCCGCCAGAAGCATGGACAACAATATCACGGATATTCTGAACATTTTCAAATTGCCCCTTCAGCCTCACAGAATTTTTAGTGCCATTTTGAGTGATGGTACCACCTGAAATTGTCAGATTCTCTCTGGCAACGGCACTTTCGATGTCTGCAAAAGTAACTCTTGAAGCCTGCATCTTAAAAATATCGGCATTAATCTGGATCTCGCGTTCCAGAGCGCCAACGATATCGACACGGGTAATTTCTTTAACGCCTTCTACCTTGTCCTGAACTACTTCAGCGAATTTTTTCAGCTTGTCGAGGTCATAGTTGCCGGAAATGTTGATATACATGACCGGAAACTCTGCCAGGTTAACATCCATAATCTGAGGCTGATCAGGGAGATCACTCGGAAGATCCCTTTTTGATTTGTCAACAGCATCTCTCACACGTTGTTTGGCGGATTCTACTTTTATACTCGGGTCGAACTCAACGACGATGGAGGAGAAATCCTGGACCGAATTGCTGGTGATTTTTTTTACGTCGGCAATTGATTTCAATTGTTTTTCAATCGGACGTGTGATGAGGTTCTCAATGTCAACAGGTGAGGTTCCCGGATAGGGAGAGTTGACAATAATATATGGAATTACGACTTCAGGAAACTGTTCCTTAGGAATCTGATAATAGTTTAGCATTCCCAGAATGGAGATAATAAAAGCAAGTACATACACACTCGTCTTATTATCTACAGCCCAACTGGTTGCAAAAAATTCTTTGATAAAAAATTTATCCTTTGACATAGTATTTTTTTTTGTCTATTAGAAAATGACAGGTGTTCCGTCTTTCAAGTTCTGAAATCCGGCTGTAATAACTTGATCTCCTGTGGTTAAACCTGAAAGAATCTCTGCATCACCATTGTAATCCATTCCGATGGTAATTTTCTTGCGGACTGCGGTATTTTTGTCACCAACTTTTGCAATGACATACACGAATTTGCCGTCCTGGTTACTCTGGATGATGTTAACAGGCAAAATCAGACTAGACTCATTAGAATAATCTTTGATCTTGACGTAGGCGATCATGTTGGCCCGTAGTTCAACTTCTTTAGATGAAAGCTTGCATTCAACTCTGAAAGTGCGGTTGGTTGGATCGATGAAACGGCTGGTGAAACTCAATTTTGTTTCAATTTCTTGTCCAAGATCAGGGAAGCGCACAAAGGCCTGATTTCCGTTTTTAATTCGTGAGGCAAAGTTCTCAGATATCTCAGCAGTAATCTTTGCTGACGACATATTGATCACGCGAATCACAGAAGTAGGAAGTCCCGGAGAAGCAAGTTGTCCGACTTTTAAAGGGACGCTTTCGACAGAACCGCTGATAGGGGCAACAATGTTAGCCATTGAAATTTGTTCCTGCAGGGTTTTAATTCGTCTCTCCAGTGATTCCTTTCCTGTTTTAGCTTGAAGAAACTGAATTTCGCTGCCAATTTTCTTATCCCAGAGGTTTTTTTGTTTTTCATACATGATGTTAGCCATATCCAGTTGGGTTTTGACCTCTTCAACAGATTGTTTCAAAACCTGAGCGTCGAGTGTAGCCAGGATATCTCCTTTTTTAACCTGAGAGCCCTCTCTGACGAATACATTTGTTACGACACCAGCCATTTGCGGGCTAACAGATACATTCTGGTCACCATCGACCACTCCCTGAATCTCGACGAAGTGTATAAAAGGTGAAGTGGTAATTTTCAGAACCTTTACGGTTACTGTTTTATCAATTTTTTGCTGATTAGGATTGATCTCGGTTTCAAGTTTTGAAATTTCTGTATTTAAGATTTCGCGTTCTGTCTTTAGTTTTTCCAACTTAGCTTTATTATCGCCGTTTGGTGAGCAGGCAACTAGGGTGGATAGGAGTACCAGGGTAAGAATTGAGTTTTTCATATTATTTATTGTTATTAATTTCCTGATTGATATTAAATATTTTTTCGAGTTTTGATTTAGCGGTGGCCAGATCGTATATGCTTTGATAATAGCTTGTAAGACTGGTAAGATATTGATTTTGAGTATTCGTCAGGTCCATGCTGGAAGAGACTCCGTTCTTGTATTTTTCCAATGTTCGCTGATATATCTGATCTGACAAAGACAGGCTCTTCTTTTGAATTTCAAACTTTTCATATTTGATTTTCAAATCCGTCTGGGTCTGATCGGCTTGCAACATCAGATTGTTGAAAACCAGTTTTCTGGTATTATCCATTTTTTCGATTGCCAGCTTCTTTTGGGAAACAGCCGCCATCCTCTGTCCGCTGCTGAAAATAGGGAAGCTCATGTTTATTCCCAGAAGATCCTTCATCGAAAAGTCGAAAGAAGGTTTTTTAGCTTTTTCAGTATGATTGTAGAACCCTGAAATGACCGGTAAATAGGCCGCAAGGGCATTTTGATATTCAAGTTTTGAAAGTGCTGTCGCAGTATTTATCAGACGATAATCGATATTTTTCTCAATATTAAACGTTTGGCTCATAAGAGGAGCTACCGTAACTGGCAGAGAACTATTGGCATCCAGGGAATCGGTGAGTTTAACTTTTGCATTAATATCCAGCCCTAGTATAATCTTAAATAACCGGTAACCGATATCCAGGTTACTTTTTACCTGATTGATTGCATTCATCAGGTTATTGATGGTCAGCTCGAGCTGGTCTACGTCGGTCTTTTCAACAAATCCCTGTTTGTTCATTTCAGTAATCTCGTAGGCTGTCTTCTTGATATTGTCGAGGCTCTTCTGTAGGTTTTTCAGACTCTCTTCTGCAACAAGAATCATGTAATAAGTATTGATAACTGATTCGTTAACATCCAGGACTGTCTTTTCCGTATTCTCGTTGGTTTGCAGATAAAGTGTCTTCATTGCTTTCAGTCCGACAAGATAGGAACCGTTGAAAATCAGCTGAGAAGTTGTAATATCGAAAGTTACGTTGTTTTTCACCCCCAGTTCGATGGCAGGAGTTCCCGGGCCCATGGTTCCGGGTGGAAGAGACGGTACGACCGGAAGAAACTGATAGGCTCCTTTAGAATCGATATGAGGAAGACCAATGGCAGTTGTTTCCCAGATCTTCTTTCTGGCAATTTCCATATCGATCACAGAATTGCGAATGTTGGCATTGTTTTCCAGCGCGATTCTCCTGGCTTCAGTGAGTGAAATTCGCGTTGAATCCTGAGCTTCACTTTTCTTATTAATTAATAGAAGAAGTGACAGGGTTATAAATAGTATATAACGATTTGATAATGACATAAATATTACTTTTTTATTGTTTTAATATATTCTATTATTTCATTTTTTTTTGATTCAAAGAAGGCGAGTCCTGAGGGCGTAGAAATGGCTCTGACATGATTTTCGAACAACACTTCAAATAGTTGCATGAAATTAATGTCTAATGTTTTGCAAATGTCGGAGTCATGCAGCTCAACGAAGCTGTTGATATAAATAGTCGCAACCAGTTCAACATTGATATCATCACGGTAGAGCTTTTCTGCGATTCCCTGAAGAATGTTGTTCTTCATTCCTTCGTAAACGAATTTGCGTTTCTTTTCAACATAGGCCTCAAAAACCTGTGGGTAATACTTTTCCATCTCAAAACGAATCATTGGATTCATCTTCTTAATCTCTTCATGCACCAATTGACTGATTTTCAATAGTTTTTCAATTGCATTAATTGGATATTTTCCAATTTCCTCACTAATTCGATTTAACTTAATCTCCTCATTAAGGAAAACTTTCTCGACCAGTTCTTCTTTGTTTTTAACGAAGGTGTAAAGTGTTTTCTTTGAGATGCCCAGTCTGCGGCTTAACTCATCCATGTTAAGGTTTTTCAGACCATACTTGTAGAAAAGCTCTTTGATAGGTTCAATCAGATCCTGAAACCGTTCATTTTGCTCATCTGTTTTTTCCATTGTCCAAAGTCTTAATTTTTAATATGCAAAAATCGGAAACATTTTACACATAAAACGTTTCCTTTTGTTAAATGTTTCTTAATTCTACTTAACTTATTTTTAATGATTCTGACAAGCAAACATTTTTTCCTAGGATTTTTGAAACTATTATCTTTGAAGCAAATATAAATGGAAGAATGGGAAGGATAATGGCCATTGATTATGGGAAAAAGAGGGTAGGAGTGGCTGTTACTGATCCATTGCAACTAATAGCCACACGCCTGGATACTGTGAATGCTGATCATATCTGGATTTTTCTGGATGGATATTTTTCACAGGAAGAAGTCGAACTGGTTTTAGTTGGATATCCGGTTCAGTTAAATAACCAGCCTTCTGAGGCTTTGAACTATATTAATCCGTTTTTACGAAAATTTCAGCAGAAATATACCAAAGAGATCAGACTTGTTGATGAGAGATTTAGTTCAAAAATGGCCTTTCAATCCATGATTGACGCGGGGTTACCCAAGATTAAGAGACAGGATAAAGGTACCATTGACGGAATAAGTGCAACTATTCTCCTGCAGTCTTTTCTCGAACAAAAAAAGTATAACAAACTATGATTTTACCTGTCACTTTATACGGAGATCCGGTTTTGAGGAAGGTTTGTAAAGACATTGAAATTAATTACAAGGGTCTGAGCGAATTGATAGAAAATATGTTCGAAACGATGTATAATGCTGAAGGTGTCGGTCTTGCTGCCCCTCAAGTTGGACTTCCCATCCGGTTGTTCGTCGTGGACTTGTCACCGTTGAGTAAAACTGAACCCTCCCTGGAAGGATTCAAGAAGTACTTTATTAATGCAAAGATCATTGAGAAAAGTGGTGAAGAAGAGCTTATGGAGGAAGGATGTTTAAGTATTCCCGGGATTCACGAAGAAATCTATAGAAAAGGCTTTGTTAAAATGCAATACATTGATATTGATGGAAATAGATATGAAGACGACTTTTCCGGATATCTTGCCAGGGTCATTCAGCATGAGTATGACCACATAGATGGTGTCATGTTTACAGACTATTGCTCTCCACTTCGAAAAAGGCTTCTGAAGCGTAAATTATCCGATATTTCTAAGGGAATTACTACTGCGACCTACCGTGTGAAGATTCCCCGGATTTAATTCACAAGATTAATTCTACTTGCTTTTCATTTCAGGCAACTCGTAGCAATTTCATTTTTTCCCTGGAAAGCCTTAACTTGATATGAATATCTCATATCATGTCCTTTATTGGGTCAAAACTGGCCAGTGCCCCTTTTATCAGGTTACTTCTTCCGCTTTGTCTCGGTATTAGCTTTCCGGTTAAGATGTTCAGCATCCCGCCCTTTTATGCTACTGTTTCTATTTTAATTTTATTAATTATCCTGTTGTTTTTCAGAACAGTATCCTTCTATTTGCAACATTTGTGGGGTATATTGCTTTTGATAACTATCTTTTTCTTTGGTGTTTTCAGGGCTGGCGACCAAATCAGGTCTTATCCAGTACTACCAGATCAGCAATATTTTGCCATTCTTGACGATTATCCGGCAGAAAGGGAGAAGACTTTCATGGTAATGGCTCAACTCACCGGCTTGCAGCAAAAGATATTATTATTTCTTCCAAAGACACCTGAACTTAAATCTGCTGAACCGGGAGCCATAATATGTTTCAATGGAAAACCCGAATTGATCAGAAATGACGGAAATCCTTTTGAATTCAACTACCAGAAATATCTTAATAACAGGGGAATAGGATATAGGATATTCCTGAAAGAAAAAAGTGTTAGACTTATAAAGGGAATGACCCTTCAGAATATTTTTCATAAAGCTTTGATTTTCAGGGCAAGATTAATGGATGCTCTGGAAAGAGCTGGAATTAAAGGCAATAATGTTCATTTAATAGGTTCCATTTCATTTGGTGCCAGAGATGAAGTAGATAAGGACGTCATACAATCTTTTACTAATACAGGTGTAATTCATGTACTTGCAGTCTCAGGCATGAATGTGGGATTGATCTTTGTCATTCTCAACCTCATTTTTGGATTCTTAAAATCAGGCAAAGCGGGGAATGTAATCTACACCTTGATCATACTTTTTGGAATATGGTCTTATACCCTGATAACAGGAATGTCGGCTTCTATCCTGCGTGCAGCGCTGATGTTTTCATTCTTGATTTTCGGGAAACTTTTTAACCGTGATTCAAATATTTTTAACTCACTCGCTGTTTCCGCTTTTGCTTTGATCGCCTGGGATCCCAACCTGATCACCGATGTAGGGTTTCAGCTGTCTTACACGGCAGTACTATCGATTGTTGTAATTCATCCATTAATAGTCAAACAATTGTATTTTGAAAACTGGTTGCTCAAGCAGATTTGGATCCTAATTTCGGTGACATGCTCGGCCCAAATAGGAACGATTCCTTTCACCCTGATCTATTTTCATCAGTTCCCTGTTTACTTTTGGCTGGCCAATCTTATTGTTATTCCGTTGGTTTCGGTCATTCTTTATCTTTCGTTTGTGGTGGTTTTTCTTTCGGTGATTTCCATACACATTGCCACATTGGTCGCTATTTTTCTGGATTGGTCAGTGAAAATTGTGCTGATAACTGTAAGAATTATTGAAGACATGCCACATGCTGTCATTCGTGGTTTGTATCCAACCCTTTTCCAGATCTCCCTGGTTTTCATCTTGACCGGACTATTTCTGTCTTTTTTCCGATCGAAAAATGTGAAATATTTATGTGGTGCGATTTTTACTTTAATTCTTTCTATGGGTATGACCGGCGTTGATTCCTTCCGCCAGGAGACAAGGGCAGAAGTGCTATTTTATAACATTCCGGGTACGAGAGCGCTTGTAATAACGAACCGAAGAGAAGCGATAGTCTTGTACGACAGGTGTGAAAAAGCCGGGACAAAACTCGGATATTACATGAAACCGTACTTTGGAGAGAGGGGAATAAGTAATGTTGAATTTTTTCAATTAACAGATTCTTTGCATGTTAGCAAGAAATTCCTGCGTGTTGAAGGGTATTTTATATCTTTTAAAGGAAGGAATCTATACATTGAGCCTCCAATCGGGCAAAGGACAGGGAGTATCACCCCAACCCTGACCACAGATGTTGTTTGGATCCCTAATCAAAAAGCAAATGAACTGGAAAGGGCTCCTAATTACCAATCAAGGTATATTCTATTCAGACCACTCTCCAACACCGGTAAGGAGTTGACCGCCGGGATTGGTCAAGAATGGATAGAGATGAACCGGGCAGCTCAGATGGTCATTCAACCGGATGGCAATAATAAAGGGGAGAATAGTGATTGCAGGTATTTCAATTGAAAATGGGAAGGATTATTCAACCAGGATACCTTTACCCTGTCTGACAATTTCGGCATCACCTGAAGTGCAATCTATTATGGTTGACGGATGGTTGTCGCCATATCCGCCATCGATCACCAGATCTACTAAATGACCGTATTTTTCTTCAATTAATTCAGGATCAGTTATGTACTCTAATACGACATCATCGTGATGCACGGAAGTGGATAAAACAGGATGGCCGAGTTCTTTGACTATTGTCCTGATGATATTGTTTTCAGGTATTCTTATTCCGATATTCTTCTTTGAATTTTTAAAGAGTTTCGGTACGTTGGAATTTGCCTGGAGCAGGAAGGTAAACGGTCCGGGCAGATTCTTCTTTAATAGCTTGAAAATCCCATTTGAAAAGGGTCTGCAATAATCTGATATCTGGCTTAGATCGTATAAAATGAAGGAAAAATCCGCTTTTTCCGGTTTGACATTTTTAATTTTGGCTACCCGTTCAACGGCTTTGGATTTTGTGATATCGCATCCGATACCATATATAGTATCCGTTGGAAAGATAATAACCGCTCCATCTCTCAGCATTTCAACAATTCTGTCTATCTCCTTTAAGTTCGGATTGTCATTATAAAGACGAACAAGCATGGTGTAAAACTTATGATATAAACTTGTGTTAGTAAAAATAGCTATTTTAGCCTTATTACACGCGGAATCTTATACCCGATATGAATATTGAAATAACCAGGACCCTGGATGGATCCGATACCTTGTATCTGGCAGACCTGGATGAACATTATCATTCAACTTTCGGTGCCATTCAGGAATCGATGCATGTTTTTATCCATTCCGGATTTGACTTTTGCCAGAGGACTGAAATCTGCATTCTTGAAATTGGATTGGGTACGGGTTTGAATTGTTTTCTTACCTGGATGGCAGGAAGGGATTCCGGCAGATCAGTGCAATATTTTGCTGTCGAAAAGTACCCCTTGCCAACAGATATCGTTGAACACTTGAACTATGGCGAACCATACACTCCATCTGAATCAATTATATTTTCTTCTTTGCATACTTGCGAATGGGAATGTGATGTTCAGATAGCCAATCGATTCATGTTTCATAAAATAGAGGCAGACCTGGTCAATCTTAATTTCAGCGAACTTCCGCAGATAGATTTGATTTATTTTGATGCTTTTTCACCTGAAAAGCAGCCTGAACTCTGGAATCTTTCTATTTTTGAAACACTTTTTTCAAAGATGCGGCCCAATGGAATACTGGTTACTTACTGTGCAAAAGGGTATGTAAGGAGACATTTGCAGGCGGCGGGTTTTACTGTTGAAAGGATTCCTGGTCCACCGGGTAAGCGTGAAATGATTAGGGCAATAAAAACCTAATAAAATACAGGCAAAATAGTTCTGTTTAATGAATTTAAAATATTTTATCAATGAATTGGAACAAACTTAAACGGGAAAATAAACCCTCGCCGAAATTTTTTTGGTCAATTCTATTTATTTTCAGCTTCGTCCCGGTTTTTATCATTTGCTGTAGTTCACACAAGGATTTGAAAATCTATAAGATGACTGGATCGGCACAGGGCACTTATTATGCAATCACCTATTATGCAGACAACAACGAAAATTTTCAGCCCGAAGTCGATTCCTTACTCAAAAAGGTAGACCGGTCCGTCTCCTCTTATTTGCCGACTTCCTTGATATCCAGGCTGAATAACAATGATAGTTCGGCAATTGCGGATCAGATATATGAGACTGTTTTTAAAAAATCGGAGGAGGTTTCAGCTAATACAGCAGGCGCCTTTGATATAACTGTTGGTCCATTGGTAAATGCATGGGGTTTTGGTTTCTCCAAAAAAGCGCAGGTTGACCAGGCGATGGTAGATTCGCTTTTGCCGCTGGTTGGTTACAGAAAAGTTTTTCTGACCAAGGGAAAGTTAATTAAATCGGATCCCCGGATTAAAATTGATTTTGATGCGATTGCGCAGGGGTATACATCCGATCTGATTGGTCAATTGATGGAAGCAAAAGGAATTAAAAATTATCTTATTGATGTAGGTGGAGAAGTCCTTGGGAAAGGCCAGAAACCTGACGGCCAATTGTGGAGCGTAGCCATTGAGATGCCGGCTAAAAATTCGATGGATGAGCGGAAGATTCAGGCCATTCTTACGTTGAAGGATAAAGCCATTTCTACATCCGGAAGTTATCGTAAATACTATGAAGAAAACGGCACCAGGTATTCCCACACGATCGATCCTTCGAATGGTTATCCCGTGAAGCACAATTTGCTAAGTGTTTCTGTGCTGGCGGATGATTGTATTACTGCGGATGCCTATGCTACGGCATTCATGGTAATGGGATTAGAAAAATCCAGGGAGTTTCTTGCCAGGCACAGTGAGATGGAAGGCTATTTTATCAGTGATGATTTTACGGGAGGATTTAATGTTTTTTATACACCAGGATTTGATCGTTTGCTAAAGAAAAATTAATAGTTATCTTCGCAACTTTTAGAATATCATTCAATCTTTTATAGACACAATTATGCAAATTAAAAATTTACTTCTTTCGATGGTTGCCGGCTCAATCATACTGGCATCTTGTAACACTTCTACTTCACAACAGATTAAACTGAAGACCATGGCAGATTCTGCTGCTTATGCAATTGGCGTTGATCTGGGAAACAACATTAAGAAAAATTTGCCTGAGGCACCAGGTGGTAAGGATCTTAACCCACAGATCATTCTTCAGGCATTCGCTACTATCATGAAAGGTGATTCAGGCCTCATTGCCTCTTCAAAAGCAGGTGCTATCACACAAGGTTATTTTGTTAAAGCTCAGTCATTAGAAGGAGGTAAAAACAAAGAAGCCGGACAGAAATTTTTAGCTGATAACGGCAAAAGAGCTGGGGTTACAACTACCGCATCTGGATTGCAGTATGAAGTGATTAAGACTGGAACTGGTCCAAAACCAACGGCAGAAAATACTGTGAAGGTTCATTATCATGGTACTACTATTGATGGAAAAGTATTCGATAGTTCAGTTGAACGCGGCGAACCTGTAACATTTGGCTTAGGTCAGGTGATTAAAGGCTGGACAGAAGCATTGCAGCTGATGCCTGTCGGTTCAAAATGGAAAATCTATATTCCTTCAGAACTTGGTTATGGCGAGCAGGCTGCTGGTCCAAAAATCAAACCAAATTCAACACTGATTTTCGAGGTTGAACTTATCAGCATCGAGCCAACTCCTGCTGCTGCTCCTGCACCAGCTGGCAAGTAATAAGATTTTTAAACTGACATAGGGGTGAGAACCTCTGGAACAAAACCCGGAACAGGTGACAGCCATCTTCCGGGTTTCGTTTCATAATACTGAATATTATGAGTTTTAAAGTAAAAGGAAGGGTAACGGATATTTTACCGTTACAAACTGGTAGTAGCACCAGGGGAGAGTGGAAGAAACTTGATTTTGTGCTGGAAGTTCCAGATGACCAGTTTCCAAAGAAGATTTGCTTCACTCTATTCAATGACAAGACGGAGATGATAAATGAAGCCGATAAGAATCGTGAGGTTGAGGTAAGCTTCAACCTGGAAGGCCGTGAATACAACGGGAAATGGTACCACAATGTCAATGCCTTCCGTATTGACAGAATCGACAAATCCTCAGGGGCTTCCGATCAGACGGTTCCGCCGCCATACAATGAAGACGATTTCATGCCTGTGAAGGATGGTGAAAATGACGATTTACCCTTCTAAAAAGGGTGTCTGACAAGAATATAAGGGGATCTGACTTTTAAGACAGGTTCCCTTTTATTTTATTGGAATCTGACGTTTGAAATCCTGTTCAAGGGAAATGAATGTTTCAGTTCTTGCGATGCCATCAATCGCCTGAAGGTCAGTATCAATGATCTTCATCAGATGTTTGTTGGTCTTGGTCTGAATCTTTATGAAGATAGCATATTGGCCTGTAGTATGATGGCATTCGACTACTTCGGGTATATCCTTCAGTTGTTTCAGAACTTTTCTGTCAAAACTGGTTTTCTCGAGGTAAATTCCCATGAAAGCAGTGGTGTTATAACCCAATCTTGAAGGACTTACAATAAATTCGGAGCCAGTGACAACACCCATTGAGATCAAACGTTGTACCCGCTGGTGGATTGCAGCTCCAGATACGCCACATTCACGTGCAACTTCCAAAAATGGTACCCGGGCATTATTGGTAATTAACTTTAATATTTTACGGTCAAGATCGTCAATTTGTACCGCTTGTTCTTTGAAATCTTCTTCTAATTCAAGATTGTTTTTCTTCACTGCACTTTCAATTTGTTAGTAAATTGATAAAATATTGCCAAAACTATAACAATTTCCTTCCTCTGGCAAATTATTTTTAATTTTTCTTACTAGTCAATTGTCTGAAATCGCTACCCGATGGGTTTTGGAAGACTTGTAAATCGAACTCTTTGATCACAGCCAGTAGATGATCCACAATTTCGGCTTGAATAGTTTCAAATAGATCAGCCTGTTGTTCCTTACTAAACACAATATATTCGAGGGGTAAGCCACGTTCTGTGGATTGTAAAAATCTAACAATCAGTGTCATGTGATTGTGTGTGTTTGGATTGGTCCACAAGAATGCTTCCACATAGGCTTTAAAAACTGCAAGATTTGTAGGTTGGTCGGCCAGCTGAGAAGTCCATTCCGGAAAAAGTGGATCGATTTCCCTTTTTTGTTTCATGTAGCTTTTTATCACTGGCAACTGAGCAATATGGTCTACGAATTTCTGATCACAGAACCGGATTCCTGCCATATCAATGAAGACCGAACGTTGAATACGTCTTCCTCCCGATTCCTGCATTCCGATCCAGTTGGTAACCGATTCTGATACCAACGAATAGGTGGGCAGTGAGGTGATGGTTTTATCCCAATTCTGGATTTTCACGGTAGTAAGTGAAATATCGACAACGGTACCATCGACACTGAATTTTGGTACGGTAATCCAATCTCCTGGTTTGACCATCTTATTGGCTGCCAGTTGAATACTTGCCACAAATCCAAGAATAGGATCCTTAAATACAAACATAAGAACAGCGGCCATTGCGCCCAGACCAGCGAAGAGTTTACCCGGATCCTGGTTAATAATGATGGAGACCAAAACAATGGCAGCGACCGAGTAAATAAGGATTTTGACAAGTTGAAGGTATCCTTTAATCGGGCGTTCCTGGGCAAAAGGATAGGTATTGTAAATATCCTGAGATGCATCGAGAAAGCGGGTGAGGCTCAAAACAACCGCAAAAGTGATGTAGATTTTGGCTATTCCCTTGATGACTTCGGGTAAAGCTACCAGGTCCTCAGAACCAAAACCTGCTGATGCATAAATAAAGATCCCGGGAATCAAGTGTGCAACTGCATGAAACACCCTGTGATCAAAAAGTACGTCATCCCAGAGTGTTTCCGTATGTCTGGTGAATCGTTCAATGATCGTAAGAAGTATTTTCCTGAAAGGGAAGAAAAGAATGAGCGAAATAAGAGAAAGAATCAGAAAAGTTCCGATTGCAGCCAGGTAGATTGCAACCTTTGGATGGAACTGGGCGTTTAACATCTGTTCTCTTAAATAATCATAAAAAACTTGCATGGCGTATTTCTTAATAGCTGTTCAGAATTCATTAATTTTGTTTCGCTGCAAAATTAATTAATAAGCCGGATTTCGATAATGAAAAAACTTTTTATTCTGCTTCTTCTTTCAGCTCCCATCTTGCTTGAAGCACAGAACAAATTTGAAGACTATTTTACAGATGGCGTATTTAGATTTGATTATCTACTCTCAGGAACCAGCAATACATCTAAAGTTACTGAGGTACAGCAAAAAAAAGAACCATTTTGGGGTGGTACCCATAAAATCGATGCGAAAGAAACAAACCTGGGTAATTATCGCTTCAATGTCATAGATCCGGCCACAAAATCTATCATTTATCAGAAAGGTTTTTCTCCCCTTTTCCAGGAATGGCAATCCACAGCAGAGGCAAAAAAGATGGAAAGGGCATTCTATCAGGTTCTTCGATTTCCTTATCCGAAGAGCAAAGTTACCCTGGAAATCGAATGCCGTAACCGGGAAGGTAAGTTTGAATTGATTTTTACGACAGTCATCGACCCTTCAAATTATTTTATCTTAAAGGAGTCTGTTTTGCAAACGGATTATGCGATGATTAGAAAATCGGGCGAGCCATCAAAAAAAGTGGATATCGCTATTTTGGCGGAGGGATATAAAAAGGAGGAAATGGACAAATTTGTAAAGGATGCGGAACGGTTGATGGATTCATTATTTGTTGTCGAACCTTTTGCTTCCTTGAAAAAAGAGTTTAATGTTTATGCACTTAAAACACCATCAAAGGAATCAGGAACGGATATTCCTGGTAGGAATATTTACGTTAATACCTTATATAATAGTACTTTCTACACATTTGATGTGGCAAGATATCTTACAACCACCGATCTGAAGAGTGTTCATGATCAAGCAGCCAGTATTCCTTATGACTATATTATTGTTCTCGTGAATTCAAATGAGTACGGTGGGGGAGGCTTTTGCAACTACATTTCTGTATGCACTGCCGGACATTCTCTTTCACCCCAGGTTTTCATCCATGAATTTGGTCATGAGTTTGCAGGTTTAGGGGATGAATATTATACTTCGGAAGTGGCTTATGAAGATTACTATAACTTGAAAGTGGAACCCTGGGAGCCTAATTTGACAACTCTGGTTAATTTTAAATCCAAATGGGCAGGATTATTGGATCCATCTACACCAGTACCTACTCCAAGATCAGAGGAATATGCTGGTAAAACAGGTGTTTTCGAAGGAGGTGGTTATATATCGAAAGGGATTTATAGTCCCATGCAGGACTGCCGCATGAAATCAAACAAACCGAACAGTTTTTGTCCGGTTTGTCAGGAAGCGATTCGCAAAGCCATCCACTTGTGTACCGAATAATATTCGGAATGCAACTTGAAGACGTTTGTTATTCCATTTCTTTAGGTGGAGTGGATTTTTGCTCAATTCTGTAAGCAAGTAAAAGTCCGGCACCTCCGAAAAGACATATCAACCCAGGATAAGCAGCTCCTTCATCCATGCCTGCGCTTACACAAATCCCAGCCAGGAATAAGCCTAATCCAACACCCACGAGCACTAATCCCCATTTTAACGCCCTTGTTTTGGAGCTTGTTTTTAATGATTCGAAAAATTTAGGATCAGCGCCTTTTTCTATCATAGCCATTCTTTCACGATTAAAAGCTGTAACAATTACATATACGATGCCGAATATCATTGTGAATACGGCAACAGGAACAATAATTTCAACCATTTTATTAATTTTTAAGGTTCAACATTTGCTCATTTGACGCCAGTGGCTTAATCCGGTTACAACTTTGCCAATTTTTTTATTGATGAAAAAATTTCAAAAAAGTTGTAACCAAAAAATAGTATATTGTGTCTAATGAAATAATGGAAGTAAAAAGTGATGCATATTATATTGCAGAGGTACTGAAAGGAGATTCAAATTCCTTTGCGCCCCTTGTTGATAAATACAAGCATCTTGCTTTTTCACTTGCCATGAAGATAACCAGGAACAGGGAAGAAGCAGAAGAGGCTGCGCAGGATGCTTTTATCAAGGCTTACAAATCTCTGGAGAATTTTAAGGGCCAATCAACCTTCAAGACTTGGTTTTTCAGGATTGTTTATACAACATCAATCTCCAGGGTAAGGGGAAAGCATATTCACCAGCTAAGTCTGGAAGATTATAACCTGTCAGATAATGAATTATTAAATATAGAAGATGCCGTTGGAATGTTGAATGCAGAAGAACGAGCTTTTCAACTTCACAAGGCAATGGATCATTTGGCGCCGGATGAAAGGGGGATCTTGAATTTGTATTATTTCGAGGATCTTCCGGTTGACGAAATTGCAACCATAACAGACTTATCAGCGTCTAATGTAAAGATCAAACTCTTCAGGAGCAGGAAGAAATTGTATGAACAATTGCATGGATTGCTGAAAGAAGAATCATTGGTGTGATCAAACTGTTTTAAATAAATATAGGGATGAAAGAGCAGGACAAACTTCGGACATATCTCAGAGAACTTCCCAGTGAAGAGCCTTCTGAAAATTTCACCTTCATGGTAATGGACCGAGTGAGTAAAGAAAGTGCCAGGTCAAAGGCTATTTATCAGCCTATTATAAGCCTGCAACTTTGGTGGAAACTATTCATTGGCATCCTACTGCTTTTCGTCGGAGCAATCATTTTCAGAACCTATTTTCCCGGAAATGAACAAGCAGGCTTATTGATGCCACTTTCCCAAATTGATTATTCCTTATTCTTTAAACCTTTTCAGTCATTCACCGCGTCGTTAATTAAGATGCCACTTACCTTCGTTACTGCCCTGGTTGCCGTATCAGCATTACTTTTGATTGATCAGTTCTACAACCGTTTTGAGACTCGTCGGAAATAATTTCAAGGGAAATTGGGCGTTCAGATTTTCAATCAGCAATAAAAAGATCAAAATTTTTGAAGTTTTTGAAAAATAATCATAAATGTTTATTGGGTAACCAATATGCTTTCTATTTTTGCAAAAAACTAACCAACAATGCTGGACGTCCTTTATAACCGAAGAAGTACCCGAAAATTTAGCGAAAAACCTGTTGGAGAAGAAACCATCCACCAGCTATTAAGAGCCGCGCTACATTCCCCCTCGTCGAAGAATAGTCAACCCTGGGAATTTACAGTTGTTGAAGACCCTGCTTTATTGAGTAAGCTATCCATGGCTAAACCTCATGGCGCCTGTTTGCTCAAACATGCACCTGTTGCAATAGTGGTTGCAGGAGACAAGACAAAGAGTGACGTCTGGATCGAAGATTGTTCAATAGCATCCATTATTATTCAGTTAGCAGCTGAAGCCCTTGGATTAGGTTCATGTTGGGTACAGATCCATCGTCGTTACCACGATGATGATCAAACTGCCAATGAATTTATCAGTGAATTACTCAATATTCCTGAGCACCTGGAAGTCCTGTCGGTGGTAGGAGTTGGATACAAGGCTGCCGACCGTCCTCCGCTTTCAGAAAAAGAATTAGACTGGAAGAAGGTGGTGAGAAATTGTTATACCTCCATCGAAAAATGAAATTTCACTTCTCCCCTGGGCGTTCGGACAGATAAGATTCGTCGTGTTGCGTTATATCCAGGCCCAGACGCTCACTCTTTGGAGATACTCTCATTGGGAGTATTAAATTTGTGAGCATATAGAGAAGGTACGAACCGCCAAAAGCAAAGATCCCTACGATCACCAGTGTGAGTAAATGAAACAGGAATGTTTTATATTCCCCGTAAATCAGTCCAACACCCTGGGCAAAGACAGCCGTTAGAATCATGCCAATAATTCCTCCCATCCCGTGAGCGGGGAAGACATCAAGCGTATCATCCAGTGAAGTCTTTGAACGGTAGGAGATGGCTATATTGCAAATAAAAGAAGCGAAAAGTCCAATAAAAATGGCTGCTCCTAGATTGACAAAACCTGCTGCCGGAGTTATTGCAACCAATCCGACAACCAGACCGATTGCCGCACCCATCGCGGATGGTTTACGGCCCATAGCAACGTCAAAAACGATAAAACCAATCATGGCGGCAGCTGAAGCAATGTTTGTATTCATCAGCGAAACGGTGGCAATGGCATTGGATGCCAGGGCAGATCCGGCATTGAATCCAAACCATCCAAACCAAAGCATACTCGCTCCCAGTAGGACGAAAGGAATATTCGCAGGGTGGAATTGTTGCTGGTAATCCCGGCGTGGACCTAGGAAAACAGCTCCTGCAAGAGCGGCAAATCCAGCAGACATGTGAACAACCGTTCCACCGGCAAAGTCAAGAACACCCCAATTACGTAAGAAACCGTTCGGATGCCATGTCCAGTGGGCAAGAGGAGCATAAATGAATATGGTAAAGAGGGAAATAAAAAGAATATAGGAACTAAACCTTACCCTGCCTGCAAAGGACCCAGTGATCAGGGCCGGCGTGATGATGGCAAATTTCATCTGAAATATGGCAAACAAGGCGAGCGGAATGGTCGGTGCCAACGCATTATTGATAAGCCCGCCAACGCCCTTGAACATGAAAAAAGTGAACGGATTACCAATCAGTCCATATTTCTCAGGACCAATACTATCTCCAAAAGCAAGGCTGAACCCGAATATTACCCAAATTATGCTTATAACACCCATTGCTACAAAACTTTGAAGCATCGTTGAAATAATGTTCTTTGGCTGAATCATGCCACCATAGAAGAACGCCAGACCGGGGGTCATGAATAGCACAAGGGCAGTAGCGGTAAGCATCCATGCTACATCACCCGGCACGACCTTTGGATCGAGTTCAAATGGATTTTTTCCGCAAATAAATACTCCGATCAAGGAGATGATCAAAATAAGGACTAAGGAAATTTGCCAGGATCTCTTCATAATATTCAATGTTTATAAGTAATTTCTTTTGTTTTGGAAATGATGCCTAAAATAATATCAATCTTCTATTAAACTGATTGTATTGAAATCAAATGTCCAAAATACAGGACTATTTGTTGACATATAATTAATTTTGAACTATATTTATCTTTTGAAACACTTGTAGAAAGTTCAACCTTGACGTAATCATTTTTTACCATGACACTCAGAAATCAACTGGATGAAACTGATCTCCAAATTTTGGATATCGTCACTAAAAATGCCAGAATACCCTTCAAAGATGTTGCAGAAGAATGTGGTATCTCCAGAGCCGCTGTTCATCAACGTGTCAGTCGTATGACCGACATGGGAGTAATCATTGGTTCAGGATATAATGTCGATCCAAGAAAGATTGATTTCAGAACTTGTTCTTACATAGGTATCTTTCTGGAAAAGGGCAGCCTTTATTCAGAAGTTGCAGAACAGCTCCGATTGATTCCAGAAATTGTGGAGTGTCATTATATCACCGGACAATACGCCATTTTTGCAAAGATCTATGCGCGGGACAATGAGCATCTGAAGACCGTTCTAAGCGAAAAAATTCAAAAAATCCCTGGTATTTCAAGTACAGAAACTTTTATCTCCCTCGAAGAAACATTCAAGCGGGAAGTTCCGATATTCTGATCGCTGATTTCAATGGAAGGACAAATCAATTCAAAAGGAAAATAAGAAAAGAACGAATTTCTGCAATATTATATATTTTTATTACACAATTCTGTTTTATTTGACAAAATAGAGGGGGTGCAGATAAAAATTTAATATTATTTTTAAATTGGTTGCTTAAATTTTAGGGTATAGATAATTTTTTGTGATTAGTACAAAAAAGAATCCGGGCAACCTCGAAATACTTTTTCATTTGTATTTCTACGTTACCCGGATATTGCACTGAATTTGATGCTAGTCTTGTCGGAAGATACTAATTCAGGATCGTGTGCAATTAATTATCATAATAGGCTCTTGAGCCATGCTCAAATACGTCGATTCCACCTTCGCCAAGTTCACCTTTGGCTTCTACTCTAAGGCTCCAAGGATGAGGTAATTTCATAATCACCCACATCAATACCATGGCTATCGCGAAAGTGGCAATAGTAACTGTTGCGCTTCCTATAAGCTGAGCCTTGAAAACTGAAGCGTCACCTCCGTAAAACAATCCTTTTACTGGAGAAGAATCATCCGCACCTGTTGGTCCGGTAGCCCCATACAATCCGCAAGCAAAGAGTCCGATTGACAGGGTACCCCAAATTCCGTTGAGTCCATGCACGGAAAATGCACCAACCGGGTCGTCAATACGAAGGTATTCAAGTAAATAGACACCGCCGAAAACTACAAACCCTCCAATCAATCCAATAATCAGGGCTCCGAAAGGAGAAACCCAATAGCAAGGAGCGGTGATAGCTACGAGACCTCCCAGTAATCCATTAAGAGAGAATCCAACATCGAACTTACCTTTTGTCAAGCCAAAGTAAAATGCAAGGACCATTGCTCCCAACGCGCCTGAACAGGCAGCCACAGTAGTGTTGGCGGCTACGCGGCCAATACCTGCATAATCCATTGCGGAAAGTGTACTCCCGGGATTGAACCCGTACCATCCGAACCAAAGTAAAAAGGCTCCAATAGTAGCTAAAGGTAAGCTGTGAGGAGCGGGGAGACCTCCTTTATCTTTGTCGTCGCGCAGGAATATTCGTCCCAAACGCGGTCCCAGGACAATAGCTCCGGCCAATGAGACTACACCACCGATGGTATGAACTACCGTGGATCCTGCAAAATCGCGGAATGGCTGACCCAGACCCGGCATAAAATTTCCTGCACTTCCCATCGTGGCCAGGAATCCATCAGGTCCCCAGGCCCAGTGTCCGATGATGGGATAAATAAAACCTGTGACGCCGATACTATAAAGGATATCACCACGGAAACCGGTGCGACCGATCATCGCGCCTGAAGTAATAGTTGAAGCCGTGTCCGCGAAGGCAAACTGGAAGATCCAGTGCGCAAGAATTGAAACACCTGTAGCTTCATAGGTGAGCGGAACTCCCTGCAGAAAGAACCAGTTGAATCCGATGAACCCGTTTCCATGGCTAAACATGAAGGCATAACCAATAGCCCAGAAGAATACGCCACAAATTGCAGTATCCAGGACGCATTCTATCAATATGTTAACGGTCTCTTTTTTTCTGGCAAACCCTGCTTCCAGCATGACGAATCCAGCCTGCATTCCAAATACGAGTGCAGCTGCGATAAGCGTCCACATGGTATTTATTGCGTTAATGGAGGCTGTTTCGTGGGCGGTATAGGTTTCAGCGGCATTGGCTGAAAGTCCGATTAATCCTGGTAAGGTAAACATGGCAACCAGAACTAAAGCCAGTCCAATCATTTTTCCGGCAAAAATGGTGAAGAAAAGAGTCCATTTTTCCGATCGGCTCATCCTGACCTTAGGCCCGGAGGAGGATTTTTTATGTAATAAATTGCTAAGTATCATATTAATTGTTTTTATCGTAAGAAATTAATGACATCTAATCCTTGATCGGACCGCGTCAATCCAAAACGTACAAGGACTCGTCCCCACTTTCACCGGTTCTGATTCTCCAGGATTCTTCGATGGAAGAGACAAATATCTTCCCGTCACCGATTTCACCCGTGTGTGCTACTTTTAAGAGGCAATCAACTGTTTTTCTTAGGTTTTGATCTCTAACTACAATGGTTAGTAACCTGCGTGGAATAAAAGAGGTGCTGCCATGGTTCCCCCGATAGGTGCGTTGAATCTGTTTCATTTCGTTTCCGACACCAGTGGCTTCCCAAAAGGAGAAGAAATCAATGTCGATGGCATGTAATGCATCTTTTACTTCTTCGAACTTCGATGTTCTGATGATGGCTTCAATCTTTTTCATTGTATTTTGTATTTAAATTTTAAAAGGGATTTCACGACATTAAAAATTAATATCCAATTGTGTCGTAAAGGAATTCAGGTTAAGATCTTTGGTATTGTAGGCGACCTTTTGGTTGTTGTAAATGTCATAAGCAAAAATGACAGATATTTTAGAGGTAAATGCCCAGGAGAAACCAACGTTCAAAGCTCCCAGATAGTTTTTACCACCCTGATAATCCACTGCAAACCAAAGTTTATCGGAAATTTCAGTCATAGCACGGTCCAGCGAAAGCAGAACACCACTATTAGCTTTCGCACTATTTTCATCTAGCAGAATCTTGTTGTTACCAACATAGTAACCTGCTGATAATCTACCTAATACGGGAATGGTTTTGGCAATCAGGCCATAAACAACATTGTAGTTGGTGAGATTTGATTTAGTGCCAAAATTTTGTCCACCAAAGGCAATAGAAGGTGCACCTTTGAAAAGTCCTCCTTCTGGAGTGCCAAGTTTAAAGTTTAAATAGATGGGACTTTTATCGTAAACCCCATCTCCCATACCTAGATAATCGATACCAACTTCAGCCTGGAATTTCTCCCAGGGAAGAATTCCTGCGGTGAGCCCGATGTCATATATTCCAGCTCCACGACTTGCAGCATCTTGATTTTTTAACCTTATATAGTTATCAATTCCCAAATGCAGCGTTTTGAATTTTTGGAAGTCGGTTGATGGGATCCATATTTGGGTGGAACCGGTTCCATAAACGAAATTGCTTACTAAAGCAAATAAAAGAAACAGCGACAGGAACAATCGGATTTTTGTAAATTTTAGTTTCATGACTTAAGAATTAAATTAATACTTGTTTAAATTTTTAGGGGGTGTGTTCAGAAAAAAACATCATTTATTTAAGACCCCCCTTGTTTTTTATATCTTCTGGTCAAAACTATGTGTTTTTTTTAACAGAGACACGATAAAATAGGGGGTATCTTCTCAAATTAATAATAATTTAACAAACGATGCTAAATTATTAGGGGGGGGGAGCCCTGAAAATATTATTTATTTTGCCAGAATATTAAAAAAATAGGGGGGTGTCAATGAAAAACATAAAAAAAGGGATGAAAGCTGCCTTTCATCCCTTTTTTATGGTGTCGTAGTCGTTTAACCTTGCAAAATCCTTTGTCTGACCGCTTCAAAAAGGAGAATTCCAGCCGCAACAGAAACATTTAAGGACTGTATAGTGCCAAGTTGGGGTATCTTTGCCCATTCATCAGCAATTCTAAGCAAAGAGACATCAATACCGCTTTCTTCAGACCCCATAATAATAACCAGAGGTTGGGTCATATCGCGGCTAAAATAGTTTGTATCTGCTTTCTCAGTTGCTGCAATGACTTTTAATCCGGAATTCTTTAAAAACCTGACTGCATTAATCAGGCTTTTTTCCCTGCAAACCGGAATCGTCAGTAAAGCGCCGGAAGAAGTTTTCATGGCATCTGCATTGATCTGTGCGGCTCCCTTTTCCGGAATCAGTATGGCATCAACTCCCGCCACTTCTGCGGAGCGGGCGATAGCACCAAAATTCCTTACATCTGTTACCCGGTCTAGTAATAGAATCAACGGATTTTTCCCTTGCTCATAGAGCATCGGAATAATCTCAGTGATAGGTTGGTAAGCTATTGGCGAAATAAAGGCAAGAACTCCCTGGTGATTTTTACGGGTAACGCGGTCGATGCGCTCAACAGGTACCTGCTGAAAAGGTATGCTGTAAAGCCTGACCAATTTCATTAGTTCCTGATAATGCTCACCCTGCAGTCCTTTGCTGATAAGGATCCGATCAATTTCCTTGCCGGCATTGATGGCTTCAATGGTGGAGTGTATCCCAAAAACAAAATCTTTATCTTCCATAATTTAATATCATTCAGGTTTTTTTGAATTCCATGTTTCAAGCTCTCCATTTAAATCAGCCCATTTCCCTAGCTCAATATCTAATTGATTCTTAGTGGCTTCATATTTTGTGAGCAGGTTACTATCAACCTTTTCAGGGTGATCACTCATATATATATCTGTCAGGGTGAGTTCGTTTTCCAGTTTGGAAATGTAGGATTCCACGTCAGCGATTTGTTTTTCAATTCTGCTGATCGTCTTATTAATTTCTTTCCTTTCTCCGAAAGACACATTGGAAACTTCCTTGACAACTTCTTTCTTTTCACGCTTTACCGGAGTCGCGATCTCCAGCTCCCGCAAAGATTCCATCTCTTTTCTCTGCAGAAATTCATAGATTCCTCCCAGGTGTTGTTTGATTTTCTTGTTTTTGAATTCATAAACCACATTGACCAGGCCATCCAGAAACTCGCGATCGTGGGAAACTAAGAGTAATGTCCCGTCGAAATCAGCAAGGGCCTTCTTCAGAATACCTTTAGAATGTATGTCGAGGTGGTTCGTGGGTTCGTCGAGCACCAAAAAATTAACGGGTTCGAGTAGCAGGCGAATCATTGCTAGCCTGGATCTTTCGCCGCCCGACAGGACTTTCACTTTTTTATCTACATCTTCTCCTGAAAACATGAAGGCTCCTAAGATATCCCTGATTTTAGTCCTGATATCTCCGACAGCAATCTGATCAATGGTTTCCAGGGCGGTAAGTTCCTCATCCAGCAGAGAGGCCTGATTCTGGGCAAAATATCCAACTTTTACATTATGTCCCAGATTTTGTTCGCCGGTGCATTCAAGTTGTTGCATAAGAATGCGTGCCATTGTCGTCTTACCTTCCCCGTTTTTTCCCACAAAAGCAATTTTTTCTCCTCTCTCGATGGTCAGGTCTACATTTTTGAGGACATTCAGGGTATCAAAGGATTTTGAAACGCCAACGGCCTTAAATACGACTGTGCCGGATCTGGGTGAAGGAGGAAACCTGATGTTCATGGATCGTGTATCCTCTTCATCGACTTCGATCCGGTCAACTTTATCCAGTTGTTTGATACGGGACTGAACCTGGACGGATTTGGTAGCTTTGTAACGAAAACGCTCAATAAAATCTTCAGTATCCTGAATCATCTTTTGCTGGTTTCTGAAAGATGCCAGCTGCTGTTCCCTTCTTTCCACCCTTAATTCCAGGTATTTGCTGTAGTTGACCTTATAATCGTAGATCTTACCCAGACTTATTTCAACGGTACGGTTGGTCACATTATCAAGGAAAGCCCTATCGTGGGAAACCAAAACCACGGCTCCTGCGTAATCTTTCAGGAACTTCTCCAGCCATTGAATTGATTCAATATCGAGGTGGTTAGTCGGCTCATCCAGCAAAAAAACATGTGGTTTTTGCAACAGGATTTTTGCCAGTTCAATCCTCATTCTCCATCCACCCGAAAATTCGGACGTAGGACGGTCAAAATCCTTGCGATCAAAACCAAGTCCAACCAGCGTCTGTTCGATATTTGCATGAAAATTTCCTCCTCCTAAAAGATGGAAACGATCGTTGATTTCATGAAGCTCATCCATGATCTGGTGATATTCGACTGAATCATAGTCCTCGCGTACGGAAAGTTCATTGCTCAGAAAGTTGATTCGCTTTTCCAGTATATGGATTTCTTCGAATGCACGGGCCGCTTCTTCGATGACGGAACTTGAATCGGTCGTATCCATGTGCTGAGGCAGGTAGCCTATTTTTAGGTCTTTTGGGGCGATAACTCTTCCTGAAGTGGGAATCTGTTTTCCTGCAAAGATCTTCAGAAGCGTGGACTTGCCAGCTCCGTTACGTCCTGCCAGGCCTATCCTGTCACGGGGATTGACAATGAAGCTAACGTGTTTGAAAAGTTCAAATCCTCCGAATTCAACATATAATTCCTCTACCGATATCATAAATCCAATAATCTATTCTTAATTCAATTGTTTTCACCTTTTTGAGGTAAAGCGACAAAGGTAGCACAAATTAAGGCACTTAAAAAGATCGGTTGAAGTAAAAGCCTCTTCATCCGGGAGGCATCTAATGATCCTGAAATTAAGGAACGCCCAGACAAAATTTTGTGAGCGAATAACAAATTTGTAAATTGCCAGTGATTCGGGTATTTGAGGAAAGTTTGAAATTCAATATTTAAAGTATCAATGAAGAAGACTTTGCTGAAGAAAATAAGAGAAGGCAAGACAGTTTATGGAACCTGTATCACATCCACCGCCCCGACCTGGCCTTCAATTGCCTTACGTGCAGGGTTGGATTTTGTCTTCCTGGATACCGAACATATCCCTCTTGAAAGAATGGAAATTGCACACATGTGTCAGACATTCATGGCTATGGGGATTGCTCCTATTGTTAGGATTCCTTCTCCTGACCCTTACCGGGCCTGTCAGATGATGGATGCAGGAGCAGAGGGGGTTGTGGCACCTTATCTTGAATCCACCCGGCAAATACGCGACTTAATAGGCGCTCTGAAATTCAGGCCGCTTAAAGGGGAATTACTTGAGTCAGCACTAGACAATCCTGAAAAATTGGAAAACTCACTCGGAAGCTACCTCGACAAATGGAATGAAGGAAATGTCTGTATTGCAAATATTGAAAGTGTTACAGCACTTGAAAGGCTAGAGGAGTTATTGTCTGAAAAAGGGCTGGATGCTGTTTTTATTGGACCACATGATCTTTCTATCAGTCTGGGTATACCTGAGCAATATGATCATCCTCTCTTCGAGCAAGCGGTAAAAGAGATTATTCGTGTCTCCAAAAAACATGATCTTGCGGTAGGTATTCATTTTTCTGAAAGTCCGGAAAGGCAGATCAGGTGGATCCGGGAAGGGGTAAACATCGTTATTCACAGTTCTGATCTGGCCATGTTCTCCCAGCGCCTCCAGCACGACATGAATATAATAAAATCAGCCACTGGCGATAAGGGTATTTTCAGCAGTCCATCTGATGATATAGTTTAATCTTTTCAAATCATACTATTTATTAATCAACTAAATTACAGCAGAATGAAGAGTAAGTATATTTTATTACTGGTTGTATTTTTCCTTGCTTTTTCAAGCACGAGTGAAGCTAAAAAATGGAAGTCCCTTTTCAACGGTAAAGACCTTACTGGCTGGACCGTTCATGGTAAGGCAAAATGGAGTGTGGAAAATGGTATTTTGGTTGGTGTCGGTGGAATGGGTCACATTTACACGGATGCAGTTTGCACCAATTTCGAAGCAAAGGGCATGTTTCGTATCTCCTCAGATCCAGGGGCTAAAAGCAACAGCGGTTTCTATTTCAGGTGCAATCCGCCAGACGACAATATTGACGGATTCCCCAGAGGCTATGAGGCCCAGATTTGTCACAACCAGGACGCCTATACCGGATGGCTTTGGAAACCGGGTACCCCTACCGGGAAAGCCACAGAATTATTGACAAAAGACAATGAATGGTTCGAATACCAGATCAAGATGGTAGGAGAACATATCGAGTTCAGGATCAATGGGAAACTGGTCATGACCTACGATGACAAAGAATACAAGTCCGGGCATTTTGCCATCCAGGGGCACAATCCCGGAATGAAGATTGAAGCGAAAGAATTATATTATCAAGAATTATAAGCCGATACTTCCAATAAGAACAACAGAGGCTATCTCATTTTACCGGGATAGCCTCTGTTGTTTTTTCCATCAGGGTACTTAAATTTTTGGTAATTCCCAGGGAGCCCTGTAATTGGCCAGGATTAATTTGTCCGCTTCAGCATCATTCTTGAAAAGCTGCTTGTCTCCGTCCCAGTTGACCTGGCGTCCAAGTCTGTAGGCAATGTTACCCAGGGATGCGATCCTTGCAATGTGTGCGCCTGTCTCGATATCGCAATTAGGTTTTTGCCTTGATTTTAAGCATTCGAGGAAGTTCTGAACGTGAAGGTCGAGGCCTTTGCCAGTACCAGCCTGATGTGGCACTGGTTTGAAACCTTCCTGAGCAGAGGTACTTTTGGTCTCAGGTAGAACATCCCAGCCATCGCGGTCGACAACCAATGTTGCGTATTCGCCCACAAAGGCTACGCCATGCCCCTTAGTTCTGCCGTAATTTTGTCCGTAAATGCCGATGGTATGATCCCAAACAATATTAAAATCACCAAAATCATAGATGGTCATCATGGTATCAGGGGTCTGCATGGCGTCACCCGGAAAGGCATATTTCCCCCCGGTTGCCATCACTGATTTTGGAACATACTGGTTCATGCCGAATAGGGCATAATCGAGTAAGTGTACGCCCCAGTCTGTCATCAGGCCACCGGCATAATCCCAGTACCATCTGAAAGTAAAATGAAAGCGGTTAATATTGAAGGGCCTCTTTGGGGCCGGACCTAACCACATATCGTAATTAACACCAGCCGGGGCCTCTGAGTCAGGGGCAATTGGAATAGATCCTTTCCATCCAACATACGACCATGCCCTGGCAGAACGAATCCGGCCAAGTTTGCCACTATGTATATATTCGACCGCACTTTTCCAGTGCGGGTCGCTACGTTGCCATTGTCCGACCTGAACAATGCGATTATATTTATGTGTGGCCTTAACCATGAGGTTGCACTCTTCGATGGTCCTGCCGAGCGGTTTTTCACAATAGACATCTTTACCGGTCTGACAGGCATAAATCATTGGCAGACAGTGCCAGTGATCAGGAGTTCCAACAATAACCGCATCAATATCCTTGCGGTCCATGATCTTGCGGAAATCTTCATACAAATCAGGACGTTTCCCAGTCATTTTTTCAACCTCTGCTGCACGTTGATTGAGAATATTGCTGTCGACATCACAAAGGGCAGCACAAACAACGCCGGGTTGATTAAGAAATGCGGTAAGATCGTTAAAACCCATTCCTTTACATCCGATCAGGGCAACAACGACTTTGTTATTGGCTCCAATGCACGAACTCATTACATTTGGAAGCACGGCAATTCCGGAAGCGGTAAGTCCGGCATCGCGGATAAAATTTCTTCGACTATCAGTCATGGTAAAAAAATCTCTATAAATACTCAATTAAAAGAGCGGATAAATTTAGATAAAATGGGTGAAGAAACCTCTAAAGCGCTTATTTTTGTTAAAAAAACAGATGGACAAATTTGAAACATACCTGGAAGAAAATAGGGACAGGTTTTTGGAAGAATTATCTGGATTAATCAGGATACCTTCAATCAGTTCGCTGGAGAGTCACAAACCTGATATGCTTGCAGCTGCCGAATATTGGAAAAAAATCTTGCTGGAAGCTGGGGTTGATCATGCTGAGATTTTTTCAACGCCTGGAAATCCTGTTGTATTTGCAGAAAAATTAATCAATCCTGATGCCCCTACTATATTAATATATGCGCACATGGATGTGATGCCGGTCGATCCAATCGACAAATGGCTAACTGATCCTTTTAAACCGGTTATCCGGGATGGACGCATTTGGGCAAGGGGAGCCAACGACGACAAAGGGCAATCCTTTATTCATGCGAAGGCTTTCGAATGGTTGGTACAAAGCGGAACACTGAGCTGCAATGTGAAGTTTATGATAGAAGGGGAGGAAGAGATTGGATCGGTAAATCTCGGAGCCTTCTGTGAGCAGCATAAAGAAATGCTAAAAGCTGATATCATCCTTGTTTCTGATACAGGGATGATTGCAAAGGATATTCCATCCATCACTACAGGTTTAAGGGGGCTTGCTTATTGGGAAGTTGAAGTTACTGGCCCGAACCGGGATCTTCATTCCGGTTTGTTTGGAGGAGCTGTTGCCAATCCTATCAATGAGTTATGCAAGCTGATCGCAAAGATGACCGATGAACAGAACAGGATTACCATTCCGGGATTTTATGAGGATGTTTTGGCTGTCTCACCTGAAGAAAGGTTCATGCTGTCACAAAACTCCTATGATGAAGATCGTTATAAAGAAGCGATAGGTGTGGCAGAATTGCAGGGTGAACCAGGTTACTCGACAACAGAACGCTCAGGTATTCGTCCCACTTTTGATGTATGTGGAATTTGGGGCGGATATACCGGGGAGGGTTCAAAAACCATTCTGCCATCCAAGGCATATGCAAAAATCAGCACCAGACTGGTCCCGAATCAGGATCATGAGAAGATTGCTATAATGTTCAAAGATTATTTTGAGTCGCTGGCACCTGAATCAGTCAGGGTGAAAGTCACCGTACACCATGGCGGACAGGGATATATTTGTCCGATGGATCATCCTGCTTATCAGGCAGCGGAGAAGGCTTATTACCAGGTTTACGGAAAGTTGCCGGTTCCTTTCAGAAGCGGTGGCAGTATACCAATCGTCTCATCTTTTGAACGAATTCTTGGCATTAAGACAATTTTAATGGGATTTGGCCTTGAATCGGATGCTATTCACTCACCAAATGAAAGTTTTTTACTTGAGAATTTTTTTAACGGAATTAGGTGTGTAATTCAATTTTATCGATTTTTTTCTCAAAAACCCTAAAATATTGACGATTATTTTAAAAAAGGCTGGAATTTAATATTCCAGCCTTTTTTGTCTTAAGTGTAATAAAATTTAGAAAATACATATAAAATCAACTCAAAAGGCTGAAAATTTCAATATTAATGTTAAAAAAATATGAAATTTAAAAATAATATGCAAAAAATAGGGGGTATGATCAAAAAAAATATACTTTAGCAGAAAATTTTGAAATTTAAATTTTCTTAAAATTATAGTTATGGCAACATTTAGATTCAAAGCACTCGAAATTTTGATGAGTCGCAAACCGGTTGATGTCAAAAGGGAAGAAAACCTGACATCTGATTACTACGGGATGTTGGTCTTTGACCGTCCGAAGATGAAAAAGTATCTTTCAAAGGATTCTTATAAGGGTATTAGTGATGCAATTGATAATGGTACTACCATCGACCGTAAGATTGCGGATCAGGTTGCCATAGGCATGAAGGCTTGGGCCATTGAGAATGGAGCAACCCATTACACGCACTGGTTTCATCCTTTGACGGACGGTACGGCTGAGAAGCATGATGCATTTATTGATCATTCAGAGCTGGGAGGAGTTGTTGAAAGCTTTCCTGGTAAGTTACTTGCACAGCAGGAACCTGACGCTTCCTCTTTCCCAAGTGGCGGCATAAGAAATACATTTGAGGCAAGGGGTTATACTGCCTGGGACGTTTCATCCCCTGCTTTTATTGTCGGAACAACGTTATGTATTCCTACAATTTTTATAGCCTATACAGGTGAAGCTCTTGATTACAAGGCTCCTCTGTTGAAAGTAATGAATGCAGTAGACAAAGCTGCTGTCGATGTTTGCCAATATTGGGACAAAAACGTTACCCAGGTAACGGCCAATTTAGGATGGGAGCAAGAGTATTTCCTTGTTGATGAGGCACTTTTCATGGCTCGTCCGGACCTGATGCTTACAGGTCGTACGCTGATGGGACACTCTTCCGCTAAAGACCAACAGTTGGAAGACCACTATTTCGCTTCAATTCCAGAGCGGGTTGCTTGTTTTATGATGGATCTCGAAAACGAAGCCTATAAACTAGGTATTCCGGTTAAGACGCGTCACAATGAGGTTGCACCAAACCAATTCGAGTTGGCTCCGATTTTTGAGGAGGTCAATCTGGCCAATGATCACAACCAGATGATCATGGATTTGATGAATAAGATTGCCCGTCACCATGGTTTCAGGGTACTTTTGCATGAAAAACCTTTTTCTGGGATCAACGGTTCAGGAAAACATAATAATTGGTCACTTTCAACCAATACAGGAGTTAACCTTTATTCTCCCGGAAAAAATCCAAAATCGAACACCCAGTTCCTTGCTTTCATTGTTAATACAATTAAGGCAGTTTATGATAACCAGGATTTACTTCGTGCTTCCATCGTTTCAGCAAGCAATTCCCACCGTCTTGGAGCCAATGAGGCCCCTCCGGCAATTATTTCTACCTTCCTTGGTACTGAAGTAAATTACATGCTGGATCAGATTGAGGAGATGGTTGGTGAAAAGAAAATGACACCTGATGAGAAGACTGATCTTAAACTGAATATCGGACGAATTCCGGAAATTCTGCTTGACAACACCGACAGAAACAGGACTTCACCTTTTGCTTTTACTGGTAACAGGTTCGAATTCAGGGCAGTAGGTTCTTCTGCTAACTGTGCTTCTGCCATGATTGCGCTCAACTCAGTCGTCGCAGCCCAGTTGATCCAATTCAAGAAGGATGTTGATAAGCTGATCGATGCCAATGTTAAGAAGGACGAGGCCATCTTCCAGGTGATGAAGAAATACATCATCGAATGCAAACCAGTTCGTTTTGACGGAAACGGTTACAGCGCAGAATGGGCAATCGAAGCTGAAAAACGTGGTCTGACCAATATCAAGAGTGTACCGCTTGCTTTAGATGCTTACCTGTATAAAAGTTCAAGAAAAGTATTCGAAGGTCTTGGCATATTTAATGAGAAAGAACTTGAGGCCCGCGTCGAAGTGGAATACGAAAAGTTCATCAAGAAAATTCAGATTGAATCACGCGTTCTGGGAGATTTGGCGATTAATCACATCGTTCCGACTGCCATCAATTATCAGACTATGTTGATCGAGAACGTAAGAGGGCTGAAAGAGATTTTCTCTGATGAAGAGTTCGTTGAATTGGCATCTGCACGAAAGGAATTAATTAAGGAGATTTCCAACCATATCACCAGCATCAAATCAAAAACAAGGGATATGATTGAGGCAAGAAAAGTTGCCAACATCATTGAGCACTCAAGGGAGAGGGCTATTGAATATGAGCAGAATATCAAACCATGCCTGGATGATATCCGTTATCATATCGATAAATTGGAGTTGGTGGTTGACAATGAGTTGTGGCCATTACCAAAATATCGTGAACTGCTGTTCACCCGCTAAAAAACTGATTTTTTAAAGGTTGAAAGCGCCCTGTGAGTTAGCTCTGGGGCGCTTTTTTTATTCTTCTTCTTTTCACATCAAAGTAATTTGAATAATGTTCTTTTTTACTTTGAAGGTCCCTTTCAACCACTATCATAAATTGACCCCTTATCTCTTTCCATTGCTTTGCTGAGATCATTAGACTGCCATTTTCTGAAGTCCCTTGAATAGCCTGAGTGAATTCGTTTTCACCAATTTTTTTAAGGGTTATGATGGCAGTTGAATGATTTAATCCTCTACTAGGAAGCTGGAAGGACAGGATCCTGGTGCCTCTTACGATTCTGAGTTTTACTTGAATTGTTTTCAACGAGTCAGTTATATCCCTTTCAGAGACCGGTTGATCTTTCAGAGATAAGATAAAATGTTGTTTAGCTAGCTCTTTAGATTCCGTATTTACTACTTCGCCAGCGACTGGTAAGGTTAACTCTGCTTGTAAAGGGACGGGTTTGCGACGATCGTCATCGATGGCAACACTGTAATTCAGTTGGTTGTCATATAAGGCTTTAACCTGAATAGCAGATAGTTCCCGGATGTTTGAAGCACTGTAAAATGCAAAACCTCTGACTTTCTCATTCGTTCGGAGAAAATTAATCTGATTATTCAATTCATCTGGTTGTAACCATCCATTTTTCTGGTTGGTGGTTTTGTACAAGGCCTGACCAATATATAACGGTTTGCCAAAACTGTTCTCACTCCACCAATTTACCATCGAGATAAAATCTCCAAAATGATTTCCTTTTTCCCAGTACAATTGAGGAATAACATAGTCTATCCAGTTGTTTTGCAGCCATTTACGAACATCTGCATACAAGTCGTCGTAAGAACTTAGTCCTCTGATACCAGGAGAGCCCTGCGGATCGGAAGCCTTATTTCTCCAGATTCCAAATGGACTTATGCCAAATTTAATAGTTGGATTTATCTGTAGCAATGTATCATGCAGCGCTGAGATAAGTAAGTTAATATTTTCACGACGCCACTCTTTTTGCCTTTTGGGAAAATAGGCTTTTCCATATTTAGCAAAACTCTTTTCATCACCGAATTTTTTCCCTTGAACAGGGTAGGGATAGAAATAATCATCTAATAGGATGGCATCAACATCGTAATTACGGGCAACTTCTGCTATCACTGCCAAAACATGCGACCTTACTTCCGGGTATCCGGGATCAAGAAAGAACTTTTTATCATATTCCCTGACAAATTGGGGGTTTCTGGTTGCAAAGCCATTCGGATCGAGGACGTAATGACCGGCATTTCTGACTCTGAAAGGATTAAACCATGCATGCAACTCCATTCCCCGTTTGTGGCACATTTCGATAGCCCAGGCAAGCGGATCATAAAATGGAACAGGAGGTTTGCCTTGTTTTCCGGTGAGAAATACCGACCAGGGTTCGGTCCGGCTTAGGTAAAATGCATCCGAAGCGGCCCTTACCTGAAGAATAACGACATTGAGGTTAAATTTTTGAAAGGAGTCGAGTAGTTTGAGAAATTCTCTTTTTTGTTCTTCAACAGAAAGATTTGGCCTGGATGGCCAATCGATATTATTGATGGTAGCCACAAATACACCTCTGAATTCAGTGATTTTTTGTTCTGGCTTTTTCGCAGGTGTATTTCCTGGACTGACAGATTGATTCCGCATTCCATTAGTGCCCAGGCAAAGCAATAGTAGAATAATGAGTAAACCGGGGCGTAGAAGCTTGTTCATCAATAATTTGCGAAGGACACAAATCTCAAGGATAATATTTTACGAAGGCTTCCATGGCTTCGTATTCTGCCATTCCCAATTGGTTGTATAAATTGGCAGTTGAACGGTTGCGTTCCTCGGCTCTTTGCCAGAATTCGCGTTCATCTTCTCCCATGAACATCGCACCTTCCTTTTGAGATTGATGGCGCAGAATTGCCTCTCTTTTTCTGGATAATTCGATCGGACTGATAGGTACAGCCATCTCAATTTCATCTGCTTCCCATTCTGCCCAAGCTCCGCGGTAGAGCCAGACCCAGCAATCTTTCATCCATGACTTGCTAATTACATGTTCAAGTGCCACAAATATGGCATCGAGGCAAACCCTATGAGTACCATGAGGATCCGAAAGGTCACCTGCGGCAAAGATTTGATGGGGTTGAACGGAATTAAGCAGATCCATGATAATCTGAACATCTGAAACTCCCAAAGGAGCCTTCGATTTGAGTCCCGTCTCATAAAATGGCAGATCGAGGAAATGGATATTTTCATCCCTTAGTCCAAAATATCTCAGCGCCGATCTGGCTTCCATCCTGCGGATCAGACTCTTAACTTTCCTAAGATCCGGTATGTCAATATCGTTGTCTTTCTTATTCCTGATGAAATTGATGATTTTGTCATACTGTACTTTCGCGACAGAATTGTCCTGATCATAAAAGTCAATATATTCCTGATGGAAATCAAGGAAACGGGAAACATATTCATCTGAAACGGCAAAATTACCTGAAACCTGATAGGCAACATGAACATCATGACCTTGTTCTATGAGTCTCAGGAGTGTCCCTCCCATAGAAATGACATCATCATCCGGGTGTGGACTGAAGATGATTATCCTTTTCTTTTCAGGATGAGCCCTTTCGGGTCGAAAAGCGTCATCAACATTTGGTTTACCTCCTGGCCAGCCTGTTATTGTATGTTGTAAATCGTTGAATACCTTGATATTGATTTTATAAGCGGAACCTACTGTTGCCAAGAGGTCACTCAAACCGAGGTCATTATAATCCTTACCCGTAAGTTTCAACAGGGGTTTATTGGTCTTCATACAAAGCCAGAGTACTGCTTTTCTGATGAGCCTGTCTTCAGACCAATCCATACTATCGAGTAACCAGGGGGTTTTCATTCGAATCAGCTGCCATGCTGCTCCAATGTCGACAATGACTTTAGCATTCGAATGAAACTGTATAAAGGATGCGGGTACTTGGCTGTTAGGTTCATCTTCCACCATGTGCTTGATTACCTTTGCTTTTGTCTCACCAAAGGCAGAAAGAATGATCTTTTTAGCGCTTAACATAGTAGAAATTCCGATGGTAATGGCGCTACGAGGAACGTTTTCGAACCCCCTGAATTGTACAGCTTCTTCCTGGCGTGTAAGAGGATCTAGTGTGATAATGCGGGTTTTTGTATTTCGTCCTGAACCAGGCTCATTGAAGCCAATATGTCCGCTTCGGCCAATACCCAGCAAAAGTAGGTCGATACCTCCGGCTTCATCTATTTTTCTCTCATATTCCCGACAAAAATCGTGTACCTCTTCCAGCAAAATGGTACCATCCGGTATATGGATATTTTCGTGTAAAATGTCCACATGATTGAACAAGTTCAGCCTCATGTACTGGTGGTAGCTGTGTATGGAATGAGAAGACAATGGATAATATTCATCCAGATTGAAAGTTATCACATTCCTGAAGCTTAAGCCTTCTTCGCGGTGCATTCTCACTAATTCAGCATAAATTCCCAGCTGTGTAGAACCTGTGGCAAGTCCAAGTACACAATTTTTGCCTTCTTCCTGTTTGCTGATGATGAGATTGGCAACTTCCCTGGCAACTTCGATGGACGCATCTGAACTTTCCTGGTAAATGAATGTAGGAATTTTTTCGTATTTAGTAAGGAAGTCCCGATGTGTGAGATTGGTTGGCAAATGATCCAGGGAATGATCAAAAATCGGATTTTGACTTTGAAGTTTGTTGTTAAGATTGATCACTTTAATTGGAATTAGGGTGATTTAATGCGTTCTGCTACTGCGGAATGTTACGTCAAAATTATAAAAAAGTAATGAAATCAGTAAAATTTTTTGAGGATATCCTCAATCATAGCATCTTCAACAGGATCATATTCCGATTTGAGATTGACCATTAAAGCATTGGCGGATAATTGCCAGAGAAATGCATCCAATCCGCCACGGTATTTTTTTATTAATTCAAATGGCGTACTTCCTGTTTCTCGGTTGATGAGTTTGATGAAAAGTTTTATCTGTCTGATATTTAAAGACTTCAAGGTGTCTATGTAGGTGTGGAAAATATGTTTCTCATACCATTTGAGATATTTCTTTTCCTTTGCCCGGGTATTATAAATAGAGTCTAGCTCCGCGTTGACCAGTTTTACTTCACTCGATACTATTTGAGACAAGGGATAAGTACGTTTTATATCTTCATACAGCTGATGATATTTGCGTTCCTGATGTTTGTTTTTCAGTAGATACTCACCTACAATTTCCACAGGAGGAAAATTAAAATGGAGCATCGTATCTGATTGGGAAGCGGCTTTCTTTTCTGCATCCTGGGCTGCTTTTTCACGCGCTGATTGCAGAATCAATCGCGATGTCTGAGCTTGAATAACACCTGACAGTGAAGTAAATGCCAGCAAAAGCAATAGTATACCTGCGAATTTTTGATATTTCCTGTGGTCCTGCATATTGCTCACTCGTTTCTTTTATTTTCAAGGTATTGTGACAAAGAAGCCAAAACATTTATCGCTTCGAAAATAGATACTACGTTATCTAAAATTACGGATAGTTTTCCTTTATTCTCCCTGACCTTGCAATTGGAAGGATTTTTCATAATCCATTGCATTAATCCGGCGAACTCCCTTGAATGATAATATCTTGAAGATTGATCGGCAGGAAGGTAGCAGATCATTTTTTTATCTTTGATGATCAGCTTCTCCATGTTTAAAGTTATGGCTTTCCAGCGAAGTCTGACCACATTCATCAACTCGGATGCAGGTTTTGGCAGAGCGCCGAACCTGTCAATCAGTGTACCTTCAAATATTTTCAGCGTCTCTTCACTCCTAAGATCATCCAATTCCCTGTAGAGCAATACTCTTTCCGAAATACTTGAGACATAGTCATCGGGGAAAAGCAGTTCGAGGTCTGTATCAATCGTACAATCTCTGATAAAGGAAGTTTGGAGGAAGGCTTCCTGCTGATCGCGGATTTCCTGCTCCTCAAAGACTCCCTGAAACTCATCATTTCTCAGTTCTTCCATCGCTTCGTTGAGAATTCTCTGGTAAGCTTCGAAGCCAATATCTGCAATGAATCCACTCTGTTCGCCACCCAGCAGGTTTCCGGCTCCCCGGATATCAAGATCCTGCATCGCCAGACTAAAACCACTGCCAATGTCCGAAAATTCCTCAATTGCCTGTAATCTTCGTTTTGCCTCCTGGGTCATATTTTCCAGCGGCGGGGTAAGAAGATAGCAATATGCCTTCTTGTTGGACCTGCCAACGCGGCCTCTTAATTGATGAAGTTCGCTCAGACCAAAATTATGCGCATTATTTATTAATATGGTATTGGTGTTCGGGATATCCAGACCCGATTCGATGATAGTTGTCGCAATAAGTACATCGAAATCGCCGTTGATAAAATCGAACATCACTTTTTCCAGTTTATCACCTTCCATTTGCCCGTGACCAACAATGGTCCTGACTCCCGGACATAGCCTCTTGATAAGTTTCTCAAGTTCGTAAATATTGGTGATCCTGTTGTTAATGAAGAACACCTGGCCCCCTCTTGAAACCTCATAGGTTATGGCTTCCCTGATAACTTCCTCATCAAACAGATGTACTTCAGTAGCAATTGGATACCTGTTTGGTGGGGGAGTACTGATAATGGACAGGTCTCTGGCTCCCATCAACGAAAATTGCAAAGTTCTTGGAATCGGAGTTGCAGTAAGTGTAAGCGTATCGACGTTGACTTTTAGATGCTTAAGTTTTTCCTTGACAGAGACACCGAAGCGCTGTTCTTCATCGACAATAAGAAGGCCCAGATCTTTGAATTTTACTTCTTTACCGATCATCTTGTGGGTTCCGATCAGGATATCTACTTTGCCAAGCGTGAGGTTCTGGAGCACCTTTTTTACATCAGCCGAATGACGAAGCCTGCTGATGTATTCCACATTGCAAGGGAAATCGCGCAAACGCTCCCTGAAAGTCTTAAAATGTTGCAATGCCAGGATGGTTGTTGGGACCAATATGGCAACCTGTTTACTGTCCGTTACGGCTTTGAAGGCTGCTCTTACAGCAATCTCGGTCTTGCCAAATCCAACGTCCCCACAGATCAGTCGGTCCATTGGCATCAGCCTTTCCATATCTTCCTTTACGGATATGGTAGCCTTTATCTGATCAGGTGTATCTTCATAAATAAAACTTGCTTCCAATTCTTGTTGCAGGTAAGTGTCTGCTGAATAGGCATATCCCTTCTCCATCTTCCTGGCTGCATAGAGTGCAATGAGTTCCCGCGCGATATCTTTGACCTTGCTCTTGGTCTTGTTCTTCATATTCTGCCAGGCGGAAGTACCTAGCTTATGGATCGCAGGCTCCTGACCTTCTTTGCCTTTGTATTTTGAAATACGGTGCAGTGAATGGATACTTACCAGGAGGGAATCGTTGTCCCGATAGGAGAGCCTCACAGCCTCCTGAATATTTCCATTTATTTCAGTCCTGACCAGTCCTGCGAATTTACCGATTCCATGGTCGGTGTGCACGACGTAGTCACCGACTTGTAACTTACTGAGTTCTTTGAGTGTAATTGCCTGCCGTGAAGGCTTTTTAGTCCGGAGTTTAAAGCGGTGATATCGTTCGAAAATCTGGTGGTCATTGTAACAACAAATTTTTAACTCATGGTCAATGAATCCTTCCTGTAAGGCAAATGGGAGAGAATCAAGTTTTTGAGGATCACCCTTATCGTCGAAGATGGCATGTAACCTGTCAATCTGTTTGGAGCTGGATGACAGGATAATATTATGGTATCCTTTATACCGGTTTTCCTTGAGATTGGCTCCCAGCAAGTCGAAATTTTTATTGAAAACCGGCTGGGGGGAAGTATGGAATTCAGTATGGAAATCGCTGCCTTTCTTGTTCGATTTTAATTCGATGAGTAGAAATTTTTTCAGGAAGCTTTTAAAGAGTGCATCACCCAGGAAATTTCCATGAGAGGTTTCTTCGGATTTTTCCTTTCTTTCAGCAGGCGAGATATTTAACTCCCTGATATGACTGGTCATCTGATCAAAATCCCTTGCCACCAAACGCGTATCCTTGTTTAGAAATTCGAAAAATGGTACCCGGATCTCTTCTTCCAGACCCTCCTGAAGATTAGGAATAATCGAGATTCTGTCGTAAGGAACCTTCGAGATCTGATCTTCGATGTCGAACGATCTGATGGTCTCAACCACATCGCCGAAGAAGTCTATGCGGTACGGATCCTCATTGGAATAGGAGAAGATGTCAATAATTGATCCTCGAATAGAATATTGGCCGGGTTCAAAAACAAATTCTACCCGCTCAAATCCATATTCAAAAAGCAGGTCATTGATAAAAGAAATCGATAGTTTCTCTCCGGTTTTGATATTCAGTGTATTCTTTTGTAGTCCAGCCTCAGAGACAACCAGCTCCATAATCGCCTCGGGATAAGTAACAATCAGGTAATTCTTCTCTCTTACTGTCAATTTATTCAGTACATCTGTCCTGAGAATGATATTTTCGTTGTCAATATTCTCATGCCAGATATTTCTTTTGTAAGACGAAGGGAAAAACAGAAGATCTTCCTCCCTGCCCAATGCCTGTAAGTCATCGAAGAAAAAGGCAGCATCTTCCCTGTTATTCAGGATAAATAGTGCCTGATAGGAGATCATCTCTCTTAGAACAGAAAAAGCAACGGTGGTGGAGGATCCTGATAAGCCGGAAACGGAGATCTTTTTCTCTTGGGAGGCCTTAAAAGACTCCTTTAATCCTATGAGAGCCGGATGAGAGCGATATAGATGCAGAAAATCTGTTAATTCCAATTTGTGCCTGTCTGATGATCCGGCTAAGTTACTAATTTTGGAGATTAAGCATAAGGTTTATGCGTATTGTAAGCGTTTTTTCCTATTTTGTGATTGGATTGAAACATTGTTTTACCTCAGAAAATTGTTGAAGATGAAGGTATTCAAATTTGGAGGCGCCTCTGTAAAAGATGCCGCAGGTGTAAAAAATACGGCGTCCATTATTTGCGCCGAAAATGACGAGCTGATCGTTGTGGTCTCGGCCATGGGAAAATCGACCGATGCCCTCGTGGAGATCACTAAGAATTATTTCGATGGAAGGATTGAGGAGGCCATTCAGGGGATCATGAAGATAAGGAATTACCATCTGAAGATCGTTTCTGAGTTGTTTGATTCCGGAAACGAAAAACTCGAAAGTACTGTAAATGAGGATTTTGATGCATTATTGAAAAGAGTTAACATACCTCCTTCTTTGAATTATGATTTTGAATATGATCAGATAGTTTCGACAGGAGAGATGGTATCCACTGAGATCGTTGCTGCATATCTGAATAGCATCGGCAAAGTGACCAAATGGATCGATGCTGGCCATTATATTCGAACAAATGATACCTGGCGCGAAGGTGAGATTAATTGGGAACTTACCAGGAAACTGCTTCCCCAGGCCTTTACATTTTCTAATAACAGTGTCTGCCTGACACAAGGTTTCATTGGAGCCACTACTTTTAACCTGACGACGACGCTTGGACGGGAAGGTTCCGATTTCAGTGCCGCGATCATCGCCAATGTCATGGATGCGGAAAGTGTGACCATCTGGAAGGACGTACCGGGAATCATGAATGCGGATCCGCACAAATATGAATCGACCTGCAAACTGGATATAATTTCCTACCGGGAAGCCGTTGAAATGACCTATTATGGTGCAAAGGTCATTCATCCCAAGACGATGAAACCCTTGGTTGAAAAGATGATTCCCCTCTATGTCAGGTCCTTCCTGCACAAAGAAGAAACTGGTTCTATTATCTGCCACATCGATCATCCGATGGAGTATATCCCTGTCTATATTGACAAGGAAGATCAGGTGCTTATCACCATATCACCAAAGGATTTCTCTTTTATTGCGGAGGAAAGTATCGGCGAAATCTATAAGATCTTCGCTCAGAAAAGGTTACGGATGAACCTTGTGCAGCAATCTGCCATGAATTTTTCCGTAGCGATTGACAAACCAGAACGAGGATTCGAACAACTAATAGAAGATTTGAAGAAAAAATTTGTGGTGCATTACAATGAAAATCTTGAGCTCTTGACTATCAGGTATTATAACCACGAAATCATTCAGAAAATGACAGAGAACAGGCAAGTCTTTGTCGAGCAAAGAACCCGTACCGCCGCAAGATTTCTTCTTAAATAAATAAACAATTTTTAGCTGATCACCCTTCCTGGCTGGTAGAGAAGAGGAGTCTTTCTCCTTTTATTTGTTCATGAAAGGTCCCTTTTTTACCGGGATTCAGATTTTCGTAAACGAGGTTTCCATTTACAAAGGTTTGACTGACAAAGTAATAAAATGAATCACCTTCGAATGGCGACCAGTTACATTTAGCTTGAATATTTTCTTTGGAGACTGTCCACTTTCCTGTATCAACAAGGACAAGGTCTGCCTTATATCCTTTGCGGATGTATCCTCTTTTTTCAATACCAAATAGGTCAGCCGGAGCATGACACATTTTCTCAACAACTTTCTCCAGAGATAATTTTCCGTTCCTGCTCATTTCCAACATAGCCAACAGGGAATGTTCAACAAGTGGACCACCTGAAGGCATCTTTAAGTAAGGACGGCCTTTTTCTTCTTCAGTATGCGGGGCATGGTCTGTAGCAATAATGTCTATTCTGTTGTCATTCAGTGCTTTGATTAGTGCGGTTCTGTCGTTGGCACTCTTAATGGCAGGATTCCATTTGATACGTGCACCGTATTTCTCATAGTCTGCATCTGAAAACCAAAGATGATGTACACAAACTTCTGAAGTAATCTTCTTGTTTTTTACCGGCGCCGCTTCAAAGAGCGCAACTTCTGCTGCAGTGGAGACGTGCAGAATATGTAAACGGGTACCAAATTTTTTAGCCAGCTCGACAGCCTTGGATGAAGAGTTGAAACAAGCGCTTACATCACGGATTTTGGGATGCTCGCTCAAGGGAATATTTTCTCCGTATTTTTCAACCGCTGCGGCCAGATTAGCCTGGACAATATTCTCATCCTCACAGTGAACTGCTATTAGCATTTTTGATTTCTGGAACAGCGAAGAAATTGTTACAGGGTTATCAACCAGCATATTGCCAGTCGAAGATCCAAGAAATACCTTGATGCCACAAACCTTGGAAGGATCTGTTTTTAGTAGCTCATCGAGGTTGTCATTGGTTGCTCCGATATAGAATGAATAGTTAGCAAGCGAGACTTCTGAAGCCCTATCATACTTTTGATTCAGGATTTCCTGAGTAGTGGCTTGTGGCACAGTGTTAGGCATTTCCATAAAAGAGGTGACTCCTCCAGAAACTGCAGCTTTAGATTCTGAATAAATATCTCCTTTGAGGGTAAGTCCGGGTTCACGGAAGTGCACCTGATCATCAATAACTCCTGGTAATAATAGTTTGCCCGCAGCATCAATGACTTCCGCATTTGCTAGAATCGACTCTGGAACCGAATCCCTGAAAATTTTTTCAATTATTCCATTCCTTATTAGCAGACTGGTATCGCGCAGGATTTTTCCTTCATTTACAACCTTGGCATCTTTGATAATTAGGTCTTTCATCCGATCGTTGTGCAGTAAATATGAATATAATATTACGAATAAATTTTAGGTTTTTTTGCCGGGATAGGAAAAATAACTTGCAATTTTCATTTTGATTACGCCTTTGAATGCCTCTCCGAAAATACCTCCACTCATCTTTGAGGCTCCTTCCTTGCGGTCTGTGAAGATAATAGGGACTTCGACAATATTATATCCCAATCTCCAGGTTTTGAATTTCATTTCAATTTGAAAACCATATCCTTTCATTTTGATTCTGTCGAGGTCGAGCTTTTCTAGTACTTCCCTTTTGTAGCATTTAAACCCGGCAGTGGTGTCCATGATTTTCATTCCAGTTACAATTCTGACATATTTGGAAGCCATATAGGACATCAGGACACGCTTTAATGGCCAGTTAATCACGTTAATGCCGGAAATATACCTTGAACCGATGGCCAGATCTGCACCATCTTCATTACAAGCCTTGTACAAATTCAGGAGTTCAATTGGATCGTGAGAAAAATCGGCGTCCATTTCGAAGATAAACTGGTAGTCTCTTTCAAGTGCCCATCTGAAGCCGGTCAGGTAGGCCGTTCCCAGACCAAGTTTTCCCTTGCGTTCGACCATGAAAAGTTGTTCTGGATGTTTCTTCTGTATTTTCCTGACTATTGCAGCAGTACCATCCGGAGAATTATCGTCTACAATGAGAATGTGAAATTGCTTGGGCAGATGCAATATTGTCCGGATCATCCTTTCAATATTCTCTTTTTCGTTGTAGGTAGGTATTACAATAATGCTGTCGAACACTTTCTTTTTATTACTTTGAGTTGGTAAAAATAATACAATTGTGGTATTCCTGAATAAAATTTGGGCGTCAGATAGTTTTTTTTATTTTTTTTCAAGGGTTTAACGTTTCAGATTCTCAAAAGGATAGCATGCATATTTTGGTCCTTGTCCAGACAATTTTACAGAAAGGTTTGTTTAGGAATAAAAAACGCTTTACATTTGCACTCCCTTAGCGGGTCTAAGATGCTTTGATATTTTAGGGTTTAGCTGGGGGGTGAAGAAAGAAGATAAAGTTCATTGAAAGATATTGAGAAGAGGTAAGAAGAAAAAGATGACTAGGTTTCGTTGATAGTGTATACGGGAGACCGTGTACGATTTGAGAGGAAATAAGTAAAGCCTGAGGTTCTGGATTATATTTAAAATTTT
>JBAXKJ010000002.1:0-253833 GCA_037137375.1 Prolixibacteraceae bacterium
AGTCGCGGTGGGGCTACTAAGAAAAACCCAATCATTTAATTATCAGTGATTGGGTTTCTTGTTTGTAGTGATTTGTGAAATATTCGTGAAACAGAGGATGCCTTTGACATGGATAAGGGTCTGCTTCTGCATATTTATGAAATGACTCTTTTTGAGTATAAATACCTGAGCAACAACCAAAGAGCCACTCCGCTTAAAATTGCATAAATGAAGGTGCTGTCACCGAAGATAGGCGCATCGGCTTTATCCGGCTCGAGTCCGGTTCCTGTTACGAAAAAGGTTATCACACCGGCCGCATTGTTGATAAAATGTGCGATAATGGGCAACCATAAGGTTCCTGTCCACTCCAAAAGATATCCGAACAGAGCCCCAAGCAGCATGCGGGGAAGAAAACCGAAAAATTGCAAATGCAATGCACTAAACAAGGCAGCGGTGATCCATATCGCCAAATGACTGTTTCTGGTTAGATCTTTAATGAGCTTTTGAAGTAAGCCCCTGAACAAAAGTTCTTCACCAATGGCAGGCAAAACAGCCACAATAAATAAATTTCCTAATAATCCGCTGATACTCTTGGTAGAAAGAAAAGCCTCCGTGATTTGGATTGCCTGGTTCTCCGAATTACGCATCCAGTCTTCTATCGAACTCATCCACGAAGGCAAAACAAGATGCTGGTTGACAATTGAAATCCACTCAATTAACGGACTTCCAACCAAAATGATCAGGGAGACAATCCCGATCATGATCCAGGATGGCTTGATATTTAGTTTGAGAAATTGCAAAGGTTTGTCATCAAGAAAGATGGCCAGCACGAGCGGGGGAAGTATAAACATTCCAAGCGTCTGAAGGATCTGAAAGAACTTCAGTAATGGGATATTGGCTGAATCATTGATGTTTGACAACATCCCGGTAATCGTTTCGGCACTGACTCCCAAATAAATCCAGCACCCCAGAAATCCAATCATTGAAACTAGAATCCCTCCCACAAGAATGACAACCATCGAAAACAAAAGTTGGGTAAACGGAGTGACTTCCCGAAGATACTTCATGGTAAAATATTTTTCAACTGCAAAGTTATCATATCCTTCGGGGATGCAAAGAGTGATTTGTACCGAATGGTTATCTTTGCCTCCTGCAGACCTATAAATTTTATTATGAAGATCGGAAATCTTGAATTGGGAAATCTCCCGCTATTTTTGGCTCCCATGGAAGATGTGACCTATAAATCATTTCGTTACCTGTGTAAAAAATATGGTGCGGACGTGATGTACACTGAATTCATAGCTTCTGAGGCGCTTATCCGTGATGTAGCGCACACCAAAAGGAAGATGACGATTTTTGATTTTGACAGGCCTTTGGCCATTCAGATTTATGGTTCCAATATTGATTCGATGGCAGAAGCTGCGAGGGTTGCTGCTTTATCCCAACCTGATTTTATCGATATTAATTTTGGATGCCCGATGAAGAAGATTGCGGGAAAAGGGGCTGGTGCGGGACTATTGCGTGACATCCCGAAAATGGTTAAGATGGCGGAGGAAGTGGTGAAGGCAGTTCAATTGCCGGTTACTGCCAAGACCAGACTAGGTTGGGATCACGACGACATGCCAATTGTTGAAGTAGCCGAAAGACTGCAGGATGTTGGGATCCAGGCGCTTGCTATCCATGGCCGCACCAGAAGTCAGCTATACACGGGAACTGCCGACTGGAGTCTGATTGCAGAGGTGAAGAACAATCCAAGGATGAGAATTCCCATCATCGGGAATGGAGATATCAACGGGCCCGAGAAGGCAAAGGCATTTCTGGATCAGTCGGGCGTGGATGGATTAATGATCGGCAGGGGTTCTATTGGCAGACCATGGATCTTCGCTGAAGTCAGGAATTATTTGAATACAGGAGAAATGACCCCTCCTCCTACTGTCCCATTTATAGTTGAAAATGTAAAAGACCAGCTAAATCAGTCATTAACCTGGAAAGATGATCCTAAAAGAGCGGTACTGGAAATGAGAAGGCATTTTGCAAGATATTTTCCTAATCTGACGGATTTCAAAGAGTTACGTATAAGACTTTTGCGGGCCATTGAGATAGAGGAAGTACTATCGATTCTGGATGAGATTTCAGTGAGATATGCGAATACCACGGTAGATTATACCAACATTGGTTTGAAATAAATATTTGCTATTTTTAGGGGACAAAACCGGAAACAATGGCAAAATTCACACGGCGTAATTTCCTGAGGACAGGTCTTACCGGAGCTGTAGTAGTCTCAGGCAGTCTTTCCTTTTTGAAGGCAGAATCTGCAATCCCTCTTAAGGTTGATATGGTGGATCTGGGGAAAACCGGATTGAGGGTTTCCCGCATGGCGATGGGAATGGGAACCAACGGATGGAATCACCAGTCGAACCAGACACGGATCGGGCTGGAAAAATTCAAGCTGATAGTTCAGGCGGGTTTCGACCGGGGAATTCGGTTTTTGGATACTGCAGACACCTATGGTTCACATATATTCGTTAAGGAAGCGATAAAAATGCTTCCGAGGGAACAGCTCACAGTCATGACTAAGATCTGGACAGAAAATCTTGACTGGCATCCACTCCAGCCTGTTGATCAAACGATTGAACGCATCCGGAAGGAACTGCAGACTGATTATCTTGACATTGTGCTGCTTCATTGCATGACAAAGGGCAACTGGACAGATGATAAGAAACGTTTCATGGATGGATTGAGTGAGGCAAAGGAAAAGGGTCTTATCAAGAAAGTCGGCTTCTCCGCACACGACTTTAATGCACTTCAGAACGGAATTATGCATGACTGGCCAGACATCGTACTCGCCAGGATCAACAACAAAGAGGTCCGGATGGATGCTTCACCCGACAAAATTCTCACACTGCTTGATCAGGCAGCGTCCAAGGGTAAAGGCGTTTTAGGCATGAAAATTTTTGGCGGTGGGGGTCTGATCAAAGAAGAGGAACGGATCGAATCAATGAAATTTGTTGTCAACAGCAGAAAAGTGCATGCCATGACGATTGGTTGTGAAGACGCAGCGCAGGTTCATGATGCAGTTGACAGATTAATGGGCTTTGTACACCAATTAAAATAGCAATTTTAAATTTTAATTCAAATCAATTACATGAAAATCAAAGGATTATTTTTGACATTAACACTTTCAATTATTGTTTTGGCTCAGTTGCAGGCAGCACCTTTAGACATGAAAAATCTGGTAGGAAAATGGGAATACACTGCACCCACAGCACCCCCAAATTATACTTCCGGCCAGATAAATTTTACTCAGGCTGGAGACAAACTGAAGGGCGAACTGGTGATTGAAGGTCAAAAAGTAAATTTCGCCGAAATAACCATCAAGGACGATGTAGTTTCTGCCAGCATCTATCTGGAATCTACCCTGATAACTATAAAATTCAAAATGGTGAATCAGACCCTGGAAGGGAAAGCTGATACGCCTGATGGACCAGTCGCGGTAAAGGCTGTAAGAAAATAGATTTACCTCTGGTGGTACTGTTTATCGTAGTATTCCTGGTAAGATCCTGAAACGACATTTTCGAGCCAGTCAGAATTTTTCAAGTACCAATCTACTGTCTTGGCCAGTCCTTCCTCGAATTGAAGGGAAGGCGTCCAGCCAAGCTCCCTCTGAATTTTTGAGGAGTCGATGGCATAGCGCATATCATGACCGGCCCTGTCTTTTACAAATGTGATTAATTGCTGGGAGGTGCCTTTGGCCCTTCCCAGTTTTTGGTCCATTACATCACACAAAGTCCTGATAAGGGCAATATTGGTCCACTCGTTATGACCTCCAATATTATACGTTTCGCCAATGACTCCCTTGTGAAAAATCACATCAATGGCAGACGCATGATCCTCAACATAGAGCCAATCCCGGATATTTTCACCTTTCCCGTAAACCGGAAGAGGTTTATTATGCTGGATATTATGAATGCAGAGAGGAATCAGTTTTTCAGGAAAATGATTTGGACCATAATTATTTGAGCAGTTGGAAATCAATACCGGAAGGTGAAACGTATTGTGATAAGCCCTGACAAGATGATCGGAACTCGCTTTCGAAGCTGAATATGGACTCTGAGGGTCATAAGGAGTGGTTTCCAGGAATAGCCCTGTTTCACCCAGTGAACCGTAAACTTCGTCGGTAGATATGTGGTAAAAGCGTTTACCCTCCATTTGATTTTTCCAATGCTCCTTTGCGGCATGGATCAGGTTGAAAGTCCCGAAAATATTGGTTCTAATGAAAGCTGCCGGGTCGGTGATAGAACGGTCGACATGGGATTCTGCTGCAAGGTGAACAACTCCTTCAATCGGATACTTCCCAAAGAGGTTATTAATGAATTCAATATCAGTGATGTCTCCCTTGATGAAAGTGTAATTCGGCAAGGTATCAACATCCTTAAGATTTTCAAGATTGCCGGCATAAGTCAGCAGGTCCAGATTCAGGATATTATATTCCGGATATTTTGTAACAAACCGTCTGACAACATGCGAACCGATAAATCCGGCTCCACCAGTAATCAAAATTGTTTTTTTCATGGTATGGATATTGTATTAGTTAATGCCTCTTAAACGTTTCTCCCAGTTCCAAGCGGAAAGAAGAGTATCCTCCAGTGATGTATCTGATTTCCAGCCCAATACTTTATTGGCTTTGGTAGTATCAGCAAAGATTTTCTCTATATCTCCCGCTCTTCTGCTTACGATTCGGTAGTTAACTTTCTGTCCCGTAGCACTTTCAAAAGCATGAATGAGTTCAAGTACGGAGACTCCCTTTCCAGTACCAACATTAAAGAATTCGAAGTCCGATTCATTCTTCTTTTCAAGCAGTCGTTCAATAGCGATCACATGGGCGCGGGCGAGGTCCACTACATTGATATAATCGCGTATACAGCTACCATCAGGAGTATTGTAGTCGTTTCCAAATACGGATAATTGCTCACGGATACCAGCAGCAGTCTGGGTAACGAAGGGCACTAAATTATTAGGAATCCCGTTAGGAAGTTCACCAATTAACGCAGTTGGGTGGGCTCCTATTGGATTAAAATACCTTAGTGCAATGCTTTTTATCTGAGGATTGGATTTTGTAAAATCACGGATAATATCCTCGCAAACAATTTTTGTGTTACCGTAAGGGGATTCGGCCTTTTGCCGGGGAGTCTGTTCCGTGACCGGGAGCTTATCCGGCTGACCATATACGGTACAGGAAGAGGAAAAGACCAGGAAATCAGTCTTAAATTTATCCATACACTCAAATAAATTCACCAGGGATAAAAGGTTGTTCCGGTAATACATCAGTGGTTTGGCAACTGATTCTCCAACAGCCTTGTAGGCAGCAAAATGGATAACGGCATTGATTCCTCCGGACTTTTGGAAAAGATCTTCGAGGAGCTCAAGGTTCTGCATATTGAAGCAGTGAAATTCCGGGCGTTTTCCGCTAATCTGTTCGATCTGATTGACAACTGCCTCGGTAGAGTTGCTCAAATCGTCAACTATGACTACCTCGTAACCAGCATTTTGTAATTCAACTACTGTATGTGAGCCAATGTATCCCGTACCACCCGTAACCAGTATTTTTCCCTTCATCCTATGTAAATTTTTATTCTATTACGTAATTATTGCTTTTTTGTTGTCGAATTGTATTGATTACCAAAAGTACTAAATATAAGATTTATTCTTGCGATAAAATTTTGTCTTTCAATGGTCGCAAGGAATCGAAGATCAGCGAAGCTAATATCCACAAAAACATTTTCGGTTGAAGTGAACATATTATCGTGGGTATTTCATATATTTGGAGTCCAAATAATCATTCATGAACCTTTCAGTTTATCTTTCAGAATTGTTGAAAACCAACGATTGCGTGATCATCCCCGATCTCGGAGGGTTTATTGCCAATTATCAGGTCTCAGGATTTGATGAGCGAAACGACCAATTTTCTCCACCATCCAAAGAGATTATTTTTAGTGGGAAACTGAAGAAAAATGACGGTTTATTGGTTAATTATATCTCTGACAGAGAAGGGATTGGGTATTTGGAGGCCAGAAGAATAGTCTCCGAATTTGTCTCTGAAAGTATCTTTAGGCTTGAAAATGGCGAGAGAATTGTTATCGATCAGATTGGTAATCTTCGTTATGATCAGAATGAACATCTGATTTTTGAAGCGGAAGAAAATAAAATGGTACGGACTGACGCTTTTGGTTTGGATCCATTTCATTTCCCAAGGCTTATAAATAAGTATACCCAAACGCCTAAACCTGTATTCAGGGATAAGGATCCCGAACCGCAGAGGCATTTGCATCCAGTCTTGAAATATGCTTTAATAGGGATCCCGCTTGTCGTGGCACTCTATTTTATTCCATATAATAATGTCTTTGACAGTAGCAGGTTAGTCAGGCAGCAGAATTCAAATACTGCTTCCTTGCCGATTAATGATACCAAGTTGATCAATAAGGTTGAGGCAGAAAAGAATGTCCCGCTTCAGAGTTCCACTTCTCCGGCAGCTGCTATGACCACTGTTCCTAAAGAAGAAAAGCTTGTCTCTCAAACAGTAGTGAATGAGCCGGCTAAAGGCAAATACCATGTAGTAGGCGGATGTTTTAAGATCAGGGAAAACGCTGACAAGTTAGCGGACAGGCTGACCAAGCAAGGTTATCCTGCTCAGGTTTCCAATTTAGGAAAATATTTCTTCCGTGTTTCGGTTCAAAGTTTCCAAACCAGGAAAGAGGCTGAAGTGGCTCTTGCTCAGTTGGCAAAAACAGAACCAGAAACCGGATACTGGTTGATGGCTGACAAGAAATAACTATTTCTGGACCGTGGCAGTCTGCACTGCCTTGAAAACCCTCATAAAATTGCCTCCCCAGATTTTCCGGATATCGCTTTCAGAATAACCCCTTCTAACCAGTTCGAGGGTAACATTGCCCATTTGACTTACATCCCTGCAACCTGAGAGATCTCCACCGCCATCGAAATCTGTTCCAATGCCTACATAATCAATCCCAATTACTTTTACTATATGGTCGATGTGATCTACCATATCCTTCACGGTAGCTAGTTTGGAAGGAAATTTTTTAGACGTTTCGCGGTATTCCTGTCTGGCATCTCTAAGCTTGTCATCCGAAAGATCCTGAAAATCGTTGTATTTCTTCCTGACTGCAGTCATGGCAGAATCTCTTTTAGGATTAGGATCAGGGACTTTGATATAATCAGAAAGGAAGCACATTTGAATCACACCGCCGTTTTTAGCAAGGGCCTTCAGATCCTGATCGGTCAGGTTCCTTGGATTATCACAGATAGCCCTCGCGCAGGAATGGCTGGCAATAATTGGATACTTGCTCAACCTGATCACATCCATAAATGACGCGTCCGAAATATGCGAGACATCGATCATCATGCCTAATTTATTCATCTCGGCAACTACTTCCTTACCGAAGGCAGATAATCCATGATGTTCCTCCCCCAGTTTCTTATCGGTAGAAGAATCGCAGATATCATTATTCGAAGTATGACAAAGGGTTATATACCTGATTCCCATGTCATAGTACCTTTTGACCATGGTAATATCATTGGCAAGCGCATATCCGTTTTCCAATCCGAGGTAGATGGCACGCTTTCCTTGTTTTTTTAGCGCATATCCATCATCCGGGGTCAAGGCGATGGAGGCCTGATCGGTATTTGCCGAGACACATTTCCGGATGGCGTCCAGAATTTCGAGTGCCTTATTTTTTGCTTTAAGGTCACCTTCTGGATTTCTGGCACCCTGACCGACAAATACGGCAAAGAATTGTGCATCGAGGCCACCCTCTTTCATTCTGGGAAAGTCCACTTTGGTTCCGGTAGTAGCCTGATCCTGCCGCTTTCCGACATCAAATCCGTCGCGCAACAGATTCAGGGGGGTATCAGAGTGAGTGTCAATGGTAAAGACAGACTGATGAATTTTGGCAGCCTTTGATTCGGGAGTTTCCTTGCTTTGAGGGCTTCCTGGTAAGGATAGAAGGCAGACAGATGTTGTGAGCAACAAGGTTAATTTAATCATTATGTGTTTATTATAGAATTAGTTAGCGCTTCATATTTTATATTCGGCGAGTCTGCTCAGATATTTACCGATGATATCAAACTCCAGGTTGATGACGCTGCCTCTCTTAATTGCATGAAAATTAGTGTGTTCATGCGTATAAGGAATGATAGCTACCTGAAAAGAGTCCTTCCGGGAATTCACCACAGTAAGACTCACCCCGTTTACAGTGACAGAACCTTTTTCGACAGTCATATATCCCTGGCGAGCCTTTGCCAGATCGAAATCATATTTAAATGTATAATACCAGCTGCCATCTGCTTCTGAGACTTCCTCGCAAACAGCCGTTTGATCGACATGGCCCTGAACGATGTGCCCGTCAAGGCGTCCGTCTATTTTCATGCTTCTTTCGAGATTTACTTTATCCTTAACTTTCAATAAGCCCAGATTTGTTTTATCAAGTGTCTCTTTGATAGCCGTAACGGTATACTGGAGACCTTCAATGTGCACAACAGTCAGGCAAACACCATTATGTGAAAGGCTTTGATCTACTTTAAGTTCGGAAGTAAAATCACAGCTTAGGGTAAAATGAAAATTCTCCTGGTCTTTGACAATTGATACGACAGTACCCATTCCCTCAACAATTCCTGAAAACATCGCTAAATAGTTTAATTTTTTACGAAGATAATAGATTCTGCAAATCGAATGCTCACCATTGTTTCTTATGAATGGAAATAAGTATATTCATCCTGAATTTGAAAGGACTCCCTTAAATCCTTAAAATGAGAAAATCGAATTGGAATCTGTCGTATTTTTTGCCTCTGTTACTACTTGTTTATCTGGTAGGATTTCCTAAGCCGGCGAAATCCCAACAAGATCCGGTTTATACCCAATATTTGACCAATCTACTATCTATACAGCCCGCATATGCTGGAATCACAGGTGTTCTGAATGTTTCTGCATTATCGCGTGCACAGTGGGTTGGATGGGAAGGAGCCCCGAATACGAATACATTTACCATTGATATGCCTCTCAAATCGCATAATGTGGGGTTGGGGATGTCCATTGTAAATGACAAATGGGGACCAATTTTACAGAATGGTTTTTATGTAGATTATAACTACCGGATCTTTTTAAGGACCAAGCAATATCTCTCTTTGGGTATTAAGGCTGGATTCAACACCTATCATGCCGGGCATACGGACCTGGAAATTAACGATCAGATGGATCCCTCTTTTGCGCAGAATGTCAATCTAAGGATGTTGCCAAACGTGGGGGTCGGGGTTTTGTGGCATAGTGATATTTTCTTTCTTGGGTTCTCGATGCCAAAATTGCTGGTTAACCGTATTGTCGACGATTCAGAGAATAGCACGTATCATGAGTTTGTTCATTTCTATGCGATGGGAGGCTATGTGTTTTTTATTTCTGAATACGTGAAGCTGAAGCCCACACTCCTCTACCGCTGGAGTGCGCAAACACCCTCCTATATAGATTTGGGGGCGAACATTTTACTTTATGACAGGGTGTGGTTTGGTGCAACTTATCGTTTTAAGAATTCCTATGCTTTGTTGTTCCAGTTCAATGTGAATAATCAGCTTAGATTCGGATATTCTTTCGATTTGACAACTTACCATCAGAATATGGTAAACTCTGGTACACATGAGTTTACAATCAACTACGAATTTTTAAGCACGAAGAGAAACCGGAGATACATCGCAAGGTATTTTTAGCGTTTAGTTTTTGTCGGTTTTTGCAAAGGAAGTCTTTCCTATCTTACTGACTAACGGGATCTCCGCGAAGCAAATTACCTTGAAGATTTTTTCTTTCTATCGGGATTGTCAAGTCCAATTGGGATTGTCAAGCCCTTTCGATTTCGTTTATTGAAAAAAACGGGGTAACTTATAATATCAATAGGGGGATCGTACCAGGGGAAAATCCCAATTCTTTGCCAGCTGCTATATACCCTTTGAAAGATAAGAACTCACATCATCTAAATCATCACTAAATCAGCAATTATGCCACTGAATAAATTTGTTTGGGAGGCCGCACCGGATTACTTCACCCTGCTAAGTCCCTCAAGAACCATCAGGTAGGGCTCACCGATGCGGCCAAAAAGTTGTGGCTCCACCCACTCGAAGCGGGCCCGCCTTATGTGTATGCACGATGCACCGGAGGCAAATACATTTCGTGAATATACTGTTTATAAAAGATTAAAATTCAAAATGATGAATAAATTAACCCTGCTTTTGGTGGCCTTTTTCTTTATGTCTTCGGTCGTCTTTGCTACTTCCGTTACACAAACTGTTGATTTAACTCAGAAAACAGTAGCTCCGGTAATAAATGTCAAAATTGATTTGGGAGATATTACCAACCTCAATGAAAGTGAGTTAGTGAAATTGATTGGCGAATCAATAAATATTTACAAAGTTGAAGCTGTCGCTCTCCAATGTTCTTTTACTTTAAAAACTACATTAAAAACTCCATTCTTTGATGTGGAATTATCTGTTACTGTATCTGGAGATTGTGCTCAAGCAAAGGCTGAAGCTCAGGCTCAGTTACGTGATATGGTGGCTTGGGCAAAATATATGATTTTTGATTAACCTGATTAAAAACATTACTGGCTGTCATTTTCGACAGCCAGTATTTAACAACTAAAATCAATGAAAAAAAATATTCTAATAATGGCCATTATTGTTCAAGGATTGTTTACTCAAGCCCAAGAAAATATAATGTATGATTTCAAAATTCAATATGATATGAGGTTAAATTTTTATAGCTATTGCACCTATAATGCAAATTTATACTTCAATAAAACTCAATCACTTTTCCAATATCAGGAAACCTCAATTGTGAAAGAAATTACGGAAGAAGAAATCAATCAAAAACTTAATGAAAGTGATAATGTATCGATCAATATCAGATGTAAGGATACAACTACTTACTACACAACGTATGACAGGGATAAAAATACTATTTTAGAATTAATCCAGGGCTTCGACAAAAATGAATTTTATATAATTGGAGAACCTGCACCAGAAGTGAATTGGATATTAACTAAGGAGAACCAAAAAATTGGAAATTATGAATGTACCAAAGCTAATTGTTCCTTTAGAGGACGCAATTACTACGCTTGGTTTACAACAGAAATTCAGACAAGCTTTGGACCACTTAAATTAAACGGATTGCCTGGATTGATCTTAGAATTAGGAGATGAAGCTAAAGAAGTTATGTTATTTGTTAAAAGCGTAAAAAAAGAAAACAATTCAATCCCCAATATTTCAGATAATTTGAAAATAATATCACGAGAAGATTACCTAAAGTTAAGAGAAGAAGGAAAAAAGAAAATTGAAGAGATGTTAAGTCGGATTTCTTCCAAATCGGAAAGAGGTCTCACAATAACTGCAAAATCTGTTGGTATCAAAAGTATTGAGATGGATTAGAAATTGATCTCTCATTTATATTGAAATCAAACCAAAATCCTCCTTCCCTTGAAAAAGTATACCTTTATATTATTGCTGATCCCTTATCTTTCATTCTCACAGATATCACTCTCCGGAAGAATCTTCGATGAGAAAAAGAATCCTGTTGCCTATGCCAATGTCTTTATTCAGCCTGACAATAGCTCCTCAATTATTGCATATTGTCAGGCTGATGGGACGGGCTACTACATTTTGAAAACAAGCAAGTCAGGGAAATTTCTGCTGAATTTTTCGGCTATGTCCTACAAAACCACCACCTTTCCGGTCGAGTTTGGGCCAGAGTCGCAGGATTTGACCAGGGATGCGGTGATGATTTTTGAACCAATCCCGTTGAACGAAGTAATTATTTCGGCCAATAAGTCGATGATCATCAAGAAAGACACAATTATATTTAATGCAGGTGCATTTGCCCAAGGAAATGAAAGAGTCCTGGAAGACTTGCTTAAAAAAATCCCCGGCTTGGTTGTGGATGACGATGGCAAAATAAGTGTAGGCAATCGGGAAGTAGAAAAAGTAATGATCGACGGGGACGATCTGTTCGAAAAAGGATACAGGATTCTCACCAAAAATATGCCCGCTTATCCGGTTAGCAAAGTAGAAGTCTACCAGCATTATTCTAACAACAAACTGCTAAAAGGGATTGAGAACAGTGAAAAGGTAGCCTTGAACCTTAAATTGAAGGAAGATTCAAAAAGACAATGGTTTGGCAATGCTTCCCTGGGTTATGGTCCCGAAAATGGAAATCACTATCAAACTTACGCGAACCTCATGAATTTTGGAGGTAAGACAAAATTTTACGGAATTGTGAGCCTCAATAATGTAGGAGAAGACGCGACGGGCGATATAAATTTCCTTATTAGGCCCGCCTCTGAATCTGATGAGGCGGGAAGCATTGGTGAAAACCAAAACGCAAGGTCAGTAATTGATATAAGCACCTTCTCTCCAAACCTAAAACAAAATCGATTATTGTTCAATAAATCAGGTGTTTACGCATTAAATGCCATATTCAATCCAACATCAAAAGTTAAGGTAAAAACACTGGCATTTTTCAACACCGATGAAAATAACTTCTACAACAGCATTTTCGAATCAACTTCTATCGGATCGACTTCATTTTCCAATTTTGAGGATCACCGTTTAAAAAACACTCAGGTAACCGGATTCGGCAAAATTGTTCTTACAGATGATATTTCAAAAAATCAAACACTTGAATATTTCGGGAAATTCAATCATTCGGATGAAAAGAAGTTTAACAAATTAAATTTTAATGATTCTTTATCCAACGAGATCCTGTCGAATAACAACACCCTGATTGACCATAAACTTTTATATACTAATAGATTAAGGAATAACAAGGTGTTACTTATATCTGGGAGATATATTTATGAGAGCGCACCGCAGAATTTTTCTCTGGATAAATTCTATTACCAAGACCTCTTTCCTGAGGATTCAGGAGTAAGTCTTGTCCAACAGAATTGCAAGAATCAAATGCAATTTGGAGGATTTGCTGCCCATCTGATGGACAAAAAAAAGAACGGGGATTTATTGGAAATCAAATTTGGGAATGAATTCAGATTGGATGTTTTACAATCAGAATTCAAATTGATGAACGAAAAAATTATCATTGATGAACCCCCAATGTACCAAAATTATCTGACCTATTCGACCAATGACATTTACCTGATTTCGAAATATAATAAGCAGTTTAAGAATTTCGGAATTGACTTTTCACTTGATTTTCACCAGCTCTTCAATTATTTAAAACAGTCTGGCAAAGTAAGATATCAAGATCCGTTTTTCATCAATCCAAAAATAGGAGGACAATGGCGGATTACAAAAAATGATATAATCATCACTTCCTATTCGTATAATCACCAAAATTCGTCTGTTCTGGATGTCAGTAACAAGTATATAAACACCCGTTTCCGATCATTTTCGAAAGGAATGGGCGAGTTTAATCAGCTAAATTTGAGCACATTCCTACTCAATTATTCTCATGGAAACTGGGGCAGCAAATTCTTTGCAAATTCATTCTTGATTTACAATAAGAACCATGATTTCTACAGCACCAATACAATCGTCTCCAGGAACTATTCTCAATCAGAAAAAATACTGTTAAAAAACAAATCCTATTTATTGTTTACTTCAAATATTGACCAGTATCTTAAAGTAATCACTTCTAACATAAAAATCAATTTTGGATATTCATTCTCGGAATACAAAAATATGGTTAACAATTTAGATCTTAGATCAATAAGAGGTCAGAATATCAATTATGGTCTGGAGCTCCGATCTAGTTTCCATGGTTGGTTCAACTTTCATTTTGGTTCAAAATGGAACTACTGTGAGATAAAAACGAGTATTCGCAATAGCTTTACCGATAATATGTCATTTTTGGATCTGGCATTATCATTTAGTAAAAAATTAGACCTTCAGATAAAGGGAGAGCGTTACTTTTTCGGCAGTCTCGACAAGGAAAATAACAAATACAATTTTCTGGATTTTGAAGCACGATATAATGTTGTTGAAAATAAACTATCTCTCAGCCTGTCAGGAAAAAATCTGCTTAATACCGAAACTTTCAGGAATTATTCGATAGACGACATCAGTATTTCCAGAACCGAATACAAATTACTACCCCGTTTTCTGCTCATAGCTGCTGAATATAGATTCTGAATCATCCCCGGATTAGCGGCTCATCACCCTACTGTCTTGATTTCACATTTTGTTATGGAACTATTAAATGGTAAATTTGGCTATCATTGTAAAGGAATGATGCAGTATTATGAACGAGACAGAAATCAGGAATAGCCACCAATCAATTTGCAAACTACTTTCAGAAAGGAAGTTGAAGCCAGCCTTCGATCTACTCGAAAAGATGATTAGTGCGAATGGTTTAGGTGAATACAGTGATCTTTTGCTTGACCTGGAACAGAACTACAAATTCATGCTCAAATATACTGTTGAAGGGATCACCGACCCCGAAAGACAGAAAATTTACCAGCACATCCTGGTTTCAACTTTTGACCTGGCAGATCATTGTGCCGACAGCCTGAAGATGAAATTCTCAAGTTCGCTGGAATACCAGAAAAAACGAGGTTTCAGTCGACTATATATTGAGAATGTACCTGCACATTTTGCTTTATTGGAATCATTTTACCTGGAGAAAGAGCTCCGTCAATTAATTGAGGAATCCTACTTTGATAAGAAATACGAACTGGAAGAAGAAGTTCATTATCAGAAAGTTGTCAATCTTTTTTACCACATTTGGTTCAGAAATAAGCTTTCTGCTGATGAGATTTCATCATTCAAAAATTTCTTACAGAATCCTCACATCCCAGCTCATGAAAAAGCATTCCTGATAACTTCAGTAATTCTTAGTCAGTTGTTGTTTTTCGATGAGCAAAAAATTATGCTGCTTTTTGAAGGTTACGAAACTAACAATGAAGAGGTTAATCAAAGGGCTCTGACCGGTTTGATCATTGTCTTATATTACTTTGACAGAAGAATTTTCCTGTTTCCTTCAATATCTGCCAGATTAGAGCTGCTATATGAAGGAAGTAACTTCAAGCTTCATTTGGAAAAAATATTACTCCAACTAATTGGCTCCAAAGAAACAGAAAAGATCCAGCGAAAATTACAGGATGAGATTTTACCTGAGATGATGAAGCTAAGTCCAAACCTCAGGAATAAACTTAGCCTTGAAGCAATGCTGGGAGATGTCATGAATGAAGATAAAAATCCGGAATGGCGTGATATTTTCAAAGATTCCCCGGGTTTGATGGATAAAATGGAAGAACTGAGTGAAATGCAGATGAAAGGAGCGGATATTTTCATGACCTCCTTCGCCAATCTGAAAAATTTTCCTTTTTTCAGTGAACTTACGAACTGGTTTGTTCCCTTCTACCCCAGCCACCCCCAGCTAACAAGAAGCTCTTCCATTGATGATCTTCAGGACAACAGGAAACTCTTTGACCTGATTCTCAAGACTCCGGTATTATGTAACTCAGACAAGTACTCTTTTTGTTTCAGTATGCAGACTATTCCTGCTGAATACAAAAAAATGATGTTTGATAATTTAAGCGCTGAATTTGATCAACTTATTGAATCTGAGAGTGAAGACGATATCATCGCCCATGAAAAAAAGGCGGAAGCTATTTCCGGCCAGTACATCCGGGACCTCTACCGATTTTACAAACTTCATCCTCAAAGGGAGGGATTTGAGAACATTTTTTCCTGGACGTTCGATTTTCACAATAAAAATGTGTTTCGAAAGCTTTTAAGTGACGACCTTCAGCTGTTAAGAAATATTGCAGAATTTTACTTTGCAAAGAATTATTACCATGAAGCTGCTGAAATATTTGAGATTCTCCTGAAAGATCTCGAAGAGCCCGAAATGATTCAAAAATTGGCCTATTGTTATCAAAAACAAGACAACTTTGAGCTCGCTTTAAGCTATTATTTAAAGGCTGATCTGTTTGGTCAAAACAGGATATGGAACTTCAAGAAGATTGCACTTTGTTACAGACACTTAAAGAAACCCGATTTAGCCCTCGAATATTATCTTCAAGCAGTTGCATTAGAGCCTGACAATCTTAGCCTTCATATATCTATCGGACATTGCAGAATGGAGTTGAAGCAATATGAAGAGGCGCTTAAGTCTTATTTCAAGGTGGAATATTTATCCCCCGGAAATAAGAAAATTTGGAGACCTATTGGTTGGTGTTCCCTTCTAACTGGTAAAAAACAACAGTCTGAACGATATTTCAGGATGTTGGTGGAAGACTCACCAAACAAGTTCGATCTCATGAATATGGGGCATGTCCAATGGTGCCTCGGAAAAAGAAAAATTGCACTTGATTTCTACAAGCAAAGCATTAATGATGCCGAAATGGCCGAACATGAATTCATGGAGGCTTTTCATGAGGATCTGGAGCACCTTTTGCGTCAGGGAGTGGATGCAGATGATGTCCCGATTATGCTTGACCAGTTAAGATATTCACTTCAAAAAGACCAGACTACCTGAGCGATACTATGAGCAATAAGATCCGCAATAAAGAGTTGAGTTGGCTGTCGTTTAATGAAAGACTCCTTCAGGAAGCCTCCAGGAAAGAAGTGCCTTTGATTGAACGGCTCAAATTTTTGGGTATTTATTCCAATAATTTGGATGAGTTTTTCCGTATCCGTGTGGCAATTTTACGCCGGCTTGCCAGCATAGAAAATCTCTTGCTCACTGAAGGAGACCAACCGGCAGAGGTTTTGAACCAGATTGAGCAAACAGTTGTTGCTCAAAGCAAATGGTTCGAAAGAATATACAACCAGCTACTTAAAGACCTGGCAGAGGAAGATATTTTCATCATCAACGAGACGAATCTTACTGCTGAACAGGGAGAATATGTGACAGCCTACTTCAAAGAAGAAGTTCGCCCAAGGATCATGCCAATCATCATCAAAAAGAACCAACCGCTGCCTTCTTTGAACGATGACGCCATCTATCTGGCGGTGGTAATGGGCAAATCAAAAAAAGAGGAATATGCGCTCATTGAGGTTCCGACTGATATCCTTCCAAGGTTTGTAATATTGCCATCCGATGATCAAAAAAGACACATCATTTTACTGGAGGATGTAATCCGGTTTGAATTAAAGGATATATTTTACATGTTCAGCTTCAAAACCATCAGCTCTTATATCGTCAAAGTCACCCGTGATGCTGAATTAGACCTTGATGATGATGTGGCAGAAAGTTATGTAAAAATATTGTCGAAGAGTTTGGAAAAAAGGGGGAATAGCGAATTGGTAAGATTTGTCCATGACCAGGAAATTCCAGAAAATTTTCTTTCACTCTTGCTTAAGAAATTGAATTTTGACAAGGACGACGTAATTATTGGAGGTTCCCGGATTCATAATTTCAAGGATTTCATGGATTTCCCTTCAATTGGGAATAAGAATTTGTATTACAAGGCGATGACGCCATTACCGCATCCGGATATCACTCAGGGGCAGCCCTTTTTGGCATCGATTGCAAAAAAGGATATTTTGTTTCACTTTCCTTATCACTCTTTTTACCATTTTATCGATCTGTTACGGGAAGTATCGATTGATCCAAAGGTCACCGAAATTAAAATGACTGCCTACCGGGTGGCAAAAAACTCTAACGTTTTCCATGCGCTGATTAACGCAGCGAGAAACGGCAAGAAGGTTACTGTAGTTCTTGAGCTGAGAGCGAGGTTCAATGAACAGGATAACATTCAGTGGGGTAATATATTAACCAGGGAGGGAGTAAAAATCATATTGGGTGTTCCTGGCTTAAAAGTCCATTCCAAACTATGTCTGATTTCCAGAAAAGAGGAAAATGGCAATGTGCATTATTCTTGTATTGGGACAGGAAACTTCAATGAAACCACCTCAAGGATTTTTTCCGATCAGATGCTTTGGACGGCAGATCCTGCAATATCTAAAGAGGTTGTTAAGATTTTTGAATTTTTTCAAAAAAACTACAAAATCGGAAGATATCATCATTTAATGGTTTCGCCATTTACCATGAGAAATAAAATGGTACAGTTGATCCGGCAAGAAATTCAAGCTGCCAAAAATGGGTTGAAAGCAACTATTTTAATCAAATGCAACAATCTCGTTGATCCTGAAATCATTGCCAAATTATGTGATGCTGCCAAAGCCGGGGTTGAGGTACGTGTAAATGTAAGGGGCATGTTTTCACTGATGTCCAGTCCGGAGGATGAAACCTACTCTATTACTTCCATCGGAATTATTGATCGCTACCTTGAGCATTCCAGAATTTATTATTTCTACAATGGTGGCAAGGAAAATATTTATATCTCTTCAGCTGATTTGATGTCAAGAAACCTTGATCGAAGGGTCGAAGTTAGCGTTCCGATTTATGATCCTGGTTTAAAAACGGAGATCAAAGGATTCCTCGATTTGCAGTGGAATGACAACACTTCCGCCAGAATATTGGATAATGAACTTTCCAATAAGATAAAAAATCATGGTCAACAGCCGGCAATAACTTCGCAAGTAGCCTTTTATGATTTTCTCAGGTCAGTTCGAAATGAAAAATGAGGAAGACTTTGATCTAAGCAGGAATATCGAACAATTCTCTTCTATCCATGAGATATATCTCTGGAGGGAAATGGTACTCAGGGATGAAATGCTCTTTCTTAGGGTCTACAAATTGATTAGTAGTGACAATCCCAAAGTGGCATGGCACGCCGCCTGGCTGATTGACCATGCCTCTGAAGCTGATCCTTCAAAGCTTGAACCTTACATTAATGAGCTGATCGAAAGGCTGCCTAACCTGACCAGCAGCTCGTTGAAGCGGCATTTCACCAGGATGCTGATCAAGCAAGAAATTCCTGAGGAGAAACTAGGGCAGATGGTCGATGTTCTTTACCATCTAATGAAGCCTTCCGAAGCAATAGCAGTCCAGGCAAATGCGCTCCAGTTGCTCTATCAAATAGCTATGAAAGAACCGGATCTCAAGGGTGAACTGATTTACGTTTTGGAAACAATGATGGAGGAAGGGCAATCTCGCGGGATGATGTCGAAAGGGAGAAAAATTCTTAAAGCATTGAGGAATCAATGACGTAAAAAGGTACTGAATAATAGCACCGAAACGATTCCCCACAAAAAGATCGACAATAACATGGAAGGGATAAAGTTATTTTTGTGGTGGAAATATTTAGTGCCAAGGAATGCCCCTACCGGGATAGATAAGATAACTGGTGTTAGAACCACAATTCCAAACATCCCGTAATTTCTTCGTATTCGGACAATCATTTTATTGGACCTTGTGAACTTGTTTGCAGTCAGTCTTCTGTACCTTCTCATATCCATCCAATGCTCGAATCTTACTTTAAAAATTCTCGGAGTAATGTAATATATTAAGGGCCAAATAAGCTTTAGCTCTTTTAAAAGGAGTGAGAAAAAATAATAATAAAATAGGAATCCAAGTAGTCCTCCTATTTCTATCAAGATAAAAGTCTCCAATTCCTTCAGCCCAAATAGATATGAATAAGGTGTCGCCCAAAAGAATTTCAGACTGGCAATGACGATGACATTAATATATTTTAATATGATTCCCATTCTTGTTTATTCGTCTCAAAATTAGACATTCTGTTATCAAATTATTGTACTAATCTTTGTATTTTAGATTTATCTTTGTAAAAACTAAAAAACTACAAAATTGTTTGGAGAGCGCATTAAACTTACAATTTGTTTCCTTTTTCATGCCTCATTGATCTTTAGTCAGTCTATTCAGGAATTTAAAGAAATCTGGGTCAAAGAAAGCAAAGAATATCTCCTCAACAATCAAATGCCACTCCCTTATCTTCAGTCGGGATTTCACCATTTCTCCAGGGTACAAGACAGTGAGATGGCAGAAGGACTTGAAACAAGCTGGGAAAAATTTTCGGTTTTACCTGTTTCTTCCATCCCAAAATCCAAAAAATTTGAGATAGCCCCACAATTTGATTTTGATGAAACTTCCTATCACAATCCTAAGTTTCTTCCTTGCTATATTTCCGAAAAAGGCGATAATGCCAGTGGCGATATTTCGACAAAGCTGCCAAGAATAAGAAAACCTGAATACGTTACTTCCAATCCGCTTAAACTAAATTTCAAATTCTATGGTAATAATGTTTCGGTTACCTATGATAAACTCTTGTCATTGCCTGTTGATCAACCACTCTCAAAAGAAATAGTAGCTGACTATTGGAAAAAATTCATCGTCGCGAACAGCAATCACCTGGTTAATCAACTGAATGCGATACAAAACCGGCTGGGACTAAACGATTGGGGATATTTTTTGCTCGTAAAAGCGTGTTCAAATGCAATTTATCCAAATGATGAGTCTGGGGAGACATTACTTGCCTGGGCTTTAATGATCAGATCCGGTTTTTGTGTAAAAATCGGCTTTAATCAGCTTGGGAGTTCTCTTTTGTACACCTCTTCAACAGAGATATTTGGAGTTCATTCCGTCAGAATAAATGGTTCTGTTTACTATATAGATAAGCCAATCTATTCATTTCCTATTACTTCCCACCTATCAAGCCATCCAGGGGCGAATGGATCCATCCAGATGAATATTAAACAGTCATTGAATTTTCAGGGTGAAATTCAGACTAAGAAAATTGAATTTCATTGGGATAAAAAATCCTTCGGTTTCAATTTAAAATATAATCCGGAAGTGATTCGCTTTCTTGAATCTTATCCGCAAACTGATCCTGTCGTATTTTTCAACGCTCCTTTTAGCCTGTTGTCCGGAGAGAGTCTTTTCAAACAGTTCAAACCAATTTTAGCTGCAATGCGTAAAGAAGAAGGGGCCGCCTTTCTTCAACAGTTCGTCCAGAAGGTTTTTACTTACCGGCCATACAACGATTTGTATGGTTATGACAGGTTTATGTTTCCCGAAGAGCTTCTCTTTAAAGATGACAGTAATGACAAGGGAAAAGCCTTACTTTATTGCTGGATGATCACTAATCTAATGAATCAGAAGGCTGCGCTATTAGAATATCCAGGATTTTTCTCTGTCGCAATCGCACTGGATCAACCTATGGATGGAGATAATTATAACGTGAACGGTAGAAAATATACCATTGCCGATCCAACTTTTGAAAATGCGCCGATTGGATTGGTAATGAAAGATTTTTATATGATGAAACCACTTGTTACTGAACTTTGTGGGAAAAAAGAAGAAGAACTCAGGAAAACAAAAATATGGAAGCAAGCCATGGCTTTTGGCGCAGTAAGAAGTGGCACGGGTAGTGATTTCCTGAAAGATGAATACGGAAATTCATATATAACAGGCTATTTCAAGGAAAAATCTAATAATTCCACCTTATCTATTCCATCACCATTCATTGCAAAATTTGATGAAAATTTCGGTCTGGTCTGGACGATGAAATTTCGGTCTGGTACTAAAGCGTTTGGCTTGGAATTAAAGCAACTCGAAAGGAACGAATTTTATCTTGCCGGATCCTTCAGTGGTGAATTGGAATGTAACGGAATAAAAATCCAGTCTCCCCCTTCAGATCCTGATTTGTTTTTTGTCCAGTTTGACAAAGACGGAAAGGTTGGATGGATGACAAAAAGTGGATTAGATGATTTGGAAGAGGATGCAAAATTATTTTATATAATCAGATTTAGCAGATCCGGAGAAATACAGTCTGTACAATTATCCAATGAGGATGAAAGGAAAGGAGAAGTAGGTTTTCAGCAAAATTCCAAAGAAGGATTATGTTATATCGCTTCCAGATATCAGACAACCGGGTTGGAAAAACCGAATGAGGAAGTGGTCAATAAATCTATATTCCGATTTCGGCAAAACGTTAGCAGGATGCGTCAGCTTGGCATAGAACGCACCATAACGGGAATATCCTCTATTCTAAATTCTATGATCATGGATGGCGATCAGCTTTCCGGAACTGAATTATTGGCGGTATGGAGAGAGAAACTTGCAGAAGGAAGAAGCAATCCGGGAACGGGAGAGGAGATCCTACAAAAAATAAAATTTCTCAAGAATGAGCACGGTATTATTGAAATTAATACTTCTGACTTGAAACCATTAAGAATCCAGAACTTCAGAATATTTAACCGATCGCACTTTAAAATCGTCCCTTTGGATAACAACGACCTGAAAATAAAGATTATAGATGGATTTGAATATGATGATGACCTATTAAAAGAAAACGTAAATTCTATTATTTTTGAAGTTTCAACCGGTAGCTTAATTATCGATATTGGAATTGAGCATCAGTTGTTTACTAAATATTTTCACAACTAACATTCAAATTCGTCAACTTTTTTTTCAAACTCTAAATATTTAAACTTACTTTGATAAAAAATCCTGAATTATTACCAATAAAAATAATTTCGATGAGAATAATTCGTTTTACCAGCCTGCTCGCTATTTCTATCTCTTTCGTCTTTTGCCAGCATGTAATAGCTCAAAGCCTGCCTACTGGTCAGGAAGTACAATATAATCCTATCACAACGGCAGTTCCTTTCCTTACTATTACCCCGGATTCAAGGCACGGAGCCATGGGAGATGTCGGCGTCGCCACCTCTCCTGATGCAAACTCGCAGTTTTGGAATGCTTCTAAATTTGCCTTTACGCCCGACAAATTTGGATTTGCTTTGTCCTACACTCCCTGGTTAAGGCAATTGGTCAATGATATTAATCTTGCCTATTTATCGGGATATTTAAAACTAGATAATTACCAGACCCTCGGAGCTTCACTTCGCTATTTTTCCATGGGTGAAATATTGCTGACCGACCAGAACGGAACAAGTATGGCGAACGTGAGTCCAAATGAGTTTGCTTTTGACGTCAGTTATACTCGGAAATTATCTGAAAATTTCTCAGGCGCTGTTGCCCTGCGTTATATTCGCTCCGATCTTTCAGGAGGTATTGGTCCTGATTCTTATGTCCCCGGACATGCTTTTTCTAGTGACGTCTCCTTTTATTACCACAAGAATTTCGGAACTAGCGATAATGATCAGTCAATCGCTTTCGGGATCAATCTGTCAAATATTGGTTCCAAAATATCTTACGATGATGGCCAGAATAAGGAATTTCTTCCTGCTAATCTGAGGTTGGGAACTACTTATACCAAAGAATTTGACACCAATAATTCTTTGGCTATATCCTTAGATATCAATAAATTGATGGTTCCTACACCAAAATTGATCTCCGGCACTTCAACTGTTTCAGGCGGTATCATTTTAAACGACAATCAGGCAAATATGTCGGTCCCAAGTTCAATTTTTTCCTCTTTCACCGATGCTCCGGGCGGATTAAAAGAGGAGATGCAGGAAATCAATTATTCCGCAGGTTTGGAATACTGGTACAGACATCAGTTTGCCATTCGTGGAGGATACTTTCATGAAAGCGAATTTAAAGGAAACAGGAAATTTTTCTCTACCGGACTGGGAGTAAAGATGAACATCTGTTCGATTGATTTCTCTTACCTCATTCCCATTCATCAGAATAATCCTCTTGCCAACACGATCCGCTTTACCTTGCTGTTTGACATTGCCTCCTTTGGCAAAAGCAAAGCCTCAGAAGTACCTGTAGAAACAACGCCAGCCCCTGTTCCGCAAAAATAATATGCACCCTTAAGGACATTACCAGTCTGTATCGATAGCCGATCAGACAATAAACCTTTCAGGCAGAAATGCGCCCGCCAAAGGCAAATAACTATTTTGTAGTCAGGAGCTAAACCTTGATCGCCTTCTATTTACATTGGTTTAACTATTGCTATGTATAGAATTTTCCTTTTGTTAATTTTTTCATCGCTATTTTGCTATTCCCAGAATCAGACTGTCTCAACTATCCAGGTTCCTGGATATAACAGATATTGTACTGTAAACTTTCAGGGTGAGAGTATTATTCCAAATGGCAGAATCATCCGGCCGGAAGGAGAAACCATTAGAATTGCTCCGGATCCTTTTGGAATGACCTTATCAGAGGATGGCACACTGGCACTGACTGTTCACTATGATTTGCTCTCTGTTATTAACACCAAAAATCTTTCTGAAAAAAAAGTGGTGTCGCCTTTTCAGAAAAAGGGATCCTACATGGGTGCAGCAATCAGCAAGAATAATAAAATTGCCTATCTGAGCGGTGGGAACAATGGTGACATCATCGTTTTTGACCTGACAAAACTTGAAATCATTAAAAGGATTTCTATTAATGGTTTATATAACAAGGTTCAATATATGGGAAGCCTGGCCGGTGATATCAGACTATCAAAAGACGGAAATACCCTTTTCATTCTCGATCAGTTTAATTTCAGGATGGTGATCATGAATCTGAAAACTGATTCTTTGGTTGGCTGTATCGCGACAGGCCGTTTCCCTTTTGGAATTGACATTTCTCCAGACGAAAAATATGCCTATGTCGCCAATATTGGTATTTATGACTATCCCCTGGCACCTCTCCTGAACAAAAATAACCTTGAGGAAGTTGGCCTGGATTTCCCGCCATATGGTGTCCCATCTAAAGAAGCAGAAAATGGGATAAGTGTAAAAGGTAAAAAAATCCCTGGTCTTGGGAGCCCTCAGGTACCGGAGGCAGTATCAGTCTGGACCATTGATATTGAAAAACAATTGGTCATTGCCAAAGAAAAAACGGGCTATCGAATGGGTGAGATGGTTGCAGGTATTGAAGTTGAGGGCGGATCCAGCCCGAATTCTATTGCAGCTGGCAAAGATAAAGTCTTTGTCACCAATGCGACCAACGATAATATTTCGGTTCTGGATCCCAAATCAGGAAAAGTAATCTCCACGATTCAACTTAAAATCGATCCGGCAATTGATTTCTTCAGAGGGCTGATTCCATTTGGAATCGAGTTGAGCCACGACGGGTCAAGATTATTTGTTGCGTTAAGCGGTCTTAATTGCGTGGGAGTTGTGGACGCAGTCAATAATAAAGTACTCGGGTACATACCGACAGGTTGGTTCCCGACTAAATTGAAAATCTCCCCCGACGACAAGACCCTTTATGTGGCTACTGCCCGTGGATACGGTTCCGGTCGCAACGCAGGGGAAGGATTTGATCCCTCTATCGCAGGCACTTATGTGGGTGATATTATGTCTGGGACCTTTGAGAGGATTAAGATCGATGAATCAACTCTTAAAAAGACCACGCAACGGGTAATACAAAATACTTTTACAAAGGTGACAGTGAAAGACGATGGAAGAAATCCCTTGCCTTCAGCTATCGGAATACGCAAGAGCCCAATCAGGCATATCATATATATTACCAAGGAAAACAGGACCTATGATGAGGTCTTTGGTGAATTGACAAATGCAAAGGGGGACCGAACGCTGGCAAGGTATGGTAAGGATGCAACGGTAACCAATAAAGACAAGACCAGGGTCGTTGAGCACGTAAATGTGATGCCCAATCACCAAAAAATTGCCTCTGGATATGCGGTAAGTGATAATTTCTATACAGATTCCGACGCTTCCGTACACGGACACAGGTGGATGGTCGGAACTTATCCGAACGAATGGGTGGAAATCAATAGCTCTGTAAAATTATCAGAAGATGTTCTGAGTTCTGCGCCCGGACGCAAAATGGTAGCGGGTTCTTCCGGGGCCGTCTATCCTGAAGATTATAATGAAGCAGGTGGAATGTGGGAACATCTCTCAAGGCACGGGGTAAATTTCTTTAACTTCGGACTCGGATTTGAATTTTCCGGTTCTTCCGAAGAGCAATGGCACAAATATTCGGGGGTTAAAATGGGTGTGATGTTTCCGATGCCAAAACCGCTTTTCGACAGAACTTCCCGCAAATTTGCAACCTTTAATACCAGCGTTCCAGATCAGTTTAGAGTGGATATGTTTGAAGAGGAACTGAAGGATAAGTGGTTATCAGGCAAGGAAGAGTTTCCTGCCGTCATTACCATGATGCTTCCTAATGATCATGGGTCAAAGGAAAGACCAAATGACGGTTATCCGTTCAAGGAATCCTATATGGCCGACAACGACCTTGCTCTGGGTCGGGTGCTCCATACCTTAAGCCGGACAAAATGGTGGCCGGAAACGCTGGTAATCGTTACGGAAGATGATGCCCAGGACGGAAGAGACCACGTCGATGCGCATCGTTCCATATTAATGATGATCAGTCCGTGGGTTAAAAAGAATTACGTTTCGCACACACATGCCAATTTTGGTGCCATTCTGAAAACCATCTACCAGATCAACGATCTGCCCGCCTTGAACCAATTTGATGCAACGGCATCGCTCCTGCAGGATTTTTTTACAGATAAGCCCGATTTCACACCCTATTCGGTTCAGATGATAGACAAGCGCATCTTTGATCCGCAAAAAGCACTGGATCCCTATCAGAAGAATTTCAACTGGGAATCATTGAAAGAATCACCTGATCTGGATGATGCAGATGATTTCAGAGAAAGTCACAAAGAGCAGATGAAGAAGGGCAAAAAGCCATAAAGGCAATTATCATCTTATCCCCTTAGGCAAATTTTAGCCATTTTTCTTCCTGACTGGCTCTGTCTGTCCGGGTTTCAATTCCAGCTGAAACTTCCCGGAAAGGGAAAAGTCTTTGTAATCAGGGTGATCATATGTCAATTTCCAGTCGAAAATCAACAAGTCAATAACCTTGTAATCCAATGATTTTGAAGACTGTAGTGAGATCTCTACTGTTTGTTCGCTTCCGGGCTCTACGATTTGTTGAATGATTGAATTTTTGATCTGCAGTTGATGGTGATGAAAGAAATTCACATTAAGAAGAAGTCTGGTATTAGTAGGATTCTTAAAATAGAGCTTCAATGTTCCATTTGTAAACTGGCTGCTTTTCCCACAGTTTAGAGTATAATTCAATTTACCATTCTCAATTAATGGCTTGGCCAATTCTTCAGTTTTTTCGTTGCTAACATCATGAGGAAGAATGCCATCCAGGCGGAGATTAGCCATAATCGGACCTTCTTTGGCCATGGTTACCCACGAAATATGGTCAAATTCACCGAAATAGTTTCCCTGTAAATTGCTGCCGGCTCCGGTTGTAGATAATATGTAATAGTTTGATCCATTTTTTTCGACCTGGTGATAGTGATGTTCATGGCCAGCAATCATGGTATATTTTCTGCTTTTCAAAGCTGATTCAATTTCCTGAAATCTGCCGTCGGTCTTATAATTCCAGATTGGATGGTGCATCAGAAGGAAAGTCCATCTCACCTTGTCGTGATCTTTCAACTCTTTAAGTGCGAAATCCGTCTGCTTGCGGGTCAGGTTAAACTCTGCATCATCGTTACTGTCCAGAATGACGAAGAGCGTATTCTTGTATGTAAAACTATAATACCTGCTACCATACCTCTTCTCCCACTCTTTTTCCATCACTTTATTTGAGATATCATGGTTACCTGGTAGGTAAAAGTATGGCATCTTCAGACCTGAAATTGTATGACTAATCTCAGTCCACTGTTTGCTGATCTCTGTAGTATCTGTGGTATACCCGTTTATAAGGTCACCTACGCTCAGCACGAATTCAGGTTGCATCAGATTAAGCTTTTTCACAGCATCTTCGAAGATACCCGGCCTGCAACCTCCATTTCTGTCTGAAACGATGGCGAATTGAAAATTATCTGGATCGTTGTTAAAATTCAGATTTGTCCAAGGCTTTTGAGTTGTCTTAACCTCCGTTTTAAAAGGTTTTGGATTTCCACAAGAGATGAGGATCAACAAAACGGCGATAAAAAAGTAATTGAATTTCATATAGTACTTAGATGATTATTCTTTAGTTATTTCTTCGGAAATGTACAAAAGAATATTGATAAACTAAAAAAGACCCCTTGATAATCAAGGAGTCTCTCGCAGGTTGAGGTCGATGGCGGATTCGAACCGCCGTACACGGTTTTGCAGACCGCTGCCTAGCCACTCGGCCAACCGACCGTTTTCAGGGTGCAAATATAGAGATTTTTATCAGGAGTGAAAACCGGGAGCAAATAATTAGATGTTAACGCTCCATTGTAACGCTTACAGCCTTGATATGACCACCCATCGGAGGTCCTGCTTTTGAGATCTTAACCTTCACTTTCCCAAGGTTCTTGTATTCGTTATGAATCCTGGTAAGAATTCGTCCGGCAACATTTTCCAATAAATGTGATCGCTGATGCATCTCCTCTTTGATGAGTTTGTAGATACCTTCGTAATTCAGGGCATCAGAAAGATGGTCACTCTTTGCAGCCTTTTCACAATCAGTCTCAATAGATATGTTGACTTCAAAACGGTTACCAACGATCCTTTCGCTTTTAAAATGGCCATGAAAAGCGTAAAATTCCATTCCTTCCAGTTCAATCATTCCCATTTGCTGAAGATTAATTACCGGTTCAAATTTAGCGCATTTTTTGTACCAGAAAATTAAAGTATTTTTGACCATTAGAATTAATGAATCAAAATTTTAGGTCAGAACAGAAACCATGGATCCAATTGTACCCAAGAATTTCATACAACAACAAATCATTGAAGACCTGGCTGCAGGTAAGAATGATAGAAGAGTTCATACCCGCTTTCCTCCGGAACCAAATGGGTATTTGCATATCGGTCATGCCAAGTCGATTTGCCTGAATTTTGGTACAGCCAAACTTTTTGGCGGAATAACAAATCTTCGTTTCGACGATACCAATCCTGCAAAGGAAGAGACCGAATACGTAGATTCCATCATGGAAGATGTAAGATGGCTGGGATTCGACTGGGAAGACCGACTTTATTATGCTTCTGATTATTTTGATCAACTCTATGATTTTGCTGTTGAGCTAATTAAAAGAGGGAAGGCATATATCGATTTCCAAAGCCAGGAAGTGATCAGTGAGCAACGTGGAACACCTACCCGTCCTGGGATAGAAAGCCCGACCCGTAACAGTTCACCGGAAGTCAATCTTCAGATATTTGAATACATGAAGGCTGGGAAATATGAAGAGGGGGCTTGTGTCCTCAGGGCTAAGATTGATATGTCATCTCCCAATATGCACATGCGGGATCCTCTGATGTACCGGATACTGAAACAGCCTCATCACCGTACAGGTGACAAGTGGTGCATCTATCCGATGTATGATTACGCTCATGGACAGTCCGATTATTGGGAAGGAATTACCCATTCCATCTGTACGCTTGAATTTGAAGTTCACCGGCCTCTATACGATTGGTTTGTCGAAGAACTAAAAGACTCGGATTACCGACCAAGACAAATTGAATTTTCCCGTTTAAACATTACTTCAACCGTGATGAGCAAAAGAAAATTGCTTCAATTGGTTAAAGAGGGTTATGTGAAAGATTGGGATGATCCGAGAATGCCGACCATTTGCGGATTGCGCCGCAGGGGATACACACCCGACTCTATCCGCAATTTTGCTGATAGTGTTGGTGTTACAAAGGTCGATGGTGTGACCGATGTTGCCTTGCTTGAATTCTGTATCCGGGAAGATCTCAACAAAAGGGCACAAAGGGTGATGTGTGTGACGGATCCTCTTAAAGTTGTCATAACCAACTATCCTGACGGTCAAATGGAGGAAGTTGACGCCATCAATAATCCGGAAGACGAGGGGATGGGGAAACGAAAAGTACCTTTTTCAAAAGTAATATATCTTGAACGGGAGGATTTTATGGAAGAACCATCCTCCAAATTTTTCCGTTTAGCTCCAGGAAAAGAGGTTCGGTTAAGATATGCTTATTTTATCCGTTGCGAGGAAGTTATCAAAGATGCTTCAGGAGATATTATCGAGTTACATTGTTCTTATGATCCTGAGACCAAAGGAGGCAATGCACCTGACGGCAGAAAAGTAAAGGCTACGCTTCATTGGGTTGCTGCTGAAACGGCGCTTTCCTGCGAAGTCAGGCAATATGACCGTTTGTTTACTGATCCGGATCCTGATGGTCACAAGGACAAAGAATTCCTTGACTTCCTCAATCCGGAGTCCTTAAAAGTGCTGGATAATTGCATGATCGAACCATTTGTCAAAGGAGCGCATTCGTTGGATAACTTCCAGTTTGAAAGACTGGGATATTTCAACGTGGATCCTGATTCGACGAATGAAAAATTAGTCTTCAACCGAACGGTCTCACTGAAAGACAACTCCAAGAAATAGGAGTTGCTAATCCACCTGGATCTTTTGAAGCCTGCGGCGGGTATAGAAAAATGTAAATATTGCTGCGCTCCAGTTGGCAATAAATACACCCCACCAGATTCCTTTTGTGCCCCAATCCAAATAAATGGCTAGGAGCAGAAATAGCGGCAGAGGCATAATAAATTGTCTGTAGGCACCAACAAAAATGGCATACATGGGCTTTTTGATCCCTTGCAGTGTAGAAACGGAAATATTTAGAAAAATATAGGAGAAGAAGAAAAATATCGCGATGCTGAGATATTCCTTCCCAATCAGGATAACTTTCGGATCTGAAGTAAATATTCTCATCAATGGTTCGGTAAAAAGGACCACACTCAGGACTCCTATTAAAATGATAACTAATCCATAGGAGATGTTCAGTTTCCAGGAATCAAAAATACGACGCGGAAATCCGGCACCGAGATTTTGAGCAGCGATAGTTAGGGCTGCAATGTTGAGTCCAATCGTTGGAAGCAAAACAAGCTGTTCGATTCTGGTTGCAATACCATAGGCTGCCACTGCCTCTTTACCAAATTTACCGGCAAAATAGGTAATCACAAAGATTCCAATTGCCACAGTAAGCATGTTCAGACTTGCTGGAAATCCCTGTTTAAAGAGTTCCAGGTAATACTTTTTCTGAGGAATCCAGTCCTGTTTGGTGATACCATCCAGTATTTTTAGTTTTCTGATGCGGTAGATCAGATATCCGGAACCCATCATCTGGATGATTACAGTCGAGAAACCAATCCCGCCAACGCCCATAGCAGGGACACCGAAGCCTCCATACATGAACCAGGGATCCATCAGTACATTGAGGAAAAATCCGGCAATCAGAAAGTTTCTGTAGGTTTTTGTGTCTCCTCTGGAGGTCAGGGAGGCATTCAGGATACTGTTTAACAAGAAGAAGATCGTTCCTGACAGGATGATGTTCATATATGCTACGGCTATCCCAAGATATTCATTGCTTGCTCCAAGCAATTTTAGCAAATGAGGTGCAAAAATGATTCCTAATGTCCACAATATCAAAGCATTGAATATTGATAGCGTGATCGCCTGAACGGCATACATCCTGGCTTTTTCCGGTTTTCCTGCCCCCAGGGAAGAAGATATTAAGGCTGTAGTTCCGGTGCCCATCCCCATTCCAATAGACAGAATAATAAAAAATACCGGAAAGGAAAGTGATAAGGCGGCGAGGGCCGTTGTGGAAACCAATCCTCCGTAATAGGTATCAATGACATTAAAAAGGGTATTAAATATCAGCCCTATACTCGAAGGTAACGCGATTGAACGGATGAGTTTGGGCAAAGAAGTCGATGTAAAGTCTGTTATCATATTATATAAGTGTTACAGGATGGATCATACGTAAAATAATCGCAAAGGGTTCTATTGTTGAATAATTACCTCAATTTTCAGTGATTTAACCCGACAGATTTGTAAATTTGAAAAAATATAACCAGGATCAATCTAAAATCAGGAAAGGGCAAAGCAATGAAGCTATCTTTTAAAATTGATTATCAAACAACCTGGGGAGAGTCTCTGTTTGTATGTGGATCCACTCCCCAGTTTGGTCAATGGGATCCGACTCGAGCCATTCCGTTGAAAAATCAGTTTCCCGGAGAATGGCAAACTACGATAGAAACTGATTTCAGCGAGTTTGAATACAAGTATCTGCTTCAAAATCAACAGGGAGGATTTATTTGGGAATGGGGTGCCAACAGAAAAATGTCCTTTGCCAAAGTGGATGCCAAAGAAGTTAGGCTTCGAGATTTTTGGCGAATTGCAAAAGACCCCGAAAATGCGCTCTATTCATCCGCCTTTCAAAACGTATTATTGCACAGGCCACCCGCTTCTGCTAAAACGAAGAAAAATCAGACTTCCAGGATTCTGCGTCTACAGCTCCATTCGCCCGCCATCGATCCCAGATATAAATTTGCCATCCTTGGAACCGAACAGATATTGGGTGAATGGGATGAAACTATGGCAGTTGTCATGGATGACTCATCAGCCCCGCTTTGGAAAATCGAGCTGGATGCATCAAAACTGAGCTTTCCTTTGCATTATAAATATGTTATTTACGATCCTGAGAAGCAAAGGGTTATCGAATGGGAGGCAGGAGCTAACCGTGTAATCAGAGATTTTGTGTGTGTTGCGGACCGCGCTGTAAAGATACACACTGACGAGAAATTCAGGCAAAATACCGGAACGTGGAAAGGTGCTGGCGTCGCTGTTCCGCTTTTCTCCCTGCGGACCGAGCACAGCGGTGGAATTGGTGAATTTACAGATCTTCATCAGCTGACCGACTGGTCCAAAAAATGCGGATTGAAGCTCATCCAGCTGCTACCTTTGAACGAAACTGTTGCCACGCACAGTTGGATTGATTCTTATCCGTATAAGTCCATTTCCGTCATGGCACTTCATCCGGTTTTTCTTAATATAACAAAAATTGGAGTATTGGATGACGAGAGTCTGATGGTAGGTTTTTTAAAGGCGTTATCAGGTTTCAATTCCCAGGAATCGGTGCATTACGAAGAGGTACACCGGGTAAAATCGAAATTCTTTAAACTGATTTTTGATCAACAGATGGATTCTTTTCTGAAGAGTCCTGCCTATCTGGAGTTTTTCAAACAACACAAGGAGTGGCTGGTTCCATATGCCGCTTTCTGCTACCTGAGAGATCAGAACAAGTCAGCCAACTTCAGACTCTGGAAAGATTACAAAATCTACAACAAAGAAGAGATTCAAAAACTCACATCTCCCCATAATCCTGCCTATCCAGATATTGCAGTTCATTATTTTATCCAGTATCATGCCCACAAGCAGCTCAGCGAGGCCGTCGCATATGCCCGCAGTAATGGGATTGTTTTAAAAGGCGATATCCCGATAGGTATTAGTCCAAATAGTGTGGAAGCCTGGACCAATCCCACCTTGTTCAATCTTTCGCAGCAAGCAGGCGCTCCTCCGGATGAATTTGCGGATCAGGGACAAAACTGGGGATTCCCGACTTACAACTGGGAAGTAATGGCACAGGATGGTTACCAGTGGTGGAAGAACAGGTTAAAACATATGTCGCTTTATTTCGATGCTTTCCGCATTGACCATATCGTCGGATTTTTCAGAATATGGGAAATCCCTATAGATCAGATTTTCGGAACCATGGGGCATTTCAATCCGGCCCTACCTTTTACAAGGGATGAAATCATCGACAGGGGAATCAATTTCAATGAGGAGCGTTTTACCAAGCCTTATATCCGCGATTATTTTCTCTGGGGACTCTTTGGCGAGTTTACGGAAGAGGTAAAAAATAAGTACTTGTCGGAATACGAACCGGGTAAATTTAACCTTAAACCGAATTTTGCCACGCAGAGGAAAGTGTGGGATCATTTTGAATCCACTCGGAAAGATGAAGTTTTGAGTGGGAAAGATAGCCGGATAAGGGATGGACTTTGTTCCCTGATTGGCGAAGTCATCTTCCTGCGTGATCCAAATTATCCCGCCCGTTTCCATCCCCGAATTGCATTTCATGATACCAATTCGTATATGAACATGAGCGATTCGACCAGGTATATCCTGGATGAACTATATATCGAATTCTTCTACCATCGTCATGACGAATTCTGGAAAGAACAAGCGATGACGAAATTACCCGCGATTCTTCAAGCCAGCGAAATGCTGGTTTGCGGGGAAGATCTGGGAATGATACCAGGATGTGTACCGGGAGTGATGAACGAACTTGGAATTCTGAGCCTCGAAGTTCAGCGCATGCCAAAAGACCCGAAGATTGAATTCTTACGTCCTTCCGATGCACCCTACCTTTCTGTCAGCACCACTTCAACTCATGACACCTCAACTTTGCGCGGCTGGTGGGAAGAGGATCCAGGCAAGAGTGAAAGATTCTTCCTGACGATTATGGGGAACCATTCAACTTGCAACAAAGTTATGGAAGCTTGGTTGGCAAAGGAAATACTTCAGCAACATTTCTGGTCACCCGCGATGTGGGCCATTTTCCCAATTCAGGATTTGTTGGCCATGGATGACGAACTGAGGAGGGAAGACTTCGAGGCAGAAAGGATCAATATTCCAGCTGTTTCCCAGCATTACTGGAGATATCGGATTCATATCACCATGGAGAAACTACTCAAGGCGAACAAGTTCAATCATGAATTAAACAGAATGATCACCCATTCCGGGCGCTGAAACCTTTGTTAATTCTCCATTCACCGATTTTTTGCGGTAGTTGACCGATTAGCCTTGCAGGATTTCTGTCTGTAGGAATACTTTTGAGTCATCATTTAAATGTCTCACTTAACAAATCATTACCATGAATCTGATTAATGAACCAATTGAAAACCCTGGTTTCCAAAAATACAGAAAACACCGGGGTTCTGACTCCAGGGTATTTCTGGGAATCCTTTTTGTATCTATCGGTGCATTACTGATACTCAAAAACCTGGATATACTTTCCTGGGATCTCTCCCATATTCTCATCAGCTGGCCTATGCTGCTAATAGTTATCGGGTTATATAACCTTAACCGCAAAGCCGGTACAGCAGGTGTTATACTTATTGGCGTCGGTGTATTCTTTTTAATACCGAAAATTTTTGATATTGACTATGATTTCTACCGCAATTTCTGGCCTCTAATCCTGGTTGTGGTCGGTCTGGTTTTCATCTTCCAATGGCGAAGGACACCTAGCATGCCAATAAATGGTCAAATGGATAAGAATGATGTACTGGATGAAACGGCCATATTTGGTGGAAGAAATATGTCACTGGTTTCAGAAAATTTCAGGGGAGGAAAAATCACTTCCATCTTTGGAGGATCCAAAATAAACCTGATCTATTGCAAGCCGATTGAAGGTTGCGTGATTGATGTCGCAACAATATTCGGAGGTTCAAAGATCATCGTCCCGGAAAACTGGAATGTAAAGACAGAGGTAGTCTCCATCTTTGGCGGCTTCGAGGACAAGAGAGGAAATTCAGTCATCTCCCGTGTCGATCAGTCCAAAGTAGTCATTGTCAAGGGTGTTGCCATCTTCGGTGGAGGAGAGATCACTTCCATGCCATAATCCTTATCCATGGAACAGCCCGGCACAGTCAACAAATATTCGCTGGTGTTTTACTGGATTGCCCCAATTGCCCTGGGAATTATTCAGACAGGCATCAACCTCTACTTCGAAATCCTCCCCAGGGGGATTTCGCTCGTTGACGGATTGGTATTTAGCTTTCTGCTTGGAGCGTTTGGCATGGCTATCTGGTTTGTAGTCAGGTACAATAGTTCAGACGAGAAACCATTCCCTCTAATACTCTCCACCCATCTTACCGCCGCGGCCATCCTTTCCCTGGTCTGGGTCTACACTTCAGGATTCATCGCCCGCCTGATCATTTCGGACCAAGTTTATCTTACTTACCAGGAAAGCCATCTCTCCAACAGAATCTTCACCGGGTTCATCTTCTACACCCTCTTAGCAACCGTCTTTTTCCTTTCCATATTTTATCGCAAAAATCGCGAGAAAGTGGATCGCGAAAAGGAACTAAAGCAAGAACTCCGGGAGGCTGTTTTAAGGGCGTTAAAATCACAAATCAATCCTCATTTTCTTTTTAACAGCTTGAATTCTATCGCTTCCCTCACACTTACGAATCCTGAGAAGGCTCACGAGATGGTGATTGCGCTCTCCGATTTTATGCGTTATTCATTGAGAAAACAGCATAATGAGCTGGTTGCCCTGGAGGAAGAGATTAATCACATCAGGCTCTATCTGCAAATTGAAAAAATTCGCTTTGGCGACAAAATGACCTATTCTTTCCAGGTCGGGCAGGAATGTTTGAAATGTCAGATTCCCACTCTATTGCTGCAACCACTTTTTGAAAATGCCGTTAAATATGGCGTTTATGAAGCCTCCGAACAGATAGAAATTTCCTTGACAGCAAAAAAAGACGGAGACCATACCTTACTCGTCCTGACAAACAATTATGATTTAGAAGCGGTTCCCAGAAAAGGGGAAGGGATTGGTTTGAAAAATGTCCAGGAACGATTGAGGCTCGTTTATAACAGCAATAATCTAATGGAAATTGAGGATCGCGAAGGGAAGTTCGCTGTAACAATCTATCTGCCCTGCGGGGAAGTGAAAAATGAGAAATGAGAAATGGAAAAAATTAGGGTATTAGTTATTGATGATGAGCAACTTGCCAGGGATCTGCTGAAAAATTATCTATCAAAGGATCCCAGACTGGAAGTCATTGGCGAGTGCAGCAACGGATTCGAAGGAGTACTGGCCATACAGGAAAGAAAACCCGATCTGGTATTTCTTGACATTCAGATGCCTAAGATCACAGGATTTGAGATGCTGGAGCTTCTGTCCAATCCACCTGTAATCATCTTTTCAACGGCTTATGAAGAATTTGCCATTCGGGCTTTCGAGGCCAATGCTGTCGACTACCTACTCAAACCATATCCCCAGGAAAGAGTGCAATCTGCGGTAGATAAAGCGATAAGACACCTCCAAAGTGGAAATAAAAATCAGGAAGAGATTGAAAATCTCAGTCATACACACGACGAGAACAGTGGGCTGCTCTCCAGAATTGTCGTGAAATCAGGGAATAAAATCAGCGTCATTCCCGTTGACACCATTGATTACATTGAGTCGGAAGACGATTTTGTGATGATCTACTGTAAAGAGGGTCACTTCTTAAAACAGAAGACCATGAAATATTTTGAGAGCCATCTGGACCCGAAAAAATTTATCCGCATCCACCGATCTTGCATTGTAAATTCCACTCAATTGGCAGAGATTCAGCAGTATGGAAAAGAATCATGGATACTCCTGACTAAACAGGGAGCTAAATTAAAAATCAGTAAATCAGGTTATATGGCCTTAAAACAATTTCTGTCCACATAATCCTAATGATTCCTTTGGTTTTATTTTTAATTCTTGACAGAATTCTTTTCTTTTGCAGCGAGCCAATTGACTAATTAGATCATGTTCGCTAAACCAGCTTTCATTACCAATATTTATTCTGCCCTGCAGCCATATTTCGTCTGGATTGGCCTCGTTGCGGTTGTTTCGCTGCTTCTCTGGGGACTGATCAGTCTTGTACTTAGATTAAGAACTTCTCCAACCAAAGGCAGAAGACTCACGCTGAAAGAGAGGTTGAGCAGACGGAGAGCGCAGATCCTCATTTCTGGCGACAAAAGAAGAAATCCGGAATATGTGACGATGGCGCTCCAGAATTACGGCAACAGACCCGTGGATCTGCAAGCGCCACGACTCGTTTTCCTGAGATGGAGCAGTGAACGAAAATTCAGGATCAACTCATTCGGAGGGTTCGACGATTTCCCCATGTGGCTTGAGCCGGGGTACGAAGCAACTTACAGGATCAATTTGAATCAGTTTTACGATCGGGCGCCTGCCCTGAAAAGAGCCACAAGGTTGAAAGCCGAGATCAGAGAAGTCTCGGGCAAGAAGTTCGTGAGTCCAACCATAAGATTAAAGTTGATCTGATGATGAGAAACTGGATCTTTAAGGAAAGTGACTTTGCGAAATTTCCCGTTTATTCAGGTGAGGATCTGGGAGTGATTTGGTCAGAGAAAAAACTCAGCATCAGAATCTGGGCCCCTACCGCCATATCCGTGATGTTTCGACTCTATTCCACCAATGAAGCGATTCAGCCCCATGAAATTATATCACTTGAAAAATCTGTTCAGGGTACCTGGTGCATGGAATGTGCCGGAAACTATGAGGGATTTTTCTACACTTTCCAGGTTACTGATAAGACAGGACCCCTGAATGAATGTCCTGATATTGGGGCAAAAGCCACTGGCGTGAATGGATTGAGGGGAATGATATTGGATCCGGCCCAAACAAATCCACAGAACTGGAAAAGGGATAAACGCAGTAAGATTAAGAATCCGACGGATATGATTCTTTATGAGGTTCACATCCGCGATTTCACGATCGATGCCAATTCCGGTATTGTAATCAAAGGGAAATATCCTGGCTTCACTGAAAAGGGAACAAAATCCCCGCAAGGGCAGTCTACGGGTCTAGATCATCTTATTGAGCTGGGAATTACTCATATACACCTTTTGCCTGTCGCAGATTTTTATACAGTAGACGAAACGATCACGTTCCCTCAATACAATTGGGGTTATGATCCGCTAAATTTCAATAATCCGGAGGGGTGGTATTCCACAAATCCATATGATGGATACAGCAGGATAAAAGAGTTAAAAACACTCGTCAAAACGATGCACGACCATGGCATTGGGGTGATCATGGATGTCGTGTATAACCATTCCGGTCTGATATTTGACTCTTGGTTTAACCAGACCGTACCAGGATATTATTACCGGCAGAATGAGGATGGCACACTATCAGACGCCAGCGGTTGCGGCAACGAAATGGCATCAGAACGGGCGATGGTCCGAAAATTTATCATTGAATCTGTCGCCTGGTGGGCGGAAGAGTATCACCTCGACGGATTCAGGTTTGATCTGATGGGTATCCTTGATATCGATACGATGAACCAGATAAGGAAGAGGCTCGATCGGATAGATCCGGATATTTTGATTTATGGTGAAGGGTGGATAGCTGCTGAATCTCCGCTTCCCGAATCCCTGAGGGCAACCAAATTGAACACTCCTGAACTCGACCGGATTGCTTCCTTTTGCGATGACATGCGCGACGGATTAAAGGGCTCACCATTTAACCGGAACAGCATCGGGTTCATCAGTGGTCTGACACTGAGGGAAGAAAAGATAAAGTTTGCCCTGACAGGGGCGATCATGCATCCTCAGATTTTTTATGATTATGTTGATTCATCCCGTCAGCCATGGGCTATCAGTCCTGCACAATGTGTCAATTATGTTTCCTGCCACGATAACTATACCCTGTTCGACAAGCTTCAATATTCTTGTCCGGAGTCTTCCATGGAGGAGATTGAGCGGATGACCCGCCTGGCAATCGGAATTATCCTCACCTCTCAGGGCATTCCTTTTCTGCATGCAGGTGTTGAGATGCACCGAACGAAGGGAGGCCATCATGATTCCTATCGTTCTCCTGATGATGTAAACAAGATAGACTGGAGCAGAAAATCAGTTTATTCAGGTCTTTTTCTTTTTACGAAAAATTGCATAGAACTTCGCAGGCAACATCCCGCGTTTCGAATGAGAGAGGCTGATATGGTAAGGGAGAAACTGACCTTCTTTCCCAAATATATCCCCGGGGTCATAGCTTACGAACTAAAAGAGCATGCCAATGGAGACTCCTGGGAGAATATCCTCATATTCTATAACGGGAATAATTACTCTGTCGAATATGAGATCCCTGAGAAGAACTGGCTCATTGTGGCACAGAACGGAGAGATTGCACCAGGTGGAATGGGTCATGTTACCACGAAGGTGATCCGTTTGCATCCCATCTCCATGATGATTCTGGCGGAGGAAAAGAGGGACAATTTCCTGTAAGTTAGAAAGCGCCAAGTAAAAGATTGATATCTGTATCTGAAATTGATAGCATTTTGGAGACATCCCTGTTGGTAAGTATTCCGTTCATCAGGTAGACTCCTTCGCAAAAGCCGCGATTCGCCTTGATATACTCTGTCACACCTCCTGATTGGCCAATCCCGAGCAATATGGGCGTAAAGATATTACTCGCAGCGATGGAGGCCGTACGGGCAACCCTGGATTCCAGATTTGGAACGCAATAATGGATTACTCCATGCTCCTTGTAAGTCGGATTCTTGAGGGTGGTGATGCGGGACGTCTCGAAACATCCACCCTGTATGATATTCAGATCAATGATGACAGAATTCTCTTTCATTCCTTCGACCATATCTTCCGGCACGATCATGTTAGGAACTTCATTCATCGGCATGGCACCCAGCACGACTTCTGCCGTCTTCAAGGCTTTACGGAGCGCTTTCGGATGAAAGACGGAGGTTGAAAGATGTTGTCCGAGCCTCGCTTTCAAGTTCATGAGTTTGTAAATGGAATCATCGAAAACCCTGACGACTGCACCCAAAGCCATGGCTGTTCTGGCCGCCTGTTCGGCTACCGTTCCTGATCCCAGAATGACCACTTCGGAAGGTGCGACTCCAGTTATCTCACCAAGGATCACACCTTTACCATTATTTGAACTCAGAAGTTCACTGGCAACGACCATCGCAATATTTCCAATAATCTCACTGCTAATCTGTACCATAGACAGGATACCGTGTTCGTCCTTCAGGTATTCAAAACCGATGGCGGTAACTTTTTTCCGCATCATCTTGCGCACGAATTCCGAAGTCATCAGGGAGAGATATACCGGCGAAAACAACAACTGATTGCCCTTCATCAACTCTGTTTCGTCACTGGTGAAGGGTGCCATTTTAAGAACTATGTCGCATTGAAAGATTTCGGCGGCACTCTGACAGATGACCGCCCCGGCATCAGAATAAGCTCTGTCGGAATAATTTGACTCTTTACCGGCTCCACGCTGGATGAATACGTTGTGTCCGCAGTCAACCAGGACTTCTACGGACTGTGGTGTGAGTGGGACGCGAAATTCCACGATGTTGCCTGTCGAAGGAAAACCAATACTTAACTTGACATTTTTTCGGCCAGGTTTATAAAGCTCCTCCTTGGGAATTAGTTTCTCTTTGGTCCAAACAGAAATATTTTCCTCATTTCGTTGGTTCATGGCTTGATAATATTTTCAATTAGATTCTATTATTCTGCTTCCGTTTTCAATCTCGGTGATAGTAATTTTCACAGTATTTGGGGGGAGAAGGGGTTCTATTAACTCCGGCCATTCAACGAAACAGTATCTGTCACTGAAGAAATACTCTTCGTATCCAAGGTCATAAAGCTCCTCCAGATGCTTGATCCGATAAAAATCAAAATGATAAATCTCCTTTGATTGTTCCGTTTCGTAGACATTAATAAGGGCAAAAGTCGGAGACGTCACATAATCGATTACCTGAAGTTTCTCGCACAATGCCTTGATGAAAGTGGTTTTCCCGGAACCCATTTTACCATAAAAAGCAAACAGCCGATCCGCGGGATGTGCATCAATAAATTTTTCCGCGACTTTATTTAATTCACTTAAAGATCTGATCTCGGCTTTAAACATATCTCAATTCGGTTGGTACATCAATTTTAATCAATTATTTTTGATAAAAATCAGCTTCTTACTATCATTTTTATCTTAATTTTGAAAATTATAAAACTATAAACCATGAACATACCATCAGCTTTAAAATACACCAAAGAACACGAATGGCTTCGCGTTGAAGGAGATGTCGCTTATGTAGGTATTACTGATTTTGCTCAGGGCGAACTTGGGGATATCGTTTTCCTTGAAATTGAGACCTGTGGCGAGTCCCTGGAGAAAGAAGAAGTTTTCGGGACCATCGAAGCAGTAAAAACGGTATCCGACTTATTCATGCCCGCTTCAGGAACGGTTACTGAAGTCAACGAGCTTCTCGAAGAGCATCCAGAACTTGTTAACTCAGATCCTTATGGAAAAGGCTGGTTGATCAAAATTACTCTTAAGGATGCATCCGAGGTGTCAGAATTACTTTCAGCAGAAGAATACACTGCCTTGCTTGAAGGTTAATCCTTGAAGATATCACCCCTTTAACAAATCCTGCTTTTAGCGGGATTTGTTGCTTAGTACACCCCTATTAAATCTAAGAAATTGAAACTATATTTGTAATGACCGGCGATTTCCGTCTTTCAAAGCAGGGCAATTTATCCTGCAACCAACTTCGGATTTTGAATCAATCTCATTACATGATGAAACTACCAACTCTTCTATTCCTGATTTTTGCAGGAATCTCGACTTCAGCACAAAACAGCTCCACTTCCCCTGTCGATTATGTCAATCCACTCATGGGAAGTGATTCAAATTATTCTCTCTCTGCCGGAAATACTTATCCAGCCATCGCCTTACCATGGGGAATGAATTTCTGGACTCCCCAGACAGCAAAAATGGGTGACGGCTGGGTCTATGCCTACGATGCGACTCATATACAGGGCATCAAACAGACCCATCAACCCAGTCCCTGGATCAATGATTATGGCCAGTTTTCGTTGTTCGCCATGACTGACGTACTTAAAATTGACGGTGAGAAGCGAGCCAGCTGGTTCTCGCATAAAGCGGAAACTGTAAAACCCTATTATTACAGTGTTTATCTGGCAGATTATGATGTAAAAGCGGAGATTACCCCAACCGAAAGAGCTTCTATTCTCCGTTTTACCTTTCCTGCCAATAAAAAGTCATATCTACTGATTGACGCATTCGACAAAGGTTCTTATATTAAAATCATCAGGGATCAGAACAAGATAGTGGGCTATTCCACCCGAAACAGTGGAGGTGTGGATGCCAATTTCAAGAATTATTTTGTTGTACAGCTGGACAAAACTTTCGCCGAGGGAGTCGTCTGGAGCGATACAACAATTGTCACCGGTGTAGATGAACTGAAAGCCGGTCATGTCGGAGTGGCACTGCGTTTTGAAACAAAAAGGGGAGATGTGGTGCACGCCAGGGTCGCTTCCTCTTTTATCAGCATTGAACAAGCCGAAATCAACCTGAAGGAACTGGGCAAAGATACTTTTGACCAGGTTTGTCAGAAAGGAAGGGACATCTGGAACAAAGGACTCTCTCAGATTGAGGTCGAAGGCGGGACTGACGACCAGATCAAAACATTCTACTCCTGCCTTTACCGGACCATGCTCTTCCCCAGAAAGTTTTATGAGGTGGACGCAACAGGTAAAATCATGCATTACAGTCCTTATGAAGGTAAAATCTTACCAGGATACCTCTACACTGACAATGGTTACTGGGATACTTTCAGGGCAGTATTCCCTTTCTTCAACCTGATGCATCCCTCTGTAAATGAAAAGATTCAGGAAGGGATGGTCAATACTTTCAACGAAAGTGGCTGGCTGCCTGAATGGGCCAGTCCGGGTCACCGTAGTTGTATGATCGGTTCCAATTCCGCTTCCATTATCGCGGATGCGTATTTGAAAGGGGCTCGAGGTTATGATATCAACAAGTTGTACGAAGCTGTGCTAAAAAACAGCGAAAATGAAGGACCCCTTGCCTCTGTTGGTCGCAAAGGAGTTGCCTGGTACAACAAACTTGGCTATGTTCCCTATGATGTAAAAATCAATGAGAGCGCTGCCCGGACGCTGGAATATGCTTACGACGACTGGACCATCCTTCAGCTGGCAAAGGCCCTGAAGAGACCACAGAAAGAAATAGACCTATTTGCCCAAAGATGTCAGAATTATCGGAACCTCTTCGATAAAGAGACTAAACTGATGCGCGGAAAGAACGAAGACGGCACCTTTCAGAAACCCTTCAATCCTTTTAAATGGGGAGATGCATTTACCGAAGGCAATAGCTGGCACTATACCTGGAGCGTCTTTCATGATATTCAGGGTCTGGCCGACCTGATGGGAGGAAGAAAGGAATTTGCCAAAATGCTGGACTCTGTTTTTGTTGTTCCACCCATCTTCGATGCGTCTTATTACAGGCAGGTCATTCATGAAATCAGGGAGATGCAGATCGTAAACATGGGGAATTATGCCCATGGAAATCAACCGATTCAACACATGATCTACCTTTATAATTATGCCGGTGAACCCTGGAAAACACAGTATTGGGTCAGGGAGACCATGAACAGAATGTATACTCCTGCACCGGACGGATATTGCGGGGACGAAGACAATGGCCAGACCTCGGCGTGGTATGTCTTCAGCGCCATTGGTTTTTATGCTGTCTGCCCGGGGAGTGACCAGTATGTTCTCGGTGCCCCGCTTTTTAAAAAGATCCGACTTCACCTTGAAAACGGAAAAACTGTCGTGATCGAGGCACCCGGGAATTCGGCTGAAAACAAGTATATTCAGGAAATAAAATTTAATGGAAAAAACTATACCAAAAACTGGCTAAGTCACTCCGAACTGATGAAAGGTGCAACCGTTTCCTTCAAAATGGGATCTGAACCAAACAAGGAAAGAGGGACAAAAGTGGAAGATCTGCCATATTCCTATTCCAATGAGAAAAAATAAAAATTTCGCAGCCCCCCAAATCCTATTTGCAGGGATCTTGATTGCCTTATCAATGGTCACCGCAAAGGGAACTTATGCTTGGACAAAAGAGATTGACCGTGCTCAGCTTTTAAAGGGCTTCCTTGCTCCACCCGATTCTGCCCGTCCAGGTGTTTACTGGTATTTCATGGATGGCAATATCTCCCGGACGGGGATGACGGAAGACCTGGAAGCAATGAAAAAAGCCGGCATTGGAAGCGTCATCTTCCTAGAAGTCAATGTCGGTATCCCACGCGGACCCGTCACATTTCTTAGCGAAGAGTGGCAGGAACTCTTCAAACATGCCGTGAAAGAAGCCGAACGACTTGGGATTACACTCGTACTCGGCTCCGGTCCGGGTTGGGCCGGTAGCGGCGGACCCTGGGTTGAACCTGCGCAATCCATGCGACACCTGGTTTCCGTGGATACGCTGGTCAGGGGGCCCATTCGTTTTAAGGACCACCTTTCAACACCTCAACCAAAGAAACCCTTTTTCGGATACGCCACACTCACCGATTCCCTAAGGAAAAAATGGGAAAATTATTACCAGGATGTTACTGTTCTGGCTTTCCGCACACCAGCTAAAAATATATTAATTCCTGATATTGAGGAGAAAGCGCTCTATTATCGTGCACCATTTTCTTCCGCAAAAGGAGTAAAGTCATTCCTTCCCACACCTCTAATTTATCCGACAACAACCCCCGGAACGTTTGTCCTTAAAGACAGCATTTTGGATATCAGCAAGAATTTAAGAGCGGATGGGACCCTCGACTGGCAGGTTCCACCAGGAAACTGGACCATCCGTCGCCTCGGATTACGCAACAACGGAGCGGTCACAAGGCCAGCTCCGCAACCCGGACTGGGTTTCGAATGTGACAAAATGGACACTGTGGCGTTCAATCAGCATTTTCAGGCTTTCATGGGCAAACTGCTATTGAAAACCGGCGCTAAAAATTCAAAATCCCCAGGGGGATGGAAGATGATTCACATCGATAGCTGGGAGATGGGGGCTCAAAACTGGTCGGATCATTTCAGACCGGAATTTCAGAAAAGGCGGGGATATGACCTGCTTCCCTATTTGCCAACCTATGCAGGAACAATTGTTGGTTCACGTGAAATCAGTGAAAGATTCTTGTGGGATCTCCGCAAGACTGCCCAGGAGCTGGTGGCTGAAAACCATGCGGAACATTTCAAGACACTGGGACGAAGAAGTGGACTGAGGCTTTCCATTGAACCTTATGATATGAACCCTGCTGCCGACCTGGAGCTCGGAGCCGTCGCCGATGTACCGATGTGTGAATTCTGGAGCAAGAATTTTGGCTTCAATACCTCTTTCAGCTGTCTTGAGGCTACCTCAATTGCACACGTTCTGGGGAAACCGGTCGTGCAGGCCGAAGCCTTCACTGCAGGAAATTCAGAGGGCTGGAAACTTTATCCGGGAGCAATAAAGGATCAGGGTGACTGGGCCTTCGCCACCGGTATCAACAAATTTTACTACCATACATTTGCCCACCAGCCACTCAACGATCAGCTAAAGCCGGGCATGACGATGGGTCCGTACGGCGTTCACTGGGACAGGAATCAGACTTGGTGGCCAATGGCCAACGCTTACCACACCTATATTGCACGTTGCTCTTATTTGCTGCAGCAAGGGAAAACAGTGGCCGACATTCTTTATTTGACTCCCGAAGGAGCCCCTCATGTGTTTCGTCCTCCGCTTTCTTCCACGATTGGCAATGATACCATTCCCGATCGCCGAGGATATAATTTCGATGGATGCTCTCCCGGAATGCTCCTAAAAGCTACCGTGAAAGATCATAAAATATGTTTCCCTGACGGTGGAAGCTACCGATTGATGATTTTGCCGGTGATCGAAACGATGACACCGGAACTGCTCAAAAAAATCGAGTCACTGGTGCTTGAAGGAGCTTATATTTTGGGTATTCCGCCCAAAAAATCACCGAGTCTGGTTAATTTCCCGGCATGTGACAAAGAGGTTTCCTCACTTGCCATGAAGATGTGGAAAAACTATGAGGCGCCGATTGGTCAGCAATCCATCTCCTATGGCTCCGGCCTAATTTTCCATGGCGGTGATTTCGCTGCTTCCGATTCCACCAGGCCTTATCCTTCCTACGAAAGTACGGCAGCACTACTTAGGGAACTAAAAGTGAAAGAGGATTTCTCTTCTGACGGACCCGTCAGATACACGCACCGGACCCTGAACGGACTGGATATTTATTTTGTAGCGAATCGGTCCAGCAAAATGGTCGAGGCAAATTGTAGCTTCCGCGCAGAAAAAGGGACACCCGAACTCTGGGATCCGCTTACCGGTAGGACCCGCCCGCTGACCAGCTATTTCCGGAAAGAGGGAATCACCACGGTGCCCATGCAGTTTGATGTGCACCAAAGTTACTTTGTAGTTTTTGACCAGAACAAACAGGCCAATCAAGAAGCGAACTCTGGAAATAAGAACTTTCCCGGTAGGAGTGTCCTTCTAAGTATCGACGGTCCATGGAAACTCTCCTTCGATCCTAAATGGGGAGGTCCTTCCCAGGTAGAATTTGAGAACCTGACAGACTGGACGGTTCGTCCCGAGAAAGGAATAAAATACTATTCCGGCACAGCCGTTTACCAAAAAACATTTACTGTTTCAAAAGATATGCTTGCTGCCAGTGGCTCTTTTTTGATCGATCTGGGAGAGGTGAACTGTTTGGCCCAGGTGAGCCTCAACGGAGTAGAAGCTGGAACTCTATGGACGGCCCCCTGGAGTCTTGATATAACTAAGGCTTTAAAAGAAGGCACAAATGAGCTGAAAATCAAGGTTGTGAACTTGTGGCCAAATCGCCTGATTGGTGATGAACAGTTTGCCAGTGATGGAATCAGCAACCGCGAATGGCCTGAATGGATGCGCGAAAATAAGACCCGTAACTCACAAAGGATAACATTTGCCTCTTACAGTTTCTATAAGAAGGATTCCCCTTTACTGAAGTCCGGACTGCTCGGTCCCGTTAGAATTATTAAAATTTCCAACAAATAACTATCCCCATGAATCGAAATGTACCGTTTAAGAACATGCTGAAACTCCTTTTTGGGTGCAGTATTCTTTTTCTTTCCGGATGCAGCCAGGAACAAAAAAAGGAAGTCAACAAGATCAATGATTTCGCCTCACTGGAGTCCAACTTAGTGGATCCGCCATCCGAATATCGCAGTGTACCACTTTGGGACTGGAATGATAAAATCACAGAGGAAGGGATCGATTTCCAGATGAAAAAATTCAAAGAAGGCGGACTGGGCGGCATCTTTGTGCATCCGCGTCCCGGATTGCTGACTGAATACATCTCGGAAGACTGGAATCATCTCTTTGATTTTACAGTAAAAAAGGGCAAAGAACTTGGCATGAAAGTCTGGATCTATGACGAAAATAGCTATCCAAGTGGCTTTGCAGGTGGTCATGTGCCAGCAGAGATGCCCGATTCCTATAATCACGGTAGTGGATTGAGCTGGAAAATTCAGGATACCCTGAAAACAGATACGACGCATTATGAGGCCGTACTGAAACTTGATAAGGATCAGTTCACCGAAATATCTACCAATTTAAAGGAGGAGCAGGGCAAGATTGGGAAATACTATCTTTTCACCAAAACATTTGCCAAAAAAGGCTACTGGATGGGCAATTTCCCTTATGTGGACCTTCTCTACAAGGGGGTGACAGAGAAATTCATGGAGATTACCATGAAAGGATATGAGAAATACAACAAGGCTGATTTCGGAAATACACTTCCCGGCATCTTCACCGACGAACCAAATCTGGAGGCGGCACTCGATTCGAAAAAATCCCTTCGCTGGACCCCGGATATTTATGACGAATTTCAGAAACGCTGGGGATATGATTTGAAACTTAATCTTCCTTCGCTGGTAGATGAAACGGGCAAATGGAAGAAGGTTCGCCACGACTATTACACCATCCTGCTGGAGATGTTTATCGACCGCTGGGCAAAACCATGGTCCAAATACTGTGCAGATAACCATCTGGCATGGACGGGACACTATTGGGAACACGGATGGCCTAAACCAACAGATGGCATGGACGAAGCGGCTTTTTACCTCTATCATCAGCAACCTGGCGTGGATATGCTTGGAAATACCTACACTCCGGGCGGGTTGGGCGGACAATTTGGGAATACCCGTGCCATCCGTGAACTGCATAGTGCCGCCAACCAGGCCGGTCACAACCGGATGCTCAGTGAGACCTATGGCGGAGCTGGCTGGGAGATCAATTTTGCCAACTTTAAGAGGTTGGTCGACTGGGAAGTCGTACTGGGTGTCAACTTTGTAAACCAGCACCTCTCCTACTTTACCATCAAAGGCGTACGGAAATTCGACTATCCTCCCAGCTTTTCCTACCATGAACCATGGTGGGAAAATTACAAACCCATGGGCGACTATATCGGACGTATCTCCATGGCCATGTCGGCCGGGGAGCAGATAAACAAAACACTGGTACTTCAACCGAATACGTCGGCATGGAGTTATTTCTCCAGAAAAGTTTACAATGCAACCATTGACACCATCCAGAATAATTTCAAGCGTTTTATTTTCCAGATGGAGAGGGCCCATTATGAATATGACCTTGGTTCGGAATTGGTGTTGAGAACGATCGGTTCGGTAAATAATGGAAGGCTGATCGTTGGCAAACGGGGGTACAACCTGGTTGTGATCCCTTCGACTATGGAAAATCTGGATCAGAATACCTATAAACTGTTGAAAGAATATTTGCTTCAGGGAGGTAAGATACTTTCCTTTACCAAGAAAATCCCAAGGGTGGACGGTTTGGAAAGCAAACAGAATGATGAGTTAATGACGGCTTTCGCCAAACAATGGAAATATGCCGTTACACCTGTGGATGACAAAGCAAGGGCTGTATTGCTGGATCCTGATTTTGATGTGACCGAAGCCCTGCCTTTAACTGGCGAGCTTTATCACCAGCGCAGGATTCTTAAGGATGGTGAATTACTCTTTTTTGTCAATACCGATACGGTACAATCTGTTTCAGCGACTATCACGGCAAATGGTAAGAGTCTGATAAAAATGGATCTTGAAACTGGGAAAAGCACACTGGTTCCAGTAAAATCTGATAATGGACAGATCATTTTTGACATCTCCCTTTACCCGGTAGGCAGTGCGTTGTATTTCCTCACCCAGACTAATGCGGCGGCCGTGACGGCTGCCGAACGCGCAAATACTCCTGCGGCTGAAAACCTTTCCAGCACCGAAAATATTGTTGGAGAGAAAACTGAAACAACTGTGAGTCAGCAGGCGGATAATGTACTTGTACTGGATTACGTTGATCTGAAGGGTAAGAAAATGGATGTGAAGGAGACTTATTTCATGAAAGCCATGCATCTGTTATATGATAGCAGCGGGTTTAAGATGAGTAATCCATGGCAGCATAAGATACAATACAAACAGGATTATCTGGCCCTTGATACCTTCAGAACTGGATCCGGATTTGAAGTAACCTATCATTTCAATGTCGCTGGCAATGCTGATCTGAAGGCATTATCTCAATTGGATGTGGTCATTGAAAGACCCGAAATCTGGGACCTGTACCTCAACGGGACAAAACTTAACAAGAGTGACAAATGGTGGATCGACCGCGATTTCTTCCGCTTCCCGGTAGGGGCAAACCTGAAAGCAGGGGCTAACAATCTGATTTTAAAAGCCCCCAAAATGTCAGTTCATGCGGAGATTATGCCAGCTTACCTAGTTGGAGACTTCAAGCTGAATCCGATCAAACAGGGCTTCGAAATTACAAATGGAAAAATTTCATCGCTGGGATCCTGGAAATTACAGGGCTTCCCTTTCTATGGCCAAAAAGTACTGTATACCCAGAAGTATTCCACTTTGCAAAACGGCAAAAGTTATACTGTCAGGCTGAATAACTGGAAGGGAACCATGGCTGTTGTTTATGTCAATGGTGTGAAAGCAGGGTTAATTACGGCTCCGCCATACGAACTAGAATTGCCGGTTTCCCTTAAAATTGGCGAAAATTCAATTGGCGTTGAAGTGATTGGCAGCTTGAAAAATACCTTCGGATTCTTCTACAAAAGCAATTTAAACAAATGGATCATCGGTCCTGGTGACTGGGATACTGCTCCTGCCAAACAACCGGCATTTAGCGATTATTTTCTGCCTGATTACGGGCTTTTTGAACCATTTTCTATTGTTTCTTATAACTAATTTGTCATGAAAAAGATCGTACTCTATATTTTTTTTGCGGCTACTTGCTGCAGTTCTTGTGATTTTTTCCAATCAGGAAAATCCACCGTTGAACCTAAAAACTGGAAAGAACAACTGAATTCGGAACTTCCACTGTTGGGTCACAGAAACTGGATATTGGTTGTAGACAAAGCTTTCCCAGCACAGACGGCTCTTGGAATAAAGATCATCAACACTGGAGAATCGCTGCAGGATGCGCTGAAGTACACTTTACAAAAGATTGACAGGTCTTTACACGTGAGACCAATTATTTACACGGACAAGGAACTGGGTTACCTTACTCCCGAAATGGTTCCTTATATCGAAAATTACAAGAAGGAGCTGGCAAATAATCTGAAAGGCATTGACCCACAGACACTTTTGCATGATTCGGTGTTTGTGAAAATAGACAAGGCATCTAAGCTTTTTCAAATAATTGTATTGAAAACGGAGGAAGTCATCCCTTACTCCTCCGTCTTTATCCAACTCGACTGCAGGTATTGGTCTGGTGAAAAAGAGAAAGCACTGAGGGAATTGATGAAATAATCTACCTCCCAAGGTAATCCGGGAGATAATCCAGCAGCTTGCCGGGTTCGATGTGCAGGACTTTAAATCCAAGTTTCTCAGCAGCTTCGGTATTTAACTTCAGGTCATCGACGAAAAGGGTATCTTCCGGCTGTAAGGAAGCGTCATTCAAAACGCTGGTATAAGCACGGGAATCGGGTTTCCTGAATCCTATCTCATTTGAATAATATGCTTTAACAAACAAATTATCAAAATTATACCCAAATTTTGCATGAAAAATTTCTGTGAATCTCTTGACATGCAATTCGTTGGTATTGCTTAAAAGGTAAAGCTTAAAACGGGGCTTCAGACTCTCAACATATTTCAGGATATCTGCGGGAAAATCAACCAGCATGGCATTCCAGGCCTGATCTATTTCTTCATCTGAGACTTTCCCCGGAAGGACTTTTCTGATGTTATTCCGAAATTGCACAACATCATCTTTACCTGTTTCCAAGTTTTCGAAGACAGGATAACCACCATTAGAGATATTTTGCATGCCTGCTTCCTGCCAGCCTAATCGGGTAAAGGCTTCTGTGGTTTTCTTCATATCGATGGTCAGGAGTACTCCGCCCAAGTCAAAAAGTATATTTTCAATCATTTTTTGGGCTCTTTCCATTCACCATATTCTATGATTAGCTTTTTGAGCTCTTCGACAGCATGTTCTATCGCCACATGCCGCTGAATCAGTTTTTGACCTTTGTACAGATTGATCCTTCCCTTTCCTGCGCCAACGAAGCCATAATCCACATCACCCATTTCGCCCGGACCGTTGACAACGCAGCCCATCACACCGATTTTCAGGTTTTTGAGGTGATTAAAATTTCTTTTTATTTCTGCTACCGTATCACGAAGGTCGAAGAGTGTTCTTCCGCAACCAGGACAAGAAATAAATTCGGTTTTGGTTACTCTCATCCGGCTTGCCTGCAGAATTCCAAAGGAGAGATTCTTCAGTTCATTGTAGCCAATATTTCCTTCATTGGAAAGTAGGATGCCATCGCCGTAGCCATCAATGAATAGTCCGCCAAGGTCGGTACAGGCTCTGATAAGCAGTTCCTCATAGCTGTTCTTCGAGTATGATCGATGCAGGATCACGGGAATCTTACAGATATGCGCATCAAGCTCCATGAAGAAGGCACGCATTTCCGCAAAACTGTTGAGGTTGTTGCTCTCCATGATCATAATCATCTTACGTTCCCGCTTGAGTTTTTCGAGTGTTTCCGGATTATGAACTTTGAACCTGTCATATTCAGCCTTATTGACACGAACAAACCGCATCTGACTGGAATAGAAATCGTTGTATAAATAATCTTCGAGTGTAAGGATAGGATATTCCTTGCCATAACGGTCGATGACAGATTTCCCATCGTAATAATAGTCGGGTTCCGTTCCTGAACTGATGGTTTTTATTTCATCCAGACTGTATTTATTTAGATCGGCGATCACCACCACAGCCTTTTTACCACCTATATCATTGACAGGTCTGTTCGACCTTCTCTCGTATTCAAAAGGATTCGTTTGAGCCACAAGGGGAGCTGTAATTGAAGCATGTTTCTCCCGATCTCTGAATATGTCAACCAGTTTTCGGGCAAACGGAATTTCCTCAGCCGGATCTTCCGTTAAAGAGACTCTTACCGTATCCCCAATTCCATCTGCAAACAAGGCTCCTGACCCGACTGCCGATTTGATACGGCCATCCTCACCTTCACCTGCTTCGGTAACACCGATATGGAAAGGATAATTCATCTCCTCGAGTCGCATCCGGTAGTTCATCAGGCGAACAGTGTATACCATGGTCCTGGTATTACTCGATTTAATGGAAATGACGATGTTGTGATAATCTTCCGCCTTGCATATCCGCAAAAATTCCATGACAGATTCAACAATTCCTGCCGGAGTATCACCATATCTGCTCATGATCCTGTCGGAGAGAGAGCCTTGATTGGCTCCTATTCTTAATGCCGTGCCCCTCGCCTTGCATTCTCGGATAAAAGGAACGAAACGCTCTTCAATTTTCTTAAGTTCGATGCGATAATCTTCATCGGTGTAATTCACTTTCACAAAAACCGCCCGCTTGTCATAAAAATTTCCAGGGTTGATTCTGACTTTGGCAACATTGCGAATGGCAATTTCAGCTGCAGCTGGATTGAAATGGATGTCCGCACAAAGAGGCTGGTGGTAACCCAGACGGTCGAGTTCACTCCGGATATTGATAAGATTTTCTGCTTCCCTGATTCCTTGAACGGTTACCCGAACCAGGTCTGCTCCTGCATCAATAATTCTGATTATCTGATTGACAGTGGCTTCAGTGTCATTGGTGTCTGTATCTGTCATCGATTGAATCAGAATAGGTTCACCGCCGCCCATCTGGACAGAACCAATTCTGACTTTTGTCGTCATCTGTCTTTTGTATTGCAAAAGATTATCGATGTAACTAAAATTTTGATTCATCATTCTATACAAAATCTTTACCGATGGCCAGACAAATTTATCCTTTTATTTTGAATAAATTTGGTCCAAAATTGTCAAAGCATGTCTGTCGTCTTTGAAGATGTAACGAAGCTATACGGGAATCAGCCGGCACTGGATAAAATCTCCTTTTCGGTAGATTCAGGTACAATATTGGGGATACTCGGGCCCAACGGAGCCGGAAAGTCTACCCTATTGAAGATCGTCGCCGGATATCTCAGGCCAACTTCGGGAACAGTAACCGTCAATAACCTGATAGCAGACCCGGATCATTCAGAATTTAAAAGACTTATAGGATATCTCCCCGAAAACAATCCTCTCTATACTGATCTGTATGTCAGGGAATATCTGGAGCTGATCGCTGGTTTGTACAAGATAAAAGACCGCAAAAAAAGGATCGGTGAGATGATAGAACTCACCGGACTAGGTTCTGAAATGCACAAGAAGATAGGGGTTTTATCGAAGGGATACCGCCAAAGAGTCGGACTTGCCCAGGCATTGATACACGATCCAGCCCTCCTGATACTCGATGAACCGACTTCTGCCCTGGATCCTTCTCAATTGGTTGAAATCCGACAGATGATACGCAATATCAGCGCCAACAAGACGGTTCTGCTTTCCACACATATCATGCAGGAGGTTGAAGCGATTTGCGACAAAGTGGTGATTCTGAACCAAGGGAAAATAGTGGCCATGGAGACACCCGAGAAGATCAAGAAGATTACCATTCAGCAATTGCGAAAAGTGGAGGTTGAATTTCTCGAAAAAGTGGCATCCAGTATCTTTACGGACATTGAAAATATTGTCAGGACAGAACAGCTATCTGAAAAAAAATACATCGTTTACTGTTCAACCAGGGATATCCGCCCCGAAATATTCCAGTTGGCCTTGCGACACAATCTGACTCTTCTTACGCTGCATGAGCAGGAATCAACGATGGAGAAGAGCTTCCTTGAAATCATAAAATAATCATTTATAATATGAAATATCAACTACCTACAGTTCTCTCTCTATTACTGCTTTTTGCAGGTTCATTTCAGATGCATGCCCAGACAAAAGGTCAGAAAAAATACCTTAGCAGCTACGAAGGTAAGACACTAACACCTCCACAGACACCGGTTTTGTTGCCTTACAACAGGTGGATAGACCCCGCAGGAACTCAACTTTTCTTCGGCATTAAGGAGCTTGAAAATCATGCCATGGATGTTGCACTCTCTCCCGATGAAAAGTGGCTTGCCATCGAAGGCCGTTATGAAGTTGTTGTGGTTTCTGTCGCAAATAATAAGATCGCCGGCACTTTTCAGCTCAGCAACTATTTCAACAAGCAGCTCAGCATGAATTCCTTCTCAGGAATTTGCTGGAGGCAGGAAGGAAGTCTTTCCCAGCTATTCTGGGGAGCCTACAGTAAAGAGGCATCCGGAGTGGTAATGGCTACCTGGGGAAACGGAAAGTTCACCGATTCGGATTTTATCCCATTTGCCAAAGAAGCACCTGCAGCCACTTCACTGGCCAATGAAGTGATTTATCGGAATGAGTCTGGAAAACCCGCCATTTATGTTACATTAAATGGTAACAATAAGGTTGTTAAATTAGATCCTGATACCAGGAAAGTACTATGGTCAACATTGGTTGGTGTGGCACCTTACGGCATCACGAAAGCCAGTGGGAAAATCTATGTGACCAACTGGGCTGGAGGTCAGCCGGACAAGAATGATAAGAATGTTGCCGGAGTACCCTGGGGAAGTGCAAAAGTCAATACCATTAACGGCGCCACCCGCGAGGGCACCGTTACGGTGCTGGACCCAGCCACAGGTGTTATTTTGAAAGAAATCACGGTAGGGTTGCATCCCAATGATGTGATCACCGGTTCGGACGAAAAATTTGTCTTTGTTTCCAATGCCAATAGCGATGAGGTAAGCGTTATTTCGACTAACGACGACTCAGTGAAGGAAACCATTCCTGTGCGCTTAAATGCTGAGAAAAATGCTTACTGGGGAGATTCTCCAAACGGATTGGCATTATCAAAAGACAATAAGACGTTGTATGTCTGCAATGGTATGGATAATGCACTGGCTGTCATTTCACTGGGACAGAATTCCTCAACTGAATCGGCAATCAAAGCAAGCCTGATTGAAGGTTTCATTCCTACAGGCGCGTATCCTGGAGCCGTTGCCGTTCTGAATAATAATTTATTATATGTGGCGAATATTGAAGCCGAAGGATCCGGAATTCCTTTCTATGCGGAGGGTTCAAAAAAGGCTAAGTACAATTCCCACAAAGAGATGGCCTCAATTTCCATCATTCCTGTTCCTGCCAAAAAAGAGTTGAAAACCTATACCGATAGGGTTATTGTCTCCAACCAGCATTTCAGGCTAGATCTGACCGCCAAACTGCCCAGAAAAAATACCGCTCCGGTTCCGGTACCGGAAAGGATTGGGGAACCTTCTGTCTTTAAGCATGTTCTTTATATTATCAAGGAAAACAGGACCTACGACCAGGTATTGGGTGACATGAAAAAGGGTGATGGTGATTCGACGCTTACTGTTTATGGCAGAAAAATTACGCCCAATACGCACCAGTTGAGTGATCAGTTTGTGTTGCTGGACAACTATCATGCCTCAGGAAAATGTTCTGCCGAAGGGCATCAGTGGACGGACGCCTCCATCGTTACTGATTGGGTCGAAAAATCAGTCAGGGCCTGGTTTAGAAGTTATCCTCATGTTCAATATGATGCGCTCGTATATTCTCCAACCGGCTTCATCTGGGACAACGCACTGGCTCACAACAAGAAAGTCAGGATTTATGGGGAAGCTTGCCTTGCGGAATTTGGTCCGGGCCAAACCTGGAGTTCAATCTATAAGGGTTTTCTTAACCACGAAAAACTGGTTTTTACAAATAAAACAACCATTCAACCGGTTGAAGCAATACTTAGTCCGGACTTCCCTTCTTCAGATAATCACCTGGTTTCAGATGTTCAGAGAGCCGATATATTTATTAAAGAACTAAAGGCTTTGGAGCAGCTAGAAGGAGACCAACTTCCTGAACTAATGGTGATGGCGCTTTCAAACGATCATACTGTTGGAACCAGACCAGGAATGCCCACCCCAAGAGCCTTCGTTGCGGACAATGATCTTGCTGTAGCTCAAATTGTTGAAGCGCTTTCAAAAAGTAAATTCTGGAAGAATACGGCAGTTTTTGTGACAGAAGATGATTCACAGGATGGATGGGATCACGTCTCGGCTTACCGCACTGTTGGAATGGTGATCAGTCCTTATTCCAAGACCGCAAGTCTCGTGCATACCAATTACAACCAGGTATCGATGGTAAGGACCATCGAACAGATCCTGGGTATTCCTCCGATGAATATCATGGATGCTACTGCCATGCCGATGTTTGACTGTTTCACTGCTAAACCGAATATGACCCCATACAAGGCCCTCAAGAATGAGGTTCCATTGGATGAACTTAATCCCGAACTTCGTGCACTTTCAGGTAAGGCGTTACATTTCGCCAAACGAAGCATGGAACCACAATTTGATGGCATCGACGATGGCGATGAAGATCTGTTTAACCGGATTCTTTGGTTTGCAGCGAATGGAAATGCGAAGTATCCCCGAATCAAGAAGTAATTATTTATGAATAGCAAAAAAAATAATAGGGATTATGCAAAGAAACAGACAGGAGTAAATATCTCTTTGAATAGCTGGCTAATTGCGGCACTGCTAAGTATTACTGTATTCTTTGTATATTTTCCATCCTTGTCAAATGGCTTGACAGAATTGGATGATACCATCTTTATCAATGAGAATAAAGAATACAACAAGGATATTTCTAATCTTGTCACGTCATTCAATCGGGGTGTATTTGCAAAGGTAGATTCCTATTACCGGCCGATGTTGCTTGATTCATATATTATAAATTATCAGGTAAGTAAGGATGATGTCAAAGGATACCACATTCTTAATATCCTGTTGCATTTGCTTTCTGTGATTCTTTTATGGAGATTGCTTCTGAAATTAAAGTTAACTGAACGGCAAGCTTTATTTTTAACTATTTTATTTGCTGTTCATCCGGCATTATCGCAGGCAGTTTCCTGGATACCGGGAAGAAATGATACATTGCTCGCCTCTTTCACTTTTGGATTTATTTTAACGACAATTAATTACCTGGAAGGTCGAAAATGGCATTCACTCCTAGTTGCCTTTTTATTATTGTTGGCAGCATTATTTACTAAGGAATCTGCCTTATTCATTCCGTTCGGAGCAATTTTCATTTTGGGGATGATTGGCCTAATTCAATGGAAAGATAAACGAAATCTGCTAATCTATTTTTCCTGGCTTTTGGCTGTCATATTATTCATCTTCTTCAAGTTAAATGCAGGATTGAATAGTAATGGTTTTGGCATCTCAATGATAGCAGATAATTTTCTTTCCAGAATTCCAGCATTGATCCAGTATTTTGGGAAAGCCATTTTGCCCTTCAATTTAAGCGTATTTCCAATTTTACAGGATACTTCAATTATATATGGGCTATTAGCGATAATCTTAACGTGTCTTTTGGTTTATTTTTCAAGGAATGGGAATAAACGAATTATCATCGCAGGTCTTGGTTGGTTTCTATTAATGCTTTTACCTGTTATATTATTACCAACTTCACTCAACGATCAGGACTTTGAACATCGTTTATACGTTCCTTTTTTGGGCATACTGTTGATTTTGAGTCAGACTTTGCTTTTTACCGGGTTATCCTCCAGAACAAGCGGCATTGTTTGTGTGGGTATTGCAATCCTTTTTGCAGGAATTAACATGAATCATCAGGAAAAATTCAGCAATCCAATCTCCTTCTGGGAATCCGCGGTCGAGTCATCTCCACATTCGTCTTATGCTACTATGATGCTAGCCTGCCGGGTGGATGAAACAGATTTGAAAAGAGCTAATGAATTGATGCTTAAAGCCTATTCTTTGAACCCAAAGGAAAAGTATATTAACTTCTATGTAGGGAAAATGTACAATGACAAAGGGGACTTTGCAACGGCTGAAAAATACCTGTTAAAGGAATTAAATATCTCCTCCTATTATGAAACCTATTTTCAATTGTCGAAGATTGAATTTATAAAGAAGAATTTAGATAAAAGTATTTCATATATTGAAACCTATCTCCAAAAGGCCCCTCATGACCAAAATGCGATCACCAATTATGTTATGATGCTAATTGATAAAGGTCAAAAACAAAAAGCCTATAATTATATCATTCAAAAACAAAAAGAAGGAATATTTTTGCCTAAGGCATTGATTGATAAGGCATCTTAATCTCTCCCGCAACAATTAACTTTTTCGATATCAGTTCTTTATCATCCCATTCCAGAAGAATTAGGTCGGCCCTTTTTCCGGGGAGTAATTGTCCGCGGTCATTCCAGCCAAATATTTCAGCCACATTTTTGGAGGCCATATTGATAGCATCACTGAGCGAACATCCGGTAAAATTCATCATATTCACCACCCCTTTGAGCAAGGGCATGGTCGCACCGGCGAGACAATCCTGATCGGCGCTTCTCAGCATGCCATCGTCAGAAAGGAGGACATCAGCGCCTCCAAAACTGTACCTCCCGGCTGGCATTCCGGCCAGGTAAGTAATGTCGGAGGTAAGAATTATTTTGCCAGGCCCCTTAACTTTCAGGAAGACCTTCAGTTCGTCCGGAGTAAGATGGTGACCATCTGCAATGAGTGTAGGGATCAATAGATCGTTTGCCAACTGCGGCCAAATAGGATTGTTGTGCCTGTGGATCTGGTTGGCACAGCCATTGCCCAGATGGGTGGAAAGCCTTGCCCCAAGATTACACGCCTCCTGAATCTCTCTACTGTTGGCATTGGAATGGCCAATGGCTACCACGATACCATTTGATTTGCAGTACCTGATCAGTTCCCCCGAACCCGGCAGTTCCGGTGCCAGCGTGATCTGAGCGATCTTTCCCCGGGCAGCCTGCTGAAAATTCATCAATTGTTCAACATCCGGAACGGCGATAAATTGCAATGGATGGCATCCCCTGAAACCATCTTCACCTGAAAGATAAGGACCCTCCAGGTGAAATCCGGGTACGGATAGTCCAACTTCTTTGATGGCCAGTGCATCCACCAGTACCCTGAAATTGCGGATCAGGTTTGTTGGACTATTGGTGATGAGCGTTGGCAAATAAGTTGTTACACCCGTCTTCCATAAGGATCTGGTCGCCTTAACGATTCCTTCCACCGTAAGATCATCTCCCGAGAAATCAACCCCGGAATATCCGTTTACCTGGTTATCTATCAATCCGGGGGCAACTATAGGAAGCTTAGCCCCTGAGGCGCCCTTTCCAAGATCATTAATTGCCAGGATCTTCCCGTCTGCAATTTCAATTTGCACAGGCAGCATGGTCTCGTAATGCAGGGCAGTTACCGAGAAGCAATTGGCAGGACTATTTTCTAATGACCCGGACATATTAATAAGGATGTATTTTGGCCTGGTTAACGGATTACCCCTGATGCCGAATAAACATCCAAAAACAAGTTCCAGTCGGGGTGCTGTTTCAGCATGGTTGCGGGTACAATATTGGTGAGTTCGTTCATCAGGGTACTCGCAACGGCCGCGGCCTTAACAAGATGCGGTACAGATGAAATAATGATCCTGCATTGCATGATCCTGTGCACGCTCATGGATATGGCCGTTGGCGGAACTGCTTCCAAAGATGGAAACCACCCTTCATTGACTTGCTGTAACCTGCACCTCTCATCGAGATGAACGACCAGGTAAGGTTGAGTCGTTTCGAAATCTGCAGGTGGGTCGTTGAAGGCGATGTGCGCATTCTCCCCGATTCCTATTACCCCTACATCGATCGGTTTTTCAAGAATTTCCGCAGAAAGCCTGACAATATTTCCGGCTACATCACCATTTCCATTGACCGGATAAAATTTCTTTACAGGAATCTGGTTAATAAATCTTTCGTACAGATATTTTCTAAAGCTGGCGGGGTGAGATTCGTCCAGACCGATGTATTCATCGAGGTGAAAGACCTCCACTTTCGACCAGTCGACATCACTTTCAACCAATGTCTTTAAGGTATCAAACTGAGAGCTTCCGGTGGAAACCAATAACCTGGCCTCCCCGTTTTGCTGGATGGCTTCCTTCAACTTACTAACAACCAAGCTTGCAGCTTTCTTTCCGAGTTCGGCGGGAGTAGAAGAAATATTAATATTCATGGCAAAAAATTACACGATAGAGCCAAATTTACTGAAAATCGACCGAACACCCAACTGAAGGTATTTGTATATTAAAACTACTTTTCATACATTTGCAGCTGTGGACGGATTTGATTGATTGCAACCACGGAAAAAAATGCTAAAACAAAAGTGTATTGTCTTTCCCCTTTCAATCAAATCCCACCATTTTTATTCATCCGTCACCTTAACAAAGTGGCATAACTATTTAAATTATGGGATATCTATTTACCTCAGAATCAGTATCAGAAGGTCATCCGGACAAAGTCGCGGATCAGATTTCGGATGCAGTATTGGATGAATTCCTCGCATACGATCCTAAATCAAAAGTAGCCTGCGAAACGATGGTTACCACCGGACAAGTCATCATGGCCGGAGAAATTAAATCAGAAACCTATGTCGACGTCCGGGAAGTCGCCCGCAAAGTCATCAACAGAATCGGTTATACGAAAGCTGAATACCAGTTTGATGGCGATTCCTGCGGAGTGTTGACCGCGTTGCACGAACAATCACCGGATATTAACCGGGGTGTTGAACGGTCCGAACTGGAGAATCAGGGCGCCGGCGACCAGGGCATGATGTTTGGTTATGCCTGCAGTGAAACCGACAATTTCATGCCGCTCCCACTCGAACTGGCTCATGCCTTACTCAAGGAACTGGCTAAGATCCGCAGGGCTGGCAAGGAAATGACTTACCTCCGTCCGGATGCAAAATCACAGGTAACCATTGAGTACAATGATAATAATCAGGCGGTAAAAGTTCATACCATCGTGATTTCGACCCAACACAATGATTTTGATGCCGACGATGTGAGGATGCTGGCTAAAATCAAGGAGGATGTTCAGAATATTCTGATTCCTGCAACGAAAAAAGTACTTCCAGTGCGTCTGCAGAAACTCTTCGAGCCAGGATACATTCTGCACGTTAATCCTACCGGGAAGTTCGTCATTGGAGGTCCTCACGGCGATAGCGGTCTAACAGGCCGTAAAATTATCGTCGACACATATGGCGGTCGCGGTGCACACGGCGGTGGGGCATTCTCTGGCAAAGATCCGTCCAAAGTAGACCGTTCCGCAGCCTATGCAGCTCGTCATATCGCCAAAAACATGGTGGCGGCAGGCGTTGCCGGTGAGATGCTGGTTCAGTTGGCCTATGCCATTGGCGTTGCCCAGCCTGTCAATATCTACGTAAATACTTACGGATCTGCCAAAGTCAACCTTCACGATAATGAGATCGCTGACAAGATTTCGGCTTTGTTTGACCTACGGCCTTATGCCATCGAGCAGCGGCTGAAACTCCGCAATCCTATCTATGAAGAGAGCGCTTCTTATGGTCACATGGGACGTACGCCACGAGTTGTAATCAAAAAATTCACTTCTGCTTATTTTGGAAACAGGGAGTTGAAAGTCGAACTCTTTACCTGGGAAAAACTGGATTATTTAGAAAAGATCAAGGAAACCTTCAATATTTGATGGATTTGATTGGAAATTAGCAACCTTAGATAGATTTAATCCCTGCAACTCTTGAAGCTGCGGGGATTTCTGTTTTATCCGGAAATAGGGTAACTTACAATAATAGTAAAACGAAAGCAATGGAACTTGATTTGATTCAAAACAGAATTCATGAAATCCGGGGACAAAGGGTTATGATGGATTTTGATTTGGCTGCAATGTATGAAGTAGATACAAAAGCTTTAAAACAGGCTGTGAAGAGAAATGCAGGTCGGTTTCCTCCTGACTTTATGTTTGAAATTTCATCAGCAGAGTGGCATAACTTGAGGTCACAAAATGTGACCTCAAGTCATGGAGGAATAAGGTATATGCCTTATGCATTTACAGAGCAGGGAGTTGCAATGCTTTCGAGCGTTTTGCGCAGTGAGAAAGCAATTGAGATTAACATCCAAATTATTCGTGTTTTCATTCTAATCCGCCAAAACACGCAACTATACGCTGAAATCAATCAAAAGTTGGAATCTTTTATAATAGATTCTAATCTTCAGTTTTGCGAAATCTACCAGGCTTTACAAGAGCTAGCGGAAAAGAAGGCAATTCCAAGAAAAGCTGTTGGGTATTTATCTGACTAGCGTAAATTTAAACGATATGCTTATAGAGGATTTTTTATCCCTGTTTTATCCCCGTTTGTGCAAGGGTTGTCAAACATCGCTTGTGCGGGGAGAGTCAGTGATCTGTCTCTGTTGCCAGGCCGATCTGCCGAAGACCGGATTTGAAAAAATGGCCGACAACCCTGTGTCGCAACTTTTCTGGGGCCGGACAGAGATTCAGCTGGCAACTGCCTTTTGCAGTTTCGACAAGGGCGGCCTCATGCAGCATTTCCTGCATCAGCTCAAATACAAAGGAGACAAAGAAGTGGGCGAAAAGCTTGGGCTATTGTTCGGTTTTGATTTAATACAAAACCTTCCCTACAAAGATATTGACTTATTATTACCTGTACCCCTCCATCCAAAAAGGGAACACAAACGGGGTTATAACCAAAGTGCAGAAATTGTAAAAGGAATTTCAGAAGCGATTGGTAAGCCCTTCTCAACTGGAAATCTGATAAGAAATCATTATTCGGAAACCCAGACCAATAAGAGCAGATTCGAGCGATGGGAAAATGTGAAAGAACTTTTCAGTGTCGAAAAGCCGGAACTAATTGAAGGCAAACACCTGCTACTAATTGATGATGTAGTCACAACAGGCTCCACCCTCGAAGCCTGCGCTAATGTCCTATTGAAAATTCCCGGCACGAGAGTCAGCATCGCCACCCTTGCCTACGCTTGACTTCCCCATCGGAATGAATCATTTGGTAACTGCATCAGATCCAGTACCCGGTTTACGACGGTATCAACAAGCTGCTCTATTGTAGATGGAAGTGAATAAAAAGATGGAGTTGCCGGCAGAATGATGGCCCCAGCTTCTGTCAGGGTAACCATATTCCTGAGATGAATCAAATTATATGGCATTTCGCGTGGAACGACAATTAATCGGCCTCTCTCCTTCAGGATTACATCAGCTGCTCTAGTGATCAGATCGTCCGAAATTCCGGCTGCTATGCGTCCCAATGTGCCCATGGAGCAGGGAATGATCACCATGGTATCGTAACCTGCCGAACCTGAAGCAAAAGGAGCATAGAAATCATGCGGCTGATAAATTTTATAAGGAATAGAACCTTCGCTAATCTCTTCCTTCAATTCATAATCCCAGATATCCCGCGCATTTTTTGAAAAGACGACGCCGACAGCTTCCGTAATGGTAGCTGATTTGTCCAGTTTTTCGATCAGTCTCCTGGCATAGACCGACCCGCTGGCACCAGTTATTGCAATAATTATTTTCCGGCTCATAGTCAAATTTCGGACCAATATATAAATAAAAATTGAGCATATATTTTCTATATTTGACAGTGATGAAAAAACAAGCTCTAAAACCAGTAAAGAACCGTGCCCAAATAGTCGAAGCACCAACACCCAGGACCTCTTATATTTTGTTGCTATTGGCTTACACCGTGATCCCGGTTTTCCTCCCAAACCTGGAAGCCATCGACTCAAACGGACTGAAGTTTCTCGCTCTGTCCATCATCAATCTTCTCTGTTTTCTATTCCTGATGATGGTAAATGAGGAGAAAAACAAACCTGGTCCGATTCAATTATTTTTCCGGACCAGAATCGGTTTCGCTTATACCCTTTTCATAGCCGTCATACTGCTTTCTTTTACCAAGGCTATCAATATGGGAGAGGCATTCATCACGTTCTCCATGTATTTTTCAGTCTTTGCGGCTGCCTTGAATCTATCTGTTATACTGCGATCCGACAAGCGGTATCTCAGATTGATCAGCATTGTCCTGGCTTTTGTTTTGATCGCGGATTGTATAGCAGTATTTTACAATATCTTGCTCTATATCACCAATCAGATCGGAACCATCGAAGATATCAAATCAGCGTATACGAACAAGAATATTCTTGCAGCAGCTATTTTTATCAAAATGGTATTTTCCTTTTGGCTCTTGATTTACGAAAATGGCTGGGTCAAAAAGGTTGGATATTTTTCACTTTGTTGTGCTTTCTTAGCCATCTTCTTCCTTAGTGCAAGGGCTTTTTACTACGGGAGTTTTCTGCTGTTAACTTCTGTTATTGCTTTTATGTTAATCCATAATTTTAGAAACAAAACCCTTCAACCATTCAAAGTACATGGATTAGTGATCGGAGCAATCATGATGGCACTGTTGATTTTTACCATTACACAGCGATATTTGTATCCCAAGAACGGGGATAAATACAATATATCCTTTACGCAAAGGATTTCTCAGGTAAATAATAATGTTTCGGACGCCTGGAGAATCGGGGCCTGGAAGAATTCCATCTTGCTTTTTAAGAAGGATCCCTTGCTGGGTATCGGGATTGGAAACTGGAAGATCAGCGCGCTTGAATATGAAAACAAGCAAAAGAACCATTCCACTTATTTGGTTAGAAATCACAATGATTTCATTCAAGTTTTTACTGAAACAGGCATTTTTGGCGGGTTATTGTTTATATCCTTATTTGTCCTGATCGGACTAAATTTCCTTTTAGCATTTTTCAAGAAGGAACCTGATGAAGATTTATTAAAACTCCTATTTATTCCGGCATTCGGAGTTGCCTTGTACAGCATTGACGCGTTCTTCAATTTCCCTGCCGAAAGACCCGAAATTCAATCTCTTTTCGCTTTACTGCTTGCAGCCGGAATTGCCTATTCTCCATTGACATATAATTTATCTTTTCTTTCACCACAGTCCAGGATTAAAAATCTAAAATCTAAACTATTATTGACAAGAGTATGGTATGCGTTCTACATCATAATACTAATAGGTTGTTCCTACGTTTTTTCATTGTATTTCAAGTCACAAAAATTGCAGCAACTGATAGAATCCGATTTTGCCTCAGGAGCACCCCATTACAATTCCAGCCTGTTCTTGAATGGACTACCGGTAATTCCAACGGTCTCTTCGTTGGGTGTCGAACCCCTTGTAGTAAGTGTAGCTCGTTATATGATGATGGAAGGAAAGTTTCGTGAATCTATCAGCCTACTACTCCCGGATAAAAGCAGCCCCTGGGACAGCAGACGGGAATTCTTTTTGGCTAATTCATATAACAAATTAAGAAAAAAAGACAGCGCCCTTTATTTTGCCAAAAAAGCGGTCGAAATAAGGCCGCATTATTTCACTAATGTTAATTTTCTTTGTGGCCTTCTGATAGAAAATTCGAGAAAAAAGGAGGCTATCCTCATACTTCAGGATTACGTTACTACAGAGAAATATTCAAAGGAACCCTGGTTAATTCTTGCTGGCTTATACCGGGAAATTGGCGATACGATTAAAGCTGAAAACACCTTTAACGAAGCTATCAAATATCTACCCTCTGAGAAAGATCACATTTTGAAAATTGCAGGGAAAAAATGAAACGCCTTAACTATTTATGCCGCCGGTTTTATTTTGTCAATAATCAAATATGCAGATTTAAAACCTGAATTTATAGTGTCGACAATGACATTACCATCATAATAGCCATCAAGATGAAGTACCGTATAAGCATTGTTCAGGTGCGCCATTAGTTTACGATCAATCCTGGCAATATTATCACGATAGAATTCTATTGATTTTCTTCTTTTAGGGACCTTAACCTCTTTTGTAATAAAATAGCCGTCCAAAGCTTTAAGAACTGCATTATATGCAATTCCGCAGGCAGTTTTTACGTATTTATCATCTTTATAAAAATCATCTTCCTTACCCGCGTTTTTCAGGTTATCGTTTGCATTTTCCATATAACGAATGGCCTCTTCGTAATATTCTTTTTTTATTCTATCCTGTTCTGAGGTGCCCATATTCATTGATTTTTCTACTAATATACGGGAAAAAAAGAAATTTTGCAACAAAATAGTAGACGTTGCTTAAGAGAAACTAAATTAATTCGATTTTTCTGACACCAGGCTAATCATACAAAGGAAGGTACTTGAACTGTCGCCAGCTTCCTTCAGATTCCACCTCGCGATAGACACCCTTGCTCTTGGCTAATGGTTGGAAACTACAATCCCTCCTAACGGACTCTCACCGTCAAGTTATTCATCATGCACGGCACACCACTAAAAGAAAGCCCCGCAGGAGAACCTGCGGGGCTTTGATCTATTTCAATTCTGCATCAAAAAGTACAGAATATTTAATTCACTAAAGTGTAGCTAGGAATGCAATAGAAACATTTGTAGCATTAGCAACATAGGTTACTACAGCACCAGGTACGAGAGTTGTCCAGAATGCAGCGCCACAACCATTGGTAGTAAAACCAACATTTGGAACAATTGCAACAGTTGCAGTGTAAGCAACACCTGATTGGAACAAACCATTAATTAATGCTGGTGTCCAAGAAACGCCAGCAGTATAATTAGTACCGCTAATATTGACTACACCAGCATTGCCAGTTACAGGCTGTGGTACCTTAGTCGTTAATACTCCGTCAGCAGCAAGAAGCGCTACAGCAGGGGTTGATGTATAAACGATTTTAACACTTGTTGAACCAGCAGTACTAGTAATCGTACCACCAGCAGCACTGGTATAAGTAAGAGCTGTTCCAGCAAATGTATAATTAGTCGCAGGTGTCAACGCAATTGTTGCGGTATAAGTAACTCCGCTAAGGAATGTTGTTGCAACAGCTGGACTCCAAGAAACAGTTCCTGTAAATCCTGTACCTGTAACTGCTGTAACAGGAGTTCCTCCAAAAGCAGGTGTTACCAAACCTGTAATTACTCCAGAGGATACAGGTGTTAACATAACTTCTGTAGTACTAGCAGCCGAAACTGAAGCTGCCTGTGTTGCTATAGCAGCAGGAAGGACAGTAACAGTGTTAGTAGAAGAAGCATTGAAACTTGTTGCAGTAGTGAAGGTCACAACAGTTGAACTAACCCTGGTAATTGTACCAGCACTAAGTACAGCTGCATCTTCTCCTAAGAAAGTAAAATAACCCTTAAAAGTATTAAGACTTATAGCACCAGTAGTACCAGCTGGAACAAATGTACCACCCGTTAAAGTAATGGTGATAGTATTGTTGGCAGGAATACAAAGGAATCCATTTGACTTAACGTCAACATATGAGATAGGACCAACTGGCGCTGCAGAAACAGCGTTGTACCATCCACCTGTTCCTGTAGCAACTACAGCAATATAGGTTGTAGCATCTGCAGCAACGGGAGTGTAAGTAGAAGCTGTAGCTCCAGCAATTGGCGCGTATACACCATATTGAGTTGCACTGCTCGTCCACTGGTAAGTTACAGTAGTTCCTGTTGTGGTGCTTGGAGTAACATCTCCTGCAGTCAATTTAACACCAACTTTAAATAAACCACCAGCTCCTGTTGTAGCAGCAATTGCTGTAACTGGAATCTGAGCGCCTACTAAAACAGCACCACTTAAAACAGGTGTGGTTGAACCAGCCCAAGAGCCTGTTCCAACAACGCTAACTTTGATATATCTAGCAACATCAGCCAATACAGGAGTATAGGTAGAAGCTGTTGCACCAGAAATTGCACTATATGTACCTGTTGAGGTAGAAGCAGAAGTCCACTGGTAAGTTAATGAAGTGGCTGGTATAGCAATTCCAGAAACAGCATCAACAGCAGAGGCTGTCAATACAATACCATTTAGATATACACCAGCAACAGCTGATGTTATCGTAGTTGCACCAACACTCTTGATAGTATTAGCAAGAATAGTAGCTAAAGTTGCAGCTTGTGCATTCAATAAAGTTTGTAAAGCGGCTACAGCAACAACAGTTGGATCTGTATTGCTCTGAAGAGCTGTCTGTAAAGCAGTAATCTGTGCCTGGATCAAAGCAGCCATAGCTGTGTTGTTACCAACAATTGCAGTATTGATAGCAGCATTGTTAGCTGTAATCAGAGCATTGACAGCAGCATTGTTAGCTACGAGATCACCCTGAACCAATGTGTTCATAGCAGCATTGTTATCAGCAACAGCCTTAGCGATAGCAGCATTGTTATCAGCAATAGCCTTAATGATAGCAGCATTGTTGGCAACGATGTCACCCTTAACTAAAGCTTCGAGGGTTGCGTTGTTGTCAGTAATTGCTTTCAGAATAGCTGTCTGAACAGTGGCTTCATTTGCCTTCAGTGCAGTAACTGCATCGGCAATAGCTTTGTTGGTAACAGCCAATTGCGTTGTCAAATCTTTTGACACGTTTGTGGCAATAGCATTGACATCAGCTAGTTTAGGCAAGCCGTTAACCGTAGTAACCAAACTGTTGAGTGTGGTGTTGATGGTTGCGACGTTGGTGCTAACTGCAGTCAAATCACTCTGCAATTTGGTAATAGCTGCTGTTGGATTTGGTATTGCGGCGATGGCGGTCAATGCAGAAGCAACGCTAGCTTTAACGGCTGCTACATCAGTTACCAAAGTGCTCATACCACCGATTGAACTGGCTAAACCATCCAATTTGGTGTTCAATTGTTTGAAATCATCCGCATACTTGTTGCAAGATGACGCAAAAACGGCAACGAGCATTAAGATAGCTCCCGCCCTTTTTAGAAAATTCAAAGTTCCCCCTGTTTTCATAATTTTTGTTGTTTTTAAAGTAAAAAAATAATCTCTGTTGTTCATAAATAATTGTAAATAATTAACTTCTCTTTTTTGATCTTTCTAATGTTATTAGGTTTATAAATGTTTTAAAAGAACGTACTTCATTAAAATTGGCACAATATTATTCATAAAATTTTAATCTTCCTAATTATTTCAACCAAATCACCCTGTTAAACATACAAAAAAAACCAAAAAATTGATGCAATCAATAAGTACTAGATGTTTAAAAAGAGGTGAAGGTTGCTTCAGTTTTAAAATTAAAAATCAATTAGTTTAAAAACATATTTCCCTTAAGATGCTTAAAATTATTTTCGGGTTGCGCCAGTTGTTAACAATTGTTGAAAAAAATTCTATTTTATTGCTTGTTCAAGGTGCTAAGTTAACATTTTATTTCACAAGGAACAAGAGAAAAAGACTCAAAATCAAACAATTTTTTCCGGAATATTGCTCTCCAAAATCGTACTGTTTTTAGAAAACCCCTCAAAAACAAAGGATTACTATAAAAAAGAACGCGGCAATGTTAAATATTACTTTTTAATTAACCAAATAATTTTCCGCTTTTTTGCATGAAGAGCCTCATTTTCAGCGCGAAGGGAGGATGTTGAATAAAAAGAAGGGGCTTCGCCCGAGACATAAGAGATGAGAGATGAGAAATGAGACATGAGAGATGAGACATGAGACATAAGATATGAGAGATGAGACATGAGAGATGAGACAAAAAAAGCGAAATGGTTGCTCGTGTGGGTGTAACTAGAGGAGTTTCAGCGCCAGGTTGATTCGGTTAACGGTTTCCTTTTCCCCGATGATCTCGCAAATTTCGAAAATATCAGGACCAAAACTGCCCCCAACCAGGCATAATCTAAGCGAATTCATGATGGTGCCGAAATTCCATCCTTTTTCTGTGACCATTAGTGAAAAGGGTTCCTTAATTTTCGGGGCACTCCATTCGGAGACCGTTGCAAAAAAGAGTGCAATTTCCTGCATCATCTCCGGAACGCCATCTTTCCAGCGTTTGCTGACAATTTTTTCATCGTAAGATACCGGAGGCTGGAAGAAGAAAAATCCCTGGTCCCAGACTTCAGTGACAAAATGACATCGCTCTTTCACCAGTCCACAGACGCGCACGACCAGCTCAAAAGGAACCTGAATATTCTTTGATTCCAGAATCGGCAGGAAATTGCGCGCGAGTTCCTCATCTGAATGCTTGATCAGATATTGATGATTGAACCATTTTGTCTTCTCAGGATCGAATCTGGATCCGGATTTACCCACCCGTTCCAGTGAAAAACTTTGAATCAGCTCGTCCATCGAGAAAATCTCCTGCTCCGTACCCGGGTTCCAGCCTAAAAGGGAAAGCATATTGATAAAACCATCCGGTAAATAACCATCTTCGCGGTAGCCTCTGGAAATATCGCCAGTCTCAGGATCCTTCCATGCCAAAGGAAATACCGGGAATCCCATCTGGTCTCCATCCCGTTTGCTGAGCTTACCCTTACCAACCGGTTTCAATATCAACGGCAGATGTGAAAATTTAGGCATCGTAGACTTCCAGCCGAAGGCTTCATACAATAATATATGTAGCGGCATCGACGGAAGCCATTCCTCTCCCCTGATTACATGGGTGATTTCCATTAAATGATCATCCACCACATTGGCCAGGTGGTAAGTAGGCATGCCATCACTCTTGAAAAGCACTTTGTCGTCCAGCTGATCCGTGTTAAACTGCACATGCCCCCTAATCAGATCAACTTCTTCTACGATTTGATTTTCAGGCATTTTGAATCGTACCACATGATGTACATCCGAAGACAGTAACTTTTTCCATTCCGGCTCTGACATGGAAAGCGAATTCTTCAGCCCCTTGCGCGTTACATTATTATAAGTAAAAGTGGCGCCATTTGCCTCTGCCGTCGTTCTTAAAGTATCCAACTCTTCCGGTGTACCAAAGGCGAAATACGCATTTCCTGAATCAATCAACTGCTGCGCGTATTTTGCATAGAGATCTTTTCGCTCGCTCTGGCGGTAGGGGGCGTGAATGCCACCCTCGCGCGGACCTTCATCGATTTTGATGCCGCACCAGTCGAGCGCTTCCATGATATACTCTTCTGCACCTGGCACATAGCGTGTCTGATCGGTATCTTCGATCCTTAGAAGGAAATCGCCTCCATGGTGTTTGGCGAAGAGATAGTTAAAAAGTGCAGTGCGGACTCCTCCAATGTGAAGGGGACCGGTGGGGCTGGGTGCAAAGCGGACGCGTACTGGGGTAAGAGATGAGATTTGAGACATGAGAAATATGAGGAATGAGAAAACTACAAGTGTAATAAATTTAAAATAAATCAGCGTGTGAACCAGCACGAACTAGAATTATCTTTTTTTCTTGTTCGCTCTGAAGCCAGATCAAAAGCAAATCAGGCAAAACATGGCACTCCCAATGGTTGGAATAACTTCCTGATAGTCTGTGCTTCTTGTATCCGACATTCAACGAAAAATGACCGCCGGATTCAAGAATATCAACCACTACACGTAAGGAATTAAAACTCTCTGCTGATCTTTTTTTGATCAGCTTTAAATCTTTCCTGAATTGACCCGTGTAATAAATCTGATACATGATCAGGGAAGATCAAAAAGATCATTCACACTTTTTGCCTTCTTAATTTTTCCTTTTTCGGCATCATCCATTGCTTTTAGGGTTATGGAATTAGGAGAAGGTGTTCCATAGATTTTTATCCCTTTGTCAGATTTGGATAATTCTTCGATCAGTCCCAGCAAATACTTGGTTTTTTTACTTCTGGTGGTTATTTGCACCGTAACAGTACTCATTGTTTTTTTTGTAAAAATACAAAGAATCCGGTTAAAAAATTATCTCAACTCTTTTCTCTCAATACAATGTTTACAATCTTTCCGGGTACGACGATAATCTTCACTATTGTGTTTCCTTCCGTCCATTTTTTAGTCAGTTCGCTGGCGAGGGCTGCTTCTTCCACTTGTTTAACCGAATAATCAATGGGTAATTCCAGTTTGAAGCGGACTTTCCCATTGAAAGAGACAGGATACCCGACAACTTCCTCAGTTAGGAAATCGGGATTAAACAATGGCCAGGCAGTGAGACCGACGCTTTCAGCATTCCCGTTCCTTTCCCAGAGCTCTTCGGCGAGGTGAGGTGCGAACGGAGCCAGGACCTGGTAAAAAGTATTCGCGGTTTCGCGGGTGGTCTTACCGGCCTTGTAGCAATGGTTGGTAAAAACCATCATCTGCGAAATGGCGGTGTTGAATTTCATATCCTCAATGTCATCGCCAACTTTTTTGATTGTCTGATGCAATATTTTCAAGGTCTCTTTGTTCTCCGTGCCGTCCGTTAGATTGATTGGTTCACCAAAGAAAGTCGCGACCCTTCGCAGGAAGTTGTAGACGCCTTTGACACCATTTTCAGTCCAGGGTTTGGTGGCATCCAGCGGACCAATAAACATCTCATACAAACGAAGGGAATCGGCACCGAATTTTTCGACAACATCGTCCGGATTCACCACGTTCTTGAGCGACTTTGACATCTTGGCAACAATTTGTTTTAACTCTTCGCCTGTTTCTATGTGGAAATATTTTCCCTCTTTGTCCGTTACCATATCGGAAGGAACCTTGGAACCAGAGGCAGTTTCATAGGCAAAAGCCAGGATCATGCCCTGGTTGAACAGTTTCTGGAAGGGCTCATTGGTCGAAACAATGCCAAGATCGAATAATACTTTGTGCCAGAACCGGCTGTACAAGAGGTGCAGCACGGCATGCTCGGCACCGCCTACATACAGGTCGACCGGCATCCAATAATTTTCTTTGGCTTTCGCAAAGGGTTCGGCATCGTTTTTTGGATCGATGAATCTTAAATAATACCAGCAGGACCCTGCCCACTGAGGCATGGTGTTGGTCTCACGACGACCCTTCCGGCCTGTGGAATCAGTAACGACAAGCCACTCTCCCGCATTAGACAATGGCGACTCGCCTGTCTCTCCGGGTTGGTATTTCTCCACCTCAGGCAATTGCAGGGGAAGTTCATCATCCTTAAGCAGCGTGATCTCCCCGTCTTCCCAGTGGATGACCGGGAAGGGTTCACCCCAGTAACGCTGGCGGCTGAAGAGCCAGTCGCGGAGCTTATAATTAACGGTGGCCTTACCCAGACCCCCTTTTTCGAGCCATTCAGTCACCTGGCGAATACCCTGTTCCTTGGTCAACCCATTGATATCGATGCCAATTGCAGGATTGGCAGAGTTAATATAGGCGCCATCTTCGCTCCAGCAAGCCTCACCATTAAGAACTTTTTCGCGGTTGGCAGCATCGGTGCCATCTTTGGGATCCAGGATACAGAAGATCGGAAGCTGATAAGTTTGCGCGAATTCAAAATCGCGGAAATCATGCGCGGGAACTGCCATGATGGCTCCTGTACCGTATCCCATTAGCACATAATCGGCGACCCAGACTGGAATCTGCGCGCCATTCAGCGGATTAATCGCGTAACGTCCGGTAAAGACACCCGTTTTCCCTTTGGCCAGATCGGTGCGGTCGAGGTCGCTTTTCAGGGCCGAATTGGTCACATAAGCTGCAACAGCATCCTTTTGCTCTGGAGTGGTAATCGTGGTAACGAGTTCGTGTTCAGGAGCTATTACCATATAAGTTGCACCGAAAAGTGTGTCGGGGCGTGTGGTGTAGACTCTCAACTTCTTGTTCAGGCCTTCCAGGGCAAAATCGACTTCGGCCCCTGTTGAACGTCCGATCCAGTTGCGTTGCATTTCCTTGACTCCTTCGGGCCAGTCGAGGTTCTCGAGCCCCTCCAGCAGTCTTTCGGCATAATGAGGAATACGCAGCATCCATTGTTTCAGGAAACGGCGCTCCACCTCTTTGGTGCCACATTTTTCGTGCGATCCGTCATTGAGTACCTCCTCATTGGCGCAGACGGTTTTGCAAGTGCGGCAATACCAGACCTGGGCCTCACCATAATAGGCCAGACGCTTCTGATCGATGTAGTTGCTTACTGCTTGCTTACCTGCCTGTTTTACCTCTTCCGGGACAGGCATTTCGTAAATTGGCCTGCCTTTCCCGGCAGTTGCATCATACCATGTATTATATAGCCGGATAAAAATCCATTGTGTCCATTTAAAATAGGAAGGATCGGTTGTGTTGATTTCGCGGTCCCAGTCATAGCCCAAACCGAGTGATTGTATCTGACGCCTAAAATTATCGCAATTTTTCTGTGTCGTTTCAGCGGGATGGGTACCGGTTTGGATCGCGTATTGTTCGGCAGGAAGTCCGAAAGCATCCCATCCCATTGGGTGCAAAACGTTAAATCCTTTGCTTCTCTTGTATCGGCAAACAATATCAGTTGCGGTATAGCCTTCGGGATGCCCTACGTGCAATCCGGCCCCGGAGGGGTACGGGAACATATCGAGACAATAAAATTTAGGTCTGGAAAAGTCATCATAAGTTTTGAAACTCTTCTTATCCGCCCAGTATTGTTGCCATTTGGCTTCAATCTCTTTGAAGTTGTAATCCATCGGGTTTGAACTAATTATCTTAAAAAATTGATGCAAAATTACGATTTATATCCGTCTTATCTTCTAAAAGTGCATCAAAATGATTCCTTTTAATTACAAGTTGTAAGATAAATCAAGCCAAATAAATCAAAATTCACCCAAATACCGATAGGGCACTAATACTTTGATTCTCTAAGATTTAATGACATAATTCACAAAAACAGATAGATTTTGGAATAAAAATTAAAGTAATTTTGAAAAAAAAAAGTCATGAACGCAGGAATCGATAAATTTATGGAGGAACTGAAATCCCGCACCCCGGGAGAGAATGAGTTCCACCAGGCAGTAAGAGAAGTAATTGAGACGGTTTGGGACGTTTACGATGCCAATCCACGTTATAAGCAAGCTAAAATACTGGAGCGCATGGTCGAACCCGAGCGTACGATCATGTTCCGCGTACCCTGGATGAACGATCTGGGTGAAGTCGAGATCAATCGCGGCTACCGGGTTGAATTCAGCAGCACACTCGGACCATACAAAGGCGGCTTGCGGTTTCACAAGAGTGTCAATCTCAGTATCCTCAAGTTCTTAGGCTTCGAGCAAACCTTCAAAAACAGCCTGACTACCCTTCCCATGGGCGGAGGTAAAGGTGGTTCCGATTTCAGTGCCAAGGGTCGCAGCGACAACGAGATCATGCGTTTTTGCCAGTCTTTTATGACAGAACTTTTCCGTCACATCGGACCGAATACAGATGTTCCTGCGGGCGATATCGGCGTTGGCGGACGTGAAATCGGCTATCTTTTCGGTCAATATAAGCGTATCCGCAATGAATTTACGGGTGTTCTTACCGGGAAAGGTCTCGGTTGGGGTGGTTCTTTGATCCGTCCCGAAGCAACCGGTTTCGGTGCCGTATATTTTGTACAGCACATGTTGAAAGAGATGGGTAAAGAACTGAAGGGCAAGACTGTATCTGTATCAGGCTTCGGAAACGTTGCCTGGGGAGCCATCGCTAAAATCGATGAATTGGGCGGAAAAGTAGTAACTATTTCTGGTCCGGATGGTTATATTTATGACCCTGCCGGGATATCTGGAAACAAAATTGATTACCTGCTCGACTTACGCGCCACCAACAACGATGTCGTTGCGCCATATGCGGAAGAATTCGGATGCAAGTTCTTTCCAAACAAAAAGCCCTGGGGAGAGAAAGTTGATATCGCACTTCCCTGCGCATGTGAAAATGAACTGGATGAAAATGACGCCAGAACGCTGGTCGCTAATGGTTGTTTCCTGATCGGGGAAGTCTCCAACATGGGATGCACGGCAGGTGCGGTCAATTATTTCCTGGATAACAAGATTCATTATGCACCCGGGAAGGCTGTTAATGCAGGAGGCGTGGCCGTTTCGGGCCTAGAGATGTCACAAAACAGCATGCGTTACAACTGGACGAAAGAAGAGGTCGACAAAAGATTACACCTCATCATGCACGACATTCATGACACATGCCTTAAATATGGCCGTGTTGGTGGCTACACCAACTACGTAAAAGGAGCAAATGTTGGTGGATTTGTGAAGGTCGCAGATGCAATGTTGGCGCAGGGACTCGTGTAGAGATATGAGAAATAAGACATGAGACATGAGAGAAGGACTCACGGGTTTTTGTCTCATGTCTCATAACTCAGATATAACATTGCCTTAACCTTGCTGACTGTCAGCTTGATTACCTTTGTGTAAATTTTGCCGTTATGTTTGTTGACAGTCATTCACACATCTATTCTTCTGATTTTAGCCTCGACAGGGATGAGGTCATCACCAGGGCATTGGAAGCTGGCGTGGAGCGTATTGTCCTACCTAATATCGATAGTTCCTCCATCAAGCCGTTGCTTGATCTGACCGACACCATTCCAGGTCTTTTTTTTCCGCTGCTGGGATTACATCCGACTTCTGTCAAGGAAGATTTCCGCAAAGAATTACTAATTCTGGAATACTGGCTGGCCAAAAGAAAATTCTATGGTATTGGTGAGATTGGTATCGATCTTTTCTGGGACAAATCTTTCCTGGAAGAGCAGATCGAGGCTTTCAACACACAGATAGAATGGGCAAAAAGCAGAAAGTTCCCGATCGTGATTCATGTCAGGGATTCATTCAATGAGGTGATGGAACAACTCAGAAAAGTCTATAATAATGATTTGCATGGGGTCTTTCACAGTTTTACGGGTACCCTGGAAGAAGCCGAACAAATCATCGAACTCGGATTCAAGATTGGCATCAATGGAATTATCACATTTAAGAATTCCGGGCTTAGTGAGACGGTACAAAAGATTGATCCCCGTCATTTGCTGATCGAAACAGACTCCCCCTGGCTGGCTCCTGTTCCTCACAGAGGCAAACGAAACGAATGTTCCTATATTGTTCAAGTTGCGGCAAAAATTGCGGAAGTCCACAACATATCCATTGAAAAAATTGCAGCCATTACCTCCAGAAATGCGAAGGAACTGTTTGGTTTTTAGTATATTTGTTGGAATATGGAAACAAGTGAAAAAACATCCATTCTAATTATTTATACTGGCGGAACGATTGGGATGAGAGAAGATCCTGTTACGAAGACACTGGCTCCCATGAAATTCGGAATGCTGCTGGAAGAAATTCCCGAACTGTGTAAACTAGGTTATACCATTAATTCCATCACCTTCAATCCTCCGATCGATTCTTCCAATATGACTCCTTTAATCTGGGCGCAATTGGCTAAGACGATCCAGAAAAACTATACCAAATATGACGGTTTTGTGATTCTTCATGGAACCGACACGATGTCGTACACCGCTTCGGCCCTGAGTTACATGTTCGAAAACCTGGATAAGGCGGTGATCATGACCGGTTCGCAGTTACCAATTGGGGTACTTAGGACCGACGGAAAGGAGAATTTAATCACAGCAGTTCAGATGGCGGCCGCAAAGAAAGAAGGTAGTTCCATGGTGCCTGAAGTTTGCATATACTTTGATTCACAGCTCTTTCGTGGTAACCGGACGACCAAAAAAGATTCGGCACAGTTCAGCGCCTTTGCCTCTTATAACTATCCGGCGTTAGCAAAGGCAGGAGTGGACATCGTTTTTAATCACGAAAAAATCAATTATCCGAAGAACAAGGGGGTGTTGAAAATCAATACTTCGGTGGATGACAGGGTAATCATCTTGAAGATCTTCCCAGGATTGAACCGCCGCTATTTTGAATCAATTCTTCAATTACCTGACTTAAAAGGTATTGTCCTTGAATCTTTCGGCTCCGGCAATATGCCTACTACAACCTGGCTGATCAATGCAATAAGAAAAGCAACCAAAAGTGGTATTATATTGATGAATGTTTCCCAATGCCCCGGAGGAAAAGTGGTAATGGGTCATTATGAAACCAGCCTGGAACTTCAGAAAGCCGGTGTTATCAGTGGTGGAGACAGTACTGTTGAGGCCGCCGTCACCAAATTGATGTTTTTGCTGGGGCAAAATCTCACACCCGAAGAGACGAAATACTATCTCCGGAATAATCTGAAAGGGGAGATTGAGGCCTCCTGATTATTAGATTCTGAAAGAGTTAAGCCTTAATATATTAGCATTACTGCACCGCTTTGTCTGTGGGCTTTCCCTTGAAAATCAACAAAATCAAGCACCCAAACATAAGTGCCAACTGGTGCCATAGTTCCATTGGACAATTTTCCATCCCACCCAATTGCTTCATTTCTACATTCAAAAACCACATCATACCATCTGCTGTAAATCGTCAGGTGGTATCCTATCGTCATGATTCCATTAGACCAGGGTCTGAATTCCCTGTCAATGGCATTCTGTGCTGAAGGAGAAAAAGCGTTGGGTACATATAATTTTCTCAGACCAATCACAAGTTGTAAGGCGGAGATATCCAAACATCCATATTGATTGAATACCGTTTGCACCACACTCAAGGGACCCACAATTTTGTACTTATGCAATGGATTTTTCAGATCAGAGTAGGTATTATCGCCAAAGTCCCAATGGAAGCTTGTGGCATCTTTACTTTGATCCAAAAAGGATACCTCCGGCTGGTCATTGTATATCTCTGAGGGTGTAAAGGAAAATCCGGCCTGAGGTTTGGGATAAACCCGGATGAAACTCTTTTCAACCAGTGATGAGGTGCATTGCGTCGTCTTTGAGGATGCACGAACTGAAACATCATAGTACTTGTTGGGAATTAAGAAAGTGCGTGTAATGTCTTTACCTGTAACCGATTCCCCTTCCCCAAAATCCCAAATATAATCTATCAAATCGACTTTGTCGCCTGCCTTTGCCGACAGATTGATGGTTAACGGTGCACATATATTCCGGGTATCCGTAAAAATATTAAAAACCGGTTTTCGTTTGATTGTCAGTTGTTTGTTTTCACTTTTACATCCATATTTTGAAACCACCTGCAATGAAATGGTTGCCAATGGCTTGTTGAGCAAGTTAAATATCAAAGGCCCGGCAGTATTCTTTGGATTCGAGATGATTTCTTCTGCATCGAGCGGAGATAAATCCCAGTTAAACTTATCCGTATTGGTGGAAGTACCCAGATAGCTCACGCTGTTATTTCCCGGATTGAGGCAACTTGCCGGATCAAGGGTGAAGCCAACCGTGGGAATAGGTGCATTATATACCTTTAGACCTGACAGTGACTGATTTATGCAGCCATGACTACTGGTAACTTTCAATGAGACCGTATAATAACCAACTGTATTGTAACTGTGGGTAACATCTTTCCCTGTGGCATTTTTATTGTCTCCAAAATACCAGGTGTATTGCGCTCCTGCTCCATTGTCGAAAGCCTGGAAAGTAAAAGCATCATTCAGACATTTCACAGAATCTTGAACAGTAAAAAGAGTAGTGGGCAAAGGGAAGACACTGATCCATTGAGGTTTCACCAAAATTGAACTGCATCCGGTTGTTTTGGAAACTGCTGTGATCCTGACATCGTAGGATTCCTTAGGCAAAGCATAGGTATAGGTTACCTGAGATCCGAGGCCTGTATCGCCATTCCCATAATCCCAGCTATAGGTAACCTGATCGACCGGATCGTTGGTAACAGCCTTAAGATTAACAGGAAATGGCGCACAACCTGAACTATCCTGAGAAAAGACAGAGATAGAAGGATTCCGCAGTAATTGAATACTTTTCGTCTCGCTCACACAACCAATTTTTGAAACAACCTGCAGAGAGACCGAACTTTTTGGTTTTGATTTCAGATCAAATATCAAGGGACCCTTGGTATTGCCTGGATTCTTAATCACTTCATCTGGCTGGAAGCCGGATAAATCCCAGATGTAACGGTCCAGATCATCACCGGAACCAACATAATTAAGTGTTTGAGCTCCTGCTTTCAGACATTGATTATTTTGAATAGAAAAATCCACTGTAGGACTGGAGACTACTGAAACAATATTCTTTCTGCGAATAGTATTCGTGCATTTATTGTCAAAAATGACTGTCAACTGTACATCATATTTTCCAATTTTGGAATAGGTGTGAACGGCATCCTTTGACTGGTGATCACTGCTTCCATCCCCCCAATCCCATAGATAGTCGATTATTTTTCCAGAACTCAATGCTGAAAATCTCACCTCTTTCTTTTCACAAACCAATGTATCACTGACATTGAAACTGATGGAAGGTGGTTGAAAGAATCCAACGGTAAAGCTGGTATCAGAAACACAACCAAATTCATTTCTTGCAGTAAAGGTCAAAGGAAAATTCCCTGACTGGGGAACAGAAACGGTCAGGCCGCGTATGGTGACTGCTGGATTACTGCTGGACAGCGAAGAATTACTGGTATTCGAAGAGATATTTATGGTTGTTGATAAATTGCCACAAATAGTCAGGTCCCCTTTGGCCATGGTAATTTTTGGTTTTGCAGCAAAGCTAATGCGGACAGTGTCCCTTGCCGGACATCCGTATTTATTTGTAGCCAGTACGCTATAGGTACCGTTTGCATTAACTGATATCTTTTGTGCGTTCTCGTTGGTTGACCATTTATAAGAAGAATACCCGGCGCCAGCGTCAAGCAGAAGTGGTTTTTGACAATAGGTTGAATCCTTGCCTAAATTAATTATCGGATTACTTTCAAAGACATAGATACTGTCGCTTAAAGTACATCCATCTGTTGTAGATGTAGTTACCTTGTAATATCCCTGACGACTCACAGTTATTTTCTGCGTGGTTTCGCCTGTATTCCACTTGAATGCTGAAAATTGGGAGCCTGCATCTAATACTTTGGTCTCCCCCTTGCAAATCAGAATGGTATCTCTGACAAAACGAAGATCTCCTCCAAGATCAAGTTTTACCCTGACGTCAAACCCAACGCTATAGCCAAATGATTCTGGATTCCCATATGCATAAACATAGGCAATGAACCCCTTACCTGATTCGATACTTTTCAGATTGTGTTTTCCTTTGTCTATTTTGACTTGTGCATATGAATACCCTGAACTGGGAAGAGTTTGAAAAGGAATAGCTTTGTCATCCAGTAATATTTGATTCGTTGCATCATCTTTGGTGACGATGTTGACATAATATTTGTTTTTTAAGTTCTGAGAATCATAGGCGACAAAAGTCGAAAATTCGCGGGTCTGTTCTACCGGATTAACAATTACCATAAAAGGATCACCATCCCAATCCCAAATGGTTAAACCGGGTGGGCGGTCCACACTGTTTGAAACCATGTACTGAGCCAGTAAAACGGGTTTATCGCTTTCAACTAACGAAGGCTCATTGACCTTAAGCACAAATTCATAATAAGCACCCCGATTTAAAACAACTGTACCTTTGCCACTTATTCTAATGGTTGTATTGTTTTGCGAGGCCATTACCCTGAATCGGTCCTCGGACCTTCCGGATAGCGGAACGGTTACAAATTTCCTTCCCCAAGAAGGCAATGCGGGCATTTGCTCATAAAGATGGTCCCACGAATCAACATTCGGATCCGCAGGTACTGATGTTGCCAAGGCTCCCGAAAAAACGGCAATAGCTTTGTCACTTTTAATATAACTTCCTGTCAGGTCACCTTGTCCAGGTAAATTAAGATGATTCATCGATTGTACCTGATAAAGTTCACCTTTGTTCAAAGTGATAGCAAAGGGAATATTAGCCGGTTGAAGTTTATCCGTAATTTTAGTTGGCGTAATATTGATGGTTGTGTTATTTTCTGTGGCAACAACCATGAATTCACTATTCTTACCACTTCCGTTATATAGTTCAATTCCATATATATCAGTCTGGATATGTGGCGTATAGCACATTGCAAAGTATTCATTTCCCAAAGTTTCTTTGGGATAAATCACAGCAACATCGGCTGAATTTTCGCACCAGTTCAATGCATAAACATTGAGGGAATTATCTGAAACCAGGTGAATTGCCCTATTCTGGATAATTTCTGAACCAATTGCCTCCACATCCGGCCAGGGGATACGGATATAAGTTGGTACGTTTGGAATGATTGTTTGGGTATATGAAGGCGTAGCAGATGAGCCAATATAAACATCGACATGACAGGTATAAACTGAGATCAGTGTCATCTCGGTATAATGGACAATTTGCAAATAATAAGGGGCCTGAGGTACCTGATAATTTCGGTTTTCCATGAATCCAAACCAGAAATCCTTCCCTTCCGTAGATTTCACGCATGAATTCGAAGTATTTTGGGCATCAAGTATTCCGGTTAATGAGAGGAAAAGCAACAATATGGACCAACATTTCATCATAAGGAAACCATCAAATAATAATACTATCCCCCGAAAAATCTGAAAGGCAAAATTGAGGCCTGAATTCTTACTGTTCGGCTTTTACCAGCTGCAGGTACAATTCATCCAGCTGAGCCTGGGCAATAGGTGAAGGGGAATCGTTCATCACGTCTCTTCCCGAGTTATTTTTTGGGAATGCAATGACATCGCGGATAGAATCCAGTCCGGCGAACATGGACACCAACCTGTCGAATCCAAAAGCAATTCCTGCATGAGGTGGGGCACCGAATTTGAAGGCATTCATCAGGAAACCAAACTGATCTTCGGCTGCTTCTTTGGTAAAGCCCAGGATCTTGAACATCTTGGCCTGAAGTGCACTGTCGAAGATTCTGACAGAACCTCCTCCGATCTCCACACCGTTGATTACCAAGTCATAAGCATTAGCTCTTACCTTACCAGGATCGCTGTCCAGGAGCGCAATATCCTCCGGCTTAGGCGATGTGAACGGATGATGCATGGCAAAGAAGCGCTGCGTTTCCTCGTTCCATTCGAGCAAAGGGAAGTCCACGACCCAGAGTGGTTTGAAATTTTCTCTATCCATCAGTCCACACTGGCGCCCCATTTCCAGTCTCAAAGAGGAGATAACCGGCAATGTTTTTTCTTTTGTTCCGAACATAATCAGCAATAAGTCACCTGGCTGAGCGTTGAATCTTTCGGCCCATTTCTGAAGATCTTCAGGCGAATAATATTTGTCGACGGATGATTTTATCGTGCCGTCGATGTTCACTTTCGCGTAGACCAGTCCGGTACCTCCTATCTGTGATTTCTTAATATAATCTGTTAAGGCATCGAGCTGCTTTCTGGTATATTCACCGCAACCTGTCGCGCAGATACCGCCAATATAGGCTGCATCATCGAAGAGTTTAAAGTCCTTTCCCTTAACCAGGTCAGTAATTTCATGGATTTCCATTCCAAAGCGGAGGTCAGGTTTGTCGTTGCCATATTTCTCAAAGGCCTGGGCGAAGGTCATTCTGGGAAAATCAACTACATCGATTCCTTTGATCTCCTTGAAAATATTTTTTGTCAGTCCTTCGAACATGTTCAGCACATCCTCCTGGTGGACATACGACATCTCGCAGTCGATCTGGGTAAACTCAGGTTGACGGTCGGCCCGGAGGTCTTCATCCCTGAAGCATTTTACGATCTGATAATAACGATCGAAACCGGCGACCATCAGCAACTGCTTGAATAGCTGCGGAGATTGTGGCAGAGCATAAAATTGATTTGGGTTCATCCTGGATGGCACGACGAAATCACGGGCACCTTCGGGTGTAGATTTTATCAGTACAGGCGTTTCAGTTTCAATAAAGTCATGTTTATCGAGGTAGTTTCTGACAACATGCGCCATTTTTGCCCTTAGTTCAAGATTTTTCCTGACGGCCTCCCGGCGAAGGTCCAGGTAACGGTATTTCATACGAAGCTCGTCACCGCCGTCGGTATCGTCCTGGATAGTGAATGGAGGAGTGACAGCTGCATTGAGAATATTCAGTTTGGAAATATGGAGTTCAACATCCCCGGTAGCCATTTTTGCATTCTTGCTGGAGCGTTCCCTGACGATTCCATGCGCCTGGACAACAAATTCACGACCAAGGGTTGAAGCTATATTTTTCACCTCTTCAGATGACTGATCGTCCACTACCAGCTGAGTGATGCCATAGCGATCCCTCAGGTCGATGAAAGTCATTCCACCCAGGTTTCTAACCCTTTGAACCCATCCGGCGAGAACAATTTCCTGGCCGGTATTTCCCATTCGTATTTCGCCGCAAGTATGATTTCTGTACATTTGTAAGCGTTTATTTTTTAAGGTCGCTAATTTACGAAACAAAAAGATGATTCATCCTTTCGACGACGAATATTTCATGAAGAGAGCACTGGCTGAGGCAGAACAGGCTTTTCAGGAAGGCGAAATCCCGGTAGGGGCTGTCGTGGTTTGTCAGAATAAAATCATTGCCAGGGCGCATAACCAGACCGAGACACTCTCAGATGTGACGGCTCATGCGGAAATGCTGGCCATTACTTCCGCTACTGGCTGGCTTGGAGGAAAATACCTGACGGGATGCACTTTATTTATTACGCTGGAACCTTGTGTGATGTGTGCCGGAGCGCTGGGATGGGCTCAGATTGACCGGATTGTCTGGGGTGCACCGGATAGCAAGAGGGGATTTCTGAAATTTGCACCGGAAGCGTTACATCCCAAGACCCAGACCACAGGTGGCATCCTTGCCGCCGATTGTGAGTCGTTGTTAAAATTGTTTTTCGAGGCTAAAAGATAATTTCTTTTTGTCCTCCAAACAACGTAACTTGTAGTATCATACTTTAAAATCCGACGGGGAACGTTGCCCAAGCGGATTAAAAAAACCCCTCAATTCTTCCTGAAGAATTTGACCGCCGGAATGACATTTTCCTGCCGGCAGGAATCTTTTTGCTCAAAATTTGACCGCAAATAATTATGTCCTATCAAATATCCATATTGCTTTTAACCTGCTCCAGTTTGATTTTTTGGTCCGGGCCTTATATTCCAGGTACATATTCTAACAATTACCAGGAAGAATCGTTATCAGGCCTTGTCCTCACATTGAATATCAAGACTCAGCCAACGGACCAGACAGATTGCAAAGGAAATAAGTCTACTTTTTCAGTTGTCACAGAAGGTGGTACCGGCAAAATCCATTACCTCTGGAAAAGGAAACGACCATCAGATCCAGCCTTTATCGCATTTGGGGCGGCCGATTCTGTGAAACTCGCTGTGTATAATATCGGCGTTGGCAATGAATCACCTGATTGCACCTTGTATCAGGTTTCTGTGACGGATGCTGAGGTGGAGATAACTTCTACCCCTGCCCTACTAACTGTCAATCAGATAACAGGTATTTCCCCGGTAGGAGTTGCCAGTTACAGGCTGAATCAGGGGGAAAATTTATGGTTGAAGGTACTGACATCCGGAAATTCTCCATCAGGTTTTCAATGGATCAGAAAATCAGGATTCTCAAATTGGCCTGATGTAAAGGATGGAATATCAATTTTGGGAAGCCAGGATGCACAACTTAATTTCACTGAAATATCCCCTTGCGATTCAGGGATTTACAAAATCAGGGTAACTTTTCCAACCATCAACGGCAATTTCTGCACTGAGACCTCGGCAATTACAAGGAGGATATTTGTATTGGCGATTCCGGATACTGAACCACCCACATTTATAGACCTGGATAATTTCAAAATGAAGTTTTGTCCCGACGACCTGATCGAGGCAGCATGGGGCGATTCTATTGCAGGCATTCAGCCAAACAAGAATAACTCCTGTTTGTTTCGCAAATCTGATACACTTTTCGACCTGTCTCCTGCCAATTTCTCCGATAATATCACGCCTTCAGTAAGTCTGATACTTCACTGGGGCCTTTTTTACGATGATATTTTACATCTGCCTGTTACGGATGAGAGCGGAGCACCTTTGGATGACAGGATTGGACAGATTTCCGGTCATCCGGAAAGTATAAAATTTGAAGACAAGTCTCTTCCCAACCAATTATGGCAACTTATTTTCTGGCTGGAAGATGTAGCAGGAAATCTTACGCCTGTTTCTCAGAGACATATCATCACCATTGGATTACTTCGGCGACCCGAAATAGTTAGCAATTTTTAAAACACAAATCCTTAATTTATCTATGATGAAAAAATCTATTGCTTTATGTGGAAAGATCCCCCAATTCCTATTTCTATTTCTGCTGGGGCTGACATGGTCCGCAGGTTTCCGCGCTCATGGACAGACTATTCCCAGATTGCCCAATTGTGTCGATTCGCCCCTGCATCCCATGGCCGGGAAGAATTATGATTATGCTGTAACGATTGCAGCACCTTACACGACCCCTCAGACATTTGATTGGTATGTCACCGATAATCCGGGTTTTATTGTTGGTTCTGCCTTGATAACAACCAATATTATCCCCAACGATAAGGAATATATTGATGCCGGCACAGGTTATCACAGCACTTCAACAGGTTCGAACTCCATCACCATTAAATGGACCGGTAAAGCGGTTGCCAATGCAAAATCAAAACCATATTTTCTGGTCATCAACTACAAAGGCACCAATGGTACACTTTGTGAGGCCTCGAATCTAAGAGCCTATAAGATAGAGCCATACAATGCCTTCACCCTGGATCTCACCAATATGGATGGAAATGCTGATCTCGGATTGAATGGTTCCAATATCGCAGTAATGGGAAGAATGTGTGCCAGGGATATCCTTTCTGCCAATTATGATGGCACAAAAATGGTCTATGATTATGGCGTGAATGAGCTTGTCTTTAAAGTGGTGGCGGCCAATTTCAGTAGTGGCTGGACTCCTTCAGTAAAAATAACAGGATTGGCGGGGTCCCAGAGTGTCAGCTCGGTTGAATGGTCCGGATCATTGACTTTTGCTGGGACAAATCCCTTCACGAAGGGTGCTGACGGCTGGACTCCTGCGAACAAGATCAGCGCTCCCGCCAACAACCTGACCGCCGGTGGTGAAGCTGTGTACATCAAAGTTTCAATTAAAAACAATGATTATGAAGGTGTGACAGATACTGCAATTACCTTAACCCTCAACGGTGTCACAAATGACGGAGATGAAGATGTTCATTATGCAGACTGTTTGCCAGACGGATTTACCAATGATTCAGCGACCCAACTGATTCTTGCCCGTCCTTCTATCGTTAGCAATACCGGAACGCCGATACAAACTTTCCTTCCATGAGATGAAGTATCTGATACAATTCAGCTATATATTGATTCCGTTGCTGCTTTTTGCAGTGAAAGGTTTCTCTCAAATTGAAGGTTTCTTTTTCACAGGCGAATCAGTCCAATTTGAGATAACTCCGATTAATGGAATCCTTTATAGCTGGAATGTACTTGAAAATGCAGAATTTAAATGTGTTGTGAAAACAGACCAAGTGACTTTTCTGACAATCAAAAACAGTCCGGTAATTAAAATCAGATGGGAAAAGGCAGGGAAATATTTCCTTGCACTCTCCGGAGTCAATGAGAGTGGATGTTCAAACATGAGAATTTATCCGATGATCGTTTCGAATGATCATATTCCTGTGGCCGTTGATGATTATGTCATTGGCACCTGGTTAACAAGTATCCGTGTAAATGCATTAGGCAATGATTATGATCTAAAAAACGATCTTGATACTTCCAGCCTGAAAATGCTTACAAAGGCAGAATACGGAGACGTGACCATATCAACTGGAGGCGAAATTAAATATGTTCCTATTAAAAATCATTCAGGGCGTGACTGTTTTTATTACCGGATTTGTGATAAACGAAATATGTGTGATACAGCGATGATAACTATTGATATAAAGGATCCTCCGCTTTTCTTTCCAGAAGGAATCTCACCAAATGGAGATGGTTTAAATGATCGTTTTATTATTAAAGGGCTGGAAGCCTTTGATAAATCTTCCCTTACAATTTTTAGCCGGGATGGAGTTGTTATTTACTTGAATGATGATTATCAAAATGATTGGTCGGGATTGCAGAATACAAAAAATCACGCTGCAATTCCAGTTCCACCGGGCACCTATTACTATCTGCTTTGCCTCGGAGGAACAAGAAGAATAATAAAAGGATTTGTTTACCTGACAAAATGAAACGGACATGTTGTTTGATAACACCCAGGAGAATGACAATAATTTTCACAAAATGGAGTTCTATACTGCCTTTAAAAACCAAATTATTACTTTATAAAGCCTGCTAATACAACAGGTATACGAATCCTTTTAGATAGCGGTTGGTCTCTCCGAGGTGAAGCACATAATAATAAGTACCGGATGGAAGCATGGTTCCATCTGGTATGGCAGCATTCAGGCACTTTCCTGACCAATCATTCTGATAATCGAGTGATCTGTAAACCAACTGACCTGATCTTGAATATATTGTCAGGGCAGAATTCTTATAGTCACTTAGGCCCCTGATAACGAAATATTCGTTTTGTCCGTCCCCGTTAGGAGAAATTGCTTCAGGAATCCATACCGGACCATCAAATATGTCGACTGTAACATCTGCCGAATCGCAGATTCCGCTACCATCACAAATCTGATATACAAAATGATCAATCGTTGCCTTATGAGTATTTGGGGAATAAATTACCGTTCCATCCTGAACAACCTGCGCCCTTCCGTAAGCAGGATTTTGTATTATTTTGAGTGATCTGTTATCTATGGAATTTTTAGAATCATAGTCATTATACAAGACATGAATATGAACTGAATCAACCCATGAAGTTCTGATATAATCCCCATTGGCAATCAGTACATCCGGCACAAACGGATATTGGAAGACCTTCTGTGATTTGCATCCGTAAAGATCCGTTACCTCCAGGGAGTACATTCCTGCCCCCCTGATCAAGGCGCTTGATTTGGAAGGATCACCGATTATTTCACCTTTCGTGGATGACCAGTAATATTTAAGACCGAGACCCTTGGAGGCAGTCCCGTCAATCAGCATCGACCCATCCTTATTTGCATTTGTTGGGTAAAGAATTCCAACTTTCGGCGCTTCACTAAAAGTAACTTTAACAGTGTCTTTATCCGAATCTCCAGATTTGTTGGTGACTGTTAACAGGATTCTAAGGCGGTATGGAAAGGCTCCCGTAAAACCGGAAGATAGTGTCAGATTTGTTTTAGCGATATTATCAGCCGACAATGCTCCTCCCGGATCAAGCATCTGCCAATGGTAACTTAATCCGGTTCCGGCTGATGCCGATGCATCGAGGATAAATGAATTACAGGTTCCAATAGTGGTGTCTTTACCTGCGATAGCTTCGACCAGCTTCAATAATACTTTTACGTAACCCGCTTTCATGTTTTTGCATCCTTTCGAATTGTATGCTGTCACTGTATAAAAGTAATCTCCCTTCTTTTTCCACAGCACGGGTAACAAAGGCTTGTCGGTACCTGTGTCGTATTCAACTTCTGCAAGAGTAGCAAGGTCTGCCGGTTGAAAAGTTGGTTTGTTGTATATACGCCAAGCATAGGTTTCCCCTGCCACCGGGATAACCGCCAGATTTTTTTGCTGCCCTTCATCCACAACAATTCCTCCCTGCTGTGCTACAGATAGTTCTGTAACAAACAGGATAAACAGAAGTGCAAGCAATTCAATTCTGAAACTGATGCTACGTTTCATTCGAACCTACTTAGTATTATATTATTAACGGCCTTATCGAATATTTATTTTGATCATTTGATGGCTATAATTGATGAGAAATCTAGATAACTTTATTTATGCATACATGTATCTTCTTAGATATGACTACCAGGTGAAATACCCCAACGAGAAAATGGTTGTGTTCACTTAACGACTAAATACAACTTTCCCAGACCACCCCTTAATGGAGTGGGAAAATTCAATAGCTAAAACTGGCTTTCAACGACTAGGGAAGCGTCTGAGGAATAAATGTTCCAGGAGCGTTATCGCTGGTAAGAGTAGGTCTCTTATTCAGTGTCTGGGTAGCTACATCTTCAAATGTTGATCCGGGAACAGCGCAAGTGGCATTATCAATGTCAGCATCGCCCGAAGCATTAACGGCCTCAACTGCCAGAGAAATGGCATCATCATTCAGACCTTCATAGAGACCATTAGAGATGGTTACCCTAACATAGACAGAAACGCCCGCAGTTGTGTTGGTGACAGAAGTATTAACCGCGGAACCGGCAAAATTCATTGTTGTACCTGTTGTAGCAGTTTGAGCTGCACCTATTGCGGTCAATCCACTTGCAAAAGTCTTGTCTACAGTCCATTCAACCAAGGCAGACTGGCCAGTATTCAAGCCTGAGAGCTTAAATGAAGGGGTAAATGATCCGGAGAAATTAGCGGCAACCACTTCAAAATACATTTTGTTTACACCATAGTCATAAACCATTTTAGATGTAGCGACGTCATATTTCGCAGCAGCGATGTCTGCATAACATTGATTATCAGTTGTTCCATATGCCAATGGTGTTAATCCACTGCTCTTTAAGTTCAAAATATCAACAGTAAATGCATTTTTTGGCAATATCTGATAGGCTTTCAGATTATTGGCGCATGATGGGGTTCCGGGACCTTTGTATTCCAATACCATGAAGAGTGGATTTGTTGCATCTACGCCTTTTAAACCGGCTGAGGTCCAGGTCAAAGATGTCTTGGTAGGAGAAGTCGCGCTTCCTCCGTCAGTACGGTAATTGGTAGCTCCGGAAACAATGGCTACTCCGTCGGCGGGAATTTCAACCGCGGTACGGGCTCCTGCGGTAACGAAGGTAGTTGATTTTGTAGCGTACCAGTAAGTAGTTCCACCGGTTGGATTAAGAATAGCAGAATAATCGTAAGGTTTTCCTGCGATAGGATGCAATGGATCATCAGTACAGGAAACAGGAATAGGTGCAGAACCGGTAACAGCAGTTTGAGCGAACGCTGATGCGGCAACCATAGCGGTGACCAGCATCGAAAGAATCATTTTTTTCATAATAATAAAATTTAAGGGAGTAAGAAAATTGTTGTTCAAAATTGTTCTCATGATTTCAAGTTTTTGTGTTGGTATCTGTACTATTTATTAATTCAGGCACATCGTGGTAGGACACGACGGGTCTGGGGTGAATTGTAATGGTGACTGATTTGTGAAGCGACTCATTTCCGGACTGATCGACCACCCAGTAAGTGATGGTATGATTTACATCTTTGAAGGAGAAACCATCGCCAGGAAAAATAATATCCGAAGCATATGTTGAAAGCTGTCCTGTACCAGAGATTGGAGGAAGCGGCGTTGAGACGGAAAAATCTATTTTCCAGTTCAAAACAAGCTGGTTTGCCGGAGTACAATTATCAGACATATCGGCAGCACTTATGTCGAGTACTGTACTGCCCTTTTTGAAAAGGAAATAATCGGGCGTCGGGCTCAACTTAAATGAACCGGCTGCAATTGAAGCTGAAATCAGATTTTCTACACATAAATTTATTGATGCACCAACTACAAGAATTGGAGGATCATTGTCTTTGATGATGATATTTTGACTACAAGTACTTTTGTTCCCGGCAAAATCATACGCACTGAATGTTCGGGTTACCAAAACAGGTTTTGTGCCGGATTTAGTATCTTTATAAGTGGTAGTAGAAAGGGCACAATTATCAGAAGCACTGCCACCCATGAGAATCAGTTGGGATAGAGGTATAGTAAGCTCAGTCGCCGAAAAAGGATTGCCGGTTAGCGCTGTTTCATCGCAACCCGATATATTAAGTGTTGCAGGACAACTAATTACAGGGGATATCAAATCTTGAATAAGAACAGTTTTAGTAATAGTCGAATCACATAAGCTTATTGTATTAGTGGATTTTAAGGTGATAATACCGGTCCCTGAATTAGACCATTGGATATTAACCGAATCTTTCACTGCTGAGCCGATGATATTTCCACCCGTTACACTCCAGTTGTTTGTCACGTCATTTTGTGCTGTCGTCCAGAATTTTTGCTGTGAGGAGGGACATACAATTCCTAATCCGCTGATGGAAGAAATCAGTGGTATCGGGGATGGGAAAATGGTAGCAGTGGTCGAAGCTATTTCAGGATCGCAACCATAGCCATCAACAACAGACAATTTGTATAAGCCGGAATGTGCTACTGTGACATTTGGAATGATCGGATCTTTAAGTGCTGAAGTAAATCCAATGGGGCCGTTCCATGAATACGTAATAGGAGCCTTGCCTCCGTTTATATTGGCTTTTAAATACATCGTATTCCCAGAACAAATTGTAGCCGATAGATTTGCTGTTGGTGTTAGTGTAAAAGAAATTGGCGCTAATGTTCCAAAAGAGACATCATCCAGACCAAAATCATTACCACCCAGAGCCGTTTGAAGGTCTACGATCTGAATAACCGCAGTTGTAGAGGCTCCCGAATTCCAGTTACCATAAAATCTTTGCCAGTTGTATGGTGGGTTGTTGTTTTCCACTCTGGCAGCAAGTGGCGCTGTTGATCCGACCAATGTTCCATTCACGTTGAATTGCAGATTGGCATAGGGTGGAACTGAATTCAAACTTATAGCCCAGGCTGAAAAATAATAATTTGTATTTGGTAGTACAGTTACCGTTTCCTGCCAAACAACTACACCGGCTGACCCTATTCCGTTTACAATCAGGAATTTTCCAGAATTTGTAGTATGATCACGCCCAAAAAAAGTAGGATGGTAAAACGTAGGATCCGCTCCAACTGCATAAAGTCCTTCCGGCCATAAACCGGAAGTTGGAATTCCTGTGTAACCAGTTGAAACATTTGAGTAGGCATTGGTAAATCCCATATTTCCAGCTGAGAAATCACCGTTTGTTACTAATTCAGTTGCTACCGGTAAAAACGATGATCCGGTACAACCAAATGCATTGGTGGAAGTTACCCCATAGGTGTTAGCGATATCCGTGAAGATCACATCCGTGGTTTCACCGGTCGTCCAGGTATAGGTAGTCCCGCCACCTGCGGTAAGCCTGACTTTACCAGGGACAGCACAATAATTGGGTTGAATAGTAATATCGGGTTTGGGATTTACAGTAATTGTAGTAGATGCATTATTGCTGCAGCCTGTTGCTGGATCAGTGTATGTTGCTGTGTAAGTAGTTGTTGTATTTGGATTTACTGTTGGAGGATTGGCAACAGCAGAACTATAACCTGCAGGATTGGAACTCCATGCAATAACCGGAACGGATGGTATAGATGTTCCAGAAACAGAAACATTGTCGATGGCCCAATACCTGGCTCTGGCATCACTATAATAATAAAACCTTATGAACAATATTGATTTGTTTACGTAACTATCCAGATTGATATTTACGTTGACAAATGAGCCGGAAGATCCAGCTGTTGCTACATATGTGGCAACGGATATCCAGGTTGATCCATCCAGGGATACCTGAACTTTCGCTGATTCGTTGAGTGAATTGTTAAAACGGAAATAGTGCCAAAAGCTCAATCTAAGGGTTGAATACCCGATCGTATTGTACGCTTGTGACTTTAAAATGGTCTCCGTCTTTGTTCCATTCTGCGCTCGACTATCCGACAAATAGAAGGAGGAATTGTCATTTGAATGGAAGGTCTGCCCATTTGAGGAATAACCGTCGTTTTGAATGGTCCAGGCAGCCGCTGCCGTTGCGCCTCCACTGGAATTGTTTGTGGCGTTGAGGATTGGGGCTGGCAGGGATGGAGCAGCAGAAATATTAGAGGACGAGGTAAGGTTAACAGATCCTCCTGCACAAATCGTATTAATTGATGCATTGGCTGATACGATAGGAGCAGTGCGGATAATAACAGAAGTGGAATTTGTTGCAGTACAGTTGTTTGCATCAGTTATTGTCAAATTGTAATTCCCAGTATTCAAAGCAGTTGGTCCTACGATGCTTGGTGATTGATTGGTGCTGGAAAAAGAATTTGGTCCAGTCCAGGTGTAGCTGAAAGGAACAGTTCCCCCTGAGCCAATTGCAGATAGGGTCAGGATAGCATTGGAACAAACCGGAGAATCAGAAGAAGCGGCTGCGCTCAAAACTGAAGCAGGTTCTGCAATTGTTACCATTTGATCCACATAACATCCATTTGCATCTTTCACCCGAACGGTATATGAACCGACGGTCAAAGCACTAAATGTTCCACTGGCCTTATACGTTGTGCCACCATCCATACTATAGGTATAACCGGCTGTGCCCCCCATTCCGGTAACTGTCACTGATCCGGATGCATTTCCTTTGCAACGGACATCGACTTGTGAAGTAATCTTGGAAATTAGTTTAGTAGCTGGTTCTGTTATTGTGACGACTGAGGTAGCGATATTCCCGCTATCATCGGCACTTACGGTATAAGATCCGGCAGTCAAATTATTATAGACTCCGCTGGTATTTGAAACAGATCCGGGATTGAGTGTGTAGTTAACAGTACCACCGCTTCCGCCTGTCAGAACAGCGGAAATGGCACCATTGTTTTGTCCGTTACAGGTTACATTGGTAGCAGTCAGGGTGAGCGTCAATGCATTTCCCCCAAATGTCTGACCGGATGTAGTTGCTATTAAAAGTAAAGGGGTAAGAATAGAAAATAATCTTACAAGCAGAAAAGACAATTTTCCAATCGTATGGTAGAAGATGCGATCCTCCCCAAAAGCGGACAAGTATCCGGGAAGGATCAAGTTTAATGATCTCCCGGTAGGTATCAAAAGCATAAGTGGTATATTTAAGGGAAATAACCAAGTACACCGTTAATACCGAAATCCGCTAATACGTAACCTTCAAAAAAACTCCAATTATTGCCAAAATTTCGTAATAAACTAAATTTTAGCGTTTTAAAAATTTATTTAACTCTCTATTTAAAATAATTACAAAGAAAGACGCCCTCAAATCAAGGCTACTTTTTCACCTGATAGAGATCTTCGATTTTCACAACTTCAACGGAAGTGGAGTCCTTCAGCGTTTTTGAGATCAAGCCATAGGGAGCAATAACCACCTCATCGCCAGCCTTGAGTCCCTGAATTATTTCAATTCGGGTGTTGTCCTGAATCCCTGTTTTAACTTTTGTTTTCCAGGCAAGCTTGTTCCTTACCAGGAAGACGACTTCATTTTGTTCAGGTTCTTTTGGGGTAACTTCCTTTGCACTGGTGTCATTGGCCCCTTCCTTCTCCATCTGGTCTTTAGCCTTTTTAACCGACCCATCATCCGCCCTTGTCGTTACAGCCTGAATTGGCACAGAAATGATTCCCTTTCTGGTATCGGTCTGAATTTCTACTGTTGCTGACATACCGGGTAAGAAAGGATTTTTCAGCGTATCTTTTGCGATAAGATCCTGGTAAGATTTGGCCAGCAACAATATTTTCACATTGAAGTTGGTAACCTGGTCGACGGTTGTACCAATTGTATTGGCAGAGCTGGCAATTTCAGTAACAATACCTTTGAATTTGCGTTTCAGGTAAGCATCAATTTCAATATTGGCAGTATCATTCTTATGTACTTTGACGATATCGTTCTCATTGACCTCAACCTTTACCTCCATGGTGGCCAGGTCCGCGACTGTCATGAGCTCGGTACCGGCAAACTGATTCGTTCCAACGACTTTTTCACCCTTTTCAACATTTAGTTTGGAGATAGTTCCGTCGATAGGAGAGAAGATCTTTGTCTTGGTCAGATTTTCGGCGGATTCCTTCACACTGGATTCGGCGCTTTTTACTGAATACCTGGCGGCTTGGACCTCAGAAAGAGCAACTTTCCAAGCGGCCTCAACCGTCTCAAATTCCGACTTAGGGATGGTTTTCTTTTCGAGTAGCTGCTTTGCGCGCTGGTAATTAAGTTCTCGTTCAATAAGCTGAGCATCAGCCTGAGCAAGCCTGGCTTTTTGAGTATTTAAACTTGCTTCAATTCTGCTCAGACTCGACTGATAAATATCCGGCTTAATTACAACAAGCAAATCACCTTTTTTTACCTTATTCCCTTCTTTTACATGAAGTTCAATGATCTCACCAGGAACTTCCGGACTGATTTTGACCTCAATCTGAGGCTTTAATTTGCCGTTAGCGGTTATAATTTCGGTGATATCCCGAATCTCCACTTTTTCGGTTGCGACTTTCAGTGTAAGATCCTTTCCGAACCATCCCATCTTTTTCCCTATCAGCAAGGCAGCAATCAGCACAACAGCGGCTCCTATGATCCAGGGCAAACTAATTTTTTTCTTTTTCATCAGATATTGATTATGTTACACAGCACTCAGGCTATTATTTTTGAAATTCAGGCTACTCCCCAAAACATGAGGAAAGTATTAAAAGCGATCATAAAAATAGCATAATTTTGTGTGACGATCATAAATATTTTAAAACATTCAGTTATGTACGGAAAGTTAAAAGAACATCTGCAGAATGAGCTTCAGTCCATCCGGGAAGCCGGACTATATAAAAATGAGCGCTTGATAGTTTCCCCGCAGGATGCAGTCATCCGTCTGGCATCAGGACAGGAAGTACTGAATTTTTGTGCCAATAATTATCTTGGGCTTTCCAATCATCCTGATCTGATCCAGGCAGCTTCTGATGGCTTGAAATCCCATGGCTATGGGATGTCTTCCGTTCGTTTTATCTGCGGGACTACAGATCTTCACAAGAGACTGGAACAAAAAATTGCGGAATTTTTCGGAACAGAGGATACGATACTTTATGCAGCTTGTTTTGATGCCAACGGCGGAGTTTTTGAGCCTCTTCTTTCTGAGGAGGATGCCATCATATCCGATTCACTCAATCATGCCTCTATTATTGATGGAGTTCGTTTATGCAAAGCCAAAAGATTCAGATACAACAATGCTGATATGAATGATCTGGAAGAACAGCTGAAACTTGCGAAAGAATACAGATTCAGGATCATCGTGACAGACGGAGTTTTTTCGATGGACGGGAATGTTGCACCGATGGATAAGATCAACAGTCTTGCAAAAAAATACGACGCTTTAGTAATGGTTGATGAATGTCATTCGGCAGGAGTGGTTGGCAATACCGGCCGGGGTGTTACTGAATTATTTGATATCAGGGGAGAAGTTGATATTATCACAGGAACTTTAGGGAAGGCATTTGGAGGGGCGCTTGGAGGGTTTACCACAGGCCGAAAGGAAATTATCGAACTCCTCAGACAAAGATCCAGACCTTATCTGTTCTCCAATTCATTGCCACCGGCAGTCGTCAATGCTGGAATTAAGATGTTTGAAATGATGGCTGAAACATCAGAATTGCAGGAGAAGCTGCACCGCAATACCGACTATTTTATGTCAGGGATGGTAGCAGCGGGATTTGACATTAAGCCAAGCAAATCGGCCATATGCGCGGTCATGCTTTACGATGCTAAACTTTCACAGGATTTCGCCTCGCAACTGTTGACTGAAGGCATCTATGTGATTGGTTTTTATTTTCCTGTTGTTGCGCAGGGGCAGGCACGAATAAGGGTTCAGCTTTCTGCTGCCCATGAACCCGCTCATTTGGAAAGGGCGATCGCGGCATTTATCAAAGTGGGTAAAACTCTCGGAGTAATACAATAAATAAAGCTGAATTTATCCCTCCGCTTTTGTATACAAATAAAATTAATTTTACCGTCTGAATTTCGAAGAAGTAATTCAATATCAAATTTCTCAAAATGAATAAATGTATAACGGGCTTATTTGCTTTTTTTCTTTTCCTCTCCATTCAGTCAAAGGCCGATGAAGGGATGTGGTTACCCTCGCTGATTGGCAAACTGAATATTGAACAGATGCATTCCATGGGTTTAAAATTAAGTGCAGAACAGATATACAGTATTAATAACTCCAGTCTTAAAGATGCCGTAGTTGCGCTTGACCGCGGATCCTGCACTGCTGAGGTTGTGTCTGCGGATGGTCTTTTACTCACTAATCACCATTGTGGTTTCGGAGAGATTCAGAAGCACAGCTCTGTTGAGCACGATTATCTGAAAGATGGTTTCTGGGCGAGGAGCAGGGATCAGGAGCTTGAGAATCCTGGTAAGAGTGTGACTTTCCTGATAAGAATGGAGGATGTCACGGATCAGGTAATGAAAGGAATAGCTGATAATGAGCCCGCTGCTTCACGTCAGGAAAAGATGCTGAAAGCCATGACTGCTATCGAGAAAGATGCACGTGGTGATACAAAATATGAAACCAGAGTCAGGCCATTGTTTGAAGCCAATACCTTTTATCTCTTCGTTACCGAAACGTTCAGGGATATCCGGTTGGTAGGTGCGCCGCCGCAATCTATCGGAAAATTCGGCGGGGAAGAAGACAACTGGATGTGGCCCCGTCACACAGGGGACTTTTCCATGTTCAGAATCTACTGCTCACCGGATGGTAAGCCTGCAGATTATGCGAAAGAAAATGTGCCATATCATCCCAAACACCACCTTCCCGTTTCACTCAAGGGTGTTGAGATGAATGATTATGCAATGGTAATGGGCTATCCCGGAAGGACGAACCGTTATCTGACTTCCTTCGGGTTGAAGTATACCATGGATGTGACCAACAAAATCCGGATTAAGGCAAGAGCTGCTAAACTGGATATTATTAAGGATTACATGGCAAAAGGCGAAAAAAATCGCATTCAGTATGCCTCGAAATTTGCTGGCAGTTCCAACTATTATAAATATTCCATCGGGGAGAATCAGGGACTTTCGGCCCTGAATGTGATGGATAAGAAATCGGCCTTTGAAAAGGACTTTGAAAATTGGGTAAGTAAAGACCCTGCCAGGAAGGCTAAATATGGAGATGCACTCAAGAGCATTGCAAAGTCATATCAGTCTGTAGATGAAAAAGTTGCCTCAGAATATATCCGTGAAGCATTACTTGGTGGACCGGAAGTCTTCAGGTTCTCTGCCGGAGCCAGTTTTCTTGCCGAGGAGTTGAAAGGCACCGACAAGGAAAAAATCCAACGCGCAGCCGAGAGATTTAAGGCATCCCTCCAAGAGTTTTACAAGGATTTCGATGCAGAGACTGATCAAAAAATCACTGCTGTACTTTATAAAATGTATGCGGACAATGTAATTGCAAAATATCATCCATCTTTCTTTGCAGAGGTCAATAAAAAATTCAAAGGGAATTATGCCGCGTATGCTGAACATGCTTTCAAGAAGAGCATATTCCCGGATCAGAAAAAGCTGGAAGCATTCTTGAATAACCCTTCCAAAAAAGTCCTGGATAAGGATCCTGTTTATCAGGCCATGCTTTCTATGATGGAGGTAATGAAGGTCATAGCTGAAGATGTCCGCGTTTCTACAACTGATCTTGAAAATGGCAGGAGACTATTCGTTGCCGGCCTCAACGAAATGAACAAGGACAAAAATTTATATCCTGATGCCAATTCAACCATGCGTCTTACTTACGGTAAAGTAGGTGACTACAATCCCAGAGATGGCGTCCATTACAATTATTTCACTACCCTCAAAGGATATGCGGAAAAAGGAAAAATCGGAGATGCTGATTTTGACTATCCACAGAAGCTGATCGATCTATTTAATGCCAAAAATTTTGGCAGATATGCAGATAAAGACGGAACCCTTCACACCTGCTTTACGACCAATAATGACATTACAGGAGGTAACTCTGGAAGCCCGGTCATGAATGCCAATGGAGAATTGATTGGTATTGCCTTCGATGGCAACTGGGAAGCAATGAGTGGAAACATTGCCTACGAAGCGGATCTGCAGAAATGTATTAATGTGGATATTCGTTTCGTTTTGTGGGTCATTGATACTTATGCCGGGGCAAAGAACCTGGTAGATGAAATGACAATAATCCGATAAAAGAAGAATTTAATGGGAGAGGGGTCATCACCAAAAATCATCATGTATACGGATGGTTCCTCTCTGGGAAATCCGGGACCCGGGGGTTATGGAACGCTTTTGTTGTTTGAGAATTTTCGTAAAGAGTTGTCGGCCGGATATCGGCTGACTACCAACAACCGGATGGAACTCATGGCGGTAATTGCCGGTCTGGAAGCTCTGAAACACAAAAATTCTGATGTAACTATCTATACTGATTCAAGATATATTGTCGATGCCGTTGAAAAAGGATGGCTCATTAACTGGATCAGGATCAGATTTAAGAACAAGAAAAATAGCGATCTTTGGTTGAGGTTTTATGATCTCTACCAACTTCATCGGGTGAAGTTTATCTGGGTAAAGGGACATGCCTCTATTCCGGGTAACGAAAGATGTGACCAATTGGCTGTTGCCGCGGCGAATGGACCAGATCAAATTGAGGACAGCGGATTTATCACTATCGGGAATTAAAATAATGATGCGGCTTTTATATAATACGGGAATTTATTTTTATCATTTTCTGATTTGGGTTGCCTCATCCAGGAATCTAAAAGCCAGAAAATGGTTATCCGGAAGAAAGAATCTTTTTGACAGACTGCAAAAAGAGCTCATTCCCGGCGAGCCGTTGTTATGGTTTCATGTCTCCTCGCTGGGAGAGTTTGAACAGGCCAGACCCGTCATCGAAAGTGTAAGGAAAGATTTCTCCGGGTATAAGATTCTGCTGACATTCTTTTCTCCTTCAGGGTATGAGTTAAAAAAGGACTATCCTTTAGCAGATTACGTTTTCTATCTTCCTCTTGATACCCAATGGAATGCATCCAAATTTCTGGATATCGTCAAACCGGAAAAGGTCTTTTTTGTTAAATATGAGTTTTGGTTCAATTACCTGACTGAACTGAAGAAACGGAAGATTCCTACATTTATATTTTCCGCCCTTTTCAGACCGTCACAATTTTTTTTCAAACCCTGGGGCAAATGGTTCAGAAAGGCACTTAAGGCTTATACTCACATCTTTGTTCAGAATCGGAGCTCATTTGACGTGCTTCAAAAATTCGGTTTCAACAATGTTTCCATATGCGGAGATACCCGCCTGGACCGGGTAGCCCAGATTGCTACATCGGCCTCAAACCTTCCTAAACTGGAAGAATTCAGCGCCGGGAAACTGGTGATAGTTGCCGGCAGTACATGGCCCGAAGATGAAGCGCTATTCTTACGATTTGTAAACGAATGTAAGCACAAAGTAAAATTTGTGATCGCTCCGCATGAGGTAAATCGTCAATCCATCCGCAGGATCACCGAAAACCTGCAGAGACCTTTTGTGTTTTACTCTTCTGATTCGACGCCCAAGGAGATGGAAAACGCAGAGGTTCTTATCGTGGACGGATATGGATACCTGGTTTCTGTTTACCGCTATGCCAGGATCGCTTATATAGGTGGTGGGTTTACGACAGGAATTCATAGTATTCTTGAACCGGCTGTTTATGGTATGCCTGTCGTCTTTGGTCCGGAATATCACAAATTTCATGAAGCTTCCGAGATGATCCTGCTAAATGCTGCCCACTCCATCAACAATTATGAAGAGCTTTATTCCCTTTTTGAAAGCTACCTGACAGACCCGGCCAAACTGGAAAATGAGAGTCAGATTGCTTCGCAATACGTTGAAAGTAACCGCGGAGCCACCGATCAGATCGTTCGCTATTTCTTCGAAAAGTAGCCTATTCTCTCCAAATTCATAGGATAATATTTTTTGGTAAAATTTTCGAAAAATATTTTTTTTGTAAACTTTTTCGATTTTGAATTTTCTTATTTACCTGATTATCTACCTATTAACACACTTTCGTTGATAACTTTATTTTTTTCGACTGGAATAAGGTATCCGAAAAAATGTCTTTGACACTATCTTTACCCAAAGAAAATCGACAATCCTGGCATAGATTATCCGATGCCGAAACCTTAATATTTTTATTACCCGAAGATTAACTTAACTATGGAACTTAATGACGTGACAGCAAAGAGAAAACACACGCATCTCAAAACATACTCGAATGAAGAGGCCTTTGACGCGTCTCTTAAATATTTTCAGGGAGATGAATTAGCCGCCAGGGTATGGGTCAATAAATACGCCTTAAAAGATTCTTTCGGGAATCTTTTTGAATTGACGCCCGATGACCTTCACCATCGTTTGTCTTCCGAGATCGCCCGCATTGAAAAAAAATATCCCAATCCATTGTCAGAAAAGGAACTTTTCGAACTCTTCGAGCAGTTTAAGTACATTGTTCCTCAAGGTGGGCCAATGACTGGAATAGGAAATGATTTTCAAACCGGATCTCTTTCCAACTGTTTCGTGGTTGGTAATGGCGCCGACTCTTATGGCGGCATCATGATGATCGACCAGGAGCAGGTGCAGCTGATGAAAAGAAGAGGAGGCGTAGGTCATGATCTTTCGCATATTCGTCCGAAAGGGTCACCGGTCAAAAATTCCGCATTAACTTCTACCGGGATTGTTCCATTCATGGAGCGTTTCTCCAATTCTACCAGAGAAGTTGCACAAGATGGGCGCAGAGGGGCCTTAATGCTTTCAGTATCTATCAAACATCCGGATTCAGAGCAATTTATTGATGCCAAAATGGACGAGGGTAAAGTTACCGGCGCCAATGTTTCAGTAAAGATTGATGATGAATTCATGAAAGCCGTCCGCAATAACACCTCTTACCACCAGAAATATCCGATAAACAGCTCTGAACCAGTTTATACCAATGATATTGAGGCTACGAAGCTTTGGCAGAAGATTGTCTTCAATGCATGGAAATCTGCCGAACCGGGGATATTATTCTGGGATACGGTCATACGGGAATCCGTTCCTGACTGTTATGCCGATCTCGGTTACGGTACCGTATCCACTAATCCTTGCGGAGAGATTCCACTTTGTCCTTACGACAGCTGCCGTCTGATCGCTATCAACCTGTATTCTTATGTGGATCACCCATTTACACCACAGGCAAAATTCAACTTCCCGCTTTTCCGCTCCCATGTGAGACTATCTCAAAGAATCATGGATGATATCATCGACCTGGAACTGGAGAAAATTGAAGCCATCTATGATAAAATTCTGGCAGATCCCGAAGTAGATGAGATCAAACAAGTCGAGTTGAATTTGTGGGAAAAGATTAGGGAAAAGGCGGTTAACGGACGCAGAACAGGCATTGGCATCACCGCCGAAGGTGATATGCTTGCCGCACTTGGACTGCAATATGGCTCTGAGAATGCCATCGACTTTTCAGTTGAGGTTCACAAGATTGTTGCCATCGAGGCGTATCGCGGTTCTGTGATGCTTGCCAAAGAGCGCGGAGCTTTCCCAATCTACGACACTAAAAAAGAGGTTAATAATCCATATATCAAACGTCTGGCATTGGCAGATCCTGAACTTTATGAGGATATGGCTCAACATGGGCGCAGAAATATTGCCCTGCTGACCATAGCCCCTACCGGGACTACCAGTCTGATGACACAGACCACTTCTGGTATCGAACCGGTCTTCATGCCTGTCTACAAAAGAAGAAGGAAAGTCAATCCGAATGATAAGGAAGCAAGGGTTGATTTCGTCGATGAGATGGGTGATTCATGGGAAGAGTATCTTGTCTTCCATCACAAGTTCAAACTCTGGATGGAAATCCATGGCTACAACACCAAAAAGAAATACTCCAACGACGAGATTGACGAAATGGTTAACAAGTCCCCCTATGCTAAAGCGACCTCCAACGACATCGACTGGATGGCGAAGGTCCGGATGCAGGGACAGATCCAAAAATGGGTCGACCACTCCATTTCCGTCACCATTAACCTTCCTGAAGAGGCGACAGAGGAGCTGGTTGGCAAACTGTTTTTCTCGGCCTGGGAGAGTGGATGCAAGGGTGTAACCGTCTACCGAGAAGGTTCCAGAACGGGAGTTCTGCTCTCCACACGGGATAAGAAAAAGGAAGGTGTTTTCCCTACCAAACGTCCCGAAATGCTGGAAGCCGAAATTGTCCGCTTCCAGAATAACAAGGAAAAATGGATTGCATTTATCGGTCTTATCGATGGCAAGCCTTACGAAATCTTCACTGGTTTGGCAGATGACGAAGATGGAATTCTCCTCCCGCGCTCAGTTACCGACGGATGGATCATCAAAAACCGCGACGAAAGCGGAATCTCCAGATACGACTTCCAATACCGGAACAACCGTGGATACAAGACCACCATCGAGGGCTTATCCTTTAAATTCAATCCTATCTTCTGGAACTACGCAAAATTGATCTCCAGCGTTTTGAGGCATAGCATGCCAATCCAGAAAATTGTTGAGTTAATTACAAGCCTTCAATTTGATGTGGAATCTATCAATACATGGAAGAATGGTGTCGCGCGAGCGCTGAAAAAGTACATCCCTAACGGTACTTCCTGCGAAGATGCCAAATGTGAGGGGTGTGGTTCCGACAATGTAATTTATCAGGAAGGCTGCCTGATCTGCACGGATTGCGGCTCTTCTAAATGTGGATGAGTGTTTTTATAAGTTTTTAGATAATTATCTCTGGCGGGGAAGATCGAAAGGTCTTCCCTTTTTTTGCTTGAATTTCAGAAATCAAACCTAAGTCCGGCAATTGGAACCAATCCGAGCAACACCCTGTCTGTCGATACGATGGCACCTTTCACATAAGAAAAAGTTCGTCTGTAAACATTATGGTGGTTCAGTACATTCTGGATATCAAGAGAAAAATTGAAGGCCGAACTCTTCTTGTTGATTCTGAAATTCACGCTGGCATCCATCCGGTCAAACATTGGAAGGTGCATCGAATAGGTATCCGCGTTATTATAGACAATGGTCTTTTTCTTTGTACTCTGAACATAATCAGGAGGAGTAAACCTGTATCCCCCCCGGGAAATATTTCTGAGATTAAAACCGAGACTGTTCTGTTTATACTTTCCGACTTTAAACTCTTTACCTCCTACAAAATTGAACACATAATTTGAGTTGTAGTAGGTAGAATACCAATCCCAATTAGAGGCTCTGTATCTTGAGTCAAAAAGGGAAAAAGTTGCCAAAACGTAATAATTGCTGGAAAAAGACTTGTCAACCGTCAGTTCCAGACCAGTGTTATCAGAATATCCATCGTTGGAGAGATCGATATCCGGCATACCATCCGAAATATTCAACATAGAAAAAGTATTCGTGGCATTAAGGCTGACCGGAACATGGTACAAATGCTGGTAATAGCCCTCCAGAACAACCCGGAGATTGTTGGAAAATGATTTCCGGTAACCTCCGACCAGGTGAAAAGCCTTAGTAGTCTTGAGATCACTGTTCAGTGCGATACGTGTCTTACCGACTTTGACCCTGAAATAATAGATCGGCAAGGGTTCCAGTCGAGAATAAATCCCTGTACCTAAGTTGATCGACTGGTTTCCTGGTAGGTTAAATACCATTCCCAATCGCGGCTCAAATGTCCACTCATTGTTTACACTGGTATAAGTTGAATGCAAGGCGGGCACCAGCTCAAAATAATCATTGGGTTTGAATTTCCACTGGAGATATGCCTGTGTGTAGAAACTCTGTATTCTCTGATCGACCAGCGTGTCAAATAATTTAGTCGATTGCCTTCTGATACTGAACATGTCGGCAAAAGTCCTGTGATACTCCAGTCCTGCCCTGAGAGTATTTTTTGAATTGACCTTCGTGTTAACCATCATGGAAGCGCGTAGAACCGGAGAAATGAACCAATCCTGTTTGTTTAAAACATGGCTCATACTCGTATCAACGACCCCTTCATGCCAGTCTTGGTTAGTACTTGTCAAGCCGATAATTGTGCGCAGATAGGTCTTTCCATCGTTGAAGTTTTTCAGGTGCCTAATCCCAACGACAGATAACCGGTCATCCTCCAGAAATTCATCGTTGTTGATACCACTCTTGATATCAGCCTTATTCTGAGAGGCCTCATTACCCGTCTTACTCTTCCCTCCTATTGAAAAAATTTCAAGTTCACCTAATTTCTTACCATGAAAATTCATCTTGAAAGTCCAGTCAAAGGAGCTGGGAATGATACTCAGATCGGCAATGTTGATGATCCCGTATTTTTGTAAAATATTGAAGTTAGCGTATCTGCTGCTAAAGAGGAAAGAATTCTGCTTTGATTTTCCAAGCGGACCTTCCGCCGAAGCCTCAATCCCTACGACACTTAGCTGTAGGCCATATTCGTTTTTTTCTGTATTCCCCTTTCTGAGCCTTAAATCCATGACTCCGGATAACGCATTTCCGAATTCTGCCGGGAAGGCTCCCGTGTAGAAATCAAAGTCGGCGAGTACATTGGTGGAAATCATGGAATAGGCGCCACCATTGTTGCCTATGCCGTTTGAAAGATGATTGGGATTCGGAATTTCCATCCCTTCCAGATGCCAGGATAAACCTCTGGGAGAGTTTCCCCTTACTACAATTTCATTGCTTTCGTCGCTGTTACCGCTCGTCACACCCGCAAAATTGGCCACCATCCGCAAGGGGTCATAATATCCTCCTGCAAACCGGGTCGCATCCCCGCTCTGCAAGGTTCTTACGCTGGATCCGCTGGTTGGCGTCAGCCAGGTCTGCTTGCCTGCTGATACCTGCACCTCCTGCGTTTCATAGACTTTTGCCTCCAGGAAAATCTCTATCAATACCTCTTTCCCGGTACCTACCTGGATATTTTGCATGCCCTTGGGCCCATAGCCCAGACAGGAAACCAACAGGCTCCACCTACCGGCAGGAATTTTTATCTTGAAATTTCCATCCTTATCCGAGAATGCGGTGAAAACATTTTTTTGATTAGAAAAGCTAAGGATGACTCCCTCAATAGGTTGACGAGTATCCTGATCGCGAAGCGTGCCTTTAACATTCTGAAAATATTCCTGGGCCTTCGTGGAGTTTGAAAAGAGCAAAAGAGCGAAACCCAGGAAAAATATTTTCAAGCACTTTATCATAATGCTGCGGACTACTCAAGATAGGTGTATCCGTATAATCCGGAACGGTAATTGGACAAGAATTCCTTCCCTTCCTCCGCAGAAATAATTCCAGATTTTACTGATGAGGTTACCCAGGTTTCGACGGTTCGAACCAGCTTTTTCGGGTTATACTGGACATATTCGAGCACTTCTGCAACCGTTTCGCCATCGATGACCTGATCGATCGAATATCCTTTTTCATCCACAGAAACGTGGACGGCATTGGTGTCGCCAAAAAGGTTGTGAAGATCCCCCAGGATTTCCTGGTAAGCACCTACCAGGAATACGCCAATATAGTATGGCTCTCTTGGCTTAAGTGAATGAACGGGTAAGTTATAGGATTGACTGCGGGCGGAGATGAAGTTTTCGATTTTCCCATCTGAATCACAGGTGATATCCTGAATGGTAGCGGTCCGGTCGGGCTTCTCATCGAGTCTGTCTAATGGTATGATCGGGAAAATCTGATCGATCGCCCATGAATCCGGCAGAGACTGAAACAATGAAAAATTACAGAAGTATTTATCCGACAGCAGCTTAGGCAATGTAACAAATTCTTCGGGGACATGTTTTAGTCCGGTAACCATCTGGGTCGTCTCTTTCGCGATAGACCAGAAAAGCCGTTCAATTTTAGCCCTGGTTGAAATATCGAGCAATCCCAGGCTGAACCTGTCCAGTGCTTCTTCACGGATTTGCTGGGCATCGTGCCAGGTTTCGAGCATCCTCGGCTGATTCAGATTGTCCCACAAATTGTAAATTTCCCTCAACAATTCATGATCGTCCGGTTCGACCACTTCTTCTTCTTCCCATCTTGGCAGCGTCGTGGATTCGAGGACCTCGAAGACGAGTACCGAGTGGTGGGCCGTCAGGGAACGGCCGGATTCAGTAATTATATTTGGATGAGGGATGCCGTTTTTTTCGCTTACGTCAACCAGGGTAGAGACTACGTCATTGACATATTCCTGGATGCTGTAGTTTACACTGCTTTCGCTGGATGATCGTGTACCATCATAGTCGACGCCCAGTCCACCGCCAATATCAACATAATCAATCAGGAAGCCATTCTTGTGCATTTGAACGTAAAATTGGGAGGCTTCGCGCATGGCCAGTTTGATGCGGCGGATCTTGTTGACCTGGCTTCCAATGTGGAAATGGACCAGGTGAAGACAATCCTTCATCTTGTTTTTATCAAGATAGTCAAGTGCTTCGAGCAGTTCGCTGGAGGTCAGTCCGAACTTACTCCCGTCTCCACCTGAATCTTCCCATTTGCCACTTCCGGTACTGGAAAGTTTGATGCGAATACCCAAATTAGGTTTAATTTTAAACTGCTTCGCAATCTTAACGATCAGCTTCATCTCACTGAGCTTTTCAATCACCAGATAGATGCGGCGCCCCATTTTTTGTGCCAACAAGGCGAGTTCGATGTAATCTTCGTCTTTGTACCCGTTGCAGATGATCAGCGAATCGTTATCTGTATTGATGGCAATAACTGCATGAAGTTCCGGTTTAGATCCGGCTTCCAGACCGATATTGAATTTTTTCCCATGTGTAACAATCTCTTCCACAACGGGTCGCATCTGATTTACCTTGATAGGGTAAATGATAAAATTCTGAGCATTGTAAGCATATTCTTCGGCGGCAATCTTAAAACAGCTCGCCATTTTTTCGATCCGGCTATCCAGGATATCCGGGAACCTGAGTAAAACAGGAGTAGAGACGTCTCTTAATTGCAACTCTTCCACGAGTTCCATCAGATCGACCTGCGTCCCGTCTTTACGCGGAGTGACCGCAACATGACCCTTCTCGTTGATCGAGAAATAATTGACACCCCAACCGTTGATGTTGTAAAGTTCTGCAGAATCTTCTACACGCCATTTTCTCATTTCAATAACTTCTAATATCGGTATGTAATAAATTTTTCGGCACAAATGTAAAAAATATTTGCGCTATAAATATCACTGAGCTACAGCGTATTTCCTAACACCTTCGGGCATATGAATGAACTCATAAGCCTGATTCCTTAACTGGGGAATATATCCGGCGTCGTTGATGCATTTCTGCATCTGCCAGGCGTCCATCGAGAAGGAGGCGCCGGCGGCAGAGACCACATTTTCTTCGATCATGATGGAGCCAAGATCGTTGGCTCCCGCGTGCAGGGCCATCTGTCCTGTTTCCTTGCCTACCGTGAGCCAGGAAGCCTGGATATTCTCGAAATTATTCAGCATGATCCTGCTTAGGGCAATCATCCGGATATAATCTATTGGAAGGATGGGTCCAAACTCCTTGCTCTTCCCTAGTTTTGTTCCTTCAGACATAAACGGCCAGGGTATAAAAGCTTTAAACCCGGGAGTGCCATCGGGCTTCAATGTCTGAAGATCCCTCAACTTCACCATGTGTTCCATTCTTTCAAGCGGTGTTTCGATGTGACCAAACATCATGGTGGCGGAGGTAAGCATTCCAAGCTGATGCGCCTCTTTCATCACTTCCAGCCAATCGTTCGCTGAAGCTTTCCCCGGTGAAATCTCTTTTCTGACTCGATCACATAAGATTTCTGCTCCGGCGCCGGGAAGGCTGTCCAGTCCGGATTCGATCAGTTTTTCAAGAACTTCCCGGAAGGAGATCCTTTCTTTGCGGGCAATATGTACCACTTCCGGTGGACCGAGGGCATGGAGTTTAACTTCAGGGTACTTTTGTTTTAACTCACTGAAAAGGTCCGTATAAAATTTCAGCCCATACTTAGGATGCATTCCACCCTGTAGTAATAATTGATTACCACCCAGTTGAATCATTTGATCAATCTTCTGATGGTATTCTTCCATGGTGGTTGTGTAGGTTCCTTCCCCGTTTATCTTGCGGTGAAAATTGCAAAAAGTGCACCCCGAGATACAAATATTGGTAATGTTCACATTCCTGTCAATCATCCAGGTAACGATATTACCTGGTTTATGAATTTGTCTTAATGAATCGGCAATCCAAATTAGGTCGGAGGTTGAAGCCTCCAGAAATAAATTCAAACCCTCCTGTGCAGTCAGCGGTTCCAGGTTTAATGCCCGCTGAAACAGTATTTCTTCATTTTTCATTTTTCGTTACTTATATTGGGTTAAAGGTAGTAATTTTGAGCCAAAGGCATTTTGCCAGATTAGTCACAAAGATTTAAAGTCATGATATTAAAGAAAGTCGGTCCGGAAATTTCTGTTCAAAACCAGATTTTTTTGCTGCATGATGCGGCGGAATTATCTGTCATGCCGGTCAGTGAAGAGGAACGTGTCTACCTTCAGAAAAGGTTAAAAGAAGAACAGCGGTTTGTTGAGCTCAACCGCCTCACCAGTAAGATAGTAGTGGCAGTCATTCCTGCCCAAAAAGACGAATATTCGACGCTTGAATCGTGGCGGAGGAAGGGTAATGAAGCGGCGCTTTGGGCAAAGGAGGAGAAGATCAAAACGCTCGGGATCGTTTCCTTTTCGGAAAGCAGCGATTGTATTCTTGCCTTCGCGGAAGGAGTGGTTCTGGGAAGTTATCAGTTCCTGAAATACAATTCAAAAGCGGCGAAAGTCAGAACGACATTAGAGGAACTATTTTTTAATGGAGATAAGGTGGAGCAAAAGCAATTGGATGAACTTTCGGCTGTCACTGAATCTGTCTTTATTGCAAGGGATCTGATCAATGAACCTGTGGTCAACCTGAATGCGGAAACCTTTGGATTATCTCTGAAGAAAATGGGAGAGGAGTTTGGAGTTAATGGTGAGATTTTGGGCAAAGATCAGATTGAAGCACTTGGAATGGGTGGTTTGCTGGCTGTTAATAAAGGAAGTGTTGATCCGCCAACTTTCACCATCTTAGAGTGGAAACCGGAAAATGCGATAAATAGTCAGCCGGTTGTCCTGGTTGGCAAGGGGGTAGTTTTCGATACCGGCGGACTTAGCCTGAAGCCGACGGCTAAGTCAATGGATTATATGAAATGTGATATGGCAGGAGGCGCGGCCGTGGCGGCTGCTATCTATGTTGCTGCCCGGAACAGGCTCCCCCTGCATGTTTTAGCGTTGATCCCTGCCACTGATAATCGCCCTGGAGGCAATGCCATTACCCCGGGAGATGTTATTACTATTTCGGATGGTTCGACCGTTGAAGTACTGAATACTGATGCTGAAGGCAGGCTTTTGCTCGCCGATGCCCTGCATTATGCAAAAAAATACAATCCACTGCTTGTGATTGACCTGGCTACTCTAACCGGATCTGCTTCCATGACTTTGGGAATTCACGGAATTGCCGGGATGAGTATCCGATGCGACGAGTATTTTGATCTTCTGAAAAAATCGGGGAACAGGGTCTACGAGCGAATCGTAGAATTACCACTCTGGGACGAATATGACGAGATGATAAAATCCAACATCGCTGACATGAAGAACATTGGAGGAGGGGAAGCGGGAGCAATAGCAGCTGGAAAATTCCTGCAGCGATTTGTCAGTTATCCCTGGATTCACCTCGATATTGCAGGCCCGGCATTCCTGCATACAGCTGATCATTATCGTCAGGCAGGTGGGACGGCTACCGGGGTCAGGTTACTGACAGATTTTTTTAATCTTCTCATTCAACAAACTGGACGAGGTTCGAATTCACCCGGAAACTCCTGAATGTTTGAATAAAAGTTTAAATTTGACGAATAATGAGATAATTATATCAAATGGAGCCACATAAATTAAGAATAGGAATCACTCACGGGGATATCAATGGTATCGGCTATGAGGTCATCATAAAGACTTTGTCGGACAGCAGATTACTGGAGTGCTGCACTCCGATAGTTTACGGTTCCCCAAAAGTAGCTGCCTATCACCGCAAGGCTTTGGATGTTGAGCTGTTTAGTTTCAATCAGATAGCACATGCCAAAGAGGCGAATTCAAAGAGGGTCAATATCATCAACTGCGTGGATGAAGAGATCAGGGTTGAGTTGGGGAAATCGACACCCGAAGCAGGTGAAGCCGCTCTTCTGGCTTTACAAGCGGCCATAAAAGATCTGAAATCGGGCGACATTGACGCCGTCGTCACTGCACCAATCAACAAGGAAAATATTCAGTCCGAACGTTTTAAATTTCCCGGTCATACGGAGTATTTTGCCAGCGAATTTGGCGCCAAAAACTACATGATGCTGATGGTCAGCGACACGCTAAAAGTTGGCGTTGTTACTGGCCACATTCCTGTTCAACAGGTACCACAATCCCTTACCAAGGAAAAAATACTGACCAACATCCGTATTCTTCATAAAACGATTCTGGAAGATTTCTCTATTCGTAAACCAAGAATCGCTGTCCTGGGTCTGAACCCACATGCCGGTGATCATGGTGTGATTGGCATGGAGGATCAGGATATCATCAAACCTGCCATCAAGCAAGCTTGTGAAGAAGGGATAATCGCCCTTGGACCCTTTGCTGCGGATGGATTCTTTGGATCAGGTGATTTCAAGAAATTTGATGCAATTCTGGCGATGTATCACGACCAGGGCTTAATCCCTTTCAAAGTACTGGCTTTCGAATCTGGAGTAAATTTCACTGCCGGACTGCCTATTATCAGGACTTCCCCCGGACACGGTACCGCTTACGATATTGCCGGAACAGGCACCGCCTCCGAAGATTCATTCAGAAATGCAATTTACCTTGCGATCGATGTTTTTGAATCCAGGAAACTATTCAAGGAGCTTTCAAAGAATCCTTTGAAGCACCACGAAATTGATCGGACCGGCGGAGAATAATCATCCTCAAACCTAACTGTTTATGTTTGAATATATCAAAGGATCCGTGATTAGTTTGTCACCTGCCAGTGTTGTCATTGAAGCCGGTGATATCGGTTATTTTGTACATATTTCCTTAACGACTTATTCTCAGCTTCACGGGATAGAAAAGGCGAAAATATTTTTGCACCAGGTGGTCCGTGAAGATGCGCACATCCTTTACGGATTTTTTGGTCAGGCTGAACGCGAACTTTTCAGGATGCTGATATCTGTCAACGGAGTGGGTTCCAATACAGCAATTATGATGCTTTCTTCACACAAACCTGAGGAGTTGCAGCACGCTATTCTAAATGAAAATGTTGGTTTGTTGAAGGGGATTAAGGGTATCGGATTAAAAACAGCGCAAAAAGTTATCATCGACCTGAAAGATAAAATTGGAAAAACAGGGGTAAGTGATCTTCAGTTCAGATCCCTGGAAAATCCAGTTCGTTCTGAGGCTGTTGCAGCATTAGAAATGCTCGGTTTCAACAAAAAAGCCGTTGAAAAACTTGTTGATCAAGTCCTTACCGAACAACCCGCCATCACTGTTGAAAATCTTATCAAGCTGGCGTTAAAGAGTTTTTGATCAAATTGAAAAAAGTACTTTTCAAAACCATTGTTGCAACATTGCTTTTCGCAACGATTGCAATTTTCGGGCATAGCAACGCATCCAACGGATCTGCAACTGCTATGCACGGGCGTTTTGATGATTTTTTCCCAACCGATACACTTGCCGGACAACTTCAACCGAAGAAAAAAGGAAACCCTTTTTCTCAACTCAACAGTCGCGATAGCTCAGCATTTTACCTGAAGAAACCCTCAAATATCCGCACAGAAGTTGTCTATGATCCACTTTCGAGCGAATATCTGATCTCGGAAAAAGCGGGTGATATCCAGTATCGGTTACCCGGATATCTTAGTCTGCATGAGTTCCTTCAAATTGATCTGAAAGGATCGATCGAACGCTACTGGAGGAAGAAAATTTCTCTGCAATCCTTCGAGCGACGCTCCCAACTTATTCCGCAGTTTCAGATCGGAGGAGATGCATTTAATAAAGTCTTCGGAAGCAGCGTGGTCAACATCAGACCGCAGGGATATGTTGAGATGAGCCTCGGATTGAAAAGCAATAAAATTGAAAATCCAGCCATTCCTACCAGGATGCAACGAAATACAACTTTTGATTTTAATCAGAAGATCAACGTCAGCCTGGATGGTGAGATCGGTGAGCGGTTGAAAATGAGGTTCAATTACAACACCGATGCGACTTTCGATTTCGAAAATAAGATCAAACTGAATTACAGCGGAGGTGAAGATGAGATCGTAAGGAATATTGAAGCCGGTAATGTCTCAATGCCTTTGACAGGTACGCTTATCCGTGGAGGAACTAATCTGTTTGGCGTAAAGACGGATCTTCAGTTCGGCAAACTTTCCGTCACAGCGCTTTTCTCTCAGCAAAAAGGGGAGACTAAGGTAATCAATACACAGGGTGGGGCAGAGCGCACCAAATTCGAGATCAATGCAACCAACTACGATGCAAACAGGAATTTTTTCCTCGGGCATCATTTTTATAATACTTACGACCAGGCCTTGTCCGAATTGCCAATCCTGAAGACCTCCGTCACGCTCAACAAAATTGAAGTCTGGGTGACCAATACCACCAACCACTTCCAGGAATCCCGAAATGTTCTGGCAATACTCGATCTCGGTGAGACAGGGCAGGATATGCAGAATCAAACCGTAGCCGAATTTGCCGCGACTCCCGGGCTGTCCTATCCCAATAACCAACTACCCAACAACGGCATCAACGGAATATACAAAGTCCTCACAAAAAATTATCCTGAAGTCCGGGATATTGCCAGGGTCAACGAAATACTGAAACCCCTGACATCAAGAGATTTCATCGCTGGCCGTGATTATGAGAAGATTGAGAATGCCCGCAAACTCGATTCAACTGAATATTCAGTCAATAGGAAGTTGGGATACATCTCCCTGAACAGGGCGCTTAACGCGGATGAAGTACTGGCTGTCGCCTATCAGTACACCTCCAATGGGGAGACTTTCCAGGTAGGGGAATTTTCTTCAGATGGAATTGAGGCTCCTCAGACCCTGTTGCTGAAGATGTTAAAAGGGACGAACCTGAATCCGAAGTTTAAAAACTGGGATCTGATGATGAAGAATATTTACAACATTCAATCCCAGAGAATTTCGGCCGCAGAATTTAAACTGGATGTACTCTATCGGAACAATGCCTCGGGCACCGATTTGAATTATCTTCCCGATGGCCCGCTTAAGGAAAAAACTCTGTTAGGTGTGATGAATCTGGATAATCTTAATAGTCAGCATGATCCATATCCTGATGGCATTTTTGACTTTTTAGATCAGGTGACCATTGATGCACTCAGGGGACGAATTATATTACCTGTAGTTCAGCCTTTCGGATCCAATCTCGAGAAGAAATTCAAGGGCGACCAGTCTGCTATCGGTAAATATGTTTACTCTTCACTTTACAACAATACCCGTACGGTAGCTGAACAGGATGCCGAGAAAAATAAATATCACATGCGGGGTAGCTACAAAGGATTGTCGAATTCCGAGATATCCCTCGATGCACCTAACATTGCGAGGGGATCCGTCAAGGTAATGGCCGGTGGCATGCAGTTGCAGGAAGATGTCGATTACATTGTGGACTACACTCAGGGACGCGTGAAGATTATTAATCAGGGATTGCTCGAGGCAGCCACACCGATTTCAATTTCTACAGAGAGTCAGGATCTCTTCAGCATGCAGCGCAAGACTATGTTGGGGACACACCTGAATTACGAGATCAGCAAGAATTTCAACATCGGATCTACCGTGATGTACCTGATGGAAAAACCACTCACCCAGAAGGTCAATTATGGTGAGGATCCAATTGCTAACACGATGCTTGGTTTCAACGCATCCTACAGCGCCTCCTCCCCTTTTATTACCAAGATGGTGAACGCACTGCCTTTCTTTCGTACCAAGGAAGAATCAAAAATTGCCATTGAAATGGAATGGGCTAAGCTTTTTCCCGGGCATTCCAGGGCTATCACGAAAGAAGGCGCCGTCTACCTGGATGATTTCGAGGGAACTGTCACACCGATAAATCTGAAATCATTCATTGGATGGTCGCTGGCCAGCACGCCACAGGGCAATAATGAACTTTTTCCGGAAGGCGGCCTCATTAACGATCTGGCTTACGGCTATAACAGGGCGAGGCTTTCCTGGTATGTGATTGATCCGTTTATGCAACGGAATACTGCTCCTTCATATCTTTTGCAAGAGGAAAAGCTCGACGACCAGCGTGTTCGTGAGGTGTTTCAGGCAGAAATATTCCCGAACAGGGAGAATCCTATCGGTCAGCCAACCAACATTCCGACCCTCGACCTGGCCTTTTATCCGAATGAGCGGGGTCCATATAACTATGACACAAGTCCTTCGGCCTATTCCTCAGGAGTAGCCAGGGATGGAAAATTGTCGAGGCCGGAAAGTCGCTGGGGCGGTATCATGCGCAAAATTGAAACCAGTGATTTTGAGGCAACTAATGTGGAATATATCGAATTCTGGATGATGGATCCCTTCCTGGAAGACAAGGCAGGTGATACGAATCCCGGGGGTAACCTGATTTTTCATCTCGGAAATGTATCTGAAGATGTTTTGCGGGATGGCAGAAAATCCTTTGAACAGGGTCTTCCAACCAGCGGCGATTATAGTGGTATGGATGTAACTGCCTGGGGCCGGGTACCCAAGCAGCAATCACTGGTTAAGGCATTTGACAATTCAGCCCCGGCGAGAATTTATCAGGATATTGGACTTGACGGATTAAATTCGACAGATGAACGTACTTTCTATCAGAAATTTCTTTCCTCACTGAGTCCGCTGGTCGATGCTTCTGCGCTGACCCAGACGCAAAAAGACCCTTCGAGCGACGATTTCCATTACTTCAGGGGAACGGACTATGATCAGGAGAAGAAAGACCTGCTTGATAGGTACAAATTTTTCAGCAATACGGAGGGAAACTCTCCGACAAATGAACAATCGACCGAAAGTTATCCAACAGCCGCAACTTCTATCCCGGATGTCGAGGATATCAACGATGACAATACCCTGAATGAAAATGAGTCTTATTTTCAGTATAAAATCAAGATTGATAAGGCCAGCATGGTATTAGGGAAAAACTATATCAGCGATATCAAGACTTCGGAAGTAACACTCAAAAGCGGGAAAAAATCGACCGTTACCTGGTATCAGTTCAAGGTACCGGTGACCGAACCCGAAAAATCATACGGTTCAATCAGCGATTTCAGATCGATCCGTTTCATGAGAATGCTGGTAAACGGATGGAAAAAGCCTGTCGTGCTTCGTTTTGCTACGCTCGACCTGATCCGGACCAACTGGAGAAGGTATGATAAAACGCTGAATGCGGACGGAAGCCCGTCATCGGCCTCCACCCAGTTCGACATTTCGGCAGTTAATATTGAAGAGAACAGCAACCGTAAGCCGGTCAATTATGTGCTGCCTCCAGGGGTCGACCGGGTGATCGACCCTGCCAATGCGCAACTCCGCCAGCTGAATGAGCAATCCATGGTAATGAGGATATCCGATGTTGAACCGGGAGAAGCGAAGGCTGCCTTTAAGACAACTTCTGTGGATCTTAGGCGCTACAAGAATCTAAAGCTGGAAGTTCATGCCGAGAAATTGGATAATGCGCCGCTTCGGGACAATGAGCTATCCCTTTTTATCAGGATTGGTTCCGATTTTCAGTACAATTATTACGAATATGAAATTCCACTAAAACTCACACCACCAGGCTATTATGAAAATGGAAAGGAGAGTGACAGGTACATTGTCTGGCCTTCTGAAAACCATGTCTACATCCCACTCGATCTGCTTCCTAAACTCAAGCTGGAAAGAAATGCGGAGATACATTTAGCGGGTTCCAAAATAACGATGGGTGATATTTATGAGAAAATCCACCAGGGCGTTAACAGCAACCAGAACAGAATTAAAATCAAAGGGAATCCGGACCTTTCCGAAGTAACCGTAATGATGATCGGTGTCGGTAACCGGAAGGGCCATACCATTGGAAGCCGCTCGGCTGAAGTATGGGTGAACGAATTACGGTTGACCAACTTCGAAGAAAATGGGGGCTGGGCCGCTATTGGACGTGTTTCAGGTAATCTGGCAGATCTGGGTACTTATTCCTTCGCAGGAAAGATGATGACTTCAGGATTTGGGGACATTGATTCCAAGATGTCGACAAGGGCAAAAGAAGATACCAGGGAATACGATGTTTCCACCAACATTGAACTTGGAAAGTTCTTTAAACCGGAATCAGGTGTGAAAATTCCAATGTATATGAGTTTCTCAAAATCTATCGCCACTCCGGAATATTCGCCTGTTGACAATGATGTAAAGCTGAATGATGCCATGGCGATTGCTGCGACTAAGGCAGAAAGGGATTCAATAAAGAAAACCTCACTGGATTACAGTTCCCGTAAGAGCATCAATTTCACCAATGTACAGATAGACAAGCCAAATAAAAAGGGAGATTCAAGATTCTATGACCTGTCGAATCTATCCCTCTCCTATTCTTATAACCAGTTTCAGCACGGGGATGTTAATACGCTGATTGAAAGGACAGACAATACCAGAACATTAATCAATTATCATTTTAACAGCAAACCAAAATCCATCGATCCTTTCAAGAAATTTGGATTTTTAAAATCCAAAAGCTTGGCGCTGATCAAAGACTTTAATTTCAGTCTGACCCCCGTTCAGGTCTCCCTCCGTTCGGATATGAGCAACATGCAGAGCCAGTTACAGTACAGGAATATTACCAATCCGGATTTTATCCTGCCCGTTTCCTATCAAAGGGATTACACGTGGAACCGTTATTATGATTTGAGGTTCGACCTCACAAGAAGTTTAAAATTGGATTTCTCGGCAGTTAATGCCTCCCGTATCGGTGACCCGATGAAACTCACCGATCCGACCCAGACTGACTATCAAGCCAGAAAAGATACAATTTGGAGGTCCATCCTCGAAGGAGGCAGGAATACTCATTACCATCATACCTGGAACATCACCTACACGGTTCCGATCAACAAACTCCCCTTGCTTGACTGGACCAACGCCTCCATAACCTATCAGGCAGGCTACGACTGGAACCTGGCTCCCATTACCAGGGGGAATTATGTTATAGGGAATTCCATCAGCAATATGAGTTCCGCCCAGCTAAACGGAACACTTGATTTTCTGCAATTGTACAATAAAGTGCCGTTCTTGCGGACGGTAAATCAAAAATACGGGGAATTTAGCAGGGGCAGGAGAGAGAGTCAGGAGAGCAGTCGACAAAGGTATCAGGCGGCACAAAATGGCCCTGCACCTCAAAAATACCAGGAGCAGAATCTGATGCTCAAGAAGAATGCGCCTTATTCTTTTTTCCATAAACTGGGAACTCCTTCAGTACAGGTAAAAGTAACTGATAAAGCAGGAAAACCTATCGAGGGTAAAATCAATATCGTTAATGACAACAGGGTTATATTCATACCATTAGCTGATTACGATGGAGCTAAAGTTGAGATTTTGGTCAATAAGAATAAGGATTCGGCCAACAAGATAAACCTGGGGCAACTCACCGCCAGGTTCCTGATGATGCTTTACAATGTTAACATCTCTTATTCTGAAAATGGTGGAACGTCGCTCTATGGATACATGCCGGGAAGCAGCATCCTTGGTCTCAATAATTATTCAAATGGGGGATTATCTTCCATGGCACCCGGATTACCATTTGTCATGGGAAACCAGGATGAAAAATTCGGTCTGCAGGCTGCTTCAAAAAACTGGATTACCACCGACACCATCCTGAATAAGCCTTATACGATGAGTCGTAATACCCGTCTGAATCTTAGGGCTAAGATTGTTCCCATTCCTGACCTGAAAGTTGATCTGACAGCTAACAGGATCTTCTCCAAAAACAGTTCGGAATTCTTTATTTATAATGCAACTAATGGCTGGGATTCCTATAACAACTCCTTCAATGGGAACTTCAGTATGTCTGTTATAACCATTGGTACTTCTTTTGAAAAACTGGGCAAAGCCTTCGTTCAGGATTCCAAAGGTTGGGAGAATTTTCAAACGGACCGGCAGGCAATCGCCAATAGGCTGGATGCTTCGAGAGTTGCCAATGCCAGTTTTGGTTACCAACCGGGAGTCATCGACCCTCTGACAAAATTCCCCTCCGGATACGGTCCCACTTCTCAGGAAGTTCTCATACCATCCTTCTTTGCTGCCTATACTGGCCAGAATATCAATAAGGTAGAACTCACTCCATTCCCCTCTGCAAGGTTTATGCTACCTAATTGGCGCATTCAATATTCCGGTGCTGTCAGCAAAATCAACATTCTAAAGAGTGTCATGAAGTCGATGAACATTATGCACGACTATCGTTCAACCTACAATGTTGGAACCTATCTTTCCAACATGAATTATAAAACAGCATCTGATGGTTACAGTTATCAAAAGGATGCTCAGAACAACTTTATGCCACTTTACGATGTGGCTGCAATCAACATCAATGAGACGTTTAATCCACTGTTCGACATCGATATTACCTGGCTCAACAACTTGACTACCAGACTTGAGTACCGTAAAACGCGAAACATTACATTGAGTCTCACCAACAATCAGACTACTGAAATGTACAACAATGAGGCGAGTCTGGGTCTGGGTTACCGATTCGAAAACATGAAGCTTTTCATTAAAACGAAGACCTCCTCCAAGATGTTGAACAATGACCTCAACATCAGGGCAGATGTTTCCTACAACAAGAACAAAACGATTCTGAGAAAACTGGTGGAGGCTAATACACAACTTACGGCTGGTCAGGATGCTCTGTCCATCAAATTCTCCGCAGATTACAATTTGAGTGAGGTCTTTATCGTCCGGCTATTTTATGACCGGATCGTCAACAGTCCATATATTTCAAATGCTTATCGCACAACCAATTCAAATCTTGGTGTGAGCTTCAGGTTTACTTTGATCAAATAATTATGCTATTGAGCTGCTTTCAGACTGGCGTTCCGGAGGCCGGATGCGATGAGGCAGGCAGAGGATGTCTGGCCGGACCGGTCTTCGCGGCTGCCGTTATTTTGCCGGAAGGTTTTACGTCTGAAGTATTGAACGACTCCAAACAACTTTCTGAGCAGCAACGATATAGCTTGAGGGAGATCATAGAAAAAGAGGCAATTTGCTGGGCTGTTGGAATCTGTAATCAGCAGGAGATTGATGAGATTAATATCCTCAACGCTTCCATCCTGGCCATGCACAAGGCATTGAAACAGTTAAAAGTCAGTCCCCTGAATATTATCGTGGATGGGAACAGGTTTAAACCGTTCGAAAATATCCTCCATACCTGTTTTGTGAAAGGTGACGGGCGTTTTCTATCCATCGCGGCTGCTTCGGTATTAGCCAAAACCTACCGGGATGACTACATGAAGAAGATTCACGCCGATTTCCCGGATTATGGCTGGAATCAAAACAAAGGCTACCCAACCGCGAAACACAGGGCGGCAATACTCCAATATGGGATCACGGAGCATCACAGAAAATCGTTCAGGCTAACCGATGATCAGCTGAAACTGGATTTATGATTTTCCTGGTAAGGATCAGAGGGAAATCGGAATGCCACGATAAAAATCCAGGATCTTGGATCTGAAAATAAATTCGTATTTGGCGCGGAGCAGATCAGATGAAGCCTTAACCATATTGGTTTTGGCGGTATTATATTCCACTGCATTGACCATTCCAACATTAAATTTCTCTTCTGAATAGCGAAATGCTTCCTTCATGGATGCGACGGCTTTCTCGGTAGATTTAAAGCGGTTAAAAGAGGTAAGCGCAGTAGTCTGGGCGGTCTCGATTTGCTGCCTCAGCACTTTTTTGGTTCCTTCCAGATCCAGTTGGGTATTTAACACCTGAATTTTGGCATTATCGACCTGCATCTTGCTCTGGAACCGGTTAAAGATCGGAATGTTCATCTGCAGACCCAGGCCCTTGCGCTGGTTATTTTTCAGCTGATCGTTGAAAACAATGCTTGAACCCTTGGTATCAGTATACTTGTTGTTGTAAAGTGTGTAGTAATTGGCATAAAATGTCATGGTAGGATAAAGAAGTCCCTGTGCCATTTTCAATTGATATTCGGTACTTTGCAGTCTGAACTCGGCGCCTCTGATTTCCGGACGTTGTTTTAGGGCACCCATGTACACGTCCTGTGCCGAAATGACAGAAGCTTGTGCACTTACTTCGGGAAGAGCTGGTATTTCTACATCAAATTTGTCGGAGAAGGAAATCTCAAGCATCTGTGCAAGTTTCAATTTAGAAAGCTGAAGCTGGGTTTTTGCATCCACGAGATTTAATTCCTCCCTCGCCAGCTGTGCCTCAATTTCGAGCAATGCTCCGCTGGCCAGACTACCAGCATTGACTTTTTCCTGCGATTGCTTAAGTTGTTGATTCGTAATTGCCATCTGATCCTCTGAAACTTTCACCAGCTCTTTGGCAAACAGGATTTCAAGGAAAGTGGAGGCTATGTTGAGAGAAAGATCGTCCTTGGCTTTGGCAAGATCTTCAAAACTGGCCTTGAGATCAAGCTCTATCTTTTTGATACCATTGGTGATCTGGGATCCCTGATAAACAACAGTTTGTGTACTTAATCCAAAGTCGGTTTGCGCTGAGTTGACATTCTTATAGGTATTATCATAGGTGAGTGACCTTCCATAATTCTGGTTTTGCGATACCTGTCCACCGAGATTGGGTAATCTGGTACTCTTCTTCCCTTTGAGATTATTTAGCTGGTATTGAGTGTTCAGGGTGCTCTGTTTGATCTGGATGTTATTATCCAGCGCGTAATTAATGCATTTGTCGAGCGTCCACAACTCCTGAGCGTGCAGTGTGGCGAAAAGTGCCATCAGAAGTACATAGGCCAGGGTAAAAATGGTTCGTATCATGGTCTTCAAATTTTTATGCTAAGTTACCTCTTTTCGTAATATACTATTTCTTTTCTTCTGGCTTCTTCTTTGGATCAATCAAATTACCCTTGATTTTATCCTCTTTTGTCAGACCGGAAACGATCTCAATATTAATACCGTCTGACAAGCCTGTCTTCACAAACCTCTTCTCATACTGGTCCATAGCCTTCTCTACTTCAACATAAGCGGTATCGTGGGCAAATTTAAGCAGCCCTTCCGGGATTGTCAGGACACTGTCGCGGCGATCCAGGACAATATTGGCATTTGCGCTGTATCCCGAACGGATAAACTGATCATTTTTCAGCAACACATCCGCCTTAATCTCAAACTGTATCGCTCCGTTCTCGGTTTTTCCTTTTGGAGCGACGTACTTCAAGATGGCATTGAATTTTTGGTTATCGATGGCACCGATGGTCAATTCGATGTTCATTCCTTCTCTTATCCTACCCACTTCTGTTTCATCAACTTTACCAAGAAAAATCATGTCATTCATGTCTGCTACGATGGCAATGGTGGTACCAGCGTTGAAAGTGTTGGCCTGAATGACGGAGAATCCCTCTTTAACAGGTACGTCCAACACCATCCCATTGATCGTTGAACGAATCAGGGTATTGGTTGTCTTGGCAGAATTTTTGGTCACCCCTTTCCTGATCAATTCCAGATTGTTTTCTGCAGATTCAACCTCTTCGCGAGAGGAGTTGTAAGACAGTTTTGCCTTTTGATACTCTTCTTTGCTGATAACCTTCTTCTCGAACAGGGTGGTCTGACGCTCGTAATCAACCTTGGCATCCTCATAATTCAGCTGGGCCCTCTTCACCCGGGATTCGGCATTGTTAAGAGTCACCATGTCAGGAATGATGTTGATCTGAGCCATCACGTCATCCTTGTGCACCATCTGTCCTGCTTCCAGGTATACTTTTTCAATAATACCCGATACCTGAGGTTTGATCTCTATCTCTTTTCTGGGCTGGACTGTACCGGTAGCAACGGTTTTCTTAATAATACTATTTTTTGTGGCACTCCTTATCTCGAACTTATCTGGTACTTTCCGCGATTTCTGATACAAAAACACCAGCGTCCAAATAAACAGGATGGCTATCAAACTGAGTCCGAAAATTTTAAAAAACTTTTTCATGGTAACCTTTTTTATTCAATATCTATTTTGAAACTTTATATTCTTATTCTTCTCTCAAAGCCTCAATCGGCTTAATTTGTAATGCTCTTTTAGCAGGAATTGAACCTGCAAATAATCCGGCAAGTATTAAAATAGTCAAAGATGCGATGGCCATCGAAATGCTTACTTCCGGGTTCTTGAAGAAAGCCCTGTCTGTACTTGGTGGCTGACTCTCAATCACTTTATTCACCAATTCAAGCAAGGCGACACCGAGCGACAAACCCGTATAACCTGCCACCGTTGTAAGAGCAACACTTTCCAGCATAATCTGGGTGATAATGGTACGCGGCGAAGCGCCCAAGGCGCGCTGCACGCCAATTTCTTTGGTCCTTTCCTTGACGATAACCAGCATGATATTGCTCACACCGATCACTCCGGCCATCAGCGTTCCAATTCCCACAATCCAGGTTAAAACTCCGATCGCAATAAAAAGACCGTTCATCTGCTGAAACTCCTTCTCGATATTGACACTGTTTAACGCCTGGACATCTGTTGGAGCAATAGAGTGTCTTGATTTGATGATGGCTTTAACTTTTTCTTCTACAACGCTTACCGGGATACCTTTCTTCGCCGTGACAGCAAGGAAATGCACCATGTTTCCCATGTTGTAGGTCAATTGCATGGTGGTAAAAGGAAGGAAAATCGATTCTTCTGCTCTACCATTGATATTTATCTGGGTCTCAGGTCTGATTACACCAATGACCTGGTAATAGACTCCGGAAATTTTAAGGTATTCTCCAATAGGATTTTCCTTGGCATCGAACATCTGCTCAAATACCTTCTCTCCGATCACGCAAACTTTGCGTCTTTCCAGGATATCCACGTCATTGATCCATCTACCCTGTAAAACGGTATATGGGTCGATCTTGACATATTCCGGATAATCACCCTTGACATTGTACGCGCCAGTTTTTAGTCCGTGAATGGTATTGGGTCCACCATTCATTCTGGAACCGAAATTCTTCGGAGAGATATATTCTACTTCCGGAACATTTGCCTGAATGAAAGCCAGATCATCGGAATTCATGTGCCACTGTCTGCCGCGTTTAAATCCTTTGTAGGGTTCACCGGTCTGTTCAGACCACATAAAACAGGAGTTAGTAGCAAATTTGGCGACCCCCTCAACGATGCCATTTTTCAAGCCGTTGGCAGATCCTGCCATCACAATTAGCATGAAGATGCCCCAGAACACTCCGAAAGCGGTGAGCAGACTCCTGACTTTGTTCTTTGCCAGGGCATGCCATATTTCATTCCATCTGTCGAGGTCAAACATCTGTTACTCTTTTATAGTTGTTGTTGCTAATTTTCATCGCGTAATGCCTCAATCGGAGTAACGTTAGCAGCCTTTCTGGCAGGCAGATATCCAGCGATAGCCCCTGAAAAAATCAAGATTAAAGTGGCAGAAACGGCAGTCTTAAAATCAACTGTTGGATTCTTAAAGAAAACATTATCGGCAGCTTCTGCTGATGCAGATGCTGCCTGTTCCAATCCCATATTGATCATTTCCATCAATCCGACACCCATTACGAGACCAATATAACCGGCAACGGTTGTAATCAAAACCGATTCGAGTAATACCAGTCCAATTACCGAGAATGGTGTTGCGCCAATGGCTTTTCTGATTCCGATTTCCCTGGTTCGTTCCTTTACCAAAATGAGCATGATATTGCTAACCCCGACGATTCCGGCTATCAGGGTACCAATTCCTATAATCCAGACAAAAAGATTGATCGCCTGAAAGATTTTCATCGTGCGGATATATTGTGTCAGCATGTTGAAGGACCCCATGGCACGCTTGTCTTTTGGATCAAAATTATGCCTCAAGGCCATATCTGCACGAACCCTTTCTGTTATGGAATCCGCAGCCTCACTGGTCTGAACCATCTTTGAAGTCACCGTAAAAGCATGGACACGATCGCTGCCGCTGAAGATTCTCTGAGCAGTTGTGAACGGAATATAGGCTGTCCGGTTTCTATCCTGTCTTTTCTTATTCTCGGTGAAACCGATGACCTGAAAAGGTACATTACCAATTTTCAAGTATTTCCCGATAGGGTCTTCTTCCTTAAATAAGGCCTTGCGAATTTCCTCGCTAATCACCACTACTTTTCTAAATTCCTGCATATCCATCTGATTGATGAACCTGCCTTTGTGGGTGATGATATTTTCCATATCCTGGAGGCTCGGATAACAGGAGCAGGTCTCAAACGAACCATACTCTTTCCCGTAGACATAAAGAACTTCCTCAGGAAGGTAATAACGGGAAGAAACCTTTTCAATTTCTTTGGATTTGGTAGTCAGAAAGTCATAATCCCGGTTGTTAAATTTTACCGGCCGGCCTTCCTTCAGCCCGTTATATGGGATGGAAGTTTCGCCTGTCCACATCCACATGACGTTGACGGCGTTTTCTGCAAACTGTGTCTTCACACCATTGGAGAGACCGTTTCCGGAACCAAGCAAAACCATTAGCATGAAAATTCCCCATGCAACGGAGAAACCCGTCAGAAAAGTCCTGAGTTTATTCTTCCTGATCGTGCTAAAAATTTCCTGCCAAATATCGACGTCAAACATAGTCTTGATTTATTCCTGTTTTACTCTGTCACGATACATCTGAAGATCTCCATTGGTGATTACCTCGCCAATGACACCATCTTTCAGACGGATTATTTTCCTTGTAAGTGCTGCAATATCATGCTCATGGGTAACAATGATGACGGTGATTCCCTGGTCATTAACATCTTTGAGAATATCCATGACTTCGAGTGACGTCTGTGAGTCGAGTGCACCGGTAGGTTCATCGGCCAGAATAATCTTCGGATTGGAAATCAAGGCTCTTGCGATGGCCACTCTTTGCTTTTGTCCGCCCGATAACTCGCTGGGCAGGTGATGCGCCCAATCTTTGATGCCGAGCCTATCGAGGTACTCCAGTGCAATCAGATTTCGTTTCTTCCTGTTGACTTTCTGATAATATAATGGAAGCGCCACGTTCTCCATGGCATTCTTGAAGGAGATCAGGTTGAAGGATTGAAAGATGAAACCGATCATGGCATTGCGCGTGATGGCGGCTTGCGTTTCGCTTAATGACCAAATCCTCTTACCGTTCAGGAAATATTCGCCCTTATCGTAATCGTCCAGAACACCAAGAATATTCAGCAACGTTGATTTGCCCGAACCGGAGGATCCCATGATGGAGACAAACTCGCCTTCCTCAATTTCAAGGTTAAGGCCCTTTAATACATGGAGACTGTTATTCCCTGTTACGTAAGATTTGTGTAATTCCCGGATGCTTATCATGATCGTCTTATTGTTCTAATACGTGCAATTTGCAGATAAGACGCCCCTTTATCGAAAACGTTACACATCCAGGGGAAATTATTTTCCCTACACTGATTGCATTTATTTATTTTTTGATCGGATTCCAGCCCTGGGCAGTTAGCGGGATTTCCTGTTGTCCGCCGGAGGTCACCAGCATAGCGCCCTCCTCCTTTACCGTCATATGACCTATTACTGTGATATCTGGATGATTACGGACTTTCTCATGATCTTCGAGGGGAACAGTAAACAGCAATTCATAGTCTTCCCCGCCATTCAAGGCTGCCACCAAAGGATTTATATTAATCTCTTCCGCCATTTTTCTAACCTGCGGATCAAAACTGAGACGCTCTTCATATAAACGGCAGCCGACACCAGAATCTTCGCAGAGATGCAAAATTTCTGATGACAATCCGTCGGAAATATCAATCATGGAGGTAGGTTTTACTTTCAGCTCACTGAAAATCTCCCTCATATCCACGCGTGCTTCTGGTTTCAGTTGTCTGGCAAGTATGTAATCGTACCCTGAAAGCTGAGGCTGAACAGTAGGGTTCAACCTGAACAGCTCATTTTCCCGCTCCAGAAGTTGGAGTCCGAGGTAGGCCCCGCCCAGATCGCCTGTGACGCATAAAAGATCTGTCGGCTTGGCTCCGCTTCGGTAAACCAGGTCAAGCTCATCAGCCTCACCGATGGCCGTGATGGAAATGGTGAGCCCCGTCAGCGAAGTGGTGGTATCACCTCCAATCAAATCGACGCCGTACCGCTCGCAAGCCAGATGGATTCCGGAATATAGTTCATCAATTGCCTCGAGCGAAAATTTGGAGGAAATTGCCAGGGATACGGTAATCTGCCGGGGTATGGCATTCATGGCACAGATATCACTGATATTAACGGCCACAGCTTTGTAGCCAAGATGTTTCAGGGGAACATAAATCAGATTGAAATGGATCCCTTCTGTGAGCAGATCTGTCGTTACGACAATTTTTTTGGTCGGATACTGAAGCACGGCACAATCGTCGCCTACGCCTTTCAGGGTACTTTCATTTTTTTTTCTCGCCTGGGCTGTGACTCTTTTTATCAGGCCAAATTCGCCAAGTTCAGCTAGTTCGCTGACAGCTTTATTTTCCAATGCCATGTTTGTTTCAGATTTATTCGACAAATTTCACGTCAAAAGTAGTGCATTTTATATCTTTGCACCAATTTGTATCCAGTCTTATTAAAAATTCGTATGACTAGAATATACACTTGGAGTACAGATTGAGGAGCTTATACCAATGAACGATCAAAATAAATTATTAAACGAAGTAACCGACCGGGATTACCGTTTCGGCTTCGTCACAGATATTGAAACGGATTTTATTCCCAAAGGATTGAGTGAGGAGGTGGTCAGGATCATCTCCGCCAAGAAGGAAGAGCCGGAGTTCATGCTTGAATTTCGCCTGAAAGCCTACCGGAAATGGTTGACCATGAAGATGCCGGATTGGGCCCAACTGAAGATACCCGCCATTGATTATCAGGAAATTATCTATTATGCGGCACCCCGTCAACAGCCAAAATATGAGAGTCTGGACGAGGTAGATCCTGAACTGCTGGCCACCTTTGCCAAACTCGGCATTCCGCTCGAAGAGCAAAAGATGCTGGCTGGTGTGGCCGTCGATGCGGTAATGGATAGCGTTTCGGTAAAGACGACTTTTAAGGAAAATCTGGCCGAACTGGGGATCATCTTTTGCTCTTTTAGCGAAGCTGTCAAGCACCACCCCGACCTGGTACAGAAATACCTTGGCATGGTGGTACCGCCCAATGACAACTTCTTTGCCGCCCTGAATTGCGCGGTTTTTTCCGACGGATCATTCGTTTATATCCCAAAAGGAGTAAGGTGCCCAATGGAACTTTCGACCTATTTCAGGATCAACGCGAGAAATACCGGACAGTTTGAACGCACCCTGATTATCGCTGATAATGACAGTTATGTCTCCTACCTGGAAGGCTGCACAGCGCCTATGCGGGATGAAAATCAGCTGCATGCCGCTGTGGTGGAGATCATTGCACTGGATCGCGCCGAAGTAAAATACTCGACCGTCCAGAACTGGTACCCGGGAAATAAGGAAGGCGTCGGTGGCATATATAATTTCGTAACCAAGCGTGGTCTCTGCAAAGGCGAATATTCGAAGATTTACTGGAACCAGGTCGAGACGGGCTCTGCCATCACCTGGAAGTACCCTAGCTGCATCCTGGCAGGAGATAATTCGGTAGCTGAATTCAATTCTGTCGCACTGACAAATAATTACCAGCAGGCCGATACCGGCACCAAAATGATTCATCTTGGTAAGAATACGAAGAGCACAATTGTCTCCAAAGGAATATCCGCCGGGCATAGCTCCAACTCCTACCGTGGATTGGTGAGGGTAGCCGCCAAGGCAGAAAATGCCAGAAATTACTCACAGTGCGATTCCCTTTTGCTGGGTGAACATTGTGGAGCCCATACTTTTCCGTACATCGAGGTGGGAAATCCGAATTCTGTCGTCGAACATGAGGCGACAACTTCAAAAATCGGGGAAGATCAGATATTTTATTGTAACCAGCGTGGCATCTCAACACAGGATGCTATTGGAATGATCGTGAACGGCTATGCCCGCGAGGTAATCAACAAGTTACCGATGGAATTTGCCGTGGAAGCCCAAAAATTGCTGCAGATCAGCCTGGAAGGCAGTGTGGGATAAAGAGATGAGAACTGAGAGATGAGAGAAGAGAGTTCTGATTTTCAATTATTATTAAAAATATAATTATAAGTATATATGCTCATTATTAAAGACTTACATGCCAATATTGAGGGTAAAGAAATTCTCCGCGGCATCAACCTTACTATTAATGCCGGAGAAGTACATGCCATCATGGGACCAAATGGTTCCGGGAAGAGTACCCTGGCCAATGTACTGGCCGGCAATACAAGTTTTGAAGTAACCAAGGGAGAAGTAACTTTCTTTGGAAAGGATCTGCTCTCCATGACAGCCGACGTGAGGGCTAAGGAAGGACTCTTCCTGAGTTTCCAATATCCGGTTGAGATTCCGGGCGTCAGCATGATCAATTTCCTGAAGACAGCCGTCAATGAATCCAGGAAATACCACCAGCTTAAAGAGCTTTCTGCCGGAGACTTTCTGAAGTTGATGCGAGAGAAAAAAGAGATGGTTCAGATTGATTCTCAGCTGACTAACCGCTCTGTAAATGAGGGCTTTTCGGGTGGAGAGAAGAAGAAAAATGAAATTTTCCAGATGGCCATGCTGGAACCCAGACTCGCTATTCTGGATGAGACTGACAGCGGACTGGATATCGACGCGCTCCGTATCGTGGCTAACGGTGTCAATATGCTTAAGAAACCAGATAATGCGACCATCGTGGTAACACACTACCAACGATTACTGGATTATATCGTGCCGGATTTTGTCCATGTCCTCTATAAAGGTCAGATCGTAAAATCAGCCGGTAAGGAATTAGTACTAGAATTAGAGGAGAAGGGCTACGATTGGATTAAAAAAGAACTTGGAGAATAACGCCATGGCAGATAGTACATTAACAGCATCAACAGAGCTGCGAATAGCCACTCTTTTTGAAGAAAACAGTGCCCTTCTCAATCAAGGGGTTCCTGATTTCCTGATAAAAGACAGGAAGAAAGCCTTGGCAGAGTTCCTGCGCATGGGGATTCCCGACAGAAAACTGGAGAATTATAAATACACGGATCTTACCAAACTTTTTGCCCTTGAAAACTACAACCGTGCCTTCAGTCCAACCTCCTTCGACTTCGACATGCAGGAAGTATTCACCTGCGATGTGCCGGAGTTTGATACCCATGTCCTGTTTCATGTAAACGGCTGGTTCTTTGAAAAAAACAAGACCATCCAGTTTCCTGAGGGTGTAATCATCAAAAGCCTGAAACGGGCCCTTGTTGAGAATTCGGATCTCGTTGAGAAATATTACGGGAAAATCGCCGACTCCGCCAAGGATCCTATCGTGGCGCTTAATAGTGCTTTTGCACAGGACGGTATTTTCATCTATGTACCTGATAATTTGATTATTGAAAAACCTATACAGATCATCGACTTGCTTCGTAGCGAAGAAGATTTGTATGTCACCCAACGAAATCTGTTAGTGGTTGGAAAGAATGCACAGGTTAAACTCATGTTTTGTGACCATACACTTGCAGTTCATAGTTACATTGCCAACTACCTGACAGAGGTCTATATGGACGACTATTCCTGTGTCGATATTTACGGAATTCAGAATCAGCACAACGGGACAGCCTACCTCAACGGTATTTTTGTACATCAGGAGAGAAATTCCCAACTGATAACCAATACCATTTCGCTGCACGGGGGTATCACCCGCAACCATCTGCAGGTTGACCTAAGCGGGGAACATGCCAATGCTGCCTTATTCGGACTTGCCCTGACGGACAAGGACCAGCATTGCGATAATTTCACCTTTATTGAACATGCCGCGCAGTCTTGTCATAGCAACCAGATATTTAAAAATATCCTGGATGATAATTCGACCGGCGCCTTTACCGGCAGGATACACGTAATGCCAGGTGCAAAAAAAACGGAGGCCTATCAGCGAAATAACAGTGTCCTGTTGACCAAAGTGGCCAAAATGAATACCAAACCTCAACTGGTCATCGACAATGACGATGTAAAATGTTCGCATGGTGCAACGGTCGGTCAGGTCAATGAAGAGGCGTTATTTTATCTTCAGACCCGTGGTATCAATGAAAAGGAGGCGCGCTTGATGTTGATGTTTGCCTTTGCACATGAAGTGTTGGCCAATATCAGGGTAGAACAGCTGCGTCAGAGCATCGACAGACTCGTCAACAAGAGACTGAGGGGAGAAGTTTCACGCTGCCATGACTGTAAACTTGAGTGCATCAGGTAAATAAATTTACTAAAATGAGTTTCAACTACCAGGATATTAGAAAGGATTTTCCGATTCTTGACCAGAAAGTCAACAAGCGTCCGTGGGTTTACTTTGACAATGCGGCAACGTCTCAACGTCCACTTCAGGTCATTGAAAAAATTCGTGAATTTTCTGTCAATACCAATGCCAATATCCACCGCGGTACTCATTTTCATGCGATTAAAACTACTGAAGCATACGAAAATTCACGCGATATAGTGCGCGATTTCATCCATGCCGGAGAGCGGGAAGAGATCATTTTTACCCATGGCACTACGGAATCTATCAATCTGGTAGCAAGATCTTTCTGCGAGAAATATCTTGCTGAAGGCGATGAGATCCTTGTCACGGAAATGGAACATCATGCCAATATTGTTCCCTGGCAGATGGCTTGCGAGCGCCATGGGGCCACCTTAAAATATATTCCTTTTGATGATTCAGGTGAACTTCAGTCCGATCTGCTAGAACAGATGATTACTGATCGCACAAAGCTTTTTGCGGTCACCCATGTGGCCAATACCTTGGGAACAATTAACCCTGTCCGGGAACTGATCCGCATCGCCCACAGCCGTAATGTTCCAGTGTTGGTAGATGGCGCCCAGAGCGTACCACATATTGCTGTTGACGTTCAGGACCTGGATTGCGACTTCTATGTTTTTTCCGGACACAAGATATACGGTCCTACCGGGATTGGCGTACTCTACGGAAAACGCAAATGGCTCGACGCCATTCCACCATTTTTAGGAGGAGGAGAGATGATCGACAGGGTCACCTTCGAAAAAACCACCTACAACGAGCTGCCTCACAAGTTTGAAGCAGGTACGCCACATTACGTCGGGGCCATTGCGCTTGGAACTGCCATTCAGTACCTCCTTCAGGTAGGACTCGACCCAATTGCCACCTACGAACATCATTTGCTGACCTATGCCACAGAAAAAATGATGGCTTTGGGAGATGTCCGGATTTTCGGCGAGTCACCAACCAAAACAGGGGTAATCTGTTTTCAACTTGGTCAGATTCATCCGTTTGACCTTGGAACCCTACTGGATCAACTTGGCATTGCCGTTCGTACCGGCAGATTGTGCGCAGATCCTGTAATGGATCATTTTGGAGTATCAGCCATGACCCGCGCCTCATTTGCCTATTACAACACCGTTGAGGAAATTGATTCTTTCATTGCTGCACTTACCCGCATCAGGACGATGTTTTAATCCCTATTTTTGCAAAAAACACAACCCATGACCATCGAAGAAGTTCAGCAATCCATCATCGCAGACTTTTCTGTTTACGAAGACTGGATGGATAAATATACTTACCTGATCGAGCTCGGAAACGAACTTGAGCCCATTGATCCTTCTTATAAAGTCGATCAAAACCTCATACGTGGCTGCCAGTCAAGGGTTTGGTTGCAGCAAAGACTCGAAGGGGACCACATCATTTTCGAGGCGGAGAGCGATGCACTGATTGTCAAAGGACTGGTAGCGCTCCTACTCAAGGTTTTTTCAAACAGGACTCCCCAGGAAATACTGGATTCTGAACCTTATTTCATCGACGAGATCGGGTTGAAACAACATCTCTCTCCTACCCGCTCTAATGGATTGATGGCCATGGTCAAGCAAATAAAGCTTTATGCCCTGGCCTACAAACAAATTTCACTTCAAAAAAAATAAAATGGACGAAAGAATAGATCTCATCATCGCCAATCTGAAAGAAGTTTTCGACCCTGAAATACCCGTCAATATATACGACCTTGGATTAATCTACAATGTCGATGTTGAAGGAAATACAGCGACAGTTCTGATGACCCTGACCGCCCCCGGTTGTCCGGCGGCCGATATGATCGTGGCCGATGTGGAGTACATGACCAAAAAAATAGAAGGCATCGAAGAATGCAAGGTTGAGATTACTTTCGATCCTGCCTGGGACAAGTCCATGATGTCAGAAGAGGCCCGTCTGGAGCTTGGATTCATGTAGGAAAATCCTGTTTCTCAACTTATCGGCTGCTCTTACCTGCAGAAATATTTGCTTAACTTAGCGGCAAATGAGTGCTGCAGTTATGAAAACTATTCTCAAAATCATCCTTTGTGCTGCCTTTTCCATATCTGTTTATCAGGCAGAATCACAGCCCGCCCAGACGCCGAAAACACCCGATCTTTCCAAATCCAAGTTTTATTCCGGCTCTCAGCCGTGGACACGATGGTGGTGGTTTGCCTCTGTAATTCGCAAAGCGGATGTTGCAGACAACCTTCAATGGCTCAAGAAAAATGGCTTTGGAGGAGTGGAAATCGCCTGGGTCTATCCTCAAAACAGGATGCAAAAAGACACCATCCACTATACGCCAAGGCAGCAATGGCTAGGCCGCGACTGGTCTGAGATTGTGGCCTATACAAAAAACTGTGCCGACAGTCTGGGAATGGGATGCGATTTCACCTTTGGATCACTTTGGCCTTTCGGGGATATTAAAGTCCCGTTTGAGGAGGCGACTATGAACATGAAAGATCCCAAATGGCGCCAGGAAATTACTGCCTCCTGGGATTATCCCAAAAAAGGATATGTACTGGATCATCTTAACAGGAATGCCTTCTATCATTATGCCAAAAGAACAGGAGATGCGCTAAAACCAGCACTAAAAGGTTCCTTGGCCGGGATTTTTTGCGACTCCTGGGAAGTAGAAACCAAATATCTTTCGACGAACGGATTTCCCGAGAAATTCTTGCAGCGCTACAAATATTCCATTCTACCCTACCTGGATAGCCTCTATTCCAAACGTAACCCATTTGCCGCCGTCCGTTACGATTATTTGAAGCTTTTATCCGAGCAGGTTATAGAAGAATTCTACAAACCATTTACGGTGAAAAGCCATGAGTTGGGTGCCTATTCAAGGGTTCAGTGCTCAGGCGCTCCCTGCGATATTTTATCAGCCTATGCAACTGTCGATATTCCGGAAAGTGAGGCACTGCTCTATGAACCAGCCTATTCGAATATCGTCGCCTCTGCTGCCGGCCTTTCCGGCAAACAGGTAGTGACGTCCGAGACCTTTACCTGTCTTTACGGTTGGCCAAGAGACCATCATTCCGAAGAGCAGACCGCAGACCTGAAACTCCTGGCGGATGCTCTTTTTGCCAACGGGGTGAACCAGATCATCTGGCACGGGAAACCTCTTAATCCGGCAGGACAGGATACCGTTAAATTTTATGCATCTGTACATGTTGGCAAGAGCGGATCACTGGCAAAAGAACTTCCGGCATTCAATAAATATCTTGGGACTGTTTCGGGGTACCTGAAAAAAGGAACGAGTGTATCACAGGTTGCCGTCTACCTACCAACGGAAGACACCTGGGTTGCCGGGGAACTTCCTGTTAAGAAGCAATTTATCTGGGCCTGGGGAGAATATGAGCACAGGTACACCTATCTTCCTGATGAACTAAAGGCCTGGCGACCTTTATGGATCAACGGAGAATTTCTTCAGAAAGCCGAATTCAGGGAAGGGAAATTAAAAGCGGGAAACCAATATTTCTCAGCCTGTTATGTGGATGTCAAATACATGGACCTCTCATCTCTAAAACGATTATTGGAGCTCGCAGAAAAAGGATTACCTGTATGCCTCAAAAGGGAACCATCCGAACCCGGTTTTAATCCTTCAAAGATTGAATACTCCACCTTGGTGAAAAAGCTGAGAGCCCTCAAAAATGTCAGATCCAGCTGGGCAGCATTCTCCGATATTTCTCCCCTGGTAACAGGTACCCAACGAACAGATTTTTGGTGCAGGGAAACACCTGAAGGGCTAACCATCTTTTTTGCAAATCCGCGATCCCAGGGATTAAAGTTCCCGCTCGCCTATGGACAATCGCTCAACGAAAAGCAAGAAACGGTGCAAATTAAGATCAGCTATTTGGGTAAAACCATACCCTACACACTGGTCTTTAAACCTTACCAATCCATTCTTTTAAAGGTCAGCCAAACCGGACTTATTACCAATCAGGAAATCTTTTTTCAGCCCGCAACTCCAGTTTTCAAACCACGTATAAGAACAGGAATAGAAAAATGGGAAGTAGATCCCAATCAGAAATAATGAAGCCATCGCACCAGTCATTCAGCACGTTAATTAAGGCACAGGCTTTAAAGCTTGGGTTTGACGACTGCGGCATTTCAAAAGTGAAACTTTTGGATGAAGATAGTAACAGATTACTTGATTGGCTCAATAAAGGTTACCATGGCACGATGGGATATATGGCTAACCATTTCGAGAAAAGAGTAAATCCTGCGCTGCTCGTGGAAGGTTCAAAATCAGTTATTTCTGTCCTGTTGAATTACTATACTGATCAAAGGCAGGAGGATCCCGAGGCTCCAAAGATCTCGAAGTATGCCCTGGGAAAAGATTACCATGATGTTCTTAAAACGAAACTTTTCACCCTGCTCGACTATATCCAAACAGAATTAGCCCCCTGCGAAGGCCGTGCCTTTGTCGACTCCGCTCCATTATTGGAAAAAGCTCTCGCAAAAGAAGCAGGACTCGGCTGGATTGGAAAAAACTCACTCCTGATCCACCCCAGGATGGGCAGTTTTGTCTTCATCGGCGAGCTGGTTCTTGACCTGGAACTCGAATATGACGAACCCTTCGGCAACAGTCTTTGTGGATCCTGCACACGTTGCATGGATAGTTGTCCGACGGGAGCCATCCTGGCCCCTGCAGTGATTGATGCCAGAAAATGTATTTCCTATCTGACCATCGAAACGAAGGAGGATATTCCTGAACACCTTACTGGAAATCTGTCCAATTGCCTAGTTGGATGCGATATATGTCAACAGGTTTGCCCCTGGAACAGTAAGGCGAAACAGCACAATGTCGCAGAATTTCAACCGGAACCGGAACTTTTGAACATGAGTGTTATCGAATGGCAATCCCTGGAAAAACCTCAATATAACAGACTTTTTAAAGGTTCAGCAGTGGAGCGGGCAGGCTATTTGCGCATGAAAAGAACACTGGGACACCTGTTTAGGCAAAAATGATCTTATCTTTGTCGAGGATCTGCCACCAGAAATCCCCAACCAAAATTTATGGTCTATGACAGAACAAACCTGGATCGCTTTTGATGGCCTTAATCTCTATGCAACACTCTGGAATCCGGATACTTCACCGAGAGCGGTGATGGCTTTTGTCCATGGTCATGGTACGCACAGCAGAAGGTACGAAGAGTGGTTCCTTAAGTTCTTAGAGGGGGGCTTCGCAGTCATAACTTTCGATCTTCGCGGTCATGGAAGGTCGGGTGGAAAACAGGGTACCATTCACCGTTACAACGAATACCTCGAAGATGTTGGACTTCTCATGAGGAAAGCAAGGGAAAATTACGGGGGGTTGCCCGTCATTTTATATGGTCACAGCATGGGTGCCACCCTGGTACTCTCTTATTTACAGTCCTCTGCGCATCTGCCGGAAATGGCTGTACTTGCTTCAGCCTGGCTTGAGCTGGTGCAACCGCCCGGAAAATTTAAGAGTCTCGCCATCTGGCTGGCCGATTCGATATTGCCACAAATGACTATTCAGACAGGGCTGAAGTCCAAAGATTTTGCTCCCCCCGCCATAAATGATCAGCCGAAAGAGCGCGATCCGCTGATGCACAAGAGGATTTCTGCCCGGTGCTTCAGGGAGGTCCAGCGGGCGACCAGGAAGATCTGTGCAGAAACACTTCCAACAAAGGTTCCGATGCTTTTCATGCATGGCACCAACGACAGGGTCTCGGCACCCGACGCTTCTGAAAAATTGGCACTCGGCCTTCCCGGTAGGGCAATCTACCGCGAATGGGAGGGCGGCCCCCACCAATTACTTGCATGGGAGCAGGGGGAATTGGTAACAGCTTTTACCATCGAATGGATAAACTCACAATTATGATAGCATTACGAACAGAAGTCATTTTGCCTAAAATTGAGAACAAGCTATCCTATCGGAGGAATGCCCTGATGGTGGGATCGTGTTTCACTGAAAACATTGGTAATTATCTTCAGAATCATTGCTTTCCCATCCTGACCAATCCATGCGGAATACTTTACAATCCGGCTTCAATGGCTGATTGTATGGGTTTCCTGGTAAGTGAACATCAATTTGGAGTGGAAGACCTATTTTTCGCGAACGGGTTGTGGAATAATTTCAATTTCCACAGCAGGTTTTCGGATCCTGATCAGGAGCTGGCACTGCAAGGAATGAATGACTCCCTGGCAGAGGCATCCGTTCAATTGAGAACTGCCTCGCACATTTTTCTGACCTTTGGAACCTCCTGGATTTACCGCGAAAAAGAAAATGGAGAAGTAGTTGGGAATTGCCACAAGCTATCTGCCAGCAGGTTCAACAGGGAAAGATTGACAGTGGAGGAGATGTCCAATCTCTGGATTAATTTGATCAATCAGCTACTCGCAATTAATCCAAATCTTAGTATTATTTTAACTATCAGTCCTATAAGACATCTAAAAGACGGAAATTTCGAAAATCAGGTGAGCAAATCGGCACTCTTCCTGTTGGTAGAAAAGTTGATATCTGTCTTTGGATCAGATAAAATCACCTATTTCCCTTCGTATGAGCTGGTAATGGATGAGTTACGGGATTATCGCTTTTATGCTACAGATATGGTTCATCTCTCCGAGACAGCAATATCTTTCGTGCAGGAAAAGTTCAATGAAATCTTCCTCGATAATGAGAGTAAGAAAGTATTAATCATAATAGAAAAAATCGTTAAGGCTTTATCGCACAGGCCTTTTCAGAAAGAAAGTCAGTCGTTTCGGGATTTTATCCAACGTCAGACGGATGAAATATTAAAATTGGAACTACAATATCCATTTATCAATTTTGGCCATTTAAAAAATGACATCATTCAAAATAAGGGGGATATAATTTTTTCTTAACAAAACCTTTACTTATTTTTAAGCGATCTAAAGAACTTTTTTGGGTACTTTGCCGCCCAACAATATCTAACAGTTTGTAAATTATGGGATATCTGAATTTTGATAAAGATAAACTGGTCAATTTATCCTATTCACTGGAACGCGAAATCCTGCGGACCAATCGTGCAGGCGCGTACTCGTCTACCACGCTGGCGGGATGCAATACGCGAAAATACCATGGTTTACTGGTCGTTCGGTTAGACGAACTGGACGGAGGAAAGCATGTTTTACTCTCCTCGCTGGATGAGACGATCATTCAGCACGACGCGCAGTTTAACCTTGGAATCCACAAGTTTCCGGGTGATTTTTATGAGCCCAAGGGTCACAAATACATCCGTAATTTTGAGTTCGACACCATACAAAAACACACTTATCGGGTTGGCGGAGTGGTTCTTACCAGGACCAGACTACTCGTCGAACAAGAAAATAAGTTGTTGGTAAAATACACGCTTGAGGAGGCTAACAGCCCGACAAAATTAAGGTTTAAACCATTCCTGGCTTTTCGTAACGTGCATTCACTCAGCAAGGCCAATCTATACGCCAATTCTAAATACACTCCTGTCACCAATGGTATCAGGATGAAACTTTACGACGGGTATCCCGACTTTTATATGCAGTTGTCTAAGAGCTGTGACTTTGTGCCGGTTCCGGATTGGTATAAGAATATTGAATATATCAAGGAGCAGGAACGCGGCTATGAATTTCAGGAGGATCTCTTTGTGCCCGGATATTTCGAGGTAACGATAAAAAAGGGAGAATCAATCTTCTTTTGTGCCGCAACGGAAGAACAAACGCCCTCCACTTTTCTAAAAAGATATGAAGCTGAGAAGAAGCTGCGTATTCCGAGGGATTCATTTTTCAACTGCCTTCTCAATTCGGGTCAGCAGTTTCTTTGGGGCCGCAAAGATGGCATTGACCTCATTGCCGGTTATCCCTGGTATGAATCAATTCCGAGGCAGACCCTGACCGCCTTACCCGGCATCTTACTCAGTTACCAAAACAAGAAAACCTTTGAAGAGGTCATTCTCACCAATCTGAAAAGATTAAAAAAAGGACTTTTGCCAAAATATGCAGGCATTGAGAGCGGATATGATGCTGCAGATGCCCCATTAATCGCATTTTGTGCGCTTCAGGAACTGGCCAAACAACAATCACCGAAAGAAATCTGGAAAAACTACGGTTCATACCTCAAAGATATCCTGAACAACTACCGTGAAGGCACTGATTTCAACATCCATATGCTTGAAAATGGACTGATCTACGCCAAGAAAGAAGGAGTCGCCCTAACCTGGATGGATGATTACAAGGATGGGGTACCAGTCACGCAAAGAGGAGGAATAGCCGTTGAGATTAACGCGTTATGGTACAATGCAGTGTGCTTTGCCCTGGAACTGGCTGTCTTGTCCGAAGACAGAGCCTTCGTAAAAAAATGGAGGGATCTGCCCGCACTTATAGCATCCTCTTTCATCGATAGTTTCTGGTGTGAAGAATGTGGTCAGCTGGCCGATTACGTCGATGGAGATTATACTGACTGGTCGGTCCGTCCGAACATGTTAATCGCAACGGCTCTCGATTTTTCTCCGCTGTCGCGTACTCAGAAAAAATTAATTATCAGTACTGTAAAAAATAAACTTCTGACTCCTGTCGGAATCCGGACCCTTTCTCCTGAGGATCCTTCCTACAAAGGACACTCAGGGGAAAAGGCCGCAGATTTTTCTGAAGCAGCCCATCAGGGAACTGCTTATCCCTTCCTGATCTATCCTTTTATCAGGACCTATCTCGAAGTACATAAAGCCGGCGGACTATCCTTTGCAAAAAATTGTCTGGAAGGTTTTAAGAATGAGATGGCAGAAGATTGTATCGGCACACTTTCAGAAGCATATGAAGGAAATCCGCCGCATACGGCAAAAGGTTCAATTTCTCAGGCCTGGAACGTTGCGGCAGTAATCATGGCCACTATGCTGGTCGAGAAATTTGAAGATGAAAACAGGATCAAAAGCTAAAAAACCAAGGATATGAAGGTATTGATGTTTGGATGGGAGTTTCCCCCTCATATAAGTGGTGGATTAGGTACGGCAAGTTTTGGCCTGACCAGGGGACTTGCTGAATTCAAGGATATTGAAGTCCTGTTTGTTGTTCCGAAGGCTTATGGCGACGAAGACGATACTGCAGTTAAGAAAATCATTGGTGCCAACGAAATAAGCATTACCAGAAAGCACGTACAAGTTCAGAACAGCGAATTTAGTATGGATGTTACCGAGGTTCAATCTAACCTTATTCCCTATGCCGATCCGGAAGAATTCTGGCAGTTGACGCAACAACGGCATTCGGCCTCTACCCGGTTCGTTCAGACAGACGAACAGGGAAAAATCCCTTTCTCCGGTAAATACGGGGCTAATCTGCTGGAAGAAATCGCCAATTATGCCATTGTCGCCGAATATATTGGCAAGGAGTACGATTTTGATGTGATTCATGCCCACGACTGGCTGGCCTATCCTGCCGGGATTGCCGCAAAACGTGTGAGTGGCAAACCCCTCGTCATTCATGTACACGCGACGGATTTCGACCGCAGTGGCGGAAGCGTAAACCCGAAAGTCTACGCCATCGAACGGGAAGGGATGGAAATAGCCGACCAGATCATCACGGTTAGTAACCTGACTAAAAAAATTGTCATCGAAAAATATGGCATTCATCCTGGTAAGATTACGACTGTATACAATGCTGTTGAACCAGTTGAAAGCAAGGAAATAGAAAAATCCCAGAGAGGAATCAGCGAAAAGATCGTTACTTTCCTCGGTAGAATAACCATGCAAAAAGGTCCGGAATACTTTATCGAAGCCGCCTATCAGGTCTTAAAACGAACGGATAACGTCCGGTTTGTGATGGCAGGTAGTGGCGACATGATGGAGAAAATGATCAGACGCACCGCCAGACTCGGAATTTCTGACCGGTTTCATTTCACGGGATTCCTTCGGGGAGATGATGTTTTCGATATGTTCCGGATGAGTGATGTGTATGTAATGCCCTCAGTATCTGAACCATTTGGAATTTCTCCCTTGGAAGCCATGATGACAGATGTACCCGTGATCATCTCCAAGCAATCCGGCGTGGCCGAAATTCTGACCCATGCCATTAAAGTTGATTTCTGGGATATCAATGCCATGGCTGATGCCATCTATGGAATCATTAAATACCCCGCACTGCCGGCCATGTTCAAAAAATTTGGCAGGGAGGAAGTTGATAGTCTGCAATGGAAACATTCCGCAGCCCATGTTCGCGAAGTTTATAAGAAAGCAATTAGTTAAGTTTCATCGATAATAGTTCCAACTATGAAGACAATCTGCCTGAATTTCCAAATTCACCAACCTTTCCGTTACAGAAAATATCGCTTTTTCGATATCGGAAATGATTCCTATTATTACGATGACTATGCCAATGAGACGATTATGCGGAAGATAGCAGACAACAGCTATCTCCCGGCTAATAATATTCTTCTTAAGCAAATTAAAAAATTTAAAGGGAAATTTAAAGTTTCCTTCTCCATTTCAGGAGTTGCATTGGATCAGTTCAGACTCTATACACCTGAAGTAATTGACTCATTCAAGGATCTTGCTGATACCGGTTGTGTGGAATTTCTGTCAGGAACCTATGCCAATTCTCTGGTTTCTCTGGCTGATGCCGAGCTATTTGCCAAGCAGGTGAAGGCACATGACGATCTCATTGAAAAATGGTTCAATCAGAAACCTACGGTATTTCGCAATACAGAACTGATTTATTCAGACGAGCTGGGTGACCTGATCTACAGGATGGGGTTCGAAACCGTAATTACGGAAGGCGCTAAACATATTCTTGGCTGGAAGAGTCCGAATTACCTCTATTGTAACGCCCTCAACCCACGGCAAAAAGTACTGATGCGAAACACCCGCCTCAGTGATGACATCTCCTTCCGTTTCTCCAATTCATCCTGGAGCGAATATCCTCTGACTGCCACCAAAGTTGCCGGATGGTTGGTTGATCTGCCTAAAAAGGAGGAAGTCGTCAATATCTTCCTTAATTATGAAACCTTCGGGGAGATTCAAAAGAAGCATACCGGTATTTTCAGTTTTCTTGAAAATCTGCCGGAGATCATTCTGAAATCCAAGGAGCTATCTTTTTCGACTCCAAGTGAAGCGGTAAAAACCTTACAACCGGTATCTGCCATTCACGTCATGCATCCCATCTCCTGGGCAGATGAAGAGCGTGATTTATCAGCCTGGCTCGGAAACGAACTTCAGAAAGATGCGTTCAAACATCTTTATGAACTGAGGGAAAGAGTCAAAAAATGCACAGATCCTTTGATTCAAAAGGATTGGCTATATCTCCAGTCCAATGATCATCTATATTACATGAGCACCAAATTCTTTTCCGACGGAGAAGTTCACAAGTTTTTCAATCCCTATTCAAATCCTTACGAAGCATTTATCAATTATATGAATGTTCTAAGTGATTTCACACTTCGGTTGAACAAACTCGTTCCAATTGATGAAAACGAAGCGGAATTGACAAGATTGAAGCTAATTATCGACGATAAATCCCAAAAACTAGAGGCGGCAGAATTGGAGCTGAAAAAACTGAAAAAAATCCAGCCGCGTACATCAAAACCAAAAGAAAAGGCGATAAAGGCAGTTGAAGTAAAGCAAAAATCTACCAGAAAGACCACTCCAAAATAGCCGGCTTAATGTGAAGAAAATGTTATAATTACAAATTTTCTTCACATTAAGGCCAGGTTTAATGTAAAAGTGATCGCCGAAATTGGTAACATTGCACCCCGATAAAATCGTACTCAATGAGCACTTTAGTGCCAAATTATTTGTGCCAATATTAAAAGATAGAATGGAAGAGAATTATTTTAAAAATCTGAGACAACCCGAAAATAGTAATCCAACCTGGAAAAAAATCATTGTAGAATCTGCTTTGCCTGTTGAACTTACTTCACTGCGAACGATTTCACGCAACCTTTGGTGGGTTTGGAACAATGATGCCAGAGCGCTCTTCAATGAAATCGATCCGGTTATTTGGGAGAAATGCGAACACAATCCGATCATATTATTAGAAGAGACCAGCCACGACAGGTTCTTAGAGCTAAAGTCTGATGAATCTTTCATTCTCAGAATGAAATCTACTGAAAATCAGCTTAATAAATACTTCAAGGAACGTAAAAAATTAAGTGGCCCCAAAATTGCCTACTTCAGCATGGAATTTGGATTACACTCCAGTCTGAAAATTTATTCTGGTGGATTGGGTGTCCTTGCTGGTGATTTTCTGAAGGAGGCCAGTGACTCCAAAGTGGACATGACCGCCATCGGGCTTTTGTACCGTTACGGATATTTCAAACAGGTCATTTCTACAAATGGTGAGCAATTGGCTAATTATGAACCCGAACACTTTTCCAAACTACCAATTCAACCCGCACTGGATGAAACCGGAGAATGGATCATTGTCGAATTGGAAATGCCGGATCGCATCGTATACGTCAGAGTTTGGTTCGTCAATGTTGGAAACTTAAAACTCTACCTTCTGGATACCGATTATGAGGGTAATCTGGAGCAGGACAGATACATCACTCATCATCTGTATGGCGGCGACAACGAAAACAGGCTCAAACAGGAGATGGTTCTTGGACTTGGTGGAATCCACGCCCTTGAAAGGTTGGGTATCCAGTCAGACATTTATCATTGCAACGAAGGACACGCAGCATTCATTGGCCTTGAGCGGATAAATCTGATTAAAAACAAATTCAACCTCACCTATTCTGAGGCCAAGGAAATCGTCCGCGCATCCACACTTTTTACGACTCACACACCGGTACCTGCCGGTCATGACTCTTTCCCTGATGAGCTTTTCAAGTCTTACATGAATCCGGTAGCGCTCAAGCTCGGAATTACCATGGACGAGTTGATGCTTCTTGGTAAAGCCGGAAGCAATGAAGGAAGGTTTAACATGAGTTTTCTTGCGGCTAACTTATCTCAGGAAATCAACGGCGTTAGTAAACTGCACGGTGATGTAAGCAAACAATTACTCAGTGAACTTTATCGGGGTTTCATGCCGGAAGAACTCGAAAATATTGGTTATGTGACGAATGGCGTACATTATCCAACCTGGGCTGCTCCCGATTGGAAAGCCGTCCACGACCAGGTTCTTTCTGTTGAGGATATTGCCGATGACATCCATTCCTTTGACGAAAACCAGGAAAATCGTGCCTGGAGAAATATTTACAAAGTTCAGGATAAACTGATCTGGGATACCAAATCAAAACTTCGCGAAAGGCTGATTGAATATATTAAAAGACGCTTCACAGACATTCATATTCAAAGGAATGAGAATCCTAAATATATCTCGGAAGCGATATCCAAATTGAATCCAAAGGCTTTGACCATAGGATTTGCAAGGCGTTTCGCGACCTACAAGAGGGCTCACCTACTTTTTCGCGACCTGGACCGCCTTGCCAGGATCATCAATAACCCCGATCGCCCGGTGCAATTTCTCTTTGCAGGGAAGGCGCATCCTGCCGACAAAGCCGGCCAGGATTTGATCAAATACATCATAGATATTTCGAAAAGGCCCGAATTTATAGGTCGTATCCTTTTCATTCAGAATTACGACATGAATATCGCAAAGATGCTCGTTCAGGGCTGCGATGTCTGGATGAATACACCTACACGGCCACTGGAAGCATCCGGTACTTCCGGAGAGAAAGGTGTCATGAACGGAACACTTCACTTCTCGGTCCTCGACGGCTGGTGGGTGGAAGGTTATAAACAGGATGCAGGCTGGTCTTTGCCACTCGAAAATTCATTCGACATTCCTGAACTTCAGGATGAACTCGACTCAGAAGCAATCTATGGCATTCTTGAGAACGAAATTGTTCCTGCCTATTATTACAGAAACGACAAAAACATTCCGGTTTTATGGGTAGACTTCATCAAAAACACCTTTGCAGAAGTCGTTCCATTTTTTACCACTACCAGGATGATGAAGGACTACTTTACCCGATATTATCTTCCTCAGTCAGAAAGAACGGCTAAACTGAAGGCAAATGACTTCAAAAAGGCCAAGGAGCTGGCAAGTTGGAAAACCCGTATTCTGGATACCTGGAATGAAATAGAGGTGAAAAATATTCAGGTCTCGGATGGTATCACCAATACCTATCAAATGGGGAAGGGCTATCCTTCGTGGGTCACCCTGGACCTGAAAGGCCTGAATCAGGAAGAAATCGGTGTTGAATTGATTGTAGCTACAGGAAATGATCAACCTCGCTTCGTTGAAAAGTATGACTTCTCAACTGAAAAAGGCACTGATGGAATGGCTCATTACAAGCTGGAGCTGACCCTGAAGAACCCGGGAATATATAACTACGGACTCAGGATTTATGCCAAGAACAGCGATTTACCTAACCGTCAGGATTTTAGACTTCTAAAGTGGCTGTAAAAGTCACTTTTCACAATTTGTTGTAGAGCAGCACATTGAGGAGATTGTCCTTGTGTTTAGGTGATACTTTCAGTAGCTCACCTGTCTTCAATTCTATCATGCCACCTTGTGCCTTAATGTATCGGACCACATTTTCCAGATTAACAAGATGACTCCGGTGTATTCTGATAAATCCGAGTGGAGTCAATAGTTTTTCGAATTCCAGGAGAGTCCTGCTGACAATTTTCTCCTCCCCTTCCTGAAAAATGATCTTTGTATAGTTACGAAGACCTTCGCAGCGGATGATATTATCCACCTGAATAATGGCAAAACCATTCAGCTCAGGTAACGCGATTGTCCTTGCATTGCTCTCACTGTTTGAGAGAAGATTGGCTTTAAGTTCATTGACAGCAGATCTGTCATTCACCTTCTTAATTTTGGGAATTCTTGCAATGGTCTTGGCAAGCTCCTTAATATCAATGGGTTTTACGATATAATCGAAGGCTGAATATTTAAAGGCTTTGACCGCAAATTCTGTAAAAGCTGTAATAAAAATTATCTTGAAATCGATCTTCTTTAACTTATCCAACAGATCGAATCCGGTACCATCAGGCATACTTATATCTAGAAAAACGATATCCGGTTTAACAAGTTCAATTAGTTGTATGCCCTCAACGACAGACCCAGCCTCTCCCAGCAATTCGACATTACCTATTGCCTTTTTCAAAATTTCACTCAGAAGCAATCTTGAAGTGAGATCGTCGTCAATAATTACTGCCTTTACCATTGTCATCAAAATAAAATAAATACTTCATTAGACCCTACTCAATTTCTACAAGGCCATTCAAAATTAACAGCAGAAATCTCCTATTTAACAAAGAAACGCCGAAAAGGATTCACGGATTTGTTGTTTTTTTTATTTTTTATTTATGCATGGAATCGAAGATCAGTGAATCTATCAGCCATGAGGAATTATTTCCTGGCGATTGCTAATTGATAAGTCATGGCGATTTTAGATATTTGCAAAAAATTCTGATGGCGTCAATCCTTTGTATAGAAACTTCAACTGAAGTATGTTCAGTGGCTCTCGCCGTAGGAGGGAGCGTTGTTGAACAACTCGAAGACAAAAGTGGAAAAAATCACGCACAGCTGCTAACAAGTTTTGTAGAAAACATAATATTATCGAAAAATATATTAATCAGCTCTCTTGATGCCATTGCCGTCTCCGGTGGTCCTGGCTCCTATACCGGTCTGAGAATAGGCGTTTCAACTGCCAAAGGCCTTTGTTATGCTGCTGGTATACCCTTGATAGCAATACCTTCTCTCGAATCGATGGCACATCATGTAATTATGAATCCTTATATTTTTGGGTATAAAAAGGATGAGTCATTACTCTATTGTCCTATGATTGACGCCAGAAGAATGGAGGTTTTTGATGCTATTTATAACAATCAGCTGATAAAAGTCCGGGAACTTCAGGCAGATATTGTCGATCATTTGACTTTTTCTTCTTTGTTACAGGATCACAAAATCCTCTTCTTTGGCAATGGCTCAGATAAATGCAAGTATACCATTCAGCATCCGAATGCGCTGTTTCTGGACGGCATTACCACATCGGCCGGACACATGGCAAGACTAGCCGAGGATTCATGGTCATCGGGTAAGTTCGCAGATGTTGCTTATTATGAGCCCTTCTATCTTAAAGACTTTGTTGCGACTATTCCGACTAAAAATATCTTCCACTCCAATCCGAATTCCAGTCCAATTTAATGAAGAAAATTCTCATCATCACCTATTATTGGCCGCCAAGCGGAGGAGCAGGAGTTCAGAGGTGGCTTAAATTCTCAAAATATCTTCCGGAATTTGGTTACGAACCCGTTATTCTAACTGTTGATGAAAAGGTTGCATCTTATGCCCAGCTGGATTATTCCCTTCTAGCGGAGATTAATCCTGGAATGGCCGTCCATAAGACAAAAACCTTTGAACCCTATAATCTCTACCGGAAGCTGTCTAATAAGAAGGAGATCCCATACGGGGGATTCTCCAATCAGAAGAAAATCACGCTCTTTGAGAAATTTTCACGGTTTGTAAGGGGGAATTTGTTCGTCCCGGATCCACGGAAAGGTTGGAATAGATATGCTTATAAAAAAGCTGCAGAACTTATAAGGAAGGAACAAATTGAAGTTGTCGTCACTTCCGGTCCTCCCCATTCAACACATTTGATTGGCAGAAGACTGAAAAGTCATTTTGGCGTAAAATGGATCGCAGATTTCAGGGATCCCTGGACCGATATTTATTATTACAAGGATCTGTATCACACCGGTTTGGTTACACGATTCGATCGCCATCTCGAAAAAAGCGTTCTTTCAGAGGCTGACAAGATCATCACTGTAAGCGAAGAGGTTGGAAAACTCTTGTTAAAAAAAATCCCTGGCTCAACCGATAAAATTGCCGTAATCCCAAACGGGTATGACGAGGCTGATTTTGAAAATACGGAACCCATACAAAATGAGTTGTTTACCATTACCTATACCGGGACTGTTTCAATGACCTATCGGATTGAACAATTTGCGGAGGCAGTCTGCTTGCTTCCTGGTAAGGTAAAAGAAAGAATCCGAATCCGGTTTGTCGGTAATGTACCGGATGAGATCATCAATCTTTTTTCTTTGAAGGAGCTCGGATCAATGGTTGAGGTGATGGGCTATTTGCCACATGAACAGGCTGTTAGACAGATGAAGGGTGCTTCCATTTTGCTATTGGCAATTCCGGATACCCCGGATAACAAAGGCATCGTAACGGGCAAACTTTTCGAATATCTAGCAGCCCGCAAACCGATTCTCGCCATCGGGCCAAAAGGCGGGGACGTTGAAATTCTGATTGATAAATGCAAGGCGGGGAAATTATTTACTTACCAGGATGCTGAAGGCATGAAGGAATACATCCTCGAAATATACCAGCATTACCTCGATACCACATCAGATTTCAATTCAACCGGGATCGAAGGTTATACCCGAAAAAATCTCACAGAGGAATTATCAAGATACCTTTGACATGAAAAAGCAGTCTATCCTCTTTGTTTATGTCGACTATTCCACCTTCGTCCATTCGGATTTTGAAATACTGTCATCATTTGCGATGGTGTCGAAATATCAGTTCAAACCGGTGAAGGGACTAGTAAGGACGGGGATTGAACTGTTTAGGCAATTGATATTTCTGATTTTTCAGGGGTTTAAATATGATTCCGTCTTCATCTGGTTCAGTGACTATCATTCGCTGCTGCCAGTGCTTTTCGCTAAAATCTACGGGAAAAAGTCGTTCGTGGTCATTGGCGGATTCGATGTCGCCTCCCTGCCGGAATTCAATTACGGGGCACTAAGCAATCCTGTCAGGGCTTTCTTTTCACGCAATACACTTAAACTTGCATCCTTGTGCTTCCCGGTTGCGGAAGCATTGAAGAAGAAACTACTCGGGATAAATCCGAATGCCAGATGTGAAGTAATCGCGACCCGCCAGGATTCAGAGAAATTTTCCTTTGAGGAATATGAAAGGCCGAAAAGAATTGTAACTGTTTCCGGGACAAAGAATTATCAGCGGCTGATGGTCAAGGGACTCGACAGGTTCCGTGAACTGGCCCTTTTGCTGCCGGAATTTGAGTTTCAGATCATCGGCGCCACCGAAACAGTCAGGCATTATTTTGAACCTCTGCCTGCAAACCTGGTATTACTCCCTTCGGCAGACTTTGGTCAGATGTGCCAATATTACCGGAATTCCTCGTTTTATGCCCAGCTTTCACGATCGGAAGGACTGCCTAATGCACTCTGCGAAGCCATGTTATGTGGTTGCATTCCTGTTGGTACCGATGTGGGGGATGTCCGGCTTGCCATTGGGAATACCGGTCTGGCAATTGATGAATGGGTTCCTGAACAACTTGCTGATTTTATTCGTATAAATCACAATAACAATACGTTGCGTGATGCGGCAAGAGCGAGAATAGCAGACTTGTACCCTCCTGGTATCAGGAAGGAAAAATTTAGCATTTTGTTGCAAACATCCCCGGAGGGTCACAAATAATTATTTAATCAGACGATGACGAAGGAGAACAAGTTAACCAGCCAAAAATTCTGGGATGAATACTGGAGTTCAAGATTGGAAAAAAAGTCCAGCAAGAGGATTGGCATCATCGCCCGGGAATTGCACCATGTCTTCGACACTTACCTGCCTGCCGACCCTTCCTTGCATATTCTTGAGATCGGCGGCGCTCCTGGTGAGTACCTGCTGTACATCGCTAAAAAACATGGTTACCAGGTACATTCCATGGATTATTCGAGTGTGGGTAACCAAAAGACCAGGGAAATGTTTGACAGCCATGGCGTGGAGGTTACCATTCATGAGCAGGATCTTTTCAATGTGCAGGACAAGACCCTTCAGTTCGACATCGTTTATTCCCTTGGATTCATTGAGCATTTCGATGATGTGGACCGTGTAATTGAGAAACATCTTGAACTCTTAAAACCTGGCGGTATACTGTTGCTTGGCGTCCCCAATCTGACGGGGATCTATCATCTTTTCCTGAAACGACTGTCACCCTCACACGACCAGACGCATAATCTGAAGACCATGAACACCAATAATTGGAAGGCCTTTGAAGATAAGTTTAAGCTGAAGACAATATTCAAGGGTTATATTGGTGGATTTGAACCACTTATCATGAAGAAGCTTGATGTCTCCAATGCGCTGAATAGATTTTTACTCTTTTGGGTGAAAGTAATGATGGTGGTATTTTCTTTGCGCAAGACCTTCCTTAGGAGGATTAACTCAAGATACTGGAGTGGTTACATCGTTGGAATCTACTCAAAACCACGCTAGCCTGATTCTTTATTTATAGGTTGGATTGCCCATTAACCTAGCAAGCCATTCGATATCCATCCTGAACAGGCTAAAGAAATATCCAGTCAGGGAACGTATTTTCCACACAGGCTCTGTCAATCCATAATGAAAGATGGAGTGCCGATAGTCCTTACGGGCTCCCTGGAAGTCTTTTCTGATAAGCTTGTAACGGCCTGAACTTGAATATCCTTTGACCAGACGTTTCCTGAATTGCTGATCGATCTCCTGTTTTGAAAGCCCGGCTACCTTGAAGATTTCGGGGAATCGCAGCATAACAGATTGAATCAATGCATAATGACCAGAGATCATTTCGGTGGTATAGGTCTTGGTAACCTGGCTTGGAGAGATTCTCCAATGGCCCAGCGGTTCATCGATGTAGGCAAATTCCCCTTTCATCAACAGTTCAAGCGTTGTAGGTATGTCGACCAATGGGAGGTTAAACCCCTGAAGGAATCCACCAATCTCAGTCAATGCCTCCTTTCGGATTACGATCGTCATGGCTGGAACGATCGTCCGGAAGATAAATGGTTTCAGGAAGCTCCCGGTCGGTTTATTATAAAACAAGGGCTTATCTTCCTCATTTATAGGTGCGATGTAATGATAACTGGAGAGATCAACAGAAGATTTATAGGCTTTCCCCCAGGAAAGAACGGTTTCCGGATTCTTTTCCAGCGCTTCGACCTGGATTTCCAGCTTTCGCGGTAGCCATACGTCGTCACACTCGAGAATGGCGATGTATTTCCCGGAAGATTGGCTCAGGGCAAAATTGTACGACTCAGCAAGCCTGAATATTCCTGCATTTTGCTTGGTAAATGGCTTAATCCGTGGATCTTTTGAGGCATATTCACAGGCGATGGCATAGGTAGAATCGGTGCTGCCATCGTCGATGATGATCATCTCCCAGTTTTGGTAAGTCTGAACCAGAACAGATTCAATGCAATCCGCAATGAACTTTTCATGATTATAGGTGGGAGAGATGACAGACACCAGTGGCAGATCCTGTTTCATTTACAAAGGATATAAAATTCAAGTTCAATTGAAGCTTCAAAATTATAGTTTTTTATAATTAATTTCAGCCACAATTATTTACATACCCTTTCCCCGCATGGGAGCCAGTAATTTAAAACGGAAAACTGTAAACGGATTCTTTTGGAGTTCCCTGGAAATGCTGTTCAGTCAAGGACAGGGAATTCTATATGGAATTGTGCTGGCACGCCTGCTCTCCCCCAACGAATTTGGACTGCTTGGAATGGTCACTATTTTCATCGCGATCGCGCAGGTATTTGTAGATAGTGGGTTAAGCCAGGCCTTGATACGCAAACAGAATTGTACTGATCTCGATTATAATACGATATTCTGGGTCAATATCATCATTGGTGTCGTTGCCTTTATTGTCATCTGGATATTGGCGCCTTATATTGCTGATTTTTATTCAAAACCTGAACTAATTAATCTGACACGAGTCCTTGCTCTGGCCATAATTATCAGTTCACTTACGCTGAATCAACAGACGATAATCACTAAAAATCTGGATTTTAAGACACTCACAAAATCTTCCGTCATTGGGACATTTGTGGCCGGTATCGTCTCAATCATCCTGGCCTTATATGGATTCGGAGTCTGGAGTCTGGTCTGGAGGGTTATCATCAACCAGGCTGTCAGGTCTTTAATATTATGGTACTACAACCGATGGTTACCCAACTTTACCTATAGCCGGGCAATATTGAAGGAACATTTTCTTTTCGGATCGAATCTCTTGCTGATTTCGATGGTTTCGGCCGTTTATAAGAGTTTTTACAATATGATCATCGGTAAGAATTATCCTGTTTCTACCCTGGGATATTATACCAATGCAGAGCAATACAGCAACATGCCGGCAACTTCCATCACTGCCATCACCAACAAGGTGAGTTATCCTGTCTTGTCTGAAATGCAACATGATAATATCCGGTTAAAGAGGAATATCAAGAAACTGATTGAGACGGTGATGTACCTTTCGTTCATCATCCTTTTTGGTCTAGCCGCTGTTGCTCGTCCACTTTTAACCATCTTACTTGGTAAAATTTGGATTCCTGCGATAGCCTATTTCCAAATCCTTTGCTTCGCGTATGCCATAACACCCTTGCATATTATCAATCACAATATCATGAAGGTCAAGGGTCGGTCGGATCTTTTTCTGAGAACTGAAATTATCAAATACCTCTTGTTTACCCCATTGCTCGTGCTGGGAGCCATTTATGGTATTAAAGTTCTTTTGGCAGGTATCGTCATTTTCTATTGGATAAGTTTTATTATTAATGCCATGTATTCCAAGAGATTAATTGGATTATCCATCTTGGAGCAATGCATTTATCTCTTCCCTGGTTTGATCATAGCAGGGTTAAGTGCACTTGCGACATGGAGTCTGGGTTTCCTTTTTCATTTCAACGATCTATTGATGTTGACGATACAGGTTTTCTTCTTTCCGGTTGTAGTGCTATTACTTTCAATCTTGTTTAAGTCGGAGGCTTATTATGAATTGAAGCTGATTCTGTTGAATAAGCTCACCCGAGCGAATCTTTTGAAGACCTTAAATATTCAACAATGAATGTTATACAACGCGTTTGGCAGACAAAAGCACCGGATTTTCTTCTTGCCATGGTCCGGTTAATATTTGAGCCAAAGATTTTTAAGGAGCGCAGGAAGGCGCTTCTGAAACAATATGAGAATGTTGATTTGGCTGCATTACCATCGGAAATAAGGAACGGAATAAATTACCTTAAAACACATCCTTTCACCCCTTTTCCATTCGAATGGGCTCAAAAATATGACATCCTGATTCCAGAAGTATTTCGTGACGAAGTTCCTGGTTGCTTTTATACGCTTTTCGAAGGAAAAAGGATGTATTTCCCTAAACATTATACTCATACACATGTCATCTGGGCCATCCGAAGTATCCTCAAAGAGCAGGATCCTCAGTCACCTCATCTGTATCTAACGGATGATTTCCAGTTGGAACCTGATAGTATCGTAGTCGATGCGGGTGTTGCAGAAGGTAATTTTGCCCTTTCAGTCGTAGAAAAAGCGAAAAAATTGTTTCTGATCGAATGCAACCCGTCCTGGATGGAGGCGCTCAGGCTAACATTTTCCCCATGGAAAGATAAGGTGATCTTTGTTGAGAAATATCTCTCAGAGGAGGTTGGACCGTCAACTATTTCAATAGATTCTCTTTTGGTGGCTGAGCCTGGCGGCAAATATTTCATTAAGCTCGATATCGAAGGATTTGAACAAAAGGCCCTCACAGGAATGCAGAAGTTGATCACTTCAGGAAATTCTATCAAGATGAATGTTTGCACCTATCATCACCCCGAAGATTGCAAGGAAATTGAAGCCACTTTGAACTCACTTGGATTTTCCTGTAAAGTCTCGGAAGGTTATCTTATCTATTTTCAGCGTAACGAAGTGCCTTCTTTCCGAAAAGCGCTCATCCGGGCCGGGAAGAAGGTTTTTTTATAATATTAAAGATTAATATCTTCGCCCAGGTATTCCGAGCCGCCAGCGTTCAATAAAATTTCCGAAAAAATGGATAACACATTAGTCAAAAAAGCCCTTCCGCATCTTGTTGCCGTTCTACTTTTCCTGATACTACCTGCCATCTATTTCTCCCCCCAGCTGGAAGGGAATAAACTGAACCAGCATGATACCAATACGGCCACGGGCATGGCCAAGGAGATTATTGATTACAATAAGAGTCATTCCGATCTGGCACTCTGGACCAATTCCATGTTTAGCGGTATGCCTGCTTACCTGGTAGGATTACCCACCCATTCCCTGATTTCTCCAATTTATTCGATCGCAACACTATTTGACTGGCGGCCCATCAGTTTCGTATTTCTCTATCTACTTGGATTTTATATAGCCTTGCTCTTGTTTGGGCTGAATCCCTGGGTCAGCTTGGTCGGGGCCATTGCTTTCGGATTTTCTTCCTATGATTTCGTTATTATTGCGGCGGGCCACAATACCAAGGCCATCGCCATTGGATTCATGGCTCCGATCATTGGTGGATTGTATCATGCCTGGAAGAAAAATCTCTGGATAGGGGGCTCTTTCGTCGCCCTCTTTCTTTCCCTCCAGATCTATGCCAATCATTTGCAGATCACCTACTATACGATGCTAACCATTCTTATCTTCGGCCTCGCGGAACTGTATTTTGCCTTCAAAGATAAAGACATCAAGGATTTTCTGCGAAGAACCGGAATCGTTGCCTTATTTGCATTGCTTGCCATCGCCGCCAACACTGAAAGGCTTTGGACGACTTATGAATATGGGAATTATTCGATTCGGGGCAGATCGGAGCTGACTAATAATCAGTCTAATAAAACTTCCGGTCTGGACAAGGATTATGCAACAGGTTGGAGTTATGGTGTCGATGAAACACTTACCCTGTTGATCCCTAATTTCAAGGGGGGTGCGTCGATGATCGATTTTGGCCAGGATTCCTCCACTGCCGAGCTTCTCAGGACTAACAATGTTCCAAATGCGAATTCCATTGTCAAACAACTTCCAGGTTACTGGGGGACACAACCCGGAACATCGGGTCCTGTTTATGTGGGAGCCATCGTGTTGTTTTTGTTTGTTCTGGCACTTTTCTTAACCAACGGAGCCGTCAGGGCCTGGATAATTGCAGCCACAATATTCTCTGTTTTATTATCGTGGGGTCGGAATTTTATGCCTTTGACTGATTTATTCCTGGACTATTTTCCTGGTTACAATAAATTCAGGACGGTCTCCATGATTCTGGTAATCGCCAGTTTCACCATACCTTTAATGGCTTCCATCGGCCTCAACAAAATATTTACCGAAGAAATTGACAAGGAAAAATGGAAAAAAGCTTTGATCTGGAGTGTGGGACTTACGGCAGGAATTTCCTTTTTATTCTTCCTCTTACCAGGATTATCGGGGTCCTTCGTTTCTGCAAGCGATTCGCAGATGCCTGAGTGGATCCAGAAGGGGCTTGTTTCCGACAGGATGGCTTTTCTGAGAGGGGACGCACTTCGGTCGACGGCTTTTATACTAGCTACTGCAGTGATTTTGTGGTTATTCGTTGCGAAGAAATTGAAGTCAAATTATGCTTTGTACCTGATTGCATTTTTTATTTTGGTAGATATGTGGAGTGTAGACAAGAGGTATTTGAGCAATGATAATTTCGTTCAGGAACAAAAAGCCCGGAATCCTTATCCAATGAGCAAGGCAGACAAGGAGATTCTCAAGGATAAAACTGAGTACAGGGTACTGAATCTTTCGGTGGATCCATTCAACGAAGCGAGTACTTCTTACTATCATCAATCCATTGGTGGTTATCATGGGGCCAAAATGAGAAGATACCAGGAATTGATTGATCATCATATTAGCAGTGAGATTCAGCAAATTGGAACAAAACTAAATGCCTTGAAATCTGAGGCTGGGGTGGATTCACTTTTCATGGGTATGAATGCACTGAATATGCTGAATGCTAAATATCTGATATACAATCCGGAGGCCGCCCCGATTCCTAATTCAAAAACCATGGGAAATGCCTGGACGGTCAGGTCTTTTCAGCTGGTTGACAATGCGGATCAGGAAATTGCCGCGGTCAGGAATATTGATTTGAAAAAGCAAGTTGTGGTGAATAAAAAATTCCAGGCATTGCTGGAAAATGTGAAATCTGCTTCTGCTGAGCCTTCCCGCATTTCATTAAAGAGTTATTCTCCTAATCAGCTGGTATACAATTATTCGGGTAAAGGAAATGAGATTGCGGTATTTTCAGAAATATACTATCCGAAGGGATGGAATGCTTATATTGGTGAAAAGCTTGTTCCTCATTTTCAGGCTAATTACGTATTAAGGGCGATGGTTTTACAGGAAGGAAATTACGATATCACATTTAAGTTTGAGCCAGTTTCTTATCTGACCGGAAAGAAGATTTCGTGGGCATCCTCTTTACTTTTACTTCTGATCATTGGGTTTGTGCTTTATAAAAACTTAACTTTGAAAAAAGCTCCGTCAGAATCCTAACTTTCGATATGGCAAAAGAAAAACTAAAATTGAGAAAATCACTTTTTAGCTCCTATTTCAGTACTACGCTGAGCATTTCCCTGGTACTATTCCTCTTTGGAATTTTGGGACTTCTGTTGATTAATGCCAACAGGTTGACTGATTATGTGATGGAAAATCTGGGTGTGACGTTGATTTTGAAGGAAAACACACGTGAAGTCGATATTCTCAAACTGCAAAAGACGCTGGAGGCCACGCCTTATATCAAATCTACGCGGTTTGTGGACAAGCAAACGGCAGCAGATGAATTAAAGAAGGATCTTGGTGAGGATTTTGTTGATTTTCTGGGGTATAATCCGCTTCTTTCGTCGATGGATGTGAAGCTTCATGCAAGATATGCCAATCCGGACAGTCTGAATATTCTGGAGGCTAAATTCATGAAATTACCAGAAGTGCAGGAGGTTTACTATCAACGGGATCTGGTGAAGCAATTGAATTCGAATATTCAAAAACTCAGTCTGATTCTGCTTGTTTTGAGCATTATCATGTTCACTATTTTCATCGCTTTGATTAACAATACTATTCGGCTTTCCATTTATTCGAAGAGATATCTCATTAATTCGATGCAGCTTGTGGGTGCTACACGGTCTTTTATCCGGTTTCCATTCGTGGTAAAAAGCGTTTTGCATGGCATCTACGGTGCCATAATAGCTTGCTTTTTCCTCTTGATCATCTTCTTTACCTACCAGTCAGAGTTAAAGGATTTCATTAATTTTCAAGACTCTACGACTCTTGTTTTCCTGGTAAGCAGTATCTTTCTCTTTGGTATTGTGATGACTGCGCTTTCAACCCATTTTGCTGTAAATAAATTTTTGCGAATGAAGTTTGATCAGCTCTATTATTGAACTATCTTTGCGGGTTAATAACTAATTCATTGTTACATGGTCAAGAATAGTGGACAAAAGGACCCGACCGGGTTTGCCCTTGGGAAAGAGAATCTCAAGTTGATGTTAATTGGATTAGCCTTTATCATCCTTGGGTTTGCCTTAATGACCGGTGGAAAAAGCAATGATCCGAATGTATTCAACAAGGAGGTCATCTTTAGTTTCCGCAGGATCACATTGGCACCGCTGGTTGTGATGTTCGGATTTCTTTTTGAGATCTACGCTATTATGAAAAAGCCAAAATCAGAGGACTAGAAGTTCTTTTAATGAAATATAAGGAGTCAAAAGATTTTGATTTCATTCGAGGCGAAACCCTGGTTTTAAATAAACCTATCGATTGGACCTCATTTGATTTGGTTAATAAGGTACGGATTATGCTTTGCCGGCTAATGAAAATAAAGAAACTTAAGCTCGGTCATGCCGGCACACTAGATCCAAAAGCTACAGGGGTAATGGTTCTCTGTTCAGGAAAATCAACAAAGCAAATTGATGAGATTCAGGCTGATGAGAAGGAGTATGTCGCACTTTTAAAAATCGGTGCCACTACACCTTCTTTCGATCTTGAAACGGAAGAGGACGCACAATTTGAAACCTCTCACGTGACTAAAGAGCTGGTGGAACAAATTCTACCGCAATTTGTTGGTGCTATTGAACAGGTTCCACCATCATTCTCTGCAATCAAAGTGGATGGTAAGCGGGCGTACAAATTGGCCAGAAAAGGCCAGGATGTGGAATTAAAATCGAAAACATTAATTATCAAGGAGATAGAATTACTAAGATTCGAAATGCCTGAAATAGAGTTAAGGATCGTATGCAGCAAGGGAACCTATATTCGGGCATTGGCCCGGGATATCGGCTTGGCCCTCAGCAGCGGGGCTTACCTGATTGGATTAAAGCGAACACGTATTGGCGAATATACAATTGATCAGAGTTTTGACCTGACAGAACTTTCTGATATGCTGACTTCCTATTTTCAGGAGAAGAAAATTTCAACAATTTAAAACGCATAAATGTCATCAACAATGAAGCTCTCGAAATTTAAGTACCACTTGCCTGATGAATTGATCTCTCTTCATCCGTCCAAGAATCGAGACGAGTCCAGGTTACTTGTTTTAAACCGTCAAACCGGCGACATTGAACACAAAATTTTCAAGGATGTTATTGATTACTTTAATGATAAGGATGTTATGGTTTTCAATAATACCAAAGTTTTTCCTGCCAGGCTTTATGGGAATAAGGAAAAGACAGGGGCACAGATTGAGGTATTTCTGTTGAGGGAGCTAAATCGTGAGCTTAGACTTTGGGATGTCTTGGTTGATCCCGCCAGGAAGATCAGAATAGGCAACAAATTGTATTTTGGTGATGACGATTTGTTGGTTGCTGAGGTGATTGATAATACGACTTCCAGAGGCCGAACTCTAAGGTTCCTTTTCGACGGGACTTATGATGAATTTAAGGAAACTTTGTTCAAACTTGGGGAGACCCCGCTCCCAAAGATCATCAACCGACCAGTTGAAGAGGATGACGCTCAGAGGTATCAGACGGTTTTTGCCAAACACGAGGGTGCTGTCGCTGCTCCAACTGCAGGACTTCACTTCAGTCGTGAATTACTTAAACGACTTGAAATTAAGGGAATAAATTTCGCCGAGATAACCCTTCATGTTGGCTTAGGAAATTTTAGGAGTGTTGATGTTGAAGATCTTACCAAACATAAAATGGATTCGGAACAAATCTGGATCAAAGACGATGCGGTAAATATTGTCAATGGCGCTAAGGAAGAAAAGCATCGTGTTTGTGCTGTTGGTACAACCGTTATGAGAACTTTGGAGACCTCCGTATCTACCAATGGAATGTTGAAACCTTTTGAAGGGTGGACCAACAAGTTTATCTTCCCTCCTTATGATTTTAGTGTAGCTGACAGTATGATATCCAACTTCCATTTACCGCTTTCTACCCTTTTGATGATGGTAAGTGCCTTCGCAGGATACGACAATCTTATGAATGCCTACAAGGAAGCGATCAAGGAGAAGTATCATTTTGGAACCTATGGCGATGCGATGCTAATCATATAGAAGTAAACCTTCTTCAGCAGAAAGCAGAATTCAAAAAAAATCCCCGGTTAATTGATAGCCGGGGATTTTTTTTAATTATCTGTGATTTTATTTTTTAACCCTTTCAGAATAAGATCTGTCACGGGTATCTACTTTGATGATGTCTCCCTGATTGATGAACAATGGAACCATAATGGTCGCACCTGACTCAACTGTAACTCCTTTCAACGCCGTTGATGAAGCGGTATTTCCGCGTTCGCTTGGCTCGGCATAGGTAATCAGCAACTCAATAAATGGAGGAAGATCGACCGTAAGCGGAGTTTCAGATTCTGCATGGTAGGTGATCTCAACAGTCATCCCTTCTTTCATAAGATCAGCGTTTTCGACCATCGCAGCTTCAATTGAAACCTGCTCGAAGGTCTCATTATTCATGAAGTTGTAACCGTTTTCGTCCTGGTAAAGATATTGGTAAGGTCTCCTTTCGACCCTGACCGTCGTAATTTTTGTACCACCTGAAAAGGTATTATCGATTACCCTTCCTGTTTTCATGTTTTTCAGTTTGGTACGGACAAACGCAGGACCTTTTCCTGGTTTGACATGTTGAAAACTCACAATCTGAAATATCTGATCATTAAATTCGATGCATAATCCATTACGAAAATCCGCTAAAGTTGCCATTATCCTCTAAATTTGAACGTTAAAAAACTATCTTTAAATTTTTTTGCAAAAGTAGTTAAATCCATTCAAACCAGAAAATTATTCAAAATGTCGGTTTTGCTTAACCATTTTCCGTTGACATATACCCATTTTATCCTTATTGGAATTTGTGCTATGCTGATTGGGATGTCCAAAACAGGTGTTCCAGGTGTTTCGATGATTGTTGTACCAGTGATGGCCATGATATTTGGAGGCAAGGCATCTACCGGTGTTTTGCTGCCAATTCTCATCACAGCCGACATTTTTGCCGTGACCTACTATCACCGTCATGCAGAGTGGAAACCTCTCTTAAAAGCCCTGCCTTGGGCCTTTATGGGATTAATCATTGCGCTCTGCATTGGAGCCTATGTAAATGATCATCAGTTTAAGCAAATAATAGCCATTTCGGTTCTGTTTTCACTGATTTTAATGATTTGGAACGATCGCTTCAACAAACAAAACAATTTCACGGGTCATCCGGCATTTGCCGCTATTTTTGGTATTCTAGGTGGTTTCGCCACCATGATAGGTAATGTTGCGGGACCGGTCTTTGCCATTTATCTTCTTGCATTGCACCTCAACAAGAAGAATTACATCGGTACAACTGCATGGTTTTTTGCAATCATTAATCTCACCAAACTTCCGCTTCAATTTTTTGTTTGGAAAAATATTCATTCAGAATCTTTGCTGATCGACGCTTTTGCTATTCCATTTGTCATGTTGGGTGCTTACACTGGAATAAAGGTTGTACACGTCATTAAGGAAAAAACCTATCGTTGGGCGGTAGTTGTAATTACTTTTGTCTCGGCTCTTTTAATCTTTCTCTAATGAAAATCTTCAATCTTATCAAGATCATCCAGGTGAAAACTTGTCATGAAAATCGTAAAAAAGATGAATCACAGGTGCCGGTTTCATAATATTACATTCTGATTTGTGCATAAATGCTAAATATTTTCGGCCTTTATTAATCCAAATAATACTCCTGGCAATGAACGCAGCAAACCTAATATTCCAAAGAAATGAAACTAATCATCTCTCCCAGCTCTGATCCTTATACTAATTTGGCTATTGAAGAATGCCTGTTAAAAACCAGCTTGGAGGATTACATTTTTTTATATGTAAACCAGCCTTGTGTGGTGGTTGGAAAACATCAAATCACTACAAAAGAAATCAATTCTTTCTATATTAATGAGCACAATATCTTGGTTGCCAGAAGATTATCAGGAGGTGGGACCGTTTTTCATGATGAAGGCAATCTTAATTTCAGCATTATAAAAACCAATACTTCGGGAGTTAATATCTCCTATAAGCATTTATCACAACCAATCATAGAATTTCTGCAACATGAAGGAGCTGATGTGTATTTATCAGAGAGGAATGACATCATGTTCAAAGACAAAAAGGTTTCTGGAAGTGCCATGCATATTTATAAAAACAGGGCGATTGCTCATGGTACATTGCTAATTGACTGCAACTTAAAGAATCTTTCATCATCTCTTAGCTCCAATCCGGAAAGATTTACGGATAAATCTATCGCCTCAGTACCTTCTAAAGTAATGAACCTTTCAGAGATCTATACAAATTTTACGGTTGGTCATATCATAAACCAGTTTACAAAATTCATTTTAAACCAATACCCAGAAGTTTCTATATTCTCTATACCAAGTAATTATACGAATTACATCCAACAACTAGCGGTCGAAAAGTATTCAAATAATGATTGGATTTACGGATATTCCCCAAAGTATTATTACAAAAACAGCTTCGATTTCAATGGCAGCAGAATATCCTATCAACTTCAAATTGAGAAAGGCAATATAAATCGTATACAAATTGAATCAGCGGATGAAGTTAATAGTTCTATTGAATTAGAATTTAAGGATTTAATTGGAACACCACATAATATTTCAATACTAAAATCGCTCCAAGATCTACCTTCCACAACCGACTTTAAAATGCATTTAATTAGTTCTCTCTTCTAGATGTTTCGGATTGAAAATAATCGGTAATTTTCTTTCTTCTTTCTCTACCCACAATACTTTCCAATTCAGTATCGGACGCATTCTTTATGTTTTCCACTGATTTAAAAAAAGTTAACAACTTATCTGAAGTAAGCTTACCTATGCCCGGTATATTTTGTAAAGAGGAAGTAACAAAATTCTGGGATCTTTTGTTTCTATGAAAAGTAATGCCAAACCTATGTGCTTCATCCCGTAATTGTTGTAGAACTTTCAAGGTTTCAGATTTTTTATCCAGGTAAAGCGGTACATTATCATGTGGAAAATATAGTTCTTCGAGCCTCTTGGCGATCCCAATTATGGCAATTCTTTCATTTAATCCTAATTTTTGAAGGATAGAATACGCTGCAGAAAGTTGGCCCTTGCCACCGTCAATTACAATTAAATCAGGCAATTGATTTCCTTCACTTAATTGTCTGGTGTATCTTCGTTCTACCACCTCTTCCATTGAGGCAAAATCATTGGGTCCTTCGACCGTCTTAATATTAAAATGTCGATATTGAGACTTAAAAGGTTGACCATCTTTAAAAACAACGCAAGAAGAAACCGGAAAATCGCCTAGAATATTTGAGTTATCAAAACACTCTATGATGTGAGGAATATTCGTTAATTGCAAGTCACTCTTAATTTTTTCAAGCAGACGCTGTTTCTTTGAAACCGGCGATTTGATTGATTCGTTTTTAGCTCTCTCCAACATGAACAGCCTACCGTTTCTTTCACACAATTCCAGAATTTTTTTCTTTTCCCCTATTTGCGGAATTGTAATTTTTATGTTAGAAAATTTATAGCCGATAGCAAACGGCAATAACATTTCAGTTGATTTTGAATTGAATAGTTTTCTGATTTCAATTATGCAAAATGCAAGAATATCTTCTCTTGTTTCATCGAACTTCTTTTTTACTTCAAGCAAATAACTGTTAACTATTGAACCATCAACAATCCTGAAATAATTGATATAGGCATTTTTATCGTCTTCATTGAATGAAAAAGTGTCCAGATTCGTGAGTGTAGCGCTACAGACCAATGATTTACTCTTATAATTTTCCAGTAGCTGAATCTTAGCTTTAAAATCATTTGCTTTTTCAAAATCATATCGATTAGCCGCATCCTGCATCTCTGTTTTAAGAAAATTAAATACAGGCGTGAGCGTACCGCTTAAAATTGCCTTCGCATTAGAAATATCTCTTTCATATTCTATTTTTGAATACAGATTTTCGCAGGGCGCGTTACAATTGCCAATCTGAAACTCCAGGCATCTCTTAAATCTTTGAGAGGAAATGTTTGAACTTGAAAGTAACAACTTACAATTTCTTATTGGAAATATTTGTTTGATCACCTCCAGGATTGTCCTGGCCATATAAACTGAGGTGTATGGTCCAAAATAACTTGATCCATCTCTTAATATTTTTCTTGTATAAAATATTCTTGAGAACTCTTCATTTTTTACACAAATCCAGGGAAATGTTTTATCATCTTTTAATAATATATTGTATTTAGGTTGATATTTCTTAATCAGACTGTTTTCAAGAATAAGAGCATCCTCTTCATTATCCACAACAATATGCCTAATCTTATTAATTTGCCTTACAAGAATTTCGGTTTTTCGATTATCGTGATTCTTAAAAAAATAGGAAGAGACCCTCTTCCTAAGATTTTTTGCCTTTCCAATATAGATGATTTTATCCTCTTTGCTAATAAATTGATATACTCCAGGATTAAAAGGAAGATTTTTTACAACATCTAACAAATTATTTGACATTTCTGTTTTCATCCCAAAAACTAAAACTATTTAATATCCAGGCAATCATTTCTGAAATAAATTTCCTTGATGCCCTACCCTTTCCTTAAAAAAAATAATCAAAAATGAATTAAAGACCAGACAGGTACTCCTTCCCGGATACGATCCCGACCGTTTAAAAAATCTAATTCGACGAAAAAATTTATATAAATATTCTTTACTCCAAATTTCCTAACCAAGTCTACAGCTGCATTTACAGTCCCGCCTGTAGCCAATAGATCGTCGTGAATAAGAACTACGTCATCTGCATTCAATGCATCTGTGTGAATTTCTAAAGAATCTGATCCATATTCCAACTCGTATGATTGATTATATGTTTCAGCAGGCAATTTCCCTGGCTTTCGAATAGGTATAAATCCGGCATGCAATTCTGATGCTAAAGAACTACCCAGAATGAATCCCCTCGACTCAATTCCAATGACTTTTGTAATTCCAAGCTTTTCATAATAATTTGATATTTCACCAATAATATATTTAAAGATTTTCCTATCCTTAAATGCTGTTGAAACATCCTTAAATTGTATTCCTTCTTTGGGGAAATCCGGAATATTTCTAATTGAATTTCTTACTTCTTCCAGTGTAATGTTCATACATTTAAATTTTTGTTCCACGTGGAACGTTATTTTTTATATTAAAATTTACCATCTATTAAAATAATATGGGAAATCCCGTGCACTCAATAGTAGTACCAAATCATTTAAATTAATGTTCCACGTGGAACATTTTAACTTCTTATCGCACTCGAAACTTCAAACATTTTACAGAAAATGCCTAAAAACTCGATGATCCAGTTAGGTAATTCATTATAAATTACCCAATTAAATATTTTCATCTTCCTAATAATATTAAAAGTACATTAATATCATTGGGTGAAATACCAGGAATCCGCTGCGCTTGTCCAATTGTTTTGGGATTAATGCGCGCCAATTTTTGCCTGGCTTCTGTAGACAAAGACTGAATCGTCAAATAGTCGAATCTATTTTCAATTTTTATGCTTTCCAACCTGTGTAGCTTTCCAACAATCGATTCTTCTCGATCGATATATCCAGCATATTTAATTCTTATTTCAGCAGCTTCAACTACTTCCTGAATAATAGAATCGGGTATTCTCTCCAATTTACTAAATAGAATAGGCAAATTTTGAAGGATTTCTTTCAATTTTACTTGCGGTCTGCTAAGAATCATACTAAGCTTTGTTTTCTGCTTAACTGGAGACGATTCTTTATTCACGAGATAATCATTTATTTGCTCAGGCTTAATTGAAATTTTACCAATTAGCTCCAATAAAAGATTAATAAATCTGGACTTCTCCAAATATTGGCTAAACAGATCATTTGGCAATAAACCCAACTTGTTGCCTAACATAGACAGTCTTTCATCTGCATTATCTTGTCTCAAAATAAGCCGATGTTCTGCTCTGCTGGTAAACATACGATATGGTTCATCTACACCTTTCGTAACCAGATCATCAATTAAAACACCAATATATGCCTGATTTCTGGCCAATGTAAATGCTTCTAAATGATTAATTTTTTGATGAGCATTAATGCCAGCAATCAATCCTTGAGCTCCAGCCTCTTCATATCCAGTGGTTCCGTTAATCTGACCAGCCAGGTATAAATTCTGTAATATTTTTGATTCAAGCGTGTGGTATAATTGAGTCGGGTCGAAAAAATCATATTCGATTGCATAACCAGGTCTTATAATTCGGGCATTTTCTAATCCTGGAATTAATCTAATCGCCGTTTCCTGAATTTCAAAAGGAAGAGAAGTGGAAAATCCGTTCAAATAATACTCGACCGAATCCACACCTTCTGGTTCTAAATACAATTGATGAGAACTTTTTTCCTTAAAAATTACGAGTTTTGTTTCAATGCTCGGACAATATCGTGGTCCCAAACTCTTAATCGTGCCATCGAACATCGGCGAAAATTTAAATCCCTTTTCAAGTTCCTTATGAACAAGATCATTGGTATAGGTAATATGACAATTGATTTCAGGTAAGTAACTTTCATTCTTGTAATAATAACTGAATTGATTACCCTTCTCTCCCTCCTGCATTTCAAGCAACCTAAAATCAATTGTTCGTTTATCTATTCTAGGTGGAGTACCCGTCTTCATGCGGTCTGTTCTGAATCCTAAATTTTGAAGCTGCTCAGAAATCCCATAGGATGCAGGTTCAGATATTCGTCCGCCTTTTAACTTGATTTGACCAATGTGCATTAATCCATTCAAAAATGTCCCGTTAGTCAAAATAACTGAATCTGAGTAGAACTTAATTCCTACTTCTGTCTTGACACCCTTGACAATATTATCTTCAATTATCAATTCAACAACCGAACCTTGCCAAAAATTGATGTTTTTATTCTTTTGCAATTCGATTCTCCAATTCTCTGAGAATCTATTTTTATCACACTGCGCCCGTGGACTCCACATTGCTGGTCCCTTGGAACGGTTAAGCATTCTAAATTGAAGAGTGCTCATATCTGTGATTTTTCCCATCATCCCACCAAGCGCATCAATTTCCCTAACAATTTGTCCTTTTGCAATACCACCCACTGCCGGATTACAACTCATCTGAGCAATCCTGTTTAAGTCCATTGTTATCAACAAAACTTCAGAACCCAATTTAGCAGCAGCACTAGCTGCCTCACACCCGGCATGTCCAGCACCTACAACAATTACATTATATTTATTTGATGGAACCATGAGATTAAAATATTCTATTGAAAATAAATTTCAATTTCAAAAACCTATATTTTGAATATAGTATTGTTCAAAAAGCATGTAAACAAAAATTTGAAGGATCGCAAATCATGATATATTCATCTGCTGAATTAATTCCAATTCTTTTGCTCGCATTATTTCAATTTCCGTTTCCTCTTTATCATTAAATTTTAATAGATGAAGAAGTCCATGCGAAATTACTCTTAATAATTCAGTTTCATAAGGTTGATTATAGATTTCTGAATTATTACTAACCCTATCAGTACTTATAAATATATCGCCGCTTACCACATTTTCAACTGAATAATCAAAAGTTATGACATCAGTATAATAATCGTGATTTAAAAACTGGCTATTCATCTTCAATAAATATTCATCACTACAAAATATATAGTTAATGGCTCCCAATTTAAATTTATTAGCACGAACCGATTGTTTCAAGACACTAACTACTGTTTTGAAATTTATGGTTGGCAAATTAACATCTTCGTTAAAAAATTGAATGCTCATATAAATAAATTACGTTTTGACAATAATAAAAACAATACAATTATAGTATATTAACTTAATTATCAATACATTAAATTTTCAGCTAAATAATCAGAAATCAATAGATCACTTTCTCTGGGAATAATTAATTCATCTTGCATAATAAAATGGTTCTTCTCTCTTAATAAATTCATTTTCGAAGAAAAATGGTTATATATCTTGTTATTGAAATTATCTTGAATATATTGTGGTGACATACCCTGAAAAGTACGCATTTTCAATATTATATATTCGTTATATAATTGAATATCTGTTAGTTGTTCACATTCAATTTCAATTTTAGGTTCAGAATCGCTTAATTCCCTAATATATTTTTTTATGTTGGTATGATTCCATTGTCTTGAAGTAAGATTATAACTGTGAGCAGAAACCCCAACTCCTAAATAAGGCGTTTGATTCCAATATGCAAGATTGTGTCTGGAATAATATCCCTCCAAAGCATAATTGCTAACTTCATAATGTAGAAATTTTTTCGCGCTTAAATATTCGTTAACCAATTTATATTGAGAAAGAAACTGCTCTTCCTGCGCTTCTTTAAATTGTCCCTTCTTTATTTTCCAAAACAGTTGTGAATTATCTGCAATGGTCAAACTATAGGCAGATATGTGTTTAATATCAAATTTGGTTAAATCTTCTAAAGTTGAATATAACTCATCATCATTAATTCCTGGTACAGAATATATTAGATCAATCGACAAATTTGAAAAAGATGAATTTGAAATTATGTTTAAAGCGTTGAATATTAATTCTCTAGAATGATTTCTATTAAATTTTTCCAAAATTAGATCATTCAAAAACTGTACACCTAAACTAATTCTGTTGATTCCTGACGTATACATAAAGTCAACATAATTATCATTCACATTTTCAGGATTGCATTCGATGGTAATTTCGGCTTCAGAACTTACATTATATCTCTTATAAATGCAATCAAAAATCCTAAATAATTGATTTTCTGATAATAAAGAAGGAGTTCCACCACCAAAATAAATCGTATCAATTATAGAATCTCCTAAATACTCAAATCTTAAATTTAATTCACTAATTAGAGCATCAACATAATTATCAATAAGATACAATTGATTTCCGGAAAAAAAATCACAATAGAAACACTTCTTATTACAAAATGGGATGTGCAGATATAGACCAGACATTTACGATCAAAATAACTTTATAATTACAAAGGAATCTTATTAATCCGTTGTAAGTGTCTTCCCTTTTCAAAATCCGTTTTAAAGAATATTTTTAAGATGTTCAAAGCTTCTTCTATTGAAATAAATCTGGCAGGCAACGAACATACATTTGCATTATTATGAGATCTGGCTAATTCTGCCGTCTCATTATTCCAGCATATCGCAGACCTTATTCCCTGGTGCTTATTTACAGTCATATTAATACCATTACCAGAACCACAACAAACAACTCCTACTAAATTTGCATCGTTTTCAACAGCAACAGCCAAGGGATGAGCATAATCCGGGTAATCGCAACTCTCATTAGAATAACATCCAAAATCGAGGTATTCAATCTTTTCAGCTTTTAAAAACTCAATTATTGCGTTCTTCAGATCGAAACCAGCATGATCTGAAGCTAAGGCTACTTTGAAGATATTTAACATATTATAATTTTTAAAAATCCATTGAATCACACATCAAACTATTATCATCTCAAAAAAAAAAATACGGGTTTTAGTCTTCTTGATCTTAACCCAGATTTGACGTTAATAACAAAACAAAAAAATATGAAACCAACACAGGTAAAGTCTAAAAATACTAATGATATTTCTCCTGTAGACTCCATTATTACTAACAACTATTCAATAACTTAACAGTATTTTTAGAAATGATATGAAAACAATTAACCATTCACAACATGGGCTAATTCTCATGCAAGTGAATGACTATTTCATTCATTGCATGAAAAGAATTATTTATGGATGAATAATAGTTAATATCTGTGTATAAATAGTAATAAAAAATATTCGTACAATTTTACATAATCATTAAAATCAAATTACACCACTCACTTACATTCAATTATTGAAAAAAAATGAAATGATATTCAACCTAAATACTAATTCAAAACAAAATATACTTAAGTTTATATTCAAAATTGACACCCTGTTGATAAAGCCTCATTGATCGCTTTTTCAATAAATTATAAAGTTAATAAACTTTTAGTATCTTTTTAAACCATTAAATTAAACCAGAATTTCAATATTTATCAACATTATTAACATCATATAATTAGATTATTAAATTTTAAAGTTTTAAAAAAATTAAACATATTATTTATACTTGTTAATTAACTAAATCCCTACACTAAATTAATTGACTCGTAATTTTCAAAATGTTTAATAATTTTTTGGTTTGATTATATTAACACAAATTATTGATGATACCTGATAACAAGATTAAAGAAAATTTGAGAGTGCTTCTTATTGAAGACAATTTACTTAATCAAAGACTATTGAGCATTAATTTATCAAAATTGAATTGTATTGTAACAATTGCTAACAATGGTCTGGAAGGAGTGGAAATTTTTAAGGAACAAAAATTTGATGTAATTCTGATGGATTTAATGATGCCTGTTATGGATGGATTTGAGGCTTCAAATGAAATTAGAAAAATAGAAAATGAAGATATTTCCAGAAAGTATACTCCAATTATTGCTTTCACGGCCAATACATTGAATAATGATTTTCAAAAATGTCTGGAAAATGGCATGGATTATTTAATGGAAAAACCATTCAATTCGTATAAGTTTATTGAAATTATTAAATCTTTTGAATGAAGAAAAAATCTTCTAACTGACTTAAAGAATGGATGAATTTGTTGATTTGAGAGGTATTAACGAGGATAATTCTGAAAATGAATTAGATAATCAGTTAAGACCGTTAAAGTTTATTGATTTTGCAGGACAAACAAAAATTATAGATAACATTCAAGTTTTCGTTCAAGCGGCTAAAATGCGTGGTGAATCATTGGATCACGTTCTTTTACACGGTCCTCCGGGATTAGGAAAAACCACTCTTTCGAATATTATTGCTAATGAACTGGGTGTCAAATTAAGATTAACATCTGGTCCTGTTTTGGATAAACCAGGCGACTTGGCTGGACTTCTGACGAATCTTGAAACGAATGATGTTTTATTCATTGATGAAATACATCGTTTAAGCCCTTTGGTTGAAGAATATCTTTATTCGGCAATGGAGGACTTTCGCATAGATATTCTTATTGATAAGGGTCCAAGTGCACGTTCCATCCAACTTGAATTGAATCCTTTCACTTTGATAGGTGCAACTACCAGGAGCGGTCTTCTTACCCGTCCGCTGCGTGCAAGATTTGGTATTAATTGTCACCTGGAATATTATGATATTGATATTCTTACCGGGATTGTTAAGCGCTCGGCCAGAATACTGGATGTTGTAATTTCTGAAAATGCAGCTTACGAAATTGCCCGCAGAAGTAGGGGCACGCCTAGAATTGTAAATTCATTATTGAGAAGGGTAAGGGATTTTGCAATGGTGAAAGGAAACGGAAAGATTGATATTGATATAACAAAATATTCACTCGAGGCCCTCAATATTGACCGTTTTGGATTGGATGAAATGGATAATAAAATTTTATCCACGATCATCGACAAATTTAAGGGAGGGCCTGTGGGTATTTCCACCATCGCAACCGCTGTTGGCGAAGATACTGGAACCATTGAAGAAGTGTATGAACCTTTCCTTATTAAGGAAGGATTTATTAAGAGAACGCCGCGTGGTAGGGAGGTTACTGACTTAGCATACAGTCATTTGGGAAAAAATAGAATAGATAGTAAACCGGGAACACTGTTCTGATTTACTTTCTGATCAATTTGATTTCGAACAATTTTGGCCAAAGTTTTCCAGTGACATAAATCTTGTCGGTAACAGGATTCCAGGCGATGCCATTTAGCACATCCATCTGCTCCTTTTGATTCTGCAGAATGGAGCCGCTTATTCCACTTAAATCAACTTCCCCAGTCACTTTACCTGTTTTTGGATCGATAATTACGATGTTATCCGTTGTCCAGATATTTGCCCAAATTTCACCCTTTATGTATTCAAGTTCATTCAGGTTTTTTATAACATTACGTTCATCACAAACCTGAATTCTGTTAATTTCCTTATAATTTTCAGGATGGATGAAATAGATATTTTCAGTACCATCACTCATGATTAATGAATTACCGTCGTTGGTTAAGCCCCACCCTTCTTTGGATTTGTATTTCCAGGTATTAAGGATTTTAAAGGTATTGAGATCATAAACAAAACCAATATCATTTTTGTACGTCAATTCATATATTTTATTGTTTAATATGGTAATACCCTCTCCAAAATATTGATATTCAAGCTTATATTCCTTTTGAGCTTTACCTGTTTTTAGATCCAGCCGATAAATTGCAGAAGATCCCTCCTGACCTGTCCCTTCATAAAGAGTGTTGTCATGAAATTCCAGGCCCTGTGTAAAATGAGAGACGTCATGAGGATAAGTGGCAACGATCTGATAGGTATATTTGATTGGCTTCACATCCGAGGTAACAAAAATTTCCTCATAATTTTCGCCGGAGGTACCATCAGATTTGGTTGCAGAAATTTTTACAGTATGTTTACCTACACCAAAATCTGTTGTTTTATAGGTGAGGACATTGGTTAAATTTTTTGAAGTTTGCTGAAGTTTACCATCCACAAATATTTCAATCTTATCCAGCGAACCATCCTTCAGTTTTGTATTGAAATTTACCTGAAGAATTTCTCCCATTTTGTAGTTTTTTCTTTTAGGTTCACTCTGAATAGAGGTTACTGGCCGTCTGGAATGACTGTTTGATTGAGCGCAGTTCATCAGGATGATGAACATAAAAAAAATCGTTAAAAGAGAAAGGGTTAATCGCTTCATTACAATTTATTAAAAGGAAATTTTCATCAAAAATAGAATCTTATTTTGGAAGGAGAGCAAGGATTGATGATGTTATTATCTTTGTTGATAGTATAATAAAAAAAATCTGACTTGAGTGCACTAAAAAAATTGGCAGGAGATACCATGATTTATGGTGTGTCAAGTATTGTTGCCAGGTTTCTGAATCTATTGCTCACGCCTGTTTATACCTACACTTTTCCTACCGGTGAATACGGGATTCTAGGAAATTTGTTGGCCTATGTAGCCTTCTTACAGGTGTTTCTCACGTATGGAATGGAAACTTCCTATTTCCGTTTCGCCAGCAAGAGTAATAAACCGGAAGAGGTTTTTGGTACTTCACTTATAGCGCTTTCAGTCACTTCTTTAATTTTTGTAATTATAATTTCGATTTTCTCGGGGAGGATTTCAGGATGGATTGGGTATCCAGAGCAGCACCTCTACATCATTTGGATGGGGATCACTGTGGCGTTGGATGCTGTTACCGCTATTCCTTTCGCAAAATTGCGATTGAAACAACGTCCGATAAAATTTGCTTTTTTTAAGATATTGAATATTGGAATCAATATTTTCTTAAATCTCTTCTGGATTTTGCTTTGCCCCCGTGTTTTAGCCCATAACCCTGAATCTATTCTCCGTTTCGTTTACAGTCCTTCGATTGGCATCGGATATGCCTTCCTTTCCTATTTGATTGCGTCCGTTGTAACGTTGCTGTTGTTCCTGCCGGACCTGGGAATTAAGAGACTTGTATTTAACAAAGATAGGTTGAGAGAAATGTTAAAATATGGATGGCCAATCCTGGTAGTGGGTCTTGCCGGAATGGTTACCTTGAATATTGACAAGATATTAATACCGGAATTACTGTCTAACGGCAAGGATCCAATGTCGGAGTTGGGTATATACACGGCTAATGGAAAACTCGCCATTCTGATGACCCTCTTCATACAGGCATTCAGATTTTCCTTCGAACCGTTCCTTTTCTCTCACTACAAGAATGAAGAATCCAAAAAAGTGTACAGTGTGATCATGAACTATTTTGTGATTTTTGGATTGTTGATTTTCGTTGGAGTGCTGTTTTATGTGGACATCCTTAAATACTTTATCGGGTCTGGCCGTTTAGGATATCACGATCTCGAGGGACTGAAAATCGTTCCCTGGCTGTTGATGGGGAATCTTTTTATGGGTATGTTCTACACGCAGTCGCTATGGTATAAGTTGACAGATCAAACACATTTCGGGGCTACTTTTTCGATCATAGGAGGTCTTATTACTCTGTTTATCAATATAATATTCTTACCCAAAATAGGTTATATGGCTTCAGCAATCGCCTTTTTTGTCTCTTCGCTGATTACTACACTTATCTCCTATTATTACGGGCAAAAATATTTCCCGGTAAAGTATAACCTAAAAAAAATAGGTGCCTATTTTTTTGTGGCTATTTCATTGTATGTCATTGAAATGAACGTCAAAATTAATGGTGTAGTTTTGAAGTATGGTTTCAAGACACTCCTATTTTCCTTCTTCTTAATCTATATCTGGTACCAGGAAAAATCCGATTTAAAGAGGTTGTTACCGAAGCGTTTGGGTGTTGATAGAGAGGTTTAATATGTTTCGGTTGATATGAATAATTGCTCAAGGGTATTTCTTATCTTAGCCGCTTGAAGTTATCCACTGAAAAATGGTCTGTTCTGTGCCATTTAGAATTGGGTAATTAATTTAATTACAACACTTTAGTCGGATAATTTTATTCGATAGGTGTTGTTATATGTTTGATTAAATATTATGGTGAACCGATTCACGCCGATTGGGAATGAATATTTTGGTAACCCATTGGATCATGGAAAACGAATTTTTATCAGATGCGAGTAAGAATAGTAAATAAGTCAAATCATAGCCTGCCACTTTATGGTACAGCTCAATCAGCGGGAGTGGATCTTCGAGCTTATTTATCAGAGCCGGTCCTTTTGAGACCACTGGAAAGAAAATTAATCCCAACTGGACTTTTCATACAGTTGCCTGATGGCTTTGAAGCGCAAGTGCGTCCCAGAAGCGGACTGGCAATCAACAAGGGGATCACGGTACTTAACTCTCCTGGAACGATTGATGCCGATTACAGGGGTGAAATCAAGATCATTCTGATCAATTTATCACAGGAGGATTTCATCATCAACAATGGGGAGCGTATTGCTCAGATGATTATTTCCTCTTACAACCAGGTTGAATGGGAAGAGGTTGATTTACTGGAGGAGAGCGAGAGGGGTGAAGGAGGATTTGGTCACACAGGAAAGCATTAATAAGTGCTTTAATAAACTAATAATGAGTAAAATAAAATATACTTTTCTTATAATAGCGGTTCTTTTTCTTATTCTGACTTCCTGTAAGGCGCCTCAGCAGGCGATCATCAGGGCAGTACCGGAAGAAGAGAGTAAGAGTCTTTCTTTACTGACTGACGACCAGAAGCAGCAGTTTCAATATTTGTTTATTGAGGGAATTAAGCAAAGAACAATTGGCAATGTCGAAGAAGCGATCAAGATTTTTTCAAGATGCCTTGAAATTGATCCGTCTTCATCTACTTCCCTGTACGAGATTGCTAACATTCATCTCGTCAGAGGCGACTTTCAGAGTTCTATGCTGATGCTGGAGAAGGCCGTTTCACTCCAGCCCAAGAATCAATATTACCAGATTTTGCTTGCCAAGATTTATCAGCAAAACAAGCTTTATGAAAAGGCAGCCGATACGTTTTCCGTATTAACAGAGCTGGTACCAGACAATACTGATTACCCTATTTTTCGCGCAGAGATGTTGAATATGGCAGGAAAGCAGGAGGAGGCTCTTGCTTGCTACAATGAACTTGAAAAAAAATGGGGCGTAATTGAACCAATTGCACTGGGAAAGCAGTCCATCTTTATCAAGATGGGCAAGAAAAAGGAAGCCTACCAGGAGATTCAAAATCTTATCGGCAAATTTCAGAATGAATCAAAATACTATGGTTTGATTGCTGATATGTATTTGGCTGACAGTGTGATGGATAAATCTTTGGAGAATTATAACAAAGTCTTGCAGTTGAAACCAGATGATGGATTTGTGCAGTTCTCGCTTTGCAATTATTATCAGGTTGCCAAAGATTATGCGAAAGCATACGATCATTTGAAGGCCGGTTTCGAGAATTCATCCCTGGAAATCGAAACAAAGGTTCAAATGTATATGTTGCACCTGCAAGCTGCTGATCATAAATTGACAGATGATCAACAGCTGGAGTTAATAAATATTTTAATCGATAAGCATATTGATGACGAGCGACCGAGAGCGCTTCTTGCGGAGTATTATCTTAGCAAGAAGTTACCCAAGGAGGCACGTGAGCAACTTCGGTTGGTCGTTGAAATTAACAAGGGTAATTATGCTTATTGGGAGCGTTTGTTATATATTGACAACGATTTACTGGATTGGAAATCTCTCAGTGATGACAGTAATCGGGCAATAAAGTATTTTCCGGAGCAACCTGTTTTATATATATTGGATGCTGTTGCCATGATTCAGCAAGGTAACTATAAAGATGTTTTTGCTGTTCTGGATTCTGCAGAGACGTATGCCACCACTAATAACCAGCTGCTTTCACAGGTATATACCTACCGGGCAGAAGCGTATTATAAGCAGAAGGATTTTGATAAGGCCTTCAGCTGGTTTGACAAGGTGGTTGAAATAGATCCTCAGAATTACCTGGCCATGAATAATTATGCCTATTATCTTTCGCTAAAATCAGTTAAATTGGATGTTGCAGAGAGGCTCAGCAATCTGGTTATCAAGAATAATCCTGACAATTCCACTTATCTTGATACCTATGCCTGGGTTTTATTCAAGAAGAAGGACTACCAGCTGGCCAAGTTCTATATGGAATCAGCACTTTCGAGTAGTACGGAAGAAAATCCCGTGCTTGTTGAGCATTACGGAGATATTCTGTTCTTTTTGAATCAGAAAGAAAAGGCAATTCAACAATGGGAAAAATCACTGAAGATGGGTAACAAATCAAAGGTTTTGCCTGTTAAAATAAAGAAAGTAATTTTTATAGAATCTGTTGAAGAGTAGAATGATGAGTCGTAATATATTAAATATCAGTCTTTTTAGTTTGCTTCTATTACTTTCCACAGGGTGTAAGCATTTAGAGAAGGTCGTAATTGAAAGAAAATTGAAACCGGTTAGCGTCAGGCGTGTTGTCAGATTGGTCGGTGAAAATGAACTTAAGTACAACACCCTGTCGGTAAAGAAAGTCCATCTCAGCATAAATAATGATGGAGATATACATTCAGTCACGGGACTGTACAGAATAAAGAAGGACAGCATTATACAAGTTAAGGCACAGAAACTTGTCCCACTCGGCGGTCTTGAAATTGATAGGGATTCCTTCCGGGTTGTTAAGCATATTGGCAGTGCCTTTATCTTAGGTACTATACAGAATATCAATGATTTGGCTGGAACAGACATTGATTTTCAGACGATTCAGGCTATTTTAAGTAATCATATCCAATCCATTAAGCAGGATCAGAAGGACAATCCGTTCAGAGATTATACGATTGCCATCGAGAAAAACATGTATAAAATTTCTTCCATCAGGGAGAGAAAGTTCAGGAAATATTCGAATAATGAAAACAGGTTTGAGCGGTTCAAGCAAAGAAATGAAGAGGAGCACCTGGTCAAGCATGATATCTTCATAGATCCTGATATTTTTGTGGTCAGAAGGATCGTTTTCAATGATTTGAACACTGGTATCTCAGTAACAATTGAGTTTTCTGATTTCAAGGAATTAGGAATTAAGTGGTTTCCGGGTACGATACACGTATCTGTTTCCGGAAAGAAAAAGTTGGAAGTAAAGGTTGAATTGTCCAAAGTTTCCATTGACGATGAAACAGATTTTAGCTTTAACATTCCGTCGACGTATAAACGGGAGGATTTGCCCAAACATTGAACCTTGAGTAAAAGAAATATGAAATAAGCATGCGAGCTGGCATAGAAAAAATAGTTTTATTGTTTCTGTTATTCCTTTTGGCTTTTGGGTCTTTTGGGCAATCTATCAATGAGTTAAAAAAGGAAAAGGAAAAGACCAGTCAGGAGATTGAGTACATCAATCATTTGTTAAAGGAGACTAATCAGAATGCCAAAACATCCATCAACAGGCTTACGGTTCTAGAGAAGAAGATACATCTGCAGGAAAGTCTGATTTCCAATATCAATAATGAGTTAGGCTACCTTGATTCGACTATTGCGAGAAGCAATCAGAATATTGATTCACTAAGTGCAGATCTTCAGGTAATTAAAGACCGTTATGCTGGAATGATCAGGTATGCCAGGAGAAATCAGAATCAAAACAACCAATTGATATTTTTGCTTTCGGCCGAAAATTTCAATCAGGCATATAAGCGTTTTTCCTATCTGAAGCAGTATGCGGATTATCGCCAGACTCAGGTTAAGGAGATATCTGTTTTAAAGGAAAGATTGGCTGCCCTGGTGGTAGATTTAAATAAACGAAAGTCAGACAAAGAGCATTTGCTTACTTCGAAGATTAGTCAGTCTGATTTATATGCCAGGCAGAAAGCAGAACAAAAAGAGTACTACGCCGACTTGCAGAAAAAGGAAAAGGATTTAAGAAAGAAGCTGGAGAATCAGCAGAAGATTGCACAGATGCTGGAGCAGGAGATCGAGAAGAGTATCGCTGAAGAGGCCAGAAAAGTTACCACCAAGACCTCAAAGGTACCCGGAGCTAAACCCTCTCCTGAAGTCACGAAACTTTCTGATGATTTTGCCATGAACAAGGGAAAATTACCGTGGCCGCTTCAGAAGGGATTGATTACCGATCATTTTGGGGAGCATCCCGATTTGGTGTTGAAGCATGTTATTAAGCGGAATTCAGGAATAGATATTACTACCCAATCAGGCGCCCGGGCTAGGGCGGTTTTCAAGGGTGAAGTATCTAAAGTACTAGCTATACCTGGTGGTAATTGGGCTGTGATCTTGAGGCATGGAAGCTACTTATCGGTATATTCTAATCTTGCCAGTGTCTCCGTTCAGGCCGGACAAAAGGTGGATACCAGGCAGGAAATTGGAACCATTTTTACTGACAAGGAAGACGATAACAAGACTGTCCTGAAGTTTCAGCTCAGGCATGAATACAATAAACTGGATCCGGAACAGTGGATAGGGAATCTGTAACTATCAGTATTTGGCAAGGTTAGCCACTTTTGTTAAGGCCTGAATATTGATAATTCTGATTTTACGACCCTGAAGATCAATGAGTTTGTCTTGTTTAAATTCAGAAAGGAGTCGTATGATCGATTCGGTTGCTGTTCCTACCATGTTAGCGAGTTCTTCCCGCGTAAGTGAAATCTGAAGTGTTTTTTCGGCATCGAGTTCAAATTCCTGTTTTAGTAGTAGGAGAACTTCAGCGAGCCTTTCCCTAACAGTTTTTTGGGCTATATCCGTGATGTAATCGTTGGCCTCTTTTAGCTCCGCACAGACAATTTTCAGCATTGCCAGGGAGAATTTCCAGTTACGCTCGATCAGGCTGAGCAAGGTTTTATATGGGATATGGCACAGGGAAGATTCTTCGATGGTTTTGGCTGAAGTACAGGCAGATTCCTGGCTTAAGAGTGACCGGTAGGCGATGATATCACCTTTCTTTGCGAAACGTATGATCTGTTCCTTCCCGTCAATGCCGGTCTTGTATATCTTGACAATTCCCCTGGTAATACAGTAAAAACCGGTCAGGCGGCTTCCTTCTTTATACAGAACGACCCCCTTCTTGTAAGTCGAGCAAATTTTTTCGTTATTCAGACTTTTCATCTCATCTTCAGTCAGAGACTGGAAAAACCGGAAACCCGCTAAGCTGACATCTTCCGTTAAGTAATTGGTGTTCTTCATTCTACAAAATAAAGTTGAGCTTAAAATTATGCAGCAAATATACAATTTAAGTATGGATCTACCTATTGACCTATTTTGAAACATAAAAGTGACTGGATCGTAAAATTGGGCAAAAACAAATTATTAACAGATGAATGATTATTTAAGTAAAGAGAGAAGAATTACGATTAAATCGGGAATGATTTCCAGGGTATTGTTAGGATCAGCCTTGGTAATGTTAAGTTTGGCCGGATTTTCGAAAGAGTTAAAGGTTGATGCAAAAGCCAGTACAATTGAATGGGAAGCAAAAAAAGTTACCGGACAACATAATGGTACGATTTCATTCGGGTCCAGTACACTGAAGGTTGAAAAGAAAAAAATTATTGGCGGGACCTTGTCTGTCGACATGACAACTATTGCCAATACAGATTTAGGCACCAGTCCGATGAACGCCAAATTGATTAGCCACCTGAAATCTGATGATTTCTTTGGTGTGGAGAAGTTTCCTCTGTCAACTTTAGAGGTAAAGAAAGTCGACGCGAAGTCCGGAAATGTTTATCATTTTACTGCGGACCTTACCATCAAGGGGATTACTAACCCGATAGAATTTGATGCAGAAGTCGTGGATGCTTCCGGTCAGCTGACTGCGACCGGAACGATGACAATTAACCGTGCAAAATTCAATATTAAGTACGGTTCAGGCAGCTTCTTCGAAGGGCTGGGAGATAAGTTGATCTATGATGATTTTACACTAAAATTCAAGCTGGTAGCTATTAACAACTAGTAGTTTTCTGATTTTTGTGTGGGGATGAATCGAAAGGTTCATCCCTTTTTTTGCGGATCATAATTCAGGTTCGACGGGAGGTATTTCTCAATATAGGCTGTCGGGACGTTCTTTCTCTTTGCATAATCCTCTACCTGATCGGCGCCGATTTTTTCAACACCAAAGTACCGGGATTCCGGATGTGCGAAATACACTCCGCAGACTGATGCATTCGGATACATGGAGAAATTCTCTGTCAAAGAGATTCCTGAGCCTTCGCCGGCTTTCAGAAGATTGAAGATGGTCTCTTTTTCCGAATGTTCAGGGCATGCAGGATATCCTGGTGCCGGTCTTATCCCCTGATATTTTGAGGCTATCAGCTCTTCCGGAGTGAGGTTTTCGAATTTATTGTAACCCCAGATTTCCTTCCTTAGGTCCTCGTGCAATTTCTCTGCAAAAGCCTCAGCCAGTCTGTCCGAAAGTGCCTCCAGCATGATCGCTTTATAATCGTTATTGTCCTCTTTATATTGCTTTACCAATTCGGATACACCGATCCCGGCTGTGACGGCAAAGGCGCCGCAATAATCTGCTATACCCGTTTCCTTTGGTGCAATGAAGTCGCTCAGACATAACTGAGCCGTTGCGCCTGGTTTTTTCTCCTGTTGCCGTAGCTGGTAAAATGTGCCTAATATCTCTGACCGGCTCTCGTCCGTGTAGAGTTCAACATCATCCATTACGGCATTTGCAGGCCATATTCCTATGATCCCATTGGCCCTGATCATTTTTTTCGAGATGATCTCATCCAGGAATTCATTGGCTTCCTGAAAAAGCTGAGTTGCAGCCTCCCCCTTATCCGGATCACTCAGAATGGCCGGATATTTGCCTTTGAATTCCCACACCAGGAAGAAGAATGTCCAGTCGATATATTTTCTAAGATCTTCAAGCGGATAATCATTGAAATGTTTTACACCAAGAAAATTGGGTTTCGAGATTGGGTATTTAACAAAATCAGGATTGAATTTTCTGTTTCTCGCCTCCTGAAGCGTCCAGTATTCTTTTGGCTTTTTAGCACTGTGAACTCTCCTAAGCTCAGCGTATTCCTGTTTAGTAGCATTCAGAAAGTCGGGAGATCCAGTGAGAAGTTCTGCCACCACCTGCACAGACCTGGATGCATCTTTAACATAAAGCGTCGTATGGCTGTATTGAGGCGCAATTTTCACGGCTGTATGGATCTTGGAGGTCGTAGCACCACCGATCAGCAAAGGCTTGTTCATGCCCCTCTTTTCCATCTCTTTTGCCACATGAACCATCTCCTCGAGAGAGGGGGTGATCAGTCCGCTTAATCCGATGATATCGACCTGTTCCTTCTCTGCAGTTTCGAGAATCTTTTCGCATGGGACCATGACGCCCAGGTCGATTACCTCATAATTGTTGCAGGCCAGCACCACTCCAACGATATTCTTGCCGATATCGTGAACGTCGCCTTTTACAGTAGCCAGGAGAACTTTCTTGCGTACCGTCACTTTACCCGGCTGTAATTTCTTCTCCTCTTCGATGAAAGGCTGAAGCCAGGCAACGGCCTTTTTCATGACCCTGGCAGATTTGATTACCTGGGGCAGGAACATCTTCCCGGATCCGAATAGATCCCCGACCTTATTCATCCCGTCCATCAGGGGACCTTCGATGATATTTAACGGAGAGTCATAAAGCGGCATCAGATCGCGGACATCCTCTTCAATGAAATCTGTAATGCCCTTTACCATAGCATGTTCTACTCTTTTGGCCAGCGATAATTCCCTCCAGACTTCTAATTTTTCCTGTTTCTCGTCTATGGATTTATTTTTCTCTGAATATTCCAACATGCGCTCTGTGGCATCCGGTCTTCTGTTAAGTACCAGGTCTTCCACCAGTTCCAGCAGTTCGGCAGGGATCTCATCGTAGATCTGAAGCATACCCGGATTGACGATTCCCATATCCAGTCCGGCGCGGATGCCATGGTAGAGGAAAACCGAATGAATGGCTTCCCGTATGTTGTTATTTCCCCTGAAGGAGAAGGAGACATTGGAAATACCTCCGCTTACTTTGGCATAATGCAGGTGCTTCTTGATCCAGGTGGTGGTCCTGAAGAAGTCGACAGCATAGTTATTATGCTCTTCAAGACCTGTTCCAATGGTCAGGATATTAGGGTCAAAAATGATGTCTTCGGCAGGAAATCCGACCTGGTCGACCAGGATATGGTAGGCCCTTTCGCAGATGGCGATTCTCTGCTGGTAAGTGGTCGCCTGTCCTTCTTCATCGAAGGCCATTACCACGACGGCGGCTCCGTAATCCCTGATTTTGCGGGCGTGTATTTTGAATTGCTCCTCCCCTTCTTTCAGGCTGATGGAGTTCACGACGCACTTGCCCTGGATGCATTGCAGTCCGGCTTCGATCACCTCCCATTTTGAAGAATCGATCATGATTGGTAACCTGGAAATATCCGGTTCCGACGCGATCAGGTTGAGAAACCTGACCATTTCCTTTTTCGCATCCAACATGGCATCATCCATGTTGACGTCGATGATCTGGGCTCCTCCCTCCACCATTTCGCGGGCTACCGAGAGGGCTTCATCGTATTTCCCATCCCGGATCAGCCGGGCAAATTTAATAGAACCGGCGACATTGCAGCGTTCACCGATATTGACAAAGTTGGATTGTTTGCCTACAGTTAGTGGTTCGAGTCCGCTAAGACGGGTAACTTTTTCGGGATGAGATTTGCGGTGTGGCTTTGATTTTGCCGCCAGTTTGGCCAGTTCACGAATGTGTTCGGGTGTGGTACCGCAGCATCCGCCGATGATGTTGACGGTCCGGCTGTGGGTGAATTCGGCTACCTGATGACGCATTTCCTCCGGAGATTCATCGTACTCTCCGAATTGGTTGGGCAATCCTGCATTGGGATGAACGCTGACGAAAAACGGGGCTTTCCTGCTAAGTTCTTCCAGGTATGGACGCATATCTTTTGCCCCGAAAGAGCAGTTGAGTCCGATGGTGAGCAGGTCGATGTGTGAGACGGAATTGAGGAAGGCTTCGATGGTTTGGCCGGAGAGGGTGCGACCACTCTTGTCGGTGATGGTTCCGGAGATCATCACGGGAACTTTCGTACCTCTCTCCGCGAAAATTTCGTTGATAGCTACCAGGGCGACCTTGCAATTCAGGGTATCGAAAATCGTTTCGATCAGCAGGAGGTCTACGCCACCGTCGAGTAAGGCTCCGACCTGTTCGCGGTAAGAGACTTTCAATTCTTCAAAAGAGATGGAACGGAAGCCGGGATCGTTGACATCTGGCGACATGGAGCAGGTCTTGTTGGTAGGACCTACGGAACCTGCGACATACCTGGGTTTATCGGGTGTCGAAAATTTTTCGGCCGCGTTATGTGCTATTTTGGCTGCCTGAAGATTGATTTCCCTGACAAAATTCTGCATGCCATAGTCACTCTGCGATATGGACGTTGCGTTGAAAGTATTGGTCTCCAGGATGTCTGCTCCGGCTTCCAGGAAAGCCTCGTGAATTTCGCGGATGGCCTCTGGTTTGGTGATGCAAAGCAGGTCGTTATCACCTTTCAGGGAGGAAGGCCAGTTTTTGAACTGGTCACCACGAAAGTCTTCCTCTGAAAATTTGTAACGCTGGATCATTGTTCCCATTGCTCCGTCGAGGACGAGAACTTTTTCCTCCAGTACTTTGCGGATATCAGGTTTTATCATGGCTTTTCGGTTAGGGTACTTAATATTTTGCGGGCTATCAGCACACCATTTACGGAGGCTTGCATTAGTCCGCGGGTGATGCCGGCGCCGTCACCGCCAAAGAATAGGTTCTTGACGGACGGACTCTGGAAAGAGCTGTCGACTTTTACGATGTTTGAATAAAATTTCACTTCAACTCCGTATAGCAATGTTTCGTCACTTGCGAGTCCGGGACTGACTTTATCCAGTGATTTGATCATTTCGATGATGTCGAAGAGGATGCGGTGAGGGAGTACCAGGCTTAGGTCGCCGGGCACTGCGTCTTTCAGGGTCGGAACGATATTATTCCGGTAAAGTCTGTCGGAAGTGGTACGTCTTCCCCTAATCAGGTCGCCGAAGCGCTGGACCATAATCTTGTTCCTGGTCAGCATATTAGCTAATCTGGCGATGTGCTTGCCATACTCGATTGGGGCATTGAACGGTTCAGTAAATTTTTGGGAGACCAGCAGGGCGAAATTGGTATTCTCACTTTTCAGGTCTTTGTAACTGTGGCCGTTCACTACTGCCAGGTGGTTGTCGTAATATTCTGAAGAGACGAAGCCGCCGGGATTGGAGCAAAATGTTCGCACCTTGTCGTCGAAGGTGCGGGTATAATGGATCAGTTTAGCCTCGTAGAAATTATCGTTGATTTCCTGCATGACTTCATTGCGGCATTCCACTCTGACGCCAATATCCACGATTCCCACTTCGGTTGGGATTTTTTTGATGGCACATTGTTTCATGAGCCAGTCGGAGCCTTCGCGACCGATGGCCAGGACCACCTGTTTACCATTATAGGTTTCCACGGTAGTTTTTACGCCTGTAACTTCCTTTTTTTCAATAATAAACTCGGTTACCGGGGCATTAAAGATCACTTCGACACCCTTTTGAGTGAGATGATGGAAGAGCGAGCGGTAGAGTTCCTGTGTCTTTTCCGTACCCAGATGGCGGACGGGGCATTGGACGAGCTTCAGGTTTGCTTCGATTGATTTTCGGCCGACCTCCCGCATGGCAGGAGTTTCGTGAAGGCCATGAATGCCGGCATCGGCCCCGAATTGGAGGTAAATGTCGTCGGTATAACGGATCATTTCCATGGTCGCTTCGACGCCAATGTAACCGGGCAGGTTTCCTCCCACCTCGTGCGAAAGCGATAGTTTGCCATCGGAATAGGCACCAGCGCCTGCCCAGCCGGTGGTGATGGAACACGGTTTACAATTGATGCAGGTGCCGCCGTTGGAGAGTTTCGGGCAGTTTCTTTGGTAGATGTCCCTGCCTTTTTCGAGCATCAGAATGCTGAGGTCATTGCGTTCCCTGGTAAGCTCATAGGCTGTAAAAATACCCGCAGGTCCGGCTCCAACTATGATTACATCGTATTTTTTCTCCATATATCATTGACTGTTTGATTGCAAACAGGTATTCGAAAAGAATAACCCGGTAAAGGTATGAATTTTCTCAGAGAAGATTTTTTTATTACTTTTCGATGCTTAAAGCAATGTGCAGCTTCATTCCAGCGAGAAAACTAAAAACGACTGAATATATGGCAAATTCGATTTTCAACAGAAGAAATTTTTTGCTCCTGGGAGCAACGGCGACAGTGGGGATGACAGCCCAGGCCCTGCAGGCTATTCCGGCAAAAAAGAAAAAAGAAAAGAAGAAAAAGAAGATTATTTACAGGACTTTGGGCAATACCGGCATTGAATTACCAATCGTCAGCCTGGGTGTGATGCGTGCCGACAATCCCAATATCCTGAAAGCGGCTTATGAAATAGGGATTCGACATTTTGACACTGCCAACGGTTACCAGGAAGGCCGCAATGAAGAGATGGTTGGCAATTATTTTAAGGATATTCCCAGAGATAAAGTAATCATTTCCACAAAGATACATCCTCCGAAGGAAGGTCTGTCGACCGAACAGTTTCTCGAAAAATTCGATCAGAGTCTGAAAAGGTTGCAAATGAGTTATGTGGATATTCTCTATCTGCATGTGTGTGATAACAGGGCTTATACACTGGATCCCAGATACCTTGAAGCCCTAAAAAGGGCAAAGGCGAGCGGGAAAGCCAGATTTGTCGGATGCTCGACGCACATGAACATGCCTGAGGTACTTAATGCGGCTGTTGACAGCAAATTGTATGATGTTGTGCTTACCTCTTACAACTTCCGTTTGAAAGATGATAAAGAGATGCAGAAAGCTTTGCAGCGGGCCAATGATGCTGGATTGGGAATTGTGGCAATGAAAAATATGGCAGGTGGCTTTTTGGACAAAGAGAAGAAGAAACCTGTTAATTGCAAGGCAGCATTGAAATGGGTACTATCTAATCCATTGATTCACACAGCTATACCGGGAATGACAAATTTTGAGATGCTGAAGGAAAACTGGCAGGTAGCTCAAAACCATGATCTTGAGGAGAATGAAAAGGGTGATCTGCAGCTGGCTATGAACGAAGTCGGGCTTTATTGTCATGGATGTCAGACCTGTTCCGGACAGTGTCCCCAGAATCTCCCGATACCGGACTTGATGCGATCGTATATGTACAATTATGGTTACGGTTTTCCTGCTAAGGCACAGACTACTGTTGCTGCTCTGAATCTGCCTGTTAATCCTTGCGATTCCTGCACCGGTTGTACGGTTAAATGTCCGAACGGTTTTGACGTCAGGGACCGCATCACAGATATTGCCCGCATTCAGATGGTACCGGCAAACTTCCTGGTATGAAAAAATTACTTTTTGTTGGTTTGTTATTCTTATCATTTTGTGTACGGTCCCAGGATTTTGCTTTTCCGCAACTTGCCGGTTGGAAATCGGATGGTAAGGTTTTGAGTTTTAACAAGGATAATCTCTTTGAGCACATCGATGGTGCCGCGGAATTTTATTTCAGCTTCGGTTATGAGTCGTTAAAGGTTGCCTCGTGGACCAATAGCGGGGCTGAGCTGACCATTGAAGTTTATGATATGGTTAGTCCACTGAACGCCTGGGGAATTTACAGCAATGAAAAATCTGCGAAGGCCCAGACGGTTCCCGTCGGACTGGAGGGATATGGAGATGCAACCACCTTCACTTTTGCAACCGGGAAGTTTTATGTGAAGATGAATGGGTTGCAACTGGAAAAAATTGCCGGATTTTCGTTAAAGTCCCTTGCTGAAGATTTTGCTAAAACTCTATGTGCCAAACCGGAATATCCCAAGGTAGTCGGATTGTTTCCCAAAGAAAATCAGCTTATCAACACCTGTCAGTATATCCCGTCTGAATTCATGGGGCTAGGATTTTTAGGTTCAGCAGTAAGGGCAAAGTACAATACTGGTAGTGAGGAGATCACGCTTTTTATTGTTGAAAGGTCTGATGCTGCTGCTATTGAGAAGATTGTCACGAAATATGGTTCCTATGCTGATGCTAAGATTAAGAAGATTGCCGAAGGGGATTTCCTCTTCAAGGATCCTTTTAACGGGAATGTATTCCTAAGGTGGAAGGGTAATTACCTCCTGGGAGCCACTGGATTTTCAGATAAGAAGAAAGTTGTCCCGATGGTGGATTCAATATCGAAAAAACTCTAGATGCATAAGACCCTCAGCGCAATTTTTTTCGATATGGATGGAGTGATTTACGATTCTATGGGGAATCACTCGGTAGCCTGGAGCAAGGCCTTTGGACATTTAGGATGGGACTTTCCACTCGAACAAGTCTATATGAATGAGGGTCGGACAGGCTCTTCGACCATACATCTTTTGTCGCAGGAAAAGCTTGGCCGGCAAGCTACGGAGGAGGAGATCCACGTGATCTACGGGAAGAAGTCTGAATTTTTCGATCAAATGGACCAGCCAAAGCCGATGCCGGGAATGTCGGCGCTGATGGCGCGCGCAAAGGCTGCAGGAATAGAGATTTGGGTTGTAACGGGATCCGGTCAGGAGTTATTGCTCGACGAATTATGCAAAGATTTTGAGGGGCTGGTCGTTAAGGAAAGGATCATTTCCGCGAAGGATGTCACGCATTGCAAGCCTCATCCGGAGCCTTATCTTACTGCCTTGGCACGATCCGGTTTTACTGCAGATGAAGTAGTTGTTATTGAGAATGCACCATTGGGAATCCAGGCCGCTAAGGCTGCAGGGATTTATACCATTTGCATCAATACCGGCATCCTTGCCGATGAGATTTTGTGGAAAGCGGGGGCGGATGTCGTAGTAAAAGAAGTGCATCAGCTGGAGAGTCTTATTTTCCCTGACTGATGCACTTCTTTTTTATTTCAGTTCCTCCAGCATCGCCTTGATATTCCTGTGAATAGTCGGTGCCGTTTCTGGCCCGAGCGAGTTGACTTCCCCGTATGGGCGTCCAGTTTTTCCGTAGGTGAAAGGAGCATTTTCGTCCCACTGGCTTTTAGGAACGATGTATCCGATTTCGTCGTTAGCCAGGCCGAACATGAATTTATATTTTCCGGGCATCATCTCCCTGATAGCCGGAACCTCGACCGGAGCGATTTTAAAATCTTGTCCTTCCGGGGCTTCAACGCCTCCATTTAATATTTCGGGGTACAGTTCACCTGGGATGGTCACCAATGATATGGGACCGATTTTCACGACTGCCAGTTCGGATTTCATTTTCATCCAGCCGGTCGTTCCTCTCTTCATGAGTCCGGTCATGGCGGCCAGTTTGAACATGGTGTTATCCAGTTTGATCGGTAAGGTTTTTGCGATCACTGATATGGCGGCAGAATCTATGATTTCTTCGGGTTTTTCCATTGCTTTCAAGGCCAGGAAAGCGAGTGTTTTCCCTTGGGCGGCTGCTTTTTCGAAAGTCGGCGCTTTAAATTCTTCCCCGGAGAAGGGATCTTTTATGGTTAGTCTGGGATGGGTTGTCATCAGTCCGCCCACGCAGGCACTGGCATACACCGCAACGCCACCCACGCCGGCTTTCATCAGGCTGTCCTTATTGAAAACCCCTTTCTCGAGTCCTTCCCGCACGTAATGAGGGAAATCTGAACTTAATAAGAGATTATCACTCCAAAGCGTTTCAGGATGATCTCCCCAGGATATCAGGGTACCGAGGGTCTTGTTTGTTTCTTTATCGAGGATTTGGATCATGCGGAGACCGGAGTCGAAAACATCCGGTTTCCTGGTATCGATGACCAAATTTTCGGCCCCGGTAAGATCCTGGGAAACAGAAAGCCGGGCAGGCCGGATATTCTTCGCGGCGGTCTCAATGGCTTTTACCGCTTGATTTTTAACGTACTCCATATGCGCTGCGTTGACGCCGGTACTAAAAGGGCTCTTACCCCAGAGACCGAGCAAATCTGCAGATTCATGCGTGTGTGTTGAGGTGACAATGGCGTAGGTAATTCCCGCCTCTTTTGAGATCCGCTCCCTGACATCTATCACATCGTTGTTCATGAAACCGATGGCGTCGAGCACCACGACCGCAAGGCGGGTTTTTCCATCATCGATGATCATTGCGCGGGCCCATTGTTCGTCGTGTATCCCGTTGGCAGGTTTGTTGTTGCCAAATCCGGCAATCCAGACCGGATCGAATTTGCCATTTCCGTTGCCATCGGTGAAGGTTTCACCCTTGTCGAATTCGGCATTTTTATTTTTATCGTCCCATCTGTCTGGAACGGAGGCGGTGATGGGGAAGGCTGCAAATCCGGCGCTGAGTTGAGAGGGAGCATTGTGAAGGATTTTCAGATTGAGTTGATACTCCGGATGCTGATCCTTAAGGTTTTTTCCGCACCAGAATAGTAGCGCGACAAAGAGGATCAACAGGGTGATTCCCAGGTATTTTAAAAACTTCTTCATGGTAATGTAATTAGTAAATTGAATCTTTTCGCGATGTAAAGATAGTAACCAGTTAATTTGAAAATAATTATTACGGATTTTTTCAGAATTTCTTTTCAAATGGTGTAACAATTTAAAGGAGTGGGCGTCTTATAGATAGCGAATTTTTAGTTTAGACAGGTTAAATTACTTTAGACATGGGCTGCTTCTTAATTGGGGCAGCCTTTGTTGTTAAGGAGAAAAATAAAAACTATTTTTACGTGTCAACAAAATTCATAATAAAATATAGCAATGACGAACAGAAGAGATTTCTTTAAGACAACTTCTCTGGTAGTAGCAGGAAGTATGATTGGTGCCAATATGGTATCAGCGGCCCTCCCAAAAGGCAAAAAGAAAAAGAAGATTGGCCTTCAGCTTTATTCCCTTCGTGATGATTTGAATAAGGATGCGGCTGGTACGCTCAAGAAGGCGGCCGATATGGGCTATTATTCGCTTGAAACTGCTTCCTACGGTGATGGGAAAATATACGGAATGCTCCCTGATGAGTTTACGAAGCGCGTGCACGATTTAGGAATGAAGTTAAACAGCTGTCATCTTGGCGGACCAAATTATACGAAAGAAACCCACAACGCTTGCATGGACTGGTGGAAAAAGGCCATCGAAGACCATTCCAAAACAGGCATGAAATACATGATTAAACCGGGCATGAAATTTCCCGAGAAACTGGATGAATTAAAGATTCAGATGGATTATTTCAATGCTATTGGGGCCTTAACGGCTAAGGCTGGAATGCAGTTCGGCTGGCACAATCACAATCATGAGTTTACCAAGATTGATGATAAAATTATCTTCGATTTCATGATTGCCAATACTGATCCGAAGTTAGTTTGTTTCGAGATGGATGTTTATTGGGTGATGAAGGGTGGATATTCTCCGATTGATTACATGAAGAAATACCCGAAACGTTTCCCGTTGTTGCACATCAAGGATGAGAAAGAGATTGGTGAGAGCGGCTTGCTGGATTTCAAGGCCATCTTCGAAACAGGATATTCTATTGGAATTAAGGACTGGTTTGTGGAGGTAGAGCGATATAATTTTGCTCCTGTCGAGAGTGTTCAGAAGAGTTACGACTACCTGGCCGCTGCATCTTATGTAAAAGGCTAGTTCACTTCATTTTCGCTTTGGCGCAGAAATATTTTACCCCGGTTGCTGTTTAATCAGTTTCCGGGGTAAGTTTTTAATTCAGATCCCTTTGACACGCATTTTCAGGGTATAGACCGATGTGCGTGCCGTGATGAAGAGGATATTTTTCTTCTTGCCACCGAAGCAGAGGTTGGATGGTTGTTCGGGTACTGCTATCCGGGCAATGTTTTCCCCCTTGTTGTTATAGACTGAAACGCCTTTATTTGTCAGGTAAACATTACCATGACTGTCAATTGTCATTCCGTCTGAGCCTTCGGGGGCAAAAAGCGTCTTGCCGCTGAGGGTTCCGTCGCTGTTGATGTCGTATTTCCAGATTTTACCACTATTTATATCACTGACATACAATATTTTACCATCCGGAGTACCTACCAGTCCGTTAGGTTGTTTGTAGTCATCGATGACCCGGATGACTTTCCCTGCCGGATTCCGGTAATAGACCCCGCGCACTTTCTGAGCTTCTTTGTGGCCCGGTTCCCAATAAGGTCTGGCATAATAGGGATCAGAAAAATAGATCCCACCGTCGGGAGTGATCCAGAGATCATTCGGGCCATTGAGTGCAAAACCGTCGAAATTTTCGGCAATGGTTTGATGTTGCTTGTCCATGCTGAAAACCACAAGTCTGTTATGCAGGTCCGCACAGGTAACCAGTTCTCCTTTTTTATTGAATTTTGTACCATTGGCACGTTCTGAGGAGGTGGAGAAGTTAGTGATGGTACCGTTTTCGTTCCAGATTTCAATCTTGTCGTTGGGTTGGTCGGTGAAGAAAACAAGACCATCCGGCGAAGCCGAAGGACCTTCGGTAAAAGTGTATCCGCCACCGGCTTTTGTTACGGTGGCACCTTTGGCTATCAAGCTTTTGGTCGGTTTAGGATCCCTGGAGAAGAGGGTCAGGGAACAGGATAATGCGAGAACAATCAGTGAGAATTTTTTCATAATTTAAAGTGGAAAACGCAGGTTAGCATTGGGGAATCCGCCGTACAAAGAAGTTAACAGCGAAAGTAAAATAATTCCTGTAATTGTGAGTGAGAAATAGAGAAGCCAACGGTCTTTTGGTACATTTTCCTGCCATATGTCATTGCTAAAAGGTGGTACCGGTTTCCTGAAAAGCAGTAAAAATACCAGTAGATTGATGACATACAAGGGTTGCTCATATCTGGTGACTCCCATGAAAATGCCTGTGACGAGGTAGCTCCAGATGATATAAGTACCAAACATGGAAAGGAAGAGGGTCATGAGATCGTTGGGGCCAAAATGTTGTATTCCTTTTATTTTCAGCCTCACGATCACATTGACAAATACCAGGATGGTCAGGGTAAGGAGGGCGAGAATCCAGGCCGTGCTTTCCTGGTTATCGATGAATTTGCATTTCATCAGTTCGCTGACCTGAAAGGCATCTTTCCATACGAGTAGTGGAATTATCAGCAAGATAAGGAGCAGGGAGAGACTGTTTTCATATTTCTTTGGGGTCTCTTTGGCGACGTGCCATTTGGAGGTGAAGATGCTGTAAGCCATTCCGGAACCGCCCCAGAATCCAATGTTGTATTCCATCACGTTCCACATGTTGAACGGGATCTTCAGCACATTTCCGGTGATCTGCAGGAAATTGCCGAATGCAAAACCGAATCCACCACCTAGCATGGAATAGAAGGCTACTCGTAATGCGGAATTGTAGCCGTGTCGGACCATGTGCCAGACCATGGCGGCACCGGCACCCAGGCAAACGGCCCATGCTTCTGAACGGGGAGGTGTCATCAGCAATTCTGCCTGTACGATCAGAAAGAAATAAGTAATGAGTCCGCCGGTAGTCATTTCTGTAATAAGCGACGGCCATTTGACCTTATTGCCGGATGTTGAGGTTAGGGAGAGTCCTGTTAATCCGCCGCCGATTAGTCCAAAGAGTCCGCCGATGACGAAAAGTGAGAGAAAGCCGTAGGTCGAGTTGAGCAGGTCGCCTGCCCGGCAGTATCCGACCACCATGCCATAGCTGATCATGCCGGTGGTCCCCCAGCCGATGGCACAACTGGCGATGATGGGCAACATTTTGCCATACCAGTCTTCCCGTTTTGCGACTACCAGGAGCGCGGCGCCTCCGATGATACCTGCAAAGGCGGCACCCGGTTCGTGACCAAATTGTCCACGGATGGCCCAGGCGGTGCCAAAGGCGATCCCGACCAGGAGAATGGAGAAAAGAAGTTGATTAGTCTTCATAACATTGTTAGTTGACACACCTAAAGTTACAAAGAATTGTGTTCTGCGCAATTTGGGTTAAATTTGCCGGATAAATTGGCGAAGATGGTGACACTTAAGGCAAAGGATTTTATTGAAGGGATGAGGGGGAATGCGGTACTAGATATTCGCACGCCTGCCGAATTCAAGGAGGGTCATTTGCCGGGGGCCATTTCGTTTCCGCTCTTTAGCGACGAAGAGCGTGTGGTGGTGGGTACATTATACAAGCAACAAGGGCGTAATCAGGCTGTCCTGAAGGGACTGGAACTGGTGGGTCCTAAGCTTAAAAAATTCGTTCTGAATGCTGCCAAATTCGAGGGACGGCTTTACCTGTATTGCTGGCGCGGAGGGATGCGCAGCAACAGCATGGCCTGGTTGCTTTCGACGGCGGGGCGCGAAGTATTTGTACTGGAAGGTGGTTACAAAGCCTACCGGGGATATTGCAGGGAGCTCATTGCCAAAGGATTAAAACTCATCATGCTCAGCGGGCCGACGGGTTCGGGCAAGACCGAGATTTTGCAGCAGCTATCCTTGCTGGGACACCAGGTGTTAGATTTGGAAGGCCTTGCCAACCACAGGGGCTCCAGTTTTGGGGGAATCGGTCAGCCACCGCAACCAGGCACAGAGCAGTTTACTAACCTGATTTTTGAGAAGATATCCGGTTTTGATCTTTCCCGACCCATCTGGGTGGAGGGTGAGAGTCAGAATATCGGGAAGGTTTTCATCCTGGAAGAGCTTTTCTCGCAGATGAACAGTTGTCCGACGATACGCATCGATCCACCAAAATCGCAGCGAATCGAGCGATTGGTTCGCGACTATGCCGGTTTTCCTGTTGAGGATCTGCAGGCAAGCATCGAGAAGATCAGCAAGCGGCTCGGAGGGAAGGATACGCAAGAAACACTGGAGGCATTGCACGAGGGCGATTACCGGAAGGTGGTGGATATCACGCTCGACTATTACGATAAGACTTACGATTTCAGCATGGCCAGGCGGGAGACGCAGATGATTCCGTTTGTGCCTGGTTCATTTGAACCGGAAGTGGCAGCCCGGGAGATTGGCGAATTTGCTCATTCAGATTTACGATTTTGGAATAAACAGAAATAATTATGCAGGAAGTAGACGGGAAAGGGTTGCTTTGTCCGCAGCCATTGATACTTACCAGGAAAGCGCTTAAAAACAGTCAGCCGGGTGAAACCCTCAAAATTGAATGTGACAACAAGACGGCATTTCAGAATATCATGACTTATCTGAAGGATCAGTCTTTGTCCCCTTCCGGTTTTGAAGAAGGAGGTATTTTTATTATCGAAGTACTGAACCAGGTGGTCGCTTCCGATCCTACCAGAGAACCTGCCAGCATCGATGCTTCATCCTGCTCATCGGCTTATGTTGTTGTTGTGAGCAGTGATAAGATGGGAGAAGGGGATCCTCAGCTAGGGAATATCCTGATGAAAGGATTCTTAAATGCCCTGAATGAGCTGCCAGTGCTGCCTACCCATGTGATATTTTATAATTCAGGAGCCAAACTAGTTACGCATGAGTCGGGAGTAATCAGTTCCCTGCAAGTACTTTCCGATTGTGGCGTGGAGATTTTGGTTTGCGGTGCCTGTGTCGATTTCTATGACCTGAAACCGACGTTGGCTATCGGTACCATTTCCAACATGTTCACTATTACTGAAACCATGGCGAAGACCGGACATATCGTGAAACCATGAACCTATATTTCGATAATTGTGCGACCAGTTTCCCCAAACCTTCCGCGGTAGCGGAGGCAATGAACAGGCATTTGAATGAGACGGGCGGGACTTATGGGCGTTCGGCTTATCCCCGTATCCTACAGTCTACCAGGTTAGTAGAGGAATGCAGGGATCAATTGGCCACACTGATGAGTGCCTCTGACGGGGGTAAAATCATCTTCACCGCGAATGCGACCACTGCGTTGAACCTGATGATTCAGGGTATCTGCAGGAAGGGTGGGCATGTACTTTCTTCGGCAATGGAGCACAATGCAATTGCCCGTCCGCTGGAGCATTTGCGCCGGCAGGGACTGATTGAATGGGAGCAGCTGGAAAGCGGGCCTGACGGCAGGATTCTGGTGGAAAAGATTGCCGCAAAACTACGGCCGAATACCATTTTGGTTGCCATTTGCCACATGAGCAATGTGAATGGAATGGCACAGTCGCCAGGAGAAGTGAAGAAAGCGATCGGAGAGATTCCCTTGTTGGTGGATGCGAGTCAGTCGCTCGGACAGCATCCTGTTGAGGTGGACAACTGGGGAGTGGATTTTCTGGCTTTCACCGGACATAAGTCACTTTTGGGACCGACCGGTACGGGTGGTGCGTTTATCAGGCATCCTGAAATGGTGGAACCGTTGCTTTTCGGCGGTACCGGCAGTGGGTCAGATTCTCTTGCCATGCCCTCTGTTATGCCCGACCGTTTTGAGGCTGGAACACCTAATATCACCGGCATCCATGGATTGAATGCTGCCTTGAAGCACCGGCCTGTTTCGCAACATACCAGGGCTGATTTTGCTTCCTTGCTGGAAGAGGTAAAGCAGGATAAAAATTACGTCGTTCGTTGCGCAGCCGATTTTGCCCACCAGGGGAAATTGTTTTCGGTGGTGCATCATTCGTTGAGTGGATCCTCCCTGGCGCAAAGATTCTATGAAGAATATGGGATTGAATGCAGGGCCGGACTCCATTGCGCACCCTTGGCGCACAGGCATCTGGGCTCTTTCCCTTCTGGGGATTGCCGGTTTTCGTTATCCCCTTACCATACCCCTGAAGAGCTGAATTATCTGGCCAAAGCGATACACGATGCAGGAAAGTAAAGAGATATTCCTTTTTCAGAATATCCGCCAGGTGATTTTGGCGGATCGATGGTGTACGCAGAATAAAGTTCCGGTTAGGGTACTCCCTGTGCCCCGACCCTATTCCAGCGAATGCGGGATGTGCCTGGAGGTCTCGCCGGAGGTCGGTGACAGATTGCAGCAATTCTCTGAGGAACAGAAAATGAAGACTAAGAGAATATTACTACCAATTCAATAGGAATTCACCCTATCAACCGACTTCCAGGTAATCTGTTTGTAAACAAATACCCTGTTGACAAATATGATCAGGCTCCAGTAAACCGGAATTAACAGAAGGCTAGAATAATCGTGCCAATGGAGTAAAAATTTATGCAGGAAGCCTAAAGCAACTACCAGGGCCATAATTATCAATACCTTGCCGAATGCGCCGCCTGATCGGGCTACTGCTTTCTCGGTAGTAAATGGGAATGTTGGATCCTGAAGAAAGTATACCAGCAAAGTTGTCAGGTATATGACCAAAAATGCAATGAAGGCATCCGGAAGGATCTCCAATCCACGAAAGGTACAGACTCCAATGACTAAAAGGCAGTAAAAAGGGAAAAAGAACTTCGCAAATGCGGCCTTTATGGTTCCTTTGAAAAATCCGGCAGGAGATTGGACCGGCAGTGATTTAAAAATCCAGACGGCGTGCTGATTAGGACCTAAAAGAAGAGCTCCCGGCAGTGTGATTGCAATAAACATGAAGGCATAAAGGATGAAAAGGTATTGGTCGCTTGTGGTTATATTTTGTATGCGTTCGGGTTTGCCGAAGAAAGGTACCAGGATCATGATGATGATGTAACCGAAGGATGGCAGGATGGTTTGTTTGAACAACCTCTCCCTTCCTGTCATTTTCCACATGAGATGAAAGGCGGCTTTTTCATCTGTGCCACGAACAAAAATCAAAGACATCAGCCTGAACCACAGACTTACGGTGGATTTTTCAATTTTTATTTTTGAGCTTCGGTCACTTTGCTCCAAGTCCATCAGTTTCCGGTTAAAGAGCGGAGTGAGAAATCTACCTGTAAGATAGATTGCCCCGACGGGTGCAAATAGGGCTTCGGCGATGAAAATAAGGTGGTTTTTATCGAAGTTGAAGGTCGAAATTCCCTCGGTAAATCCAGAGAGGAAGGCAGGGGGAATCAGGAACGTGTACCAATTTACGGGTAGGACCATATTTGTGATGACACTCTTGTCGACCAATTTCAGTCCAAACTGGTAAGCAGCCATAAACAGAATGGCGATGAATACCTGAAAATACATCAACAGATTTTTAAGTTGTTCGCCCGAAGCAAGTTGCAGAATACCCAGATAGAGAATGTTTGTCAGGAAGAGAGTGAACAACACATTGAGTAAGATGGTAATAACAAAAATCAGAGCAGAAATAACCCCGAATTTCGTAATCGCTATGACAATCGAAACAACTGAGAGGTTAAAAGCCATCATCGTCAGGTAAACAAAAACGTGGGCATTTCTTGCCAGGTTCAGGGTATTGCCTTTGATGGGAAGCGGTTGTATGATCACGTTTTCTGAGGTGTCGAAAAGTACGGTGGTGAATTCGGAAATGATCATCATGGCCATCATCACCATCAGAAACGTGTGTGAAAAATAGAAATAGGTGAAAGGTAGTTTTACCAGCATCAGGAAAATGCCGAAGAATCCACCCAGAAAAATCTGAATCACGGATTGCTTGATCAACATATTCTGCGGATCGCCCTGAGTTTTTTTGGTCAGCCCTCTAATCCTGCGGTTGTCGAGGGTGAGTTTCAGTTCAAGGATTTTGATAAACTGGCTGTAGTCGGCACCCATTTTCTCTATGAACCACCTGAATGGTTTAAAAAGCAGAAGGATAAATTTGATCATGGCCTTTACTTTTCAAACGCGTTGATAAATGCCTCTGCCTTCTCTTCGTGGTTGGTGTTTCCCGTTAGACGGGTGAACATCTTTTCGAGGTTGGCGTCGTTCGATAATTTGCTGAGTTCGGCGAAAGATCCGTCGGCTATCACGTTGCCCTGGTCGATCAGGATGATACGGTCTGAAATTTTCTCTACTACATCCATCAGGTGGGAACTATAGAAGACCGTTTTTCCCTCATGTGCGAGGTGGGTCAGCATTTCCTTGACCATGATTACTGAGTTGGCATCCAGTCCGGAGAGCGGCTCATCCATGAAAATGAGATCCGGATTGTGCAGCAATCCCGAACATATCAGCACTTTTTGACGCATACCCTTCGAAAAGGTCGAAATCCGCTGGTTGATGTTGGATTTCATCTCGAAGATTTCCATCAGCGCCTCTGTTTTGCTGCGGGTATGTTCCCTGTCGAGGCCCCGCATCTCGCCGATAAATTCCATGAATTCCATCGCTGAAAGGGATTCGTAGAGAACGGCATTTTCGGGAATATAGCCCAGCTGTTTCTTGATTTCGAGGGTGTGGCTTCTTAGGTCCTGACCGAAAATTTCTATTTCACCGCTAAAATCGGAAATGAGGCCGCAAAGGATTTTCACGGTAGTGGATTTTCCTGCGCCGTTGGGACCGATGTATCCAATAATCTGGCCAGAAGCGATCTCCAGGTTGATCCCTTTCAGGACCTCTTTTTTCCCGTATTTCTTTTGAAGGTTGCGAATGCTGACAATTGTCTGATGATCCATTATTTATTAGGTTTTTAGGATGATTGCAGTCAAACAAATATAAGTTTTTCGAAGTGAATTTCAAAAATCCATGTAAACCAAAAGTGAAGCCCGGCAGCATTGTACTTTCTTGCATTTATCCTATCTTTAAATGTCAAACTGATTAATTGCCAATTAACATGATAATGCCCGAAGAACTTTACCGCCAGCGCCTAAGTAGGTACCTCACGGCTATGCGCAACGAAAAGCCCGACCGTATTCCGATTCGTCCTTTTGTCGCCGAATTTACAGCCAAATATGCCGGAATGTCTTGCCAGGATGTGGTGCATGATTACAACCGGGCTTTCGAGGCTGCGCGACTTTGTGCCGCAGGCTATGACTGGGATGCGGTGGTATCTAACATGGTTTATGTTTGGACAGGGCTTACGCAGGCCATTGGACTTACGTATTACGGCATTCCTGGTATCGATGTGCCGGCAGGCAATGGTTTTCAGTACCGCGAGCCAGAAGAGGGCAACTCGTTTATGAAGGCGGACGAATATGATGAGCTGATCGACGATCCGACTGCCTTTTTGTACAACAAATGGCTGCCTCGTGTTTCTGCGGATATCTCGCCAATGGGAACTCCTACTAGTTACCGCAACAACCTGGCATTGGTGAAGGGGGGCATGGCGATGCTTAATTATTTCAATGCTTATGGCCCGCATGTTGCGAAGTTGAGGTCTGAAAGCGGGACTGTATCTGCCATCAACGGTATTTTCAAGGCACCGTTCGATATTTTGGGGGATAAGCTTCGGGGTTACCTGGGATTGACCATGGACATGCTCACCCAGCCGGGGAAAGTCCGAAAGGCTTGTGAAGCGCTGATGCCTCATTTGTACAATGTGGCACTCAATTCGGCCGATCCCCTGAAGCAGGTTCCGATTGGATACTGGATGCACCGGGGTTGTATTCCGTTCGTTTCTGGGGGAGAGTTTGAATCGCATTACTGGCCTACGGTCCGGCCCATTATTGAAGAGCTTTGGAAAAATGGTCACCAGACACTGTTTTATGCCGAAGGAAACTGGAATCACCATCTTGCCAGTTTCAATGAACTGCCCGAAAAGAGTATCGTTTATCATGTCGACAGCGGCGATATTTTCTTGACACACAAGACGATCGGTCACAAATTTTGTCTGAGCGGAGGAATTCCGAATACCTTGTTATCCTTTGGAAAACCGGATGAAATTCGTGCCCGCTGCAAAAAAGTGATTGACTCAGTGGCGTCGGAGGGCGGTTACATCATGGATGCCAGCGCCATTATTCAGAATGATGCCACCATTGAAAATATGCATGTTCTGACTGATTTTACGCGGGAATACGGGGTGTATTCGGGTGGTTCGGCTCCTTTTCTTGCTGTGGATTCGCAAAATTGTCCTTCTGCCGGAACCGATTTCCCTGCCGATTACGGAATGGCCGGACACATGAAGTCGAAGGTGAAACCCGGTCTTTGTATTCCCTGGGAAGAGAAGCGGAAGGAGATTCCTTCTATTTCGGGGGATGAGCCATTGGTGAAACAAATCTGGGAGGATGTCGATTCGTTTGGCAATATGTTTATCTGGCAGTGTTTGCTTTCCTTCTGAAATCAATATAATATCTTCATGACCCCATCCTTCACCTGGTCAATACGTACCGTCAATCTGTGTTTTTGCTTATCAAAATGATAATCGGTGGAGTCTCTGAGTTCAATTTCATTAAATAATACTTTCGCAGGGCTGTTATCCAGTCTGATAGCATAGACCGAGGGTTTCTTTGTGTCTTTTGTGGTTATTTCCAACTTACCCGGTAGATTCTTAATGGTAAGGGTGGTTGTACCGCTTTTATCGGGATGGTATAGGGTGAAGGCATTGTCCATTCCCGGATAAATCAACCAGGTATCTTTACCGGTGTTGTCTTCACTTCCCAGCCCTGTGTAAGATCGTTGAATGTTTAACGGAACGATCGCGCCTTCCCGGATGAAAACCGGAAATTCCTCCAGCGGAAAGGATTTGTCAAAACTTGTGCCACCCTCAAATACTTCATTGTCATGGAAGAAATAATGCCATTTACCTTTGGGCAGGGTCACGCTGTTGTTCAGGTCATCCTGGTAAATTGGGGCCACCAAAAAATCATCCCCGAAAAGATAGTGGTACTTGCCTTCGACGGGTTTTTGAAGGACTCGGCCGCCTTCGTGACCCGTCACAATATAACTGTACATATAGGGAACAAGTTCGGTATGAAGCCATGAAAATTTCCGGATCACTTCCAGTTCCTGCGGAGTTCGATTCCAGAGAGCGCGGTTGCCATGACCGCCATTGAGGAACAATCCGCAGAATGCCGAAAACTGTGCCCATCTGATGTACAACCTGGAAGGAATGACACTTCCTGAAAACCCCGCAACATCCGATCCAATGATGTTGTACCGCAGTTTCGCGGCGGCGAGGATACTCTGGATGGCCATTTCAAACCCGCCAATTCCGGTAACGATGAGGTCTTTTTTCTTGTTCCCGTCATCGACTAATTTTTCTTTGGTTTTCCAGATATGTTTCTGGTCACCGACCCAGGTTACGGGTGCTGCATCCAATGGTGCAAATCCTTCAGGATGGAAATATTGATCGATGGAGCGGCCCAGGGTTATAAATTCCGGGTTCTTTGTCAGGCCGTACCTGTATTCGTCGCGGTAGAAATGATCCATGTAAGTCCGCAGGCTCATCATGCCTGAAAAGGTGCTTCTGTACAAAAATGGAATTTTTCCCCAGGCCATGTAAAAGGAGAGAGTTGCCGTGTCATCCAGTTTCCAGCCGTCGATGCCATAGTCAAAAACTGTTTGCTGCATGCCATGCCACCACTTCATGGCCTCCGGATTCGCATAGTCAATGAAGCCGCCTTTGCCTTTCCACCAGCCGTTTTGCTGGCCGTTTCCTGTGAGGTAACCTTTGGATTTTGCCTCATTGTACCAATCTTCGGAGTTGGGAATTGGTGTACCCTTGTTTTTACTGTTGACCATGGTGGTCATCCACATCACGATGCGGTAACCCTCCGATTTCCTTTTAGCAAACCACTCTTTGGGATGCGGATATCTCAGGGTGTCAATCCGAAAATCATTGAAGCGCATGGCCCAGGGGCTGTCAATATTGATGGTTCTGACCGGAATATCATGTTTTTTATAGCCATCCAGCAGGGTGTCGACCATGGCGACATTGTTGGAGTCGTTGTCCCACACCCAGCACTCGAGGGCCCAGGCAGGTGTCAGGGGGGGATTGGAATGTCGTTGGGCATTGAAAAACAATCCCCAAAACGGATAAGCAGCATAAAAATAGATGACAAAGAGTAATGCAGCAATGGTGATGGTGAGTACTCTGACAATTTTTCTCATGATTAATTTTTTTGACGGCCCGCGAGATACGCATCGATACGATCTTTCACATTTTGCCGGATATTCATCCAGAAAAGATTGTAATCCCATCGGTGGTAGTTGGTCATTTTCTTCTTTGAGTCATCAAGAGCCACCGGCGTATCAATCCAGAGAATTTTAGTAGTAGGCTCGATTCCGGCGCTTACTGTATGCGGCACAATCGTCTTAAAATTGTTCATGATCCCCAGATGCTTTTCTGGGGGAGCCCACTCTCCGGTGGCGGTCCAGGTCAGCGGATTGACGCAAACCGAATTCCCATTTTCGGCGGCGGCCCCTTTCGGAATCTCACCCTTGGCGTAGGTGCGCCATCCAACAAAACAGCCGGTCTGGTTGGCTCGTTCACCTACCGGGATATTTATAAAGGCATCTTTCTTAATCTGATAACCAACAATATAGGCACAGACCAACTGCTTTTGCAAGGGCTTTCCGTCAAATAACTCCTGCAGCAACCGGATGGCATGCAGCGTACCCTGACTATGGGACGCGATGATGATCGGACGTTTTTTATTGTCATGTTTCAGGTAATATTGGAATGCCTTTTTCACATCCTGGTAGGCCAGGTCGAAGGCTACTTTTGCTTCCGGTGTGTTAAAAACATAGAAGGCTTCCATGTTGCCTTGACGATAGCGAGGCGCGAAAACCCGGCAACTGCCATTGAAAACAGATGTCTGCAGCCGGATAGACAGGTTATCGGTATTGTTGTTGACGGCGGTATCCCGTAAGTCGGCATTCCAGGGAGAACCCTTTTTCTCTCCGAAATAGGAGGTGGGGTGGATGAAAAACACGTCCGCCCGGGTATCCCTGATTTCATTCTTCAGGAAGTCGGGCACTTTGTCGCTGGTATCGTCCTTGTAAGGAGAGGCGGCCCAATATTGCAGATCGCTGTAATCGGGTGCCGGACCGGTATTTTTCGGAGCAGCTACCGCGGATTGCTGTCCGGCAGGGCTCAAGGTTTTGGCTCCATTTTGTGCATATGCATACGTGAACATCAGTGTAGAAGCTATCAGAAAAGTAGCGAGTTTTAGCATGTTGGTAGTTTGAATTCTCAAAATTTAAAGCAAGTTAAAAATAGGAAATTTTAGTATTATTGTACAATTGAGTAGGATTTGTTATTACCTTTCCTTAAATATTAGGCTAATTGTCAATTATTTAAATGGACAAATATGGATTTAAAAATTGTGCTGGATTTTATCGAATCAATCAATAGTGCAAATATTGACAGACTTTATGGCTTAATGAGTATTGACCATGAGTTTATTGATTCTCGTGGTAACAGTTTGGTTGGAAATGATATAATGAAGAACGCCTGGATAGGCTATTTTGATCTGTTTCCAGATTATAAAATTGAGATTACAGATATACTTCAAAATGATTCAATAATCGTTCTTTTGGGCTTTGCCAGCGGGACATTTAAAACAAACAATAATAATGAGGACAAGAATAATTTTTGGAAAGTTCCGGCATCCTGGAAAGCGATAGTTGTGGATAAAAAAATTAAACTTTGGCAGGTGTATGCCGATAATAGTGTAGTCATTGAAATAGTGAATAAGAACAAATAACAAATTGGCCATTGGCCTTGGATTTTCAATCCGACCATTCAGCTACAATTCTTTTTACAATTTGTGAGGTTCGTATCAATGCCGGGAAAGAAGTTATCGATCATTTTCCTGACGTCAGGAAAACGATACTGATGCCAGAAATAGCAATTCTGCCGAAACTGAGAGCCTTCTTCCTTCCTAAGATACAGACAAAGTTAAGCGAGGTTTGCCGGATGAAGATTCTACCCAAACATAGATGATTGATAAATATGAAAATTCTCTTAAGTTTTGCGATTATAACGTTGCTTCAATTTAATTTGTATAGCAGTAGTGATACTTCAAGAGTAGCCATCACTGTGATGAAGTTTGGTGATTATTTTATTTCAAACCATGAGTTTGTTCATGGTAATATTTTGAGTGTTAAACATCCCGGTTCTTATTCCGAGTCTGATTCACTGATTACAATATTCAACAGTAAAGGCAAGGTTTTATTCACAGATAGAATTACGAATGAACCATCAAATGATGTATCCATTTCTGTCGACACTTTGAGCTTTTGTGGTGTGGGAACCTTAATTGCTTACAATTCTAACGAAAATTCAGGTTATGGAAATTGCACGAATTATTTTCAGCTTTGGGGATATAATAAATCTGGAGAATTTGTACCGTTCACAGGATTTATAACAGTGTGTAATGGTGCGAAACCAGTAATTAAGTGGGTTAGATCCAAACTTAAAATTAATACAGACGGTAACGAATATGATTGTCCAGGTGAAAAAGAAATTCTATTCCCCTATGTGGTTGTTCAGCATGAAACGGGATTTTGTGAAGTTACCGTATCCGATTATTATAAAGTAGACTTTAACGGATTAAAAAACACCAAAGATTATCCTGCGGAAAAAATTGATAAACAGCAAATTTTGACTGAGAATATGCAGGAGAAAATTTTGGAATATGACAAGACAACACTTTCAAAACTTCGTCTTGCCTTGTATTCCACACCGAATTTATCCGCTCCGAAAAAAGTAATTAAGTTTAAAGAAAGCAATATTATTAAGTTTAAATATTGCACACAGACTCCATCCCATTTTTGGATTAGTGTAATGATAAATGGAGTTGACGGATTTATGCTTTTGGGGAATCTTGAAAAACTAGGATTTGAAAAGTGTGAATAATGTAAGCTTACATTACACATGAGTTTTCCTTGCGGTGAAAAAACTAAACATCCACCGCATAAATCCCGAATTTGCGGAACGTAAACCACTATTTTAGAAAAAATCTTATTGAAATAGCAAATTCCACAATTTGTACATATATTTGTACTCTAAAACGTACAAAATAACCAATGTAATGTTAACAACAACAATTTCCGATTTTAGAAAAGATATTAAGCAGTATCTTGACCGTGTGACTGAAAACTTTGAAACCCTGATAATTAACAGAGGCAAAGATAGGGGGGTGGTCATTATGTCATTAGACGAGTATAATTCGCTTAATGCGACTTATCACGAATTGTCTTCCAAGACAAATGAGAAAAGATTGGATTCAGCCATTGAAAAACTCAAAGCAGGCTCTTCGTTTCAGAGAGACCTTCTAGAATTATGAGATACCTATTTGTAGATGAGTCTTGGGAGGATTATTTGTATTGGCAAAAGACAGACAAGAAAATTTTATCGAAAATAAATGATTTGTTGAAAGACATTTCACGAACTCCTTTTTCGGGTATCGGAAAACCAGAGCCATTGAAGCATAAATATAAAGGATTTTGGTCGCGCAGAATTGATGGTGAACACAGACTGATATACAAAGTGAAAGACGACGAATTATTAATTGCGAAATGCAGATTTCATTATGACTGATATTGAATAAAAACTGTTGCAAATTACAACCCGGCAAGTGTGGCAGCGTTGGTTTTCGCTGTGTATTTTTCCGCTCGGGTTGTCTTTCGGCTTGACAGGAATCGAAGATCAGCGTTAGCTAAATCGCCCGTAATCAGCTCCTGCGTTTAGCTTCCTATGTTATTCCGGGCAAAGTGTTTTTGCTGAAGGTGAAAAGGCGGAGGATTCATTGTTACAGAATTTCAGTCATAACACCAAAAATGGGGCTATTCAAAGAAAAATGCAGGACAACGCTGAAAGATGTAATAATCTCGTTGTGATTATAGGAGAGTCAAGAATCACATTTTCCGATTTTGACAGGGCATATAGAAATTAGTACAAAAGACTAAAAAGGATGAGTGAATTTGATTTATTATCGACGGTTGAGCAAGGAGGTTGTTCGGCGAAGTTGTCGCCAGTTCAGCTGGGAGAGATACTGGCTAAGTTGCCGAAAGTGGAGCATCCTAACCTGATGGTTGGTATCGAGACACACGATGATGCCGGGGTTTATAAATTGAATGAAGTGACGGCATTGATTTATACGACGGATTTCTTTCCTCCAATGTGTAGCGATGGTTATGAGTTCGGGCAGATCGCGGCAGCGAACGCATTGAGTGATGTGTATGCCATGGGCGGAACTCCCCTGCTGGTATTGAATCTAATGATGTTTCCGGCTTCCAGAATTCCGCTCGAAGTTTTTAGCGCCATCCTGCAGGGAGGTCATGATAAGGTGGCTGAAGCCGTGGCGCTTGTGCTCGGCGGGCATACGATTGAGGATTATCCGCCTAAATTCGGATTGGCAGTGGTCGGGACCGTTCATCCTGACAGACTGATAGCCAACTCAGGAGTTAAGGCAGGAGATCTGTTGATCCTGACTAAACCGCTGGGGTCGGGGATCATTTTAGCCGGTCAGCGAAGCAAGATGACGGAGGAATCGACCGTCAGGAAGGCACTGGAATATATGAAGATGCTCAATAAAAGTGGTGGTGAGGTGATGCAGCAATTCAACCTGAAAGGGGCCACAGATATAACCGGTTTCGGGTTGCTGGGTCATGCCATGCGGATGGCGGATGCCAGTGGGGTAACCCTCAGAATTGACTCTCAAAAGTTGCCGCATTTTCCTGAGGCTCTTGCATTGCTTGAAGAGGGATGCATTCCGGGAGCTGCTTTCAGGAACCTGGAATTTGTAAGAGAACATACGACATTTGGCTCTTTGCTGACTTATGAGCGAAAAATGCTGTGTTGCGATGCGCAGACTTCGGGTGGGTTGCTGATGGCAGTGCCGGCTAAGAGGGCTGATGAGGTGCTTGAGCAACTAAGAATGAAGGCGGGATTGGTTGATTCAGCGATTATCGGGGAGGCGGTTCCGAGGAGCAGTAGGAGTATTTATTTGGATTGATTGGTCCAGATTGCAAATCTGGACCAGCGGGATTAACTCAATGGTCCAGATTGCAAATCTGGACCAGCATCATTCATTGCAAATCTGGACCAGCGGCAAAAACCGGAAAAAATGAAATCCGGACCAGCTACGATCATTGCAAATCCGGACCAGCAAGAGGAACGCAAAATGGGTCCAGATTACAAATCTGGACCAGCGGACTTTATTTGGATTGACCCTATTTTTTCTTCTTGCGGAGGAAGAAAACGACACCGGCACCTACGATTACTCCGGCAGCAATATAGATTGCGGTGTTAGAACTACCTGAAGATTTTTCTTCATCGGCAGCCTGATAGAATACCGGTTTGGCAGCCTTGTCGGCATTTACGGTGTCTTTGTCGGCTTTCGGGGTGGTCTGTGCCAGTGCAAGGGCGGCAACATTCAGCAGCATCATCACTGCCAAAGTCAAACGAATAATGTTCTTTTTCATGATCAACGATTTTACTTATTTAATTGTCTTTGCTAATTCATCATATTTTCGGGCCACCTCCAGATCGGTTGTCCTGTAACTATCTGCCAATCCAACGATTGCCTCCTTAAAATTTGGTGACATGGTTAAACAGGATTTCAACAGTTCGCGACCCTTTTTTAACTCCTTTTGTCCAACCAATATTTTAGCCAGCGCCGGATAAGCATCAAAATTTTTCCGGTTTACCCGGATGACAGACTGATATAATTCTGCTGCCCTGGCAACATCCCCTTTTTCGGAATAAATGTTGGCCTGAAACATCAGGATCCGATCATTTTCCGGATTGATTTCCAACCCTTTCTGTAACAGGGAAAGGGCTTTCTCCGGATCGCCCATCTTGTAACAGACGGAGGCAAAATTAAAAAAGATTAGTTCATCCTGATCCTCTTTTTTTACTGCTTCTTCAAAATATTTTACTGCTTCTTCATATTGACCCCCAATATATGCCTGATAGCCGAGCAAATCCTGCTTGTTTTCCCTTTTTAGTACTGCGCAAATAGGGACTCCGCCTGCCTCAATAGTTTTGATGGAATTTTTGGGAGGCCAGACCTTGTTCCTGAGTAAAACAGGTTGAATGTAACTGTTGACAACAATGTAATAGTCCCAGTCCTGCTGGCTCCTGGTATTGTAAGTGAAATATTTGAGGGTCAGATTTTTCTCCTTTCTGAAGTACCAGTCCGCCGGAAAATTGGTGCCGATTTTCAGGGTGTCGCCCGGATGGTTCCTGTGCAGCTCACCGATCAGCCATTCAGATGCCTGGCGCAGGGAATGATAGTAATAATCTGTCTCGTAAATCCCATAAGCGCCTTTCAGTCCGTTGGTTAACTGATTGTAATAGAGGTAAAAATAGGGATGATTCCTCACCATGAAGCGGACAGGATGGAGTGCAAGCAGTAAAAAAAAGATCAACATGAACCTTTCAAACTTCGACCTGTAACGAAGAACAAGGTGCCATATTCCGATCGCCGACAGCACAACCATGGCAGGATAGACAAACAGGAAGTGTCTCCATGAACCGTAAAGATTTGATTGCTCACAGATTACGAAGATAATCGGGAAGATAATGGTGAAAAGGAGAAACGCATATTTCTGGAAATCTTGCTTCAGGGCTTTCCCGGCAAGGGCAAAAAAACAGATGATACCCGCCCAGACCAGCAAAGGGATGGTGAGGAGCATCAGTTTGGGCAGGTAATACCAGGGCATGAAATCGGACCATTCGTGCCGGCCTTCGAAGATCTGCCGAATGGTGGTGGGGAACTGTGCCATGACGTTGAAGGACTCCCAGACCCCTGAAATGGGATTTTGCAGCGCGAATGGCCAGAGCAGGATACCGAGCAGCCAGGAGGCCAGGATGATCAGGAAGATAGAGAACAATTTAGGTCTCAGACGACTAATGCTGAAAGTGGAAGATTCATGGTAATGAATTGCTTCTCTGATGATTAGAAAAAGCAGAAGGTAACAGATTAGCAGCAGTCCACCGGGTCGGATGCTGATGCCGAAGGCAAATGAGAGGATGAGAGGGAGAAGATCCTGCCACCTTTGCCGGTCGGAGAAGAGCCATTTTAAAAGGAAAAAAGTGCCGGCAATGTAGGCAAGGGCGAAGGGAATGTCTTTTAAATTGTTTTGAGCATGCCCGAGGAAGGTGGGGGAAACGGCGAAGAGCAACAGGGTAATGATGCCTGCCCCGTACCCGGAAAGCCAGATTGCCAGCAGGGCTGCCAGAAGGATGGCTACCCAGGCGGCGAAGCTGTTCATCACATGACGGAAGAGGTAGATATCGTCGATGTTGAACCACTTGATGAATATAGTCGTCAGGTTATCAAACGATTGACCGTAATATTTGAGGTGTGTCGTTGGGGTATCCAGGGCACTCTGGTCTTTTCCAAAAGAGGCGAAATAGTTGTAAACGTTGACGGATTGATTGTAATGAAGTTCCTCATCGCCCGAAATCCCTGCCTCTTTGGCACTCATGAGCAGAAAAACCAGCAGTAATCCGGCGCAGAGGTTAAAGAGTCCTTTGGAGAGGCCGTTCTTTCCGGAGATGGGACGGTGAATGATATTGGCCATTGAAACAGGCATTATGGGTTCTCGTCGTGTATTTTCCGGATAAAATAGATCGGCCTGTTCTGGGATTCTTTGTAGATGCGGAAGACATATTCTCCAACGATTCCTAGGAAAATCAGCTGGATGGAACCGAGGAAATAGAGGCTCAGCAGGGTGGAGGACCATCCGACGATGGCAAAGCCAAGAATTTTATCGACAATTACATAAATACCTGCAAGCATGAAAACGATGGTTCCGATCGTGCCCAGCAGCAGACACAGCCGGATGGGAAACCTGGAGAAGGAGAAGATGGCATCGCCGGCGAGGGCGAAGAGTTTGGAGAGGTTCATCTTCGGATCGCCCTGAAAGCGGTCGTCCCTGATATACTCGACGGTTCCCTGGTTGAACCCGATAAAAGAGCGCAAACCCGGCATGTATCGTACTTTTTCCTTCATCGAAAGGAGTGCCTGGAGCGCTTCGCGTGTCATCATGGAGAAGTTCCCGGCATTTTCCATGTATTCGAGTCCGGCGACGTTTTTGAAGATCAGGTGAAACAGGAAGGTATAAAAAGTCCGTTGTCCGCGGCCTTTTCGTCCGGTTCTCTTGCCGCTCACGATGTCGTAACCTTCCTCCTTGATTTTGCGGTACATCTCCGCCAGCAATTCGGGCGGGTCTTGCAAGTCGCCATCCATCATGGCAATTATATCCCCTTTGGAGACTTCGAGTCCGGCAGTAAAAGCAGCCTGGTGACCGAAATTTTTGGAGAGGGAGATGACCTTGATTTTTTTGTTGGAAAGCCTGTGTTGCAAAAGTTTCGCAACGGTCTGGTCGGTACTGCCATCGTCCACGAAAAGCAGCTCATGATCGTCCGAAATGGACGCCACAGAGGTCACGACCCGGGAAACCAGGTCGTCGATCAGTTGCTCTTCATTATAAACGGGTATAACCAGACTGAACATATAGCAAAAATTTAAAGCGCCAGTAAACAAAAGTAAAAAAGTTGTTTACTGACGCCTAAAATTACAAAAATCTGTAAAGTAAACTAGTATTGTGTTGGGAGCAAATTGATTCTTCTTACTTCCGGACTTGATTCGTCATCCCGCAATTTATAAGCGGAATCCAAATCAAGTCCGGAAGTATGAGGTATTCGTAACAATCAAATTTTGCGGGGACCCTTCATTCTCTCGAGTGTAAAGGCGGCCGCGTCCTTTAGATCGGCATTTTTTAACAGTTCCTGAACGGCAGGAACGCAATAATTGGAACCCATCCAGGCGAGTTCTTTGAGAAGGAGTTTCTTGCCTTCGACGGTGGCGCTTTTGTCTTTCAAGACTTTGACCATTTGCTTTTCAATGTCCAGCAGAGCGGCAGGGTTTCCACTAACTTTGCGGATTCTACCCTGAAGATCAGTAAAATAGCGGGTGCTTCTGTCGATGGCGTAAGTTGAAATTTTCTCCATATCCTCCGCGAGCGTGGTTTCTTTATAGTCGGGTCTCAACACGGAGCCTGCGATATTTGGGAAATCAAGGGGAATGGTCTGGGTAACTTTACCGGAAGCCGCCCATTCGGCGCCACGCTGGAAAGTCACAATAAATCCAACACATTCGGTGGCTGGGTGCGTTTCATCTTTACCAATATGACCCATGGCCGTATGGAAAATCCTTCCTTTGCCATATTGGAGGGTCATCAGCATCGGTTCATCCCTGCCAGTTCCTTTTTTGGAGGTATCCGCGAATGCGGTAGCCAAAATTTCCATATTCTTTGCAGGGCCGCGAAGGGTGCTGTAAAGCTCGTCTTTCCCATGAATCCAGGTGATTGGCAGACCTTTCATGATAGGATGATCCGCCTTTCTGGTTTTTACAACGTATTCGTGCTGAGGTCCATGTGAACCTGACGGGCCTGTTGAAACCGAGTCGATAACCAATTTGTTATTTTTGTAATAGACATATGGGCCATCTTTGATAGAGCGGCCATTCCAGCCCCCAATACCGATAATCTTATTGTATTCTTTCCAATCGGCGAAAGAGTTATCCGCTTCATGATAGATCACGACACCACCGCCATTTTTCACGAAATCCAGAAATTCTGCCTTCGTTTTTTCTGACCAGGATTCTCCGTTATAATCCACTACCACGATGTTGTACTTTTTAAAATCCGGCTGGAAGGCAGCCATGTTGCCACCTTTTGCCGGTGTAGTGGCTACATCGACCGTAAACAAATTTGTTTGGAGGAGAATCTGTTTCAGGATCGGACAGGATCCTTCCCAGTTGTGATTGCTTTGACCGGTTACAATCAACGCCTTGTAATTGGCAGCCTGAAGCTGAGTTGCCGAAAATAGAAGAACTGCGGCGCACAGCAGGACTATGGATTTAAAATTTTTCATTTTTTGAGATTAAATAGTTGGTAATTGCCAGGGTTGACGATAAGGACGATCGAGCAGGCGGGCGGCCATCGGGTTACCGATGATCTCTTCTTTTTTAGGATCCCACTTGATTTTCTGTCCCGTTTGCATGGCTATTTCGCCCAATAAAGCTACCGAGATCGCCCGGTATGCCACTTCGATCGGAGCGATGGTCTTGGCACCGGAGCGAACGCAGTCGACGAAATTTTGCCAGTGGTTGTCGCTTTTGATCAGGTGAATCTCATTGGCGCCGATTACTTCATTTAAGATCTTCGGATTGGAGGCCTCCAATACGTTACCACGATTGACGTGTATCCAGCCTTTGTCGCCGTACCAGGTAGTTCCTGAGCCTTTTTCGAGGCGGGCTTCATTGGCAACCCTCATTTTGATGCCATTGGCATAAGTGCACATGAAGTCATATTCGACCGGAACGTTGTAGATTCCTTCTCTTGGATAGACTCCTTCACCGACGATTTCAACCGGTCCGGTGTGCTCCAGTCCGGCGCCCCAGTTGGCGATATCGATGTGGTGACCTGCCCAGTCGGTGAGCTGACCGCCGGAATATTCGAGGATCCAGCGCCAGTTCCAGTGGCTGACTCCCCGGTAGGCTACTTTTGGAGCAGGGCCTAACCACATTTCCCAGTTGAGTTCTTTGGGAACATCCTGGACTGGTGGTGTTCCGATGCCTTTACCTCCATTAGGAAGGCCTGCCTCGATCAGGTGAATCTTTCCAATCCTTCCATTGATGGCCAATTCTGCGCCCCTGTGGAAATTGGCGTTGGATCTTTGCCAACTGCCTGTTTGCCAGGTGATTTTATTTTTCTGAACGGCTTTTACGATCGTTTGTCCGTCGCGGATGGTGCGGCAGATCGGTTTCTCGCCATAGACATGCAACTTTTTCTCCACGGCTGCGGTGTAAATGATTCCGTGCCAGTGGTCTGGTAACGCGATGGAGACGGCGTCGAGTTTCTCTTTGTCAAGAAATTCCCGGAAATCGCCATAAGTGCGGCATCCATTGTCGGCGTAGGCCTTGTTTGCCAGCTCTTTTGCCTGCTGTAAATTGTTGGAATCCACGTCACAGACGGCAACAAACTGTACTTCTTTGTTCAGTTTCAGGAAGTCGCGCATGTTGCTTTTACCCTGGGAACCGGTGCCGATTTGACCCATGACCAGCCGGCTACTAGGGGCTAATCTGCCTCCCATTCCCAACGCGGTGGAAGGGATGATCTGCGGGAGGATGAGGGCACCCACAGAAGTAACAGCCGAATTTTTCAAAAAAGATCTTCTGTTTGTCATATTTATTTAGTTTGAAATGTTTGTCAATTTATCCTTCGTTGCGATCGAAGGATCGCTGGGCCTTGTCTAAATATTAGGAGGTGTTCCGGGTACGGGGACTTCGAATTTCATGTCGACCGGACCGAATTTCATCTCTTTCGGACCGAGCTGCATGTCGGATTTCATCATCTCCTCCCAGGTGACCATCTGACCAGTATAGGCGGCAGTGCGGCCCATGATGGCCGTCATGGTAGAAAGGGCAGTCTGCTCGGCCTGGTTCACATATTCTCCTTTGCGGATGGCATGTACCAGGTGCATGTGTTCCTGAACGTATGCAGGAATTTTCAGTTGGCTCATCGTGTTCCCATTTTCATCTTTCTGGTATTCGAATTGCCATTTGACTTTTCCGTTGAGGTCCCAGATGGTATTGATGCAGTTGGTATAGCCTTCGGTACCCATGATCATTTCGCCGGTTCCGTTGGCGCAGCTGTCGATCTGACGGCAATAGCTGTGAGAGTTGACGCCGTTTCCATAGTCAAAATCTATGTTGAAATAGTCGTATTGGTCGCCTGTGACGCGCCTGTGACGTCCGCCGTTTCCGATGGCCCGGATAGGAGTCTTGCCCATGAACCAGTTGACGACATCGATGTTATGCACGTGTGTATCGAGGATATGATCGCCGCAGAGCCAGCAGAAATTGTTCCAGTTGCGCACCATATAGGTCATGTCGTCCCAACCGTCTTCCCTTGTGCGGAACCAAACATGTTCCTGGTTCCAGAACGCCCTGGCGGAGGTAAGTTTGCCGATCATGCCGGATTGCACTCTTTTGTAGGTTTCGATATAGTCTTCCTGGTGGCGGCGCTGGGTTCCCGTAACTACGCACAGTCCAAGGGCTTCCGCTTTTTTCGCGGTAGCAATTACAGACCTTATTCCGACAGGATCAACGGCTGCCGGTTTCTCCATGAAGACATGTTTCTTGTTTTGGATGGCTTCCAGAAAATGTTCAGGACGGAAGCGGGGAGGAGTAGCCAGCAGGACCACATCCAGTTCTTCGAGCGCCATCAGTTTCTTGTAGCTGTCGAGGCCGGTGAAGCAGTTCTTCTCAGGAATATCCAGGTTGAAGGATTTGAACCTTTCGCGGAAAGCATCGATTTTGTCCTGAAACACATCCGCTACCGCGACGATCTCCAAATCAGGTCCCGCGCTGATAAAGTTGATAGCGGCACCCGTTCCGCGGTTACCTGCACCAACCAGTCCGGCCTTAAGTTTTCTGCCTTTCGGGGCACCCTTAAGTATGGGAGGCAGTCCGAGGGAGGCGTTAGATTGCTCTTTTCCGCAGGAAGCCAGGAGGGCACCGGCTCCAACAACCGTAGCACCGGCCAGCACTCCGGCGCCCAGGAATTTTCTTCTGTCAATATTTTTCTTTTCCATCTTTGCAACAATATTTTCTCTATTCTACTTCACAAACCACCCTGAATCCGACATCATTGCTGTCGGAATACCACCAGACACTCTTCGGCATCTGAGGATCCGTCATCAGCCAGGCTTTGGTCCTGGTGAAATCCCTGGCCGCGCTGCGCACATCTTTGGCATCGCTTTTGAACGATCCACCCCGGATCACATGTTCCTGTCCATTGGCCGGTCCTGTCGGATTATTCAATACCTCTCCGGAGGCAGTTTTGTATGCGTTGGGAGCATAATAATCCAGGCAGAATTCCGCCACGTTACCCAACATGTTTTTCAACCCGAAAGGATTAGCTTTGACTGATCCCGGTTCACCGGACTTGAATTGACTATTTTCCTTGTATATGACGAAGGAGTTGATCACGGTAGTGTCCGCACCAAAAATTTTCTTGAATATCCCTGCGGAGGTGAAGGATTTCGGGCTTCCCTTGAAGAAATAAGGATCTTTGGAACCACCGCGGCAGGCATATTCCCATTCGGCCTCGGTGGGCAGCCGGTATTTTTTCCCTGTCTTCTTGGAGAGCCAGAGGCAATAGGTGCTGGCTGCTTTCCAGGACATCGTGATGGCGGGACGTGTGCCTTTGCCCCAGCCCTGATCGGGTGCGCCCCAAGGAGGGGTTGGTCCGGTGATAGCGTCTGTGACTGGCTGAGTAGTGACGGCTTCCTTGCGTCCCTGGGAGGCAGTGGCTTTAAAGAATTCGAGGTATTCATCCCAGCTGACTTCCGCTTTTCCCATGAAGAATTTAGAAAGATGAACTTTTCTGACCGGACCTTCATCCGGCTTCCTGAGTTCCTCTTTTTCGGGGCTTCCCATTTCAAAAGTCCCTTCCGGGATGGCCACCAATTCGAAGGAAAGGGAGGTTCCGGGTACTTTTTCTGTGAAATTTTCAAATTTCTCCACTTTGGTGGGTTCGGTGAAGAGCTCTTTTGCGACCGTCCCGGTTACGCCGAAACTGGCATTATGAGCGTGGAGGTTATTTTTGTCGTAATGGCCGACGTTGAGGTGACAGTTGATGCAGTTGGGCTGCTGATCTTTCGGACTATTAATATACTGAAGGTGGGCATTACTCCCATTGACAGAGAGTGTTACAGGGAAAAGATTTTCGTGGCATTTAATGCAGGACTCTTGATACACGAAATTCTTCGCATTTTCGAGGGTCTTTTTTGCTTCCCAGTTGAAATCGGCGCTGTCCTTGAAAAGTTTGCCATAAACGTCTTTGGCACCGTGTTTTATTTTTGCAGGAAAGTATCCATGGCCTTTTGGAGGCAGGTGACACTCAACACAATGGACGACGACGCCGACCTTGTTGTTGTAATGTTCCGATAGTCTCCAGTTTTGATCCTGAATTGGGTGGATATGGCAGGAGACACAGTATTTGTCTGACGATGTATAATTTGAAACTACATTGACAGAACCTAATATGATGGCGCACAGAAAGATGCCAAGCACCACCAGCCAATATTTAGATTTTCCGCCCTTGAAAAAATTGCTAAAACTCATCCTGAAATTGTATTTTTTAGGGACACCACTTTTTTTCAAAAAATTTAATCAGTTACCCGTCCAGATTCTGTTGAGTCCGGGCTTTAGTCGTTTATGTAATAGTCGTAGTAGTGAGCGGGATCCCTCAATTTTGTACGCCAAATTTAGAAAAATAATAATTGTTTAAGTTAGCGGAACTCAAATAATTATCTGACATCACTTGCGCACCTGAAACCGGTGTTAAAAAGGGAGGTTTCCTGCGTATTGAATCCCCTGAAAGTAGCGGTATAACTATTTTCTCCTGCCTGGTCGAAGAAGAAGGAACCTCCCCTGATGACCTTCATCTCGGGATTTTCCTGAAAGGGCACATCATTGCCGGGATACATTTTGTAAACATCTGCACACCAGTTCCATACGTTTCCGCCCATATCTGCCATTCCGCATGGGGTAAGGCCATAATGCCCTACCGGGGAAGTCGTTTCGAAACCGTCTTCGCCCTGTTTAGTTGTAAGGTCACTTCCTTGCCAGACGTTCGCCATATATTTACCGTTGACGATCAATTGATCGCCCCAGCTGAACCGAGTACTGTTTTTGCCTCCGCATTTTGCCGCGTATTCCCATTCCGCTTCAGTCGGAAGTCTTTTCCCTTCCCAGGAAGCATAAGCCGTGGCATCGTACCAGCTAACCTGGGTGACCGGTTGGTCATCCGCTGCACGGGCAGTATTTTTTCCAAATGGATATTGCCAGTTGGCACCGGGCTTCAGTGTCCATGCGGAGGTGCTGAAGTCGAATACACCCGAGTCGCCAAATTTCTCTGCATCTGTCTTGTGACCGGTTGCCTCGACAAATTTTCGGAAATCGGCTACTGTAACAGGATATTTGTCGATGCTGAAAGCCTTGACTTCCACCTGGTGGGCGGGTCTTTCCTGTGGGGTTGCGGTGTTGGATCCCATGGTGAAGGTCCCGGCCTGGAAGGCGACCATTTCCCGTTTTGGGGCTGTCGCGGTAGTTTCTGTCGAAGGCAAGGAGGCGGCTTTTTCCGTTTTGCTCTGCGGCTTTTTACCAGAATTGGTTGAGCAGGCGGCAAGAATTACGGCAAGAAACAAGGCTAGATTTCGTGAAGACCTGGTTGGCAGGAGTAAAATGTTATTCTTCATTGTGTTACTTTATTTTTTGCTTCGAGTCTGGTCATGGCTGTAGCTGCCCATAGTACGGCTGCCTGTCCGTGGAAATTCCCGGTACTCTTTGGCCTTGTAAGGTAATGTTTCTTGTTGTCTTTAGCATTTGTTCCGACGCAGACGTTCCGGACTTCGCCTTTGTCGTTGATATAACTGGCCAGGGCTTTCCAGCCTTTCAGGATATTTTCCTTGTACCCTTCAGAAGGCAGCCATCCTTTGTCAAGTCCGGAGGCCAATGCGTAGATGAACATGCCGGTACAGGAGGATTCCGGATAACTCTGCAGATCGTCAAGCAGCTGGTGCCACATCCCGTCTTCTCCCTGAAAGCTCAGCAGGGTCTTCATCATTTTCCTGTATGCGCTCAGAAGTTGCGCATAATATTTGTTATCCGGCGGCAGGACCAGCAATACTTCTGTCATGGCAGCGGCTGCCCATCCGTTTCCCCGTCCCCAGAAGAATGGTGCATCTTTCCTGTGAAAGAAGAGTCCGTTTTCACGTTGCAACCGATCGCAATAAACCACCAGTTGCCTGGCGGCCCTGTTGAGGTAGATGGTATCTTTCAAGGATTTGTAGGCTTGAATCTGGAGGGATCCGACCATGTACATATCGTCGACCCAGAATCGGGAGAGGCTGGTCAGGCCATCTGACTGAAGGGTGCCAAACTCCTTATCGGCCAGGTTTTTGGGAATCTTCAGGTATTCTTCCTTACCGGTCTGGCGGTACATTTCGAAAGGCCAGATGCCGAATACGTTGTAATCCACGTGGCCGATATGTGGTTTCCGGGTACCTTTTAAGAATGGGGCATAACCTTTCATGATTTGCTGCTGGATTTTTTTATCGCCGGAAGCTTCTGCCAGAATCAGGCATCCGTAGTAGGTGCAGACCTTTTGGTACCTCCAGCCGAAGCGGCGGTTCACCACGTTTGCGGCAATTCTTTTCCCTGTCTCAGAGGGTGAGGGTGAAATCGATGAGGTTGACTGGTTTTCCTGCCGGGGATGGTCGGAGGGATAAGAAGCTGCTGCTGACAAGGATGAGCAGAGAATCAGGAGCGAAATGGCTGATGCCTGAAGGGTCTTCATGGTAATGTGTTGAGAGGCCATTAATAGGAAATACAATAATAAAGAATTTTTGGAAGAGTCTGGTTGAATTCCCGTTCGTTGAAAATATTTGGCTTTTGGCGCTTGAAAATTAACTTTCTGTCGTCTTAATGGTCTAATAAGCCATGAGAGACACAATTTTGTTCAATCCTGGCATGTGTTTTGCATTATTTTGATCAATTATGATACTTTATCCCTTAAGGTAAACAATGAATAACAGTCCGATTCTGGTCACTGGATCCCATAGGTCCGGCACCACATTTACAGGAAAAGTCCTGAGTCTAGACAAGAATGTTGGGTTGATTTATGAACCCTTTAACAGGAATAGATTCAACGGGATTATTAGATTCAATACGCAGGAGTGGTACCAATATATAGATACTTCCAACAGCAATGAATATTTTTCAAATTTCAAAGAAGCCTTAAATTACAATTTCTCTGTCGATGTTGATGAATTGAAAAAGGGGCCATTTGTAAAATCCCTGCATTTGCTGAAGGCTTATCTCGTAGCACAGGAGTATAAGTTTTTTCACAAACGCCCTTTGGTTAAAGATCCGATTGCCTTGTTTTCCGCTCCCTGGCTGGCAGAGTCTTTTGGCATGAGAGTTGTTTTGCTAATTCGTCATCCAGCGGCTTTCGTCAGTTCGCTTAAGGGGCTTAACTGGACCTATGATTTTAATAATTTCGTCCGTCAACCACTTTTAATGAACAGTCATAATCTTGAGCCTTTCAGGGAAGAGATTGAGGATTTTGCGGTAAATGAGCGTCCGATTATTGAGCAGGCTTCGCTTTTATGGAGAATATTCTATTCGACGGTGCGACATTACCAGGAGGAATTTCCGGAATGGATCTATTTGAAGCACGAGGTGCTCTCCCGGGATCCGGTGAATGAATTTAAGAAACTCTATGAGAGGTTGAATCTTAATTTTACTGAGGATATTCAAGAAGAGATTCTCCATTTAACCTGTGATAATCAGTTTACGGATCCAATCGCTTTTGACCCTTCAAGGTTAAAAAGGGACAGTAAAAAGAATGTATATTTGTGGAAAAGTAGGTTAAGTAAGGATGAGATATTGTTCATTAAGAGCAATGTTAACGATGTTTCCAAGCATTTTTACACCGAGGAAGAATGGTAATCAATTGTATTCTAAAATAATATGCTCCAACAATCCCTTAAAGAACAATTATTGAATCAACGGGCTGTAGTAATCTGGTTGACCGGTCTTTCCGGATCTGGCAAGTCGACGTTGGCACTTCAGCTTCAAAAGGAGCTTTTCAATCGGGGATATTTATCACAGGTGATGGATGGAGACCTGATCCGGTCGGGACTGAATAAGGACCTCGGATTTTCCTTGCCGGACCGACTGGAAAATATCAGGCGGATTGCAGAGACGACCAAGTTGTTTCTGAACTGCGGAATTATCTGTATCAATAGTTTCATTACACCTACCAGGAAGATCCGGATGAGCATTCAGGATCTAATTGGCAAGGAAAACATGATTGAAATCTATCTTAGTGCCTCTCTTGAGTTCTGCGAAAAGCGTGATATTAAGGGGTTATACAAGAAGACCCGGAATGGGGAGATCAAGAATTTTACGGGCATTACATCACCTTTTGAGGCTCCGGAGGATCCCGATATTGAAGTCGACTCAGAAATTTTATCTGTTGAAGAATCGGTCGCCAAATGTTTGCCAATCATCCTGGAAAGGATCCAATACAAAGTTGGTCCTTAGTTGGCACTGATCTGGTACGAATGCAGGATTTCTCCGTTTTTATGTTCGGCATCGATGCTGGTTTGCACGTAGTCTACCTTCGCAGTGTTTCCTTTAACAGTAACTCTTAAATAGCCCGGGGCATTCATGATGATGCCGGACTTGTATCCGTATTCCGTGGCCGAATTCGTATTCCCATACCTTTGGCTTCCCGGTTGCGGGAGAACCTGATAAATAATTCCATCCATATTTTGTTTGACGAATACGTGATCGTGCCCGTGAATGACGGCGCTGACTTTGTATTGTACCAATAAATCGTGTATCGGTTTTTCCCAGCCGGGTCGATGGGAAGAAAACCCTTTTGTGCTGTCTGCATTTAACCCACCCCATTCAAAAAACCTGGCAGCTTCAATTCCGCCCCTGGCGATGCCATTGTTATCGGCCCCTCCGACAAGGTTATGGATCAAGACAAACCTGAGTTTTGCTTTACTCTTTTGTAAGGTATTTTTCAGCCAGTTGTATTGTTCAGAACCAAGCGATCTTTGCCAGGGATCCCGGTTGTCGGGTGTGTAACGGAACGGATCCAGCACCATAAAAAGTGCGTTCCCCCACTCCCAGGAATAGTAATTCTCTTTGTAACTCCCGTTTTCGGTCTTTTCCATGTTGCCGGAAAAGAAACCATCCGGGCTCGGGTTGGAATAATATTTTTCCCTGGTGGCTATTGCCCAGTTAGCCATTTCCCTGGCGGATTCACCATCGTGATTTCCTAAAACCAGAAACAGGGGGGAGGAGTGACAAACCAGTCCAAAGTAGTACCGTTGGGCAATATACTGTTTGATAGACTCTTTGTAGTCATTCCGGTATTTATCCGTCATCCAGGTATCCCCTAAATCGATCAAAAAATCGGCTGAATCTGCGGCCATGTTTTGGAGCGTACGGGTATATATTTTTGTATCAGCATTTTCGTCCAGGTGGGAATCTGCCTGAATGGTGAATGAAAATTGAGTACCCGGATTTCTTTGCGTCTGAAAAAAATGCACATCTGATTTTTTTTCTTCCTGGTTCCCATTTTTGTGATAAACCAGACGATAGAAATAGTGGGTGTTTCTCTCCAGGTTGCCGAGTATAATTTCTTTCTTTTTATCCACTTCAAACGTTTGCATCTCTGTTTTTTGAGTGAGCGCTTTTGGATTCTTGCCATACTCGAAATAGCCCTTAAGATTTTCATTCGCAACCAGGCTGATGGTTACCTGGTGATCCGTCGGCCGTGAAAGGATGATGTTGTACTCCTGGGCCGGGACATCTGTCTGGAAGTACCCGGGTTTCTTCCTGTTGGCATCTTCCTGTCTGCCTCTTCTTTCGTTCTGGCCAAAGGTTAATGAACCAATTACCATGAAGGTAAAAATGAAGATGCTGGTATTTTTGCCGAAATTTCCTATTAATCGCGTGTCTTTGTTTCTCATAATCTTAGGCTGCTTTGAGTCTTTTCACATATTTGTTTTTAACGGCCGAATGGAATTCCCACAATAATCAAATTTAGTCTCAGGAAGATTTTTTATCAAATCAAATCAATGGTTCCGGCGAATGTCTATGTGGATTGACAATATTTGACTGTGATTTAAATTATGGATTAGCAATGAACTCGGGATTTGATTTCCTGATCATCTTGTCGAAATCGAGGAACAGGGACTGGTCCTTGAAATTTATGGCGAATGAACCGGCTTTTCGGGCTGCCTTGCAATAAGGAGAATCGAAACGGTCGTAATTCGTATTGATGACGGTATCGTTGACCCTAAAATCGGTCTTGTAATTCAATTGGTATTTCTTGCCACCTGAATGATAGGTCAAAAGTAGTTTTGTCGAATCGAAATCGCATTTATTGCTTCGAATCCTTTCGCAGAATTTGCCGAAAGAGTGATCCTCCTGTTCCGAGCCGGCTTCCATGATCCAGAAAACACGTTTTCCTGGTTGGATCAGGTTGTTGGTAGTATTCGTCCTGAAGGTCAGGTTATTTTTGGCAATCATGGCGCAATAGGTGCTTCCCTTCTTTCCCATGGCAATATTTCCCGAGACGACGACGGTGTCGAAATTTTCTTTCGGAAACCAGGCGTGGGTGTAGCCGAGCAATGATTTCTCCAGTATTCCCTTCCTGGCGGGGATGGAATAAATGGCCAGCGAAACGTTGTGATCCTGTCCGACATCAGGAAAGCGTCCGTATCCGACCCAATAATTGGGCGACTGACTCTTCTTGTCGACTTCCAGGGCGGGATGTGTGTGGAAGATGCTGAATGAATTGCCGATATTCATGCCGGCAACATGCTGCTGGTCGCCATAAGTACCCGGATGGTGCTGCTGTGCAGCATACAAGGTATAATCTTTGGTTTTATAAGTATAGGTATTGCCCCTTTGAATGGCCACACCATCGGAGGGTGAATCGAGGAACCGAGAAAGGGCAGGTTCCAGGTGCAGGGCACTTAGTATGCTGATATCCAAGACCTTCATATCGGCAATGAATCCGTTGGTGAACATATTATTAGCTCTCACGAAGGCGAGGGTATTCCTGATAATTTCCGGATTGGTAAAGGCTTCCATTCCCAGCTGCATCATCATATCTTTGGTACTGGTGCTGCCGAAACCTTCCTTTTTTAGCTCTGAGAGATCCAGTCCGTTGCTCTGTCTGATCTCCACGTTGCCTGAATCCCTGCCGATGCTGGCAATAACCGGAGGCAGGAAATATTTTTTGGAGGTTGCCAATCCGTGCGTGAGACCTCCACCCAGCTTTTTGCCGCTGCCCCAGTAAAAATCCGTGATGCCGCCCAGGGTTGTACGTGGGCCACCCTTACGACTATGTTCGTAAGCCCTTCCGCTGGCCGAGACGAACATGTTTTTATTGTTTTGAGAGGCCACATCGAACAACAGCAGATCCATGATGATCTGCATTTTTTTGACAATTTCATCGTCGGCCGAGAAATCGATCAGGTTGATCATTCCCCCGATATCTTCTGAATAATAGACATTGGAATTGAATTCGATGAAGCCATATTTCCAGCGCATCTCCATCCAGTCGAGGATCCTCTTTCTGGCCTTGGCGGTGTGTTCTTTACCAGTCATTCCGCTGTTGGGGAATACCTTTTCGGGGTATTTTTGTCCCAGGAGATATTCCGCGGAAGCGAAGAGAATCTGGTGATTCTCGCTCCAGTAACACATGGAGTTTCCTCCCGGTTCGTCCCACCAGTAGCGGAAACCCAAAACGGATTTCTCAATTTTTGCCCGCATTTCAGCTGGAATCTGATCTCCGTATTCGTATAAAATACGGATCAGGTTAACCAGCTTGAAATCGGAACAATCGTAATTATTATCTATAAACTCCAGGGTGCCATCCAGTCCGCTCCAGTCAATATCCCGGTTGCCCTCGGAGAGCTGTAGGTAGATATTATCCTGCCTTGCGGCTATTTCCTTGTGTGGGTTGACCGGGTAGAATTTGTACCTGCTGATGCGGATAAAATCATTTACAAGGGTTGCAACAAGGATCACAACCAGTGTAATGACTACCTTCTTCCAGGTGAATTTACTGAAGTTTGGCGACTGGATCATTGGGATTTATAGTTCGCGGATCTTGATGTTGCGGAACCAGACAGGGTAACCGTGGTCTTGTAGGCCGATGAATCCTTCTTTGGCGATTCCTTCTTTCCATCCTTGGAAAGTCTTGAATTTACTTTTGGCGACCATGGCATCCCATTCAGGAGTCCACAAAGTATATTTAACTACCTCAACGCCATTCATATAATGTGTACAAACGCCGTCTTTAAGTTTGATCACGCAAGTATTCCACTGACCTGCAGGATGTACTGTTTTTGGATCGCAAGGCAAGAGGTCGTAGAGTGAACCGGCCAGGTGATTGGCTAATTTATTGTCGGATGCATCGGCATTATCCAGTACCTGAACCTCTGGTGCTGCATAATAAATTGGTTGTCCAGGGACCTCCCTTACGCTGTAGAAGATACCTGAGTTAGCTGCTTTGCTGGCTTTCCAGTCGATCGTCAATTCAAAATTTTTGTATTTCTTAACCTGGTAAACGACGTCGCCATCAGAACCCTGACCGGGTTTTTTATCGGGGCCGGTAAATACTTTCATGGCATCTTCTTCGATGACCCAGTTCGTGGGCATGACCGTTCCATTGCATTTCCTCCAGCCGTCGAAATTTTTGCCGTTGAATAAGAGAGTCCAGCCTTCTTTTTGCTCTTTCTTAGTAAGCTGGTTGACTTTCTGCGCGAATGCAGGGGCAGCGATCATCATGGCTGCGAGAAGGGTGATAGTTAGAAAAACGTTCTTCTTCATGATTTTAATTTTGTACCCGTTGCGGTTGCGGGCAGGATTAATATTGAAATAGTGAGTGTGAATACGTGCTGCCGAAGTTAACTAATTGACCTCGGATGGCAAAAAATCGCTTTGTTTATTTAGAAGGATTCAATTGAATCTCCTTGAAGGTAAAACCAATTTTGTTTTCTGTGAAATTTTGAGGCGCCAGTGTCAGCTCATAAGTTCCGGGTTTGTCGAGTTTGATCTTTCCAGCTTCGGAGTGAATGAGTTTCCAGTATTGGCTGCGTTGGTTGTATTCCTTGCTTTTGTCGGTAATAACAGATGAAAGTTCTTGTCCGGCGCATTTGATTTTTATGGTTTGGCCACCTTGCCAGACTGGTGTACCGTGCGATCCGGTTTCGGTGGTAACGACATCCACCACATAGGTACCAGCCTTTTCAACAGTGAAACTCCAGGTCAGGTTGATGGTTGGGTCTAACCAGTCGGCACCACCTCCACGGGCGGTGAATTTTAATGCGGCAGACTTGTCTCCTTGTTTTGCCTGGCCTAATATCCCCGGAAGGAGAATTGTTTTGTTAGCCTGCTGGCTGATAGCTATTTCCACGTCGGCTGCTCCATCAATTTCGACAACCACCACGGATATATTCTTATCCGGAGCCTGTTTTGGAAGCTGTATTTTCAGTCTCTTATGACCACTTTTCGGATCTGAAGTTTCCTTGAAAAGGAGTGCTTTTTGTTTGTCGGCCAATAAGTATACTTTTTTGACCTTGTTTTTCAGTCCTTCCAGGTAGAAATCGGCAGTTGGCCAGTTGAAAATGCCCAGGTAAAGTTTGCCCGGCTTCTGGGTAATGTTACCCCATTTGAATTCAATTTTGTAGGGTCCGGCCTGGGTTCCATAGATGGCCTCGTTGTTGATTTTCATCCAGTCGCCAACCTTGGCAAGGATGTCGACTGATTCTTTCGGGATGAGGCCTTCGGATGTAGGGCCAACATTGAGCAGGTAGTTTCCGCCTTTGGCAGCGATGTCAAACAACAGGCGGGTAAGCGCTTCGGAGGACTTCCATTCGTGGTCGTTTTTCTTGAAGCCCCACGTATTGTTGAGGGTGGCGGGCACTTCCCAGTCTCCCGGGACCACTGTTGCCGGGATCACATTATCCCCGGTCGACATGTAGTCGGTTTCCACTCCGCCTCCCAGTCTGCCGCTGATGATGCATTCGGGTTGCAGGCTGCGAACCAGGTCTTTGAGGCTTTGAGCCTGCTCTTTGGAAATGGTCATCGGGGTGTCGAACCAGATCAGTCCGATCGGACCGTAATTCATTAAAAGCTCGGTCAATTGTGGTTTGACTTTCGAATCCAGGTAATATTGAAAATTACGCTCCTTAGGAAAATCCCAATCATTGTCCAACCCATTGGGTTCGTTCCAATCGCGGGATTGTGAGTAGTAGAAACACATCTTCAATCCCTGTTTCTGGCACTCTTCTGCCAGCGCCTTTATCACATCCTTGCCGTAAGGTGTGGCATCCACGATATTATATTTCGAAGCGTTCGATTTAAACATGGCGAACCCATCGTGGTGTTTAGAGGTGATAGTGATGTATTTCATGCCAGCATTCTTCGCTGTGGCCACGAATTCTTTGGCATCAAATTTCACCGGATTAAATTGTTTTGCCAATCCACGGTATTCCTGAACCGGGATTTTAGCATTTTTCATGATCCATTCGCCGATCTGCGGATATTGCTGGCCTTTCCATTCGCCGGCAGGGATGCAATAAAGTCCCCAATGGATGAACATGCCGAAGCGGGCTTCGCGCCACCACTGCATTCTTTGGTCTTGGGTAATGGTTTTCTGGGCGAACATTGACTGTGCGGCGATCGCCAGGAGTAACAGAATAAATCCAATTTTTTTCATTTCGAAATTTGTTTTTGGTTGTCGAATGGACTTCCGATGATCAGGTTTATCATGAACAAATGATCATCGGCGTCTAACCTTGTTGTTTAATATGAAGTTTATTTAATAACAGTTTCCTGTTGAAATTTGAATATGTCGGATGGGACTCTTGAGTGAGACAATATTTGCATTAATTCTTTTACAATCTCAGGGTGTTTTTCGGCGACGTTATTTTCTTCGCCGAGGTCGTTGTTCAGGTCGTAAAGTTCTGTGGTTGTCTTAGCAGGAATCAGGACGTTGTACCTCACGAGTTTCCAATTGTCTTTGCGAACGGCTTGTCTGCCATTTTGTTCGTGGAATTCCCAGTACATGGATTCGTGTTTTTTCTGTTCGCCTTTGCCCAGGAGGGTGGGAAGGAAGGAGATGCCATCGATATTTTCCGGAGTCTTGGCTCCTGCCAGATCTGTGAGTGTAGGCATCACGTCCCAGAATGCGGAGATGTGGTCTGTTGTCGAACCTTTCTTGATTTTTCCGGGCCACCAGGCAATCATTGGCTCACGGATTCCACCTTCGTACAGATCCCGTTTATAGCCCTTAAGCGGTCCGTTGCTATCGAAATAATCAGGGTCTCCGCCGCCTTCGAGATGTGGTCCGTTGTCCGAACTGAACAGTACGATGGTATTTTTTTCGAGTCCGAGTTCTTTCAGTTTGGCAAAGATCTCCCCGACTTTTTCATCGAGTAAGGTTACCATGGCGGCAAAAGCGGCGTGTGTTTCCGGCTGTGTGCCATAGCTGCCCTCTCTGAATCCCTTGTCGCCTGGTTTTGCTCCCTTGAAAGATTTTTCCGGCATAAATTTCCCTCTAAATTTTTCAAGGTATTGTTTCGGCACCATCAGTTCTGCGTGTGGGATGGTGGTTGGGTAGTAGAGGAAGAAGGGGTGTGATTTATTTTTCTCCATGAACTGAAGGGCGTGCTGGTGGATCAGTTCGGGGGCGTATTGGGTAAATTTGTCGCCGGTATTTCCTTCGAGCAGTACCTTTTTCTGGTTATCCCAGAGGTGGTCAGGATAGTAGTTGTGGGCCAGACGCTGGCAGTTGAACCCAAAAAATTCGTCGAAACCCTGCTTGTTGGGTTCTCCTTCCGATCCGGGGTATCCGAGTCCCCATTTGCCGAATCCGCCCGTAACATAACCGGCATCTTTCAGGAGTTTTGGAATAGTTATGGTCTTACCAGGAAGTGGCCACTGACCTTCATCTGTGGCCTCCTTGTTTCCCCGGATGGGGGTATGGCCTGTATTCAGACCAGTCATAAGGGAGGATCGGGAAGGAGCGCAGACGGTACAGCCGGCATAATGCTGGGTAAAAAGCATTCCTTCTTTGGCCATTCTGTCGATATTTGGTGTCTGGAAGTGTTTCTGGCCATAGCAACTCAGGTCGCCATAACCCAGATCGTCCGCCAGGATGTAGACAATGTTTGGTTTTTGGGCAACAGCCGAGAGTCCGGTTATCTGGGTTAAACCCAGTAGAATTGCATTGAAACGGTTCATGTGGGGAGTATTTTAGCAATCATAAAAATATTTATTTTTCCGGTATCTTTCGGTCTAAAATCCTGAATCCTGAAAATATGTTCCATACAATTATCACGCTAGCATATATTATCCCCAATATTTATGTTTTTGTCCGGGTCGGGCAACTTTTCATCAACAAAAGGTATCGATTTTTCTATGCAGTGATCTATTTGTTGGTCGCGGCTATCTATCCTTTTATCAACCTGTTTTCCGATAGGGAAGTTGGCTTTATTGTTGGTAATCTGGCCATGCTCTCAGGGTATATTTTGCCTTTTTACCTTTACCTGTTTCTGTTGTTACTTCTCTTCGATATTTTCTTGCTGATCAACAGGATGGCTGGAATTGTTCACAAGGAACGCCTGAAAAGCACCAGATTTAAAGTTGCGGGTTTATCAACTCTTTTGTTCATTTCTATCTTTATTGTTACCGCTGGAGCTATCAATTTCAATACCATACAAGTATCAGAATATCAGGTCGAAATTCCGCGAAAAGCGGCAAAAACAGACCACATCCGGATTGGTTTTGTGGCTGACTTTCATCTCAAGAATGGGGTTGATGAAGAATATGTGACTCGTGTGAAAGATCAAATTTTGAAGATCAATCCTGATATCATGATCTTTGGTGGCGACATTACTGAGGGCACGAGGGAAGAGGCGGGTCTTCGGAAATTTGAGGAGATTCTCAGTGAGATACATCCCAGGTATGGGGTATTTGCTATTTTTGGAAATCATGAGGCGTACGGCAGACAGGGGAATGCAGAATTTTTTCCCAAGGCGGGTATGCGGCTCATCAATGATCAGGTAGTTGTGATCGACAGTTCTTTTAACCTGGTGGGAAGGTATGACAGTCAGTATTGGGAACGAAAAAGTCTTGGGGAAATGATGAAATCTGTGGATGGCTCGCTTCCGGTCATCATGATCGATCATCGTCCAACGGAGCTTGTGCAGATTGGTCAGGCGGGTGTGAATATTTCCTTTTCGGGTCACACGCACGACGGACAGTTATTCCCTTTGAATTTGATTTTGAGGAATATGTATCCTTTGGTATATGGGTATAAGAAGTTTACCAATACGCATTCTTTTGTGACCAGTGGCATCAGGTTGTGGGGCCCTCTGGTCAGGACCATCGGTAAGTCGGAGATTTTGGTGGTGGATGTTGTATTAAAATGAGTTTTCCAGATTGATCTGTCTTTTAATGCGATACTCATTTTCGCGTATTCTATGCGATTATTTACTCAAAAAGAATCTCTGCTTACGGGAATTTGAACCGAACCAATCGAAATCGATCAATTAAACATTTATTATTTAGCTGATTATCATGTCGATATGAAGCTATTTTCTTTATTCTGAAATATTTGGCATAGCCTTTGTCTCCGACCTTCTATAAAGGCCGAATTCATTTAATTATACTTCTGGTAATGGCGTACAAATACTTTCACCTGCAGGATGTGCCCCCCGCAAGAATTTCGTGAACCTGTCATATGGGAAGTTCTCACTTAGGTTTCCTGATTATTCACCACCAATATGAGTTTGTCCACGTTCTGACCACGCGCAATAGATTGGATACAAATCAATTATTCTTTTATTGCCTCAAATCATAAGCAATTCGCGGTTTTCAAAAATTTATGATGCCGTTTTACGTGATAATCCAGCGAATTGCAATAAATAGAAAAGGGAGATAACCCTGAAGCTTTATCACAATAGATTAGCAAGTTATGTTAAATAAAAAAAATTAATGAGTCTTATTTTGTTGATAGATGCCAGGATCAAGAAAGCATCCTGAAAAAAATACCAACGTTGCAGTTGTCCTTGCGGGCAATTTGTAAGACTTGAGAAATGTCTTTGATACCTAAATTTTTGCCGAAGTGGTTAGCCGCCCTTTTATACCGTTTCAAAAGCCCGGAATATGGAAATTATTCTTCGGGCTTTTCTTCATTTTGTTCTTTGGCGGTCAGCAGGTCAATGCACAAGGCAATGCGTTGAGTTTCGATGGGGTGAATGATTATGTAGGGTTCAGCACCATCCCTCCTTATAATACCAGTACTACAACGATTGAAGCATGGATCAAGATTGTGATTCCATCAGGGTACGCGATTGCAGAACCGAATATTGTATCCTGGGGTTATGACGCCAATTCAGTCGAATTTCGGCTAGGTATCAGTGGAAGCAATGCGACCCTCCAATTTGGAATTGATGCAACAAGCAATGGCGGTGGGGCCTGGCAATCCATCACTGGAGGCACAAATATTAATACGGGGAATTGGGTTCATGTGGCTGTCGTAAAAAACGGCTCTACTTCCACCTTGTATATCAATGGCGTGTCCGAAGCAAGTGGAACGATCGCTAGAAATCCTTCTCTCAACACCTTTGATATTGGCAATTTAAATGAACATGGTGGTCAGCAAAACAGGTATTTCCCCGGATTAATTGACGAAGTGCGAATCTGGGGTGTTGCCCGCACCCAGACAGAAATCCAGGCGAATATGTCCAATGAGCTTACCGGAAATGAAAGCGGGCTTACCGCTTATTACAAGATGAGCGATGGGAGCGGGACAACCTTAACTGATAATAAGACCAACGGCACGAAGTATAACGGAACCTTGAACAATGGGGTAAGCTGGGTAGCCGGAGCTCAAATGATTCTTGTCAATTTCACAAATGGCAGCGGTTTTACTCCAGTTTGCGCAGCTAACCGGCCGGATCAAGCGATCGGCCGGTTTGCGATGACAGCTACCGGTTCTGGCGGTTCACTTTCAACAGCAACCATCACTCTTAATGGGACAAGGACTGGTTGTTCCAATTTTAAATTATGGGAAAGCTCAGATGCAGTTTTTGGTGGAGATACGCAGCTGGGTTCTACTATTGCATCTGATCCCGGAACTTCAGGAATTGTGACTTTTAACAGTTTCACCAGCACTTTAAGTACCAGCCCAAAGTATTACTTCTTGACCTGTGATATTTCAAACACATCTACAGGTAGTATCCAGGGAGTAATTGCTAACAATAGTTCTTTTACGTTTACCTTGGCCTCATTAATGGGAACGGCCATCAGCAATGCTGCACTTTCCTCAAGTACCATTGGATTGACAGGAAATGCCATTTTGGGTCTGGGTCAACAACTGCTCTTCAATAATACAGGAAGTGTGCAAAGCTGGGCGGTACCAACAGGGACCACGAATATTCAGGTGATTGCCATTGGCAGCGGAGGTTCGGGTGGTGCAGCTTATTGGGCAGGTGGTGGTGGTGGCGGTGGCGCACTTGCTTACAGATATTTCTTGCCGGTTATAGCAGGTAATAATGCGACAGTATTTGCCGGTAGTGGAGGAGTTGGTGTGAGTGCAAATTCCGGAGGTCAGGGCACGTCCGGTTCTGCAAGTTATCTGACTTACGGAGGAGTTACAATCCAGGCAAACGGTGGTAGTGCAGGAACAGGAACTCTCAGCGATACTAATACTCCTTACGCTGGAGGTTCAGGAGGATCACCTTCCGGTACATATGACGGTGGCGGAACAGGTGGAACAGGCGGTTCTTCTTCCAGTGATACTGCAGGAGGCGGAGGCGGTGCCGGAGGCTATTCTGGCAGTGGTGGCAGCGGAGGCGGTACTGCTGGTGCCGGAGGTGGTAGTGCCGGAGGTGTTAACGGCGGAAATAATGGAACGAGCGGCGCAACGCAATCAGGCGGAGGAACGGGTATCAGTGGGCCAGGAACAAACGGATCCTCGGCAGGAACAGGAGGTTCGGGTGGAGGTAGCGGATCGGCCAATGGCACATCAGGAGGAAGCTCCTATACCGGTGGTTCTTACGGTGGTGGTGGCGGTGGCCAGAGCAATGATTCAAAAAGCACACCTGGTTGCAATGGTGGTGCTGGTGCAGTTGCAATCTATTATGGCTGGACAAAAACGTATGGGGATGCTCCATTTACCCTGAACGCAGCTGCAACATCAGGAGGAGCGTTGACTTATTCTTCTTCCAATTCCAATATTGCCACCATAAGTGGAAATACCGTAACAATCACCGGCCCTGGCACGTGTACCATCTACGCCACTACCGGAGGTGGTACCTACCTTGCAGCCGGACAAACATTGACAGTAAATAGCACCTCAGCCATCATCACTTCCGGTACTCTTACTGCCTTTGCAGCATGTTCCGGATTAGCTTCAGCCCCCCAAAGTTTTACGGCATCTGGCACTTTCTTAAGTGCCGATATTTCAATAACCGCCCCAACTGGGTTTGAAATTTGCCTCACTTCCGGGGGAACCTATTCAAGTTCAGTCTCCTTGGCTCAAAGCAGTGGCAGTGTGGCCTCAACAACGGTTTATGTACGCATATCGGCTTCGGCATCCGGCTCTCCTTCCGGTAATGTTGCATTGGCATCAGCAGGAGCTGCAACAGTGAATGTGTCGGCAAGTGGAACAGTCAATGCATTGCCTACTCCTTCGTTTACTAATCAGCCAGGAGCAAGCGCTGTTGCTGGAACCGATGTTTCCTACACTTCTGAAGCATCTAAAACAAATTATGTATGGGTTGTGTCTGGTACACTTAACACCGATTATTCGATTACATCTGGTGGGACAGGTACATCAAGTAGTACTGTCACCCTAAAATGGCTGACTACAGGTAGCAAGACTGCAACTATCAATTATACTAACAGCAATAATTGTACAGCTGTCTCTGCCACGTCCTCTACGGCCACATCTATCACATCATTTGCCACAGGAGCCGGAACGGCCGGCGACCCCTATCATATTACAAATGCCACTGAGTTAAACAACGTTCGCAATTATCTAGGGGCCGGGAATTATTTCAAAGTGATGAACAACATTGATTTGAGCCCTTATCTCACGAGTGGAGGTGCGGGTTACGCTGCTTGGGGGGCTTCCGGCTGGCTGCCCATTGGCGATGCGACCATAAAATTTCAGGGGAATTTTGATGGAAACGGGAAAATAGTTTCCAACCTAGCCATTAACAGGGCTACAACGGATTATATCGGATTATTTGGATGGACCGCTGGATCTTCACTTTCGGGAATTGGATTAACAAATGTCAATATTATTGGTCATGATTATGCAGGTGCTTTAGCCGGAGAAGTCGACGGGACCGGTGCCGGCACCGGTTCTACCGTTTCAAACTGCTATTCCACTGGGAGTGTTACCTGTCATGTGGTATTAGGCGGATTAATTGGACAAATAGGTGGATATGGGCCCAATAATGGAGGAACTGTAAGTCAATGCTATTCGACGGCAACTATTATAGGTACTTCAAATGCAGGTGGTTTACTTGCCCAAAGCAATAGCGGAACTATAACTCAGTGTTATGCAACCGGCAATGTTAGTATTTCTGCAGGTAACTGGACGGATGGAGGCCTGGTTGCGTGGAATGCTAATTCAAGTAGCAGCATATTGAATTGTTATGCAACAGGTAATGTAACCGGAGATAATAGGGCAGCGGGATTGGTCGGTTCAAATAGCGGAACGGTCGTGAATGGTTATTCAATAGGGCACGTTTATCCGGCATCCTCCTTTAGTCAGTTAGATGGTCCCTTTGCAAATGACAATGCCCCAACCAATTGTTTTTGGAATTCAGATATTTGGACCACTGGCAGTACCAATGGGACTGGCAAAACCACAGCTCAGTTAAAAATCCAATCCACCTTTGCCGGATGGGATTTTGCCACTACTCCCATCTGGCAGATTGATTGCGTAAACAATTCTGGTTATCCTTACCTGGCCTGGCAGTCCATTATTGCTCCAACCACGCAGGCATCTGCTATCGTCTTTTCGGCTATCCAGGCTACTCAGGTAACCATCGACTGGACGAATGGCAATGGAGCAAAACGAGCGGTGTTTGTTAAAGCTACAACAGGCGCCATCACAAATCCAGTGAATCTTACTACTTACACAGCGAGTGCCGACTGGTCTTCGAAGGGAACTCAACTTGGCTTATCCGGATATTACTGTGTGTACAACGGAACCGGCAGCAGTGTCACAATGACCGGCCTGACTTCAGGGACAACCTATATTGTTCAGGTGTTTGAATATACAGGAACCGCAGGGGCGGAAATGTATAATACTGCTACGGCAAATAATAATCCCAAAAGCCAAACAACCTGTTCTATTACGCTTATCAGCAGTCAGTCGACCGCAGCACAAACTCAATGTCTCAATGGCAACTTTACCATTATCACAGTTACAGCGACCGGTACCAATTTAACCTACCAATGGTACAGCAATACAAGTGCCAGCAATTCGGGAGGTACTTCTTTGGTTACAGACAACGGAGCGCGAACAAGCAGTTATACCCCACAAACAGGCACAGCAGGTACACTCTATTATTATTCTATAGTACATGGTGACTGCGGGGCGGATATAACGAGTAGTATTTCTGGTGCTTTTCTTGTCAATTTGGTACCTGATATCAGCAGTCAGTCGACTGGCACACAAACCCAATGCCAGAATGGGACTTTTACGCCAATTACCGTTACAGCAACCGGATACGGTACATTGACCTACCAATGGTTCAGCAATACGACAGCAACCACAACTGGTGGAACATCACTTGTTGCAACAAATGGAGCGCAAACGAACAGTTACACACCGCAAACTGTTACTGCCGGAACCTTGTATTATTATTGTATTGTTACCGGAACCTGCGGATCGGTTACCAGCTCTGCATCTGAAGCATTTATTGTAACCAGCTTGCCTTCAATATCCGGCGTGACCGGCACAACTTCCATCTGCTCAGGCAGTACAACAACCCTTACCGCCAGTTCAGCAGCAATTAGTCCGGTATTTAATTGGTACGATTCGGCTACTGGCGGAACATTGTTGAATACAGGCGCGGCCTATACAACGGCAATTTTAACAACCGGCACTACTTTTTATGTGGAAGTGACGAGTGGAATCTGTACCTCAAGTCCGAGAACGACGACTGCTGTATCGGTCAATAATTCGCCGGGTAGTTTTGGCAATTCGCTGGGTTTTGACGGAACAAATGATTTTGTTAATTGTGGCAATAATTCGAGTGTTCAAATTGGACAAGGAACCATCGAAGCATGGATAAAAACAGCCAATGCAGGTTCAAGTTACAGGGGTATTTTGGTAAAATGGCAGGCGTATGGCTTGTTCCTTCTGGATAATGTTTTGGTTACATGGGATTGGGTCTCCAACGGTCCTAAATCCACTGGTATTTCTTTGGCAGATAATAATTGGCATCATATCGCATTTAGTTTTAATTCTGGGGTGACCAATGGTTCCTATATTTATATTGATGGGGTATTAAAACTAACAACAACCTACACAATATTAAACCAAACCAATGGGGTGGGAATTGGGAATGGCTCATTGACACCAAATCAACAAAACTTTACAGGATCTATTGATGAAGTTCGCATCTGGAACGTGGCTCGCACTCAGGCACAGGTTCAGTCCGCCATGAACACTGAGCTTGCCGGCACAGAGAGTGGTTTGGCAGCATATTATAACTTCAATCAGGGAACATCCAGCGGCACGAATTCGGGTATTTCTACGCTAACAGATAAAACATCCAATTCCAACAATGGAACCCTCTCCAGTTTCGCGTTAACAGGTTCGTCCTCCAATTGGGTTGCCGGAAACAGCATTACCATGGCAGCCATTACCGGAACGACAACGGTTTGTGCGGGCAGTACCACTGCCTTGAGTGATGCAACCTTTGGCGGAACCTGGACCTCCTCAAATACCAATGCTGCAACAATTAATAGTTCTACAGGATTGGTTTCGGGCGTGGCGGCAGGATCCAGTACCATATCTTATACACTAACATCCGGGAATGGCTGTACAGGTAACGGTGCCAGTGTGGTAACAACCACGGTAACTGTTAACGGATTGCCGTCTATTACAAGTCAGCCGTCCACAGGCATTCAGACCATCTGTCTCAACGGCACGGCTTCGGCCTTAACTATCACAGCAACCGGCTCCGGGTTAACCTACCAGTGGTATAGCAATACCTCATCTGCCAATACCGGCGGAACTTCACTCGGCAGCGCCACTGGTGCTCAGACCAATAGTTACACGCCACTCACAACAGCGGCTGGCACCAAATATTATTATTGTTTAGTAAGTGGAACCTGCTCTCCTGCAGTGACAAGCATTGTTTCAGGGGCGATTACCATACAAGCGAATTTATCTGCTGTTGCTGTTACTCCTTCAACAGCGCAAGTCTTTATTTCCAGCAATTCTGGCACACAATTAACGGTCTCTGAAACTGGTGGAGGAACTATAACGGGTCGTCAATGGGGCTTTCGCACAACGACCGGTGGTGCTATTTCTGCCATCAGCGGAGCAACTGGAACAACGTATACTCCGACCAGTACTGATTTAGGTTCTGGTGTAAAATATGTAGTTTGTACTTCTACGCCAACTTGTGGTTCAGCCATTGTGTCAAATGAGATAACGGTGACAGTTTATGCGGCACCTTCCTCTCAGGCGACCAATGTCACCTTCAGCAGCACGACCGATGTTTCGACCAGCATTAGCTGGACCAATGGCAACGGCAGCTATCGTGCTGTATTTATGAAGGCCGCGAATACCGGAACCCCTTCCCCCGTAAATGGGACTAGTTATACGGCTAGTACCACTTTTGGCTCAGGGACTCAAATCGGGAGTACGGGTTGGTATTGTATTTATAACGGTACTGGAAGTTCGGTTGTTGTAACCAATTTGGTAACAACAACCGCCTATACGGCAATGGTGATTGAATTTAATGGTACAACTGGTTATCAAGCTTATATAACATCGTCAGCAACAAATAATCCAAGTATATTTTCATCCTCTTTAAGTACCTTTAATTCTTCTGGATCCATTGTAAACTGGACAGTACCTGCCGGTGTCACCTCTGTTACGATAGATGCTTATGGCGCGCAGGGAGGAAACGATTTATGTTCATCCGGGTACAATTATGGAGGTTATGGAGCTCAAATAAAGGGGACATTTACAGTCGTACCCGGAAATATCTTACAACTTTTAGTAGGTGGACAGGGTGTCAACAGTACATCACCATGCAGTCGTGGCGGTAGCGGCGGTGGCGGTACATTTGTCTACAATTCATCGACTTCAGCATTAATGATTGCTGCGGGAGGCGGTGGTGGAGCAGGGCAAAGCACTTATGCAAGTTCTACTGTTCATGCCAATGGATCGACTAACGGGAATGCCGGCACAAACAGTGGGGGCGCCGGTGGCACTTCAGGTAATGGCGGCGGAGTGGCATCTTATGGTGGTGGAGGAGCGGGTTGGAATTCAAATGGAACCTCTACACCTTATGGTAAAGGAGGATTCCGGTTTTTAGAAGGCGGAGCCGGTGGAAATGGCTATGCGGATGGCGCTGCCGGAGGTAATGGAGGATTTGGCGGCGGCGGCGGTGCTTATGCAGGTGGCGGCGGTGGCGGCGGTTATTCAGGTGGCGGCGGCGGCGGTTGGTCAAATTCAGGATTTGGCGGTGGCGGCGGTTCCTACAATGGTGGCTCAAGCCTCGTATCTTCAGGCGGTGTCAGATCAGGTAATGGAACAGTAACAATTACATTCTCTGGATCTTCTCCAATTATCTCCACAAATGGCGCAATAACTGCATTTGCAACTTATCTGGGATCAGCCTCTGTAGCCCAAAGTACCATTGTTTCGGCAATAAATCTTTCAACTGATATTACAGTTACAGCCCCTACCGGATATGAAGTTTCTTTAACTATCGGGTCAGGTTATGCAGGTGCAATAACATTAACTCCAACAAGTGGAATAGTTACTTCAACTAACGTTTATGTACGATTGTCGAGCGCATCAACCGGAACTCCATCGGGTAATTTAGCATTGACATCCACTGGCGCTACCGCATACAATGTGGCAGTAAGTGGTACTGTTTATGTAACCCCAACAACACAAGCTAGTGATGTGATTTTGAGTAGTACTTCAGATATTTCAAGCCCTATTATCTGGACCAATGGAAATGGCAGCAGGCGTGCCGTCTTTGTGAAGGCTGCTAATACCGGAACCCCATCACCTGTAAATGGAACAACTTATACAGCGAATGCAGCTTTTGGCTCAGGCACACAAATTGGCAGTACAGGTTGGTATTGTGTATACGTTGGAACGGGCACTTCGGTGACGGTTACAAATCTTACAACAGCAAATCCATTTACGGTAATGGTTATCGAATTCAATGGGATTGATGGATCTCAAGCGTATTTATTGTCTTCAGTAACCACTAATCCAAAAACGAGTATAGCCGCTACAACTACTATTAATTCTTCGGGATCTATTGTAAACTGGACAGTACCTGCCGGTGTCACCTCTGTTACGATAGATGCTTATGGCGCGCAGGGAGGAAACGATTTATGTTCATCCGGGTACAATTATGGAGGTTATGGAGCTCAAATAAAGGGGACATTTACAGTCGTACCCGGAAATATCTTACAACTTTTAGTAGGTGGACAGGGTGTCAACAGTACATCACCATGCAGTCGTGGCGGTAGCGGCGGTGGCGGTACATTTGTCTACAATTCATCGACTTCAGCATTAATGATTGCTGCGGGAGGCGGTGGTGGAGCAGGGCAAAGCACTTATGCAAGTTCTACTGTTCATGCCAATGGATCGACTAACGGGAATGCCGGCACAAACAGTGGGGGCGCCGGTGGCACTTCAGGTAATGGCGGCGGAGTGGCATCTTATGGTGGTGGAGGAGCGGGTTGGAATTCAAATGGAACCTCTACACCTTATGGTAAAGGAGGATTCCGGTTTTTAGAAGGCGGAGCCGGTGGAAATGGCTATGCGGATGGCGCTGCCGGAGGTAATGGAGGATTTGGCGGCGGCGGCGGTGCTTATGCAGGTGGCGGCGGTGGCGGCGGTTATTCAGGTGGCGGCGGCGGCGGTTGGTCAAATTCAGGATTTGGCGGTGGTGGTGGCTCCTATAATAATGGCTCAAGTGCAGTAAATGCCGGTGGTGCCAGATCGGGAAATGGATTGGTTTATATTACAACATACAGTTCTGGTCCAACTATTTCATCAACTGGAACCTTAACGGCTTTTACTATCTATGCCGGAACAGTTTCTGTTGCTCAAAGTCTTTCAGTGACGGGTGCAAGATTAACAGGTGATATTACTGTTACTGCACCTACCGGATTTGAAGTTTCTTTGGCCTCCGGCTCCGGGTATGCCGGAAGTTTGTCCTTAACGCAGACAAGTGGAACCGTAGCTTCTACAACTATTTACATACGCTTGACAAATGTCGCAAGAGGAAGTGTTTCGGGTAATATTGTATTTACCTCAACAGATGTTGTTCCCTTAAATGTTGCTGCAGCTGGAACCGTATATTCTTCTCCAACAACACAGGCAACCAATCTGACGTTTAGCACTACGGCAGATGCTTCAACTAATATTGCCTGGACAAATGGGAATGGAAGCAACCGGGCTGTATTCATAAAGGAAGCGAGTACCGGTTCTGCTTTACCGGTAAATGGAACTACTTATACTGCCAATACTAGTTTTGGTAGTGGAACGCAAATTGGCAGTACGGGCTGGTATTGTGTGTATAATGGAACCGGTAATTCTGTAGTAGTCAGCAGTTTGGCGGCAACGAATTCATATATGGTAATGGTTGTTGAGTGCAATGGCGTTGCTGGAGCACAAGCATATTTTACAGCTACTGCGACACACAATCCAAGTCCTTTCACCTCAGTCGTCAATACTATTAATTCTTCAGGTTCCATTGTAAACTGGACAGTACCAGCCGGAGTTACCTCTGTTACGATAGATGCTTATGGCGCGCAGGGAGGAAATGATTTATGTTCATCCGGGTACAATTATGGAGGTTATGGTGCTCAAATAAAGGGGACATTTACTGTGGTACCGGGAAATATCTTACAACTTTTAGTAGGTGGACAGGGTGTCAATAGTACATCACCATGCAGTCGTGGCGGTAGTGGTGGTGGCGGTACATTTGTATACAATTCTACCACTTCCACGTTAATGATTGCTGCCGGAGGCGGTGGAGGAGCAGGACAAAGCACTTATGCAAGTTCTACTGTTCATGCCAATGGATCGACTAATGGGAATGCCGGTACAAACAGTGGAGGCGCTGGTGGCACTTCAGGTAATGGAGGCGGAGTGGCATCTTATGGTGGTGGAGGAGCGGGTTGGAATTCAAATGGAACATCAACAGGTTATGGCAAAGGTGGATTCCGATTTTTAGAAGGCGGATCTGGTGGAAATGGGTATGCGGATGGCGCTGCTGGAGGTAATGGAGGATTTGGCGGAGGTGGCGGTGCTTATGCAGGTGGCGGCGGTGGTGGCGGTTATTCAGGTGGTGGCGGCGGCGGCTGGTCAAATTCAGGATTTGGCGGTGGCGCTGGCTCTTACAATAGCGGCTCAAGCCTCGTATCTTCAGGCGGTGTCAGATCAGGAAATGGATTGATAACAATTACTACCTATTTTACAAGCCCAATCCCAACCATCACATCAACTGGCACTCTTACTGCCTATACCTCTTGTTCGGGTTCAGCTTCAACAGCAAAGAGTTTTACAGCATCAGGCACCGCATTAACTGCTGATATTACGGTGACGGCTCCCACGGGTTTCGAGGTGTCAACTTCTTCGAGTACAGGTTATGCCAGCAGCATCACCTTGACACAAAGCGGTGGAATTGTTTCGGCTGCCTCCGTTTATGTAAGGATGACAAGCTCTGCAACGGGTACACTTTCCGGGAATGTTGTTTTAACAACTACCGGTGCAACTCCGGTCAATGTTGCAACAAGTGGCACTGTTAATGCTGTAACGGCCATTGGCAGTCAGTCGGCTGGCACTCAAACACAATGTCTGAATGGCTCTTTTACAGCCATCACCTTAACAGCTACCGGAACAACCCCATTTACCTACCAATGGTATAGCAATTCGAGTGCAAGTAATTCGGGAGGAACTTCACTTGTCTCGGCGAATGGTGCACAGACGAACAGTTATACCCCACAGACCAATGTTGCCGGAACACTTTATTATTATTGTATCGTACATGGTACTTGCGGAGCTGATATAACCAGTGCAATATCTGGTGCTTTTATCGTCAGCCCGGCCTCGGTTGGAGGTAGTATCACCGGTGCAGCGTCCATCATATTGCCCTCTACGACGGGGACTATGACACTGGCAAGTTATACAGGCTCTATCGTGCGATGGGAAAAGCGGGTCAATGCTGCCGTAAGCTGGACAGCTGTAACCAATACCAATGCAACATATTCTGAGACGCCTGCTTCGGCCGGTAGCTGGGAATACAGAGCCACCATAAAGAGCGGATCTTGCGCAGAAACATATTCTTCCGCATTGACGATCATCGCTTATGCAGTTCCAACCATCACGTCGTTTTCACCGGTCGATGGGGGTAGTAACGCTTCGATCATTATTACCGGAACCGGTTTTTCCGGAACTGGCTTCACAACATCGGCGGTCAGTTTTGGCGGAACGGCAGCCACCTCTTTCACTGTCAACTCAGCTACCCAGATTACGGCAGTTGTTGGATCGGGTACAACCGGAAATGTAAGTGTGACTACCCCTGGGGGAACAATTACAAAAGCAGGATTTACCTGGATGTCGCCTCCGGCCTTGAGCTCATTTACTCCAACATATGGAGCCAATTTCACTACCGTGACAATCACGGGGACCAATCTAAGCGGAGCCACAGCAGTAAGTTTTGGAGGTACTGCAGCCACCACTTTCACGGTAGTTAATGCAACGACTATAACTGCGGTATCCGGAGCGTACGGAACCTCTGGTAATGTTAGCGTGACCACTCCGGGTGGTTCGGCAACATTGACAGGGTTCACACACATAGCTGCGACGGCAACTAATTTAAACTATTCGGGCTCGATTGTAAATTGGGTTGTGCCGGCGGATGTATATTCAATTACCATTGAAGCTTGGGGTGCACAAGGCGGTGGCGGAGTCGGAATTAGTCTGGCCGGAGGCAAAGGCGCCCGGATGAAAGGGACTTTCAGTGTGACTCCCGGAGAGACCTTGAAGATCCTTGTTGGCCAGAAAGGTGGAACAGGAGGTTCTGTATCAGATCCGCAAGGGAATGAGAATGGCGGCGGCGGTGGAACATTTATTGTCAGGCAAACAGGTAATACCCCATTGATAATAGCTGGCGGTGGCGGTGGAGGACCCTCCACATCATATGGTTCGAGCTGTGGCAGAAATGCAGCAGATGCCGATGGGCAAACAGGTACTTCGGGCGTTAGCATCGGATGTTATCAAACCGGAAATGGTGGAACAGGCGGAAATGGCGGAAGTGCAGCAGGCACCTATGAAGGGGGTGCAGGAGGTGGTTTCAGTAGCGATGGAGCCAACGGAGGAACCCATTGTATTCTGGCTTATGGTGGCAAAAGCTTTTTGAACGGCGGTGCCGGTGGTGCTGGAAATACGTGTTATTCTACTGCCAATTATGGTGGTTTCGGTGGTGGAGGCGGTGGCCAGTTGGGTGGTCCTGGCGGTGGCGGCGGTTATTCAGGAGGTGGAACGGCAGGACAATGGAGTGGTTACTCTACCTATGGTGGTGGTGGTGGTTCCTATAATGTTGGGACAAGCCCTTCCAACACAACAGGCGTACAGTCAGGGAATGGACAGGTTACACTCACTTACGCCACTACAACAAACATTTCTTCATTTACTCCAACCAGTTCAGGAGTGGGGCTTACAGTTACCATTACCGGGACCAACTTTACCGGTGCAACTGCAGTTAGTTTCGGCGGTACTGCTGCCACTTCATTCATGGTAGTAGATACCAATACAATTACGGCTGTTGTTGGAACGGGTGCTTCTGGAATTGTTAGTGTTACAGCACCCCGGGGAACAGGGACACTTGCTGGATTCACATGGGTTCCGGCTCCTGTTATCAGCTCATTTACTCCTTTGTATGGAGGAAAATTTACCACTACAACCATCACCGGAACCAATTTCACCGGCACTACCGCGGTAAGTTTTGGGGGTGTTGCAGTTGCCTCCTTCACCGTTGTCAATTCAACGACCATTACAGCCATCGCAGGTGTCAGCGGTGCAACAGGAAATGTCAGTGTGACCACGGCTGGAGGAACATCCACGAAAGCAGGATTTGTGTGGGTAGCCCCGGTTGGGAACACACTGAATTATTCGGGTTCTATTGTTGATTGGATCGTCCCGGCAGGAGTAACTTCGATCAACATTGAAGCCTGGGGTGCACAAGGTGGAGGCGGGGTAGGAATTAGTCTAGCCGGAGGCAAGGGTGCCCGCATGAAAGGGACTTTCAGTGTGACTCCAGGAGAGACATTGAAAATCCTTGTCGGCCAGAAAGGTGGTACAGGAGGTTCTGTTTCAGATCCCCAAGGGAATGAAAATGGCGGCGGAGGTGGAACATTTATTGTCAGGCAAACGGGCAATGCCCCATTGATTATAGCTGGCGGCGGAGGTGGAGGACCATCAACATCCTATGGTTCAAGTTGCTCCAGAAATGCTGCAGATGCTGATGGACAGACGGGTACATCGGGCGTTAGCATCGGATGTTATCAAACCGGATCCGGAGGAACAGGCGGGAATGGCGGAGGTGCGGCAGGCTCCTATGAAGGCGGTGCCGGTGGTGGTTTCAGTTCGGATGGCGCTAACGGTACAACACATTGTGCGTTGTCTTACGGTGGAAAAAGCTTTTTGAATGGCGGTGCCGGTGGTACTGGAAATACGTGCTATTCAACTGCCAATTATGGTGGTTTCGGCGGTGGTGGCGGAGGTCAGCTGGGCGGACCGGGCGGTGGCGGTGGCTATTCTGGGGGAGGAACTGTGGGTCAATGGAGTGGATACTCTACCTATGGTGGTGGTGGCGGTTCCTATAATGTTGGGACAAGCCCTTCCAACTCAGCAGGTGTGCAGTCTGGCAACGGACAGGTCATCATCAATTATACCGTAGCATTATCTATCGTTTCATTTACTCCAGTCAATTCCGGAAACGGTCTAACGGTGACCATTACTGGCACAAATTTTACTGGAGCCACTGCAGTAAGTTTTGGCGGAACATCTGCGAAGTCTTTCACGGTAGTTAATGCTACAACCATAACGGCTGTCGTTGATAGCGGAACATCCGGAATGGTCAGTGTTACAACCCCTGAGGGAACAGCTACTCTCGCTGGTTTTACGTGGTATTCTGCTCCGACCATCGGTTCATTTACCCCCGCAGGCGGTTCAGGAAATATCACCACCATCACGATTACCGGAACGAACTTCACCGGAACCACCGGCGTAAGCTTCGGAGGAGTTGCGGCCGCAACCTTCACGGTAGTTAATTCAACGACTATTACAGCTATCCCCGGATTTACCGGAGGCAGTGGGGATGTTTCTGTGACGACTTATGGCGGCACGGCTTCTTTGTCAGGATTTGTGTGGGCTGCCCCCCAGTCAGGAACGTATAATTATTCTGGTTCAATTATCACCTGGACTGTTCCGGCAGGAGTAACTTCTATCAATATTGATGCTTATGGTGCGCAGGGCGGTGGAGGAGTAGGTATCAGTCTTGCCGGCGGTAAAGGAGCACGAATGAATGGAATTTTCAGTGTAACGCCAGGTGAAGTTTTGAAGATTCTGGTCGGTCAGAAGGGTGGAACAGGCGGCTCTGTATCTGATCCGCAAGGAAACGAAAATGGCGGTGGCGGTGGAAGTTTTGTCGTTCGGCAAACCGGGAATGTACCGATGATTGTTGCCGGTGGCGGTGGTGGCGGACCATCAACATCTTATGGTTCAAGTTGTACCAGAACTGCTGCAGATGCTGATGGGCAAACGGGTACTTCGGGCGTTACCATAGGATGTTATCAAACCGGATCAGGAGGAACAGGCGGAAATGGTGGAAGTGCGGCAGGAAGCTATGAAGGAGGTGCCGGAGGTGGATTTAGTTCGGATGGTGCCAACGGAGGAACGCATGGTTCCCTGGCCTACGGTGGAAAGAGCTTTTTGAACGGAGGTAACGGAGGTTTAGGCAACAATAGTTATTCAGCTGCCAATTACGGTGGTTTCGGCGGAGGTGGTGGAGGCCAGCTGGGCGGTCCGGGCGGTGGTGGTGGCTATTCAGGAGGAGGAACAGCGGGCCAATGGAGTAGTTCCTCTACTTATGGGGGTGGTGGTGGCTCCTATAATATCGGAACGACCCAGATGAACACCGCCGGAGCAAGGTCAGGCAACGGGCTTGTACTCATTTATTATAATGTGACAGCACCTATTCTGACAACGACAGCAGTCAGCAGTTTATTGTCGACCACGGTTTCAGGTGGGGGTAATATTTCGGCTGACAATGGATTCACGGTTACGACCCGAGGAGTGTGCTGGAATACCTCTACTGCTCCGACAACGGCCGGAAGCAAAACAACAGATGGAACAGGTACCGGGACTTTCACCTCTTCGGTAACTGGCTTAACGCCCGGAACAACCTATTATTTGCGTGCATATGCCACCAACAGCATGGGTACCGGCTATGGCAATGAGGTGAGTTTTACTACTTATACCGCAGGTACCATTGCGTCTAACCAAACGATTTGTGCCACTGCCACACCTGCTGTATTTACTTCTACTCTGGCATCAAATTTATCGGGAGCCACCTATCAATGGCAGAACAGCACGGACAACAGCACTTTTACTAATATCCCGGGAGCTACCGCCGCTACCTATCAGCCAGGCGCACTCATAACCACAACGTATTTCAGACGCAATGCAACATCGGGTTCGATCACGCTCAACAGTATTGTGATCACTTTAACGGTTAATCCGCTACCGACTTTGGTAGCCATCACGGGAACGACTTCCACTTGCGTGGGATCGACCACTACACTTGCCAATTCCACTTCTGGCGGCACCTGGAGCAGCAATGCCACCGGTGTGGCAACTGTGGTCGCTTCAACAGGCGTGGTAAGCGGTGTATCCGCCGGTACGGCAACTGTTACTTATTCATACACCAACTCCAACAGTTGTACCAACACAGTTTCCGCTTCGGTTACCGTAAATGCATTGCCAACTGTAGCAGCCATCACCGGTACTACAATCTTTTGTCAGGGAGCTACCACTATACTGGCCAACTCAACGACCGGAGGGGTCTGGATCAGCGGTTCAACAGGAATAGCTACCGTGGATGCTTCGTCCGGCGTGGTTACCGGCGTTTCGGCTGGAACATCCCTTATCACCTATACCGTAACCAATGGAAACGCTTGCAGCAAGGCCGTTACAACCACTGTTACCGTTTCCGGCTTGCCTTCAGATCCGTCATCAATAACCTCAAGTCCTGCATCTGTCTGTGTAGGAACATCCTCCAACCTGAATGCCACATCAGCTGGAAATAATATTAACTGGTATACAGTATCAACTGGTGGCACCAATCTTGGAAGCAGTGTAAGTGCTGCGAATTATGCGGTGACGCCGGGCAGTACAACCACCTATTACGCTGAGGCGACAACGGTGACAAGTGGATCGCAATCCTACGCTTACACCGGCGGGATGCAGACCTTTACTGTTCCTTCCGGCGTAACATCCTTAACTATTGACACATACGGAGCACAAGGAGGTACAAGTACCAGCGGTGGTTATACTGGAGGACTTGGAGCAAGAATAAAGGGTGATATTGCCGTTACTGCGGGTCAGGTGATAAATATCCAGGTTGGAGGCAAGGGAAACGACGGAAGTTGCGGTTCGGCAGGCGGTGGCGGAACATTTGTTGTCAGGTCAGGCACCGCATTGGTGGTAGCCGGTGGTGGCGGTGGCGGTTTTTATTGTTCTGCCTACGGAGGAAATTATGGGGGGTCAGGACTAACATCCACTGGCGGTGGTGCAGGGATAAAATGTGGATCAGCAGGAGTCGGATATGCCGGTGGAACAAACGGTAACGGTGGAAGTGCCAACTTAGGCGGTGGTGGCGGAGGTTTTTCCGGAGCCGGATCATCAAGTAGTCCAAGCGGAGCTGGTGGTGGTGCCTATCCTGGCGCAGGTGGCTTGCCTGGCGGAGGTTACGGTGGTGGCGGCGGATATTACAACGGATGTTGTGGTGGCTCCGGTGGTGGAGGCGGTTACAGCGGTGGCTCAGGCGGAACAAGTGATGGAAGTGCGGGTGGTGGCGGTGGATCATACAATGCAGGCACGAGCCAAACCAATACTGCCGGGGCGCAGTCAGGCAATGGTCAGGTGCTGGTTTCGTGGTCGACATCGAGTTCTTCCAGCTGTCCCTCAGCTACGCGTGCACCGGTAACAGTTACCGTCAGTACTGCTTCAGTAGGAGGTGCAGTTTCTGGCGGAACAGCTGTTTGTACCGGAACCAATAGTACAGTCCTCACCCTGACTGGAAATACAGGAACCATCCAATGGCAATCATCACCCAACAACAGTGCGTTTACAAATATTACTGGGGCAACCGGTTCAAATTATACGGCAACAAATTTATCTGCCACTACTTATTACAGAGCAGTTGTCACCAATGGTGGTTGCGCATCGGCCAACAGTTCTACCTCCACAGTGGCAGTAAGTCCGGCATCTGTAAGCGGCACCATATCAGGTGCAGCAACAGTCTGCTCTGGAACCAACTCTGTCGCCCTGACCCTGGGAAGCTATACCGGAACGATTCAATGGCAATCCTCCACGGATAATTCAACCTTCAGCAACATCCCCGGAGCAACGGCTGCAACCTATACTGCCACCAACCTTTCCGCAACAAAATATTACAGGGCAGTAGTAACGAGTGGTGCCTGCGCATCTGCTACCAGTTCAGCGGTAACCATTACCATTAATCCAACTTCTGTTGGCGGATCGATTTCAGGAGGTACGGGGGTATGTACCGGTTCCAACAGTACAGTTCTTACCCTGGCTGGCAATACAGGAACAATCCAGTGGCAGTCTTCCACAGATAACAGCACATTTACGAATATAGGCAGTGCAACAACTTCCACCTATACTGCTACAAACCTTGCGATTACCACCTATTACAGGGCAGTAATTACGAGTGGTGCCTGTTCTGCCGCTAACAGCACCACAGCCACCATGACGGTGAATCCACTGCCAACGATAGGAGCCATCACGGGTCCATTAGCCATCTGTCAGAGCAATACCTCGAATCTTGCCAGTACTACTTTGGGAGGAAGCTGGAGCAGTGGGTCGACCGGAGTATCAACGGTTGACTCCGGGAGCGGAGTGGTGACGGGAGTTGCATCGGGAACTTCGGTGATTACCTATACGGTCACTAACAGCAACCTTTGTACCAATACTGCAGCAGCAACGGTCACAGTATCGGCGCTGCCTCCGGCACCGGCACCAGTTACTGCCGGTCCTTCATCCATTTGTCTGGGTTCTTCTACCAATTTGAATGCAACTTCTTCCGGCAACAACATCAGCTGGTACACTGTGTCGGCAGGTGGTGTTTCATTGGGAATCAGCGCCAGTGCGGCCAATTATTCGGTGACACCGGCGAATACGACGACTTATTATGCAGAGTCGGCAACTATCAGTGGCACAAGTGGATCGCAAACGTTTAATTACACAGGAGCCTTGCAGACCCTGACTGTTCCGGCAGGGGTTACATCAGTTGTGATTGAAACCTGGGGAGCCCAGGGAGGTATCAATAACATTGGCAACAGTAATTTGGGAGGACTTGGAGGATATGCAAAAGGAACACTGAGCGTTACGCCCGGGCAAACGTTGAATATTTACGTCGGCGGACAAGGAACTGGCGTTGGCAACAATACACTTGGTGGTGCAGGCTACAATGGCGGAGGAAATGCCAACGGAAGTGGAAGCGGTGGCGGTGGTGCAACTGATGTCAGATTTGGCGGCACTGCTTTGGGCAACAGGGTTATTGTCGGTGGTGGCGGTGGTGGAAGTGGCTACTATTCTTATGGCGGAGGAGCCGGCGGTGGTGCTACCGGAACCACAGGCGGTAATGCAACAAATGGTACTGCTGCTTATGGTGGTACGGGAGGAACACAATCAGCCGGAGGAACAGGCAGTGGTTCTTATCCTGGTTATTCAGGGTCTTTGGGAGTGGGTGGCAATGGCAACATTGCAAGTAGTTCGATTGGGTATTCCGGCGGTGGCGGTGGTGGATATTACGGTGGAGCCGGCGGAGCCGGTGCTGTTTCCGCTGGTACCGGATATGGCGCAGCTGGTGGAGGAGGTTCTTCCTATGTTGGGGGTGTTTCCAATACTACCTCGACAAGTGGTTTAAGGTCCGGGAATGGTCAGGCGCTTATTTCATGGACTTCAAACTCAACCTCATGTCCATCAGCGACCCGTGCTTCGGTTATTGTGACGGTTAGTCCGGCATCGGTAGGTGGTTCTATTGCTGGCAGCACAACTGTTTGCACAGGGAGCAACTCTTCTGTCCTAACATTAAGCGGCTCTACGGGCAGTATCACCAAATGGCAATCTTCCACGACAAACAATTTTGCTTCGGCAACAGACATTGCCAATACAACCACAACCTTAACTACAGCAAATCTCACCGCATCAACTTATTACAGGGCGGTGGTCACCAGTGGCGCCTGTGCAGCAGCCTATAGCTCAACAGGAACAGTTACTGTGAGCCCGGCTTCAGTTGGCGGCTCAGTTTCCGGAAGTACCGCCGTTTGTACCGGATCAAACTCTGCCACCCTGACTTTGAGCGGTCACACCGGAACCATCCAGTGGCAAGTTTCAACCGACAATTCAAGTTTCAGCAACATCCCCGGAGAGACTTCTACTACTTATACTTCGTTGAACCTCACGGCTAGCAAATACTATCGGGCTGTCGTTACCAGCGGTTCATGCGTCTTTGCCAATAGTACCGTGGCCACCATCACGGTAGGTCCGGGCTCTGTTGGCGGAGCGATTTCAGGAGGTACGGGGGTATGTACCGGTTCCAACAGTACAGTTCTTACCCTGGCTGGCAATACAGGAACAATCCAGTGGCAGTCTTCCACAGATAACAGCACATTTACGAATATAGGCAGTGCAACAACTTCCACCTATACTGCTACAAACCTTGCGATTACCACCTATTACAGGGCAGTAATTACGAGTGGTGCCTGTTCTGCCGCTAACAGCACCACAGCCACCATGACGGTGAATCCACTGCCAACGATAGGAGCCATCACGGGTCCATTAGCCATCTGTCAGAGCAATACCTCGAATCTTGCCAGTACTACTTTGGGAGGAAGCTGGAGCAGTGGGTCGACCGGAGTATCAACGGTTGACTCCGGGAGCGGAGTGGTGACGGGAGTTGCATCGGGAACTTCGGTGATTACCTATACGGTCACTAACAGCAACCTTTGTACCAATACTGCAGCAGCAACGGTCACAGTATCGGCGCTGCCTCCGGCACCGGCACCAGTTACTGCCGGTCCTTCATCCATTTGTCTGGGTTCTTCTACCAATTTGAATGCAACTTCTTCCGGCAACAACATCAGCTGGTACACTGTGTCGGCAGGTGGTGTTTCATTGGGAAGCAGCGCCAGTGCGGCCAATTATTCGGTGACTCCGGCAAATACGACTACTTACTATGCTGAGTCGGCAACTATCAGCGGCACAAGTGGATCGCAAACGTTTAATTACACAGGAGCCGTACAAACTCTGACAGTGCCGGCAGGGGTTACGTCAGTTGTGATTGAAACCTGGGGAGCACAAGGAGGTATCAATAACATTGGCAACAGTAATTTGGGGGGACTTGGAGGATATGCAAAAGGAACTTTGAGTGTTACGCCCGGGCAAACGTTGAATATTTATGTCGGTGGACAAGGATCCGGTGTTAGTAACAATATTCTGGGCGGCGGAGGCTACAATGGCGGAGGACATGCCAATGGAAGTGGAAGCGGTGGTGGTGGTTCAACGGATGTCAGAGTAGGAGGCACTGCATTAACCAATAGGGTCATTGTCGGTGGCGGTGGCGGTGGAAGCGGCTACTATTCTTATGGCGGTGGAGCCGGAGGAGGCGCCACAGGAAGCAATGGTGGAAATGCAACAGATGGTTCTGCAGCTTATGGTGGTGGAGGTGGAACACAATCTGTCGGAGGAACAGGCAGAGGTACCTATCCGGGATATTCCGGGAGTTTAGGAGCAGGAGGTAATGGCAATGTTTCCAGTATTGGTTATTCCGGAGGTGGTGGTGGAGGATACTACGGAGGAGCCGGAGGGGCAGGTTGTATTTCCGGTGGCACCGGATATGGCGCTGCAGGCGGTGGTGGTTCTTGCTATGTTGGAGGTGTCTCCAATACTACCTCAACCAGTGGATTAAGATCAGGCAATGGTCAGGCACTAATTTCATGGACGACAAACTCAAGCTCATGTCCTTCAGCTTCCCGTGTTTCGGTAGCGGTGACTGTCAGTCCGGTATCGGTAGGTGGGAGCCTTACAGGCAGCACAACGATTTGCACGGGCAGCAACGCTACCCTGTCCTTGAGCGGCAACACCGGTAGTGTCATCAAATGGCAATCCTCCACGACAAACAATTTTGCTTCGGCAGCAGATATTGCCAATACCACCACTACCTTAATTACTGCAAATCTCACCGCCACGACTTATTACAGGGCGGTGGTCACGAGTGGGGCCTGTGCATCGGCCAACAGTGCAACTGCGAGTATAACAGTGAGTTCGGCCACGGTACTAGGCACAATTTCTGGCAATGCAACTGTTTGCTCAGGCGCTAATAGTTCCAATCTAACCCTGTCTGGCTCCACTGGAACGATCCAGTGGCAGTCCTCCAATGACAATGTCAATTTCAGCAACCTTTCCGGAGCAACGGCATCAGGTTACACGGCTACAAATCTAACATCGACAACTAATTACCGGGTTGTGGTTACCAATGGTGCCTGCCCAAGTATTACCAGTGCGGCAGTTACTATCACAGTCAATCCCGGATCTGTAGGAGGAACCGTTTCCGGTGGAACATCTGTATGCAGCGGAACGAATAGTACAACCCTGACTTTGAGTGGATCTACCGGATCCATTCAATGGCAATCATCGCTCAACAATAGCAGCTTTAGCAATATTGATGGTGCTACAGGAAGCTCATACACCGCTTCAAACCTTGCAACTAAGAGCTATTTCAGAGCTGTTGTTGTCAATGCCGGATGTTCTTCTGCCTATAGCACAACTGCTACCATTACCATGATTTCATTGCCAGTTTTATCTGCTATATCCGGAAGTTTAACTGTATGTTCGGGTGGAACCACAACCCTGAGCAGTACTCCCACGGGAGGAACATGGAGCACTGCTACAGAATCAAAAGCCACAGTAAATTCAAGTGGTGTGGTCACCGGTGTAGCGGCTGGGTCATCTGTTATAACATATACCTATATCAGTGGATGTACCAATTCGGTTACCACCACGGTTACGGTTTCCCCATTACCGTTATCACCGACATCAGCCACAGCGACACCATCTACCAAGTGCGGAAGTGAAACCACTCAGCTGAACGCTGTTTCAGCGGGCAACAATATTAAATGGTACGAAGCTGCCTCGGGTGGTGAAGCATTGACCACAGTAATCAGCGGAGCGAACTATTCGGTCACCCCGGGAGCGACAAAGACCTATTATGCCGAAGCTGTCACGGTCACGAGCCAGACGATCAGTTATACGGGTTCGATTGTGAACTTCACGGTACCAGCCGGAGTTACCAGTATGACGATCAAGGCACTGGGAGCCCAGGGAGGCAACGGGGGCACGGGATCAGTTGCCGGTGGACTGGGGGCCTCGATGGAAGGGACCTTTAGCGTCACCCCGGGCCAGGTGATCAAGGTGTTGGTAGGTCAAAAGGGGATACAGAATACGGGCTGCGGCACGGGCGATGGCGGTGGTGGGGGTGGAACCTTTGTGACCACAGACGCCAATAGCCCGTTGGTAGTAGCCGGCGGCGGAGGCGGAGCGAGTTATTCGAACAACACGGGACAAAATGCGAGCATTACCACCAGCGGCACGGGCGGGGGCAATAATGCAACAGCAGCCACGAGTGGCAATGGGGGAGCAGGGCCAAGTGCCGCGGGTGGCGGTGGCTTTACATACAACGGGTCCAACTCCGGATGGAACAGTGGCGGGGCCAAGGGAGGATACAGCTTTATCAACGGCGGTGGCGGTGGAGCGGGTTATCCGGGTTATGCCAGCAACGGAGGCTTTGGTGGCGGTGGCGGAACGCACAGCTGCTGCATAGGTGGCGGCGGTGGCGGCGGTTATTCGGGAGGAGCCGGAGGAGGCAGCTGCAATGCCGGTGGTGGCGGCGGATCTTACAACAATGGGACGAGTCAGACCAATACGGCAGGAGTTCAGTCGGGGGATGGTCAGGTTCTGATCACCTGGTCGCAGAGCGGGACAGCCTGTCCCTCAGCAAGCAGAACAGCCGT
>JBAXKJ010000003.1:0-217067 GCA_037137375.1 Prolixibacteraceae bacterium
GGACAGTCACTTCAGGTGGTTGCAGCAGCACGGCAACTGCCATCGAGATCACGGTTAATGCATTGCCGACGGTAACTTTTACGGCTCAACCAGGTGCAACTGCTTGTTTGGGTTATGATGTTACCTATACGACAGAATCCTTGCAATCCAGCTATGTTTGGGGTGGACTCGGCACTCTAAACACTGATTATAGCATCACCTCAGGTGGCACAGGTTCAACAAGCAATGCAGTCACGCTGAAGTGGAAAACTACGGGAAGCAAAACTGTAACAATCAATTACACTAATTCAAACGGATGTGCGGCTGCCACCGCAACATCGAGCACAGCTACTACGGTTACTAATTGTAATACTCCACCGGTTATCACATCAGATGGTGGCGGTGCAACTGCTGCTATCAATGTTCCTGAAAATACGACGGCTGTAACAACGGTAACTGCCACAGATTCTGATCTGCCTGCGCAAACTCTTACCTATTCGATTACAGGCGGGGTAGATGCAGGTAAATTAGCCATCAACAGTTCGACGGGTGCTCTGACCTTCGTTACTGCACCGAATTACGAAGCTCCAACGGATGCCAATTTAGACAATGTTTATGTACTGGAAGTAACGGTTACAGACGATGGTTTAGGTCATTTGACTGATGTTCAGACAATTTCTGTCACTGTCACGGATGTGAACGAACCTCCGGTAGTGAGTGATCTGAGCAAGTCCGGTCTGGAAGACAATGATATCACATTTGCAGCAACCGATTTCACTTCGAAATTTGCGGATGTAGATGGCAACTCGCTGACGAAAGTGAAAATAGTCACCTTGCCAGCCAATGGTACGTTGAAACTGAGTGGTGTCGCAATCACGGCAGGACAGGAAATTATAGCTGCTAATCTGGCCAATATTACCTTCACTCCGAATGCCAACTGGAACGGCTCAACCAGCTTCAACTGGAACGGATTTGACGGAACGGTTTACGCGGTTTCCAACGCGAATGTCAACATTACTATCACTCCGGTTAATGATCCACCGTTAGCGGTGAATGATACCAAGACTACGAACGAGGATACCGCGACTACGATCAATGTTACAACCAACGATACCGATGTTGATGGAACAATCGACGTTGCCACCGTAGATTTGGATCCTTCCCTGGCAGGCATTCAAACAAGTTATACAGATTCGCATGGTGACCAATGGAGCGTGAACAACTCTGGAGTCGTCACGTTTACCCCGGCATTGAATTACAATGGTTTAGCAGTAATCAATTACACTGTTAAGGACAACAGTGGAGCTGTTTCCAATATTGGAACCATTTCTATTACGGTTACTCCGGTGAATGATCCTCCTGTAGCGTTGGACGATAATGTTGGAACTGCGGTTAATACACCAATAATTACCAATGTGTTGGCCAACGATTACGATGTAGACGGAAATCTATCTCCTACGACTGTCACGGTAGTTACAGCGCCTTTGCATGGAACGACCTCTGTGAATGCAACCACCGGAGCCATTACCTACACGCCAGCAACGGGTTATTACGGAACAGATAGCTATGTCTATCGGGTTTGTGATACGGATGGAGCTTGCGCACAGGCAACAGTGACCATACAGGTTCCGCCATTGGCACCTGTGGCAGTCAACGATGTGGCATCCACCAATGAGGACACACCTGTCAGTATTAATGTGATTTCGAACGACTATGATCCGCAACCAAACTTTGATTACGGTTCTGTCACCATAACCAGTGCGCCTTCTCATGGGACAACGGCAGTTAATCCAACAACTGGCGTAGTTACCTACACTCCTGCACTGAACTATAATGGTACGGATCAGTTTACCTACCAGGTTTGTGATCTTACCCATTACTGTTCGCAAGCGAATGTTAATATTACAATCATAGCTGTCAACGATCCGCCGGTAGCCGTGAACGATGTTGCCACTATTGATGAAGACGGGGTTCTGAACGGGACTAATTTGTTGGGCAACGACAGCGATCCGGATTTCAATATCCTGACAATCAATACAACACCTGTCAGCGGTCCGTCGCATGGAACATTGGTTATCAATGCGAACGGTACCTATACCTATACACCTGCTCCGAATTACAACGGAACCGATTCCTTTGTGTATCAGGTTTGTGACAATGGAACACCTTCATTGTGTGCAACTGCAACTGTTAATATCACCATTAATGCGGTGAATGATCCACCGGTAGCTGTAAATGATGTCGCCACCATGCTCGAGGATGGTATTTTAAATGGTACCAATTTGCTGGCCAATGACAGTGATCCGGAAGGGAATGCCTTGACGATCAACACAACACCTGTGAGCGGACCTTCACACGGTACAGTTGTGATCAATGCCAACGGCACTTACACTTATACTCCTGCTGCCAATTACAACGGAACGGATTCGTTTACGTACAAGGTTTGCGATAATGGTGTACCTTCGGAATGTGCTACAGCAATTGTAACCATCACAATTACTCCCGTGAACGATCCACCGGTAGCGGTTAACGATACGAAGACCACGAATGAGGATACACCGACAACCATCAATGTTACTACAAATGATACGGATGTTGATGGAACCATTGATGTGGCCACGGTAGATTTAGATCCTTCCACTTCTGGCATTCAGACAAGTTTTACGGATCCGAATGGCAATTTGTGGAGTGTGAACAACCTGGGGGTCGTCACCTTTACCCCAGTCTTGAACTACAATGGATTGGCCGTGATCAATTACACAGTCAAAGACAACAGTGGCGCAATTTCAAACATTGGGACAATTTCTATTACGGTTACTCCTGTAAATGATCCACCGGTGGCTTTGAATGACAACGCAGGAACTTCTCTCAATACTCCGGTTATTACGGACGTTTTGGCCAACGATTACGATGTGGACGGAAATCTGTCTCCTTCGACCGTCACGGTAGTTACGGCGCCTTTGCATGGAACCACCTCTGTCAACCCGACCACTGGAGCCATTACCTATACTCCGGCTACCGGTTATTTTGGACCGGATAGTTATGTCTACCGGGTTTGTGATACAGACGGCTCTTGTGCACAGGCAACTGTGAGTCTGCAGATTCCACCTTTAGCCCCTGTGGCAGTCAACGATGTTGCCTCAACAAACGAGGACTCTCCTGTGAATATCGATGTGGTAGCTAATGACTACGATCCGCAACCAAACATTAATTACGCTTCTGTAACTATAATCAGTGGACCTTCTCACGGGACAACTTCGGTTAATCCGACAACCGGCGTCGTTACCTATACTCCTTCGCTTAACTACAATGGCACGGATCAATTTACTTATCAGGTTTGTGATCTTACCGGTTACTGCTCGCAAGCACTTGTCAATATCACGATAGTATCAGTGAACGATGCGCCAGTGGCAGTGAACGATGTTGGCACTATTGACGAAGATGGGGTACTTAATGGGCCTAATTTGTTGGGCAACGACAGCGATCCTGATTTCAATACCCTGACAATCAATACAACACCAGTAAGCGGCCCGTCGCATGGCACATTGGTTATAAATGCCAATGGTACCTACACTTATACACCTGCTCCGAATTACAATGGAACCGACTCCTTTGTGTATCAGGTATGTGACAACGGCTCGTCTTCACTCTGTGCAACTGCTACGGTTACCATTACCATCAATGCCGTGAACGATCCGCCGGTGGCTGTGAATGATGTTGCATCAACCATTCAGGATACACCTGTCACTATTAGTGTCACCACGAACGATACAGATGTGGATGGAACTATCGATGTGACTACTGTAGACCTTAACCCATCTGTCGCGGGTGTACAAGCCAGTTATACGGACTCTCATGGTAATGTTTGGACAGTAAACAGTTCCGGAGTTGTCACGTTTAGTCCTGCTTTGCTTTATTTTGGAACCGCATCGATCACGTACAATGTGAAAGACAACAGCGGCGCCCTTTCAAATGCTGCGACCATTTCAGTGACTGTTGGCGCGGTTAACCATCCACCGGTTGTATCTGATATTACCAAATCGGGTACGGAGGATAATACCGTCACCTTTACCGCTTCTGATTTTACCTCGAAGTTTACAGATGTGGACGGTAACAGTCTGACAAAGATCAAGGTAGTCACCTTACCTGTTAATGGTATTTTGAAGCTTTCCGGTGTGGCGATTACTGCAGGACAGGAAATTACTGCGGCCAACCTGGCAAATATTACCTTCGTTCCGGATGCCAACTGGAATGGAACTACCAGTTTCGACTGGAATGGTTTTGACGGGACAGTATATGCTGCTGTTACCGCGAAGGTGAATATCAATGTTGCCGCAGTTAATGATCCGCCGGTAGTTTCTGATATAAGCAAGACGGGTATTGAGGATATTCCAGTCACTTTCACTGCTCCTGATTTCACCTCGAAATTTACGGATATTGAAGGCAACTCCTTGATCCGGGTGAAAATAGTGACTTTACCTGCTAATGGTACGGTGAAACTTTCTGGTGTGGCTATCACGGCAGGACAGGAGATCCCGGCAGCCAGTCTGGCAAATATTACTTTTGTGCCGGCTGCTAACTGGAATGGAACTACAAGTTTCAATTGGAATGGTTTTGACGGAACAGATTACGCTGTTGTTGCAGCGAAAGTGAATATTTCACTCTCTGCAGTTAATGATCCGCCAGTTGTTTCCAATATTTTCAAATCCTGCTTAGAGGGGGCTCCCACCGTCACTTTTAGTGCATCCGACTTTACCGGTAATTTCTATGATGCAGAAGGTAGCAGTTTATTCAAGATTATGATCACCAGTCTGCCGGCCAATGGTACCTTGAAGCTCAATGGCATAGTAGTAACCCAAAACCAGGAAATAGCCCCTGCAGATCTGAACAAATTGACCTTTACCCCGTTTGCCAACTGGAATGGAATCACCACTTTCGGATGGAATGGCAACGATGGATCGCTTTATGCCGCTTCACCTGCAAATGTCAACATAACCGTTATTCCTGTGAACAATGCACCTACCTTTGTTGCAGGAGGTAACCTTGTAGTCTGTGCCAATTCAGGGGCACAAACGGTTAACAATTTTGCTACTTCCATTAGTGCAGGTCCAGCCGACGAATCGTCTCAGATCGTTACCTTCCTGGTATTCAATGATAATAATTCGTTGTTTACGGTACAGCCTGCTTTAAGCGATACTGGAATATTGACGTATACTCCTGCAAATGGGAAAAGTGGAACTGCGAGGGTAACGGTTCAGCTCATGGATGATGGGGGTACACAAAACGGCGGAAATGATACTTCTACAGCACAGTCCTTCACTATCACCTTGACACCTTTGCCGGATGCACCCTCAGCGATTGGTGTACAAAACTTCTGTGGCAGCGCTACAGTTGCAAACCTCACTGCTTCTGCTCCGATTGGTGCAAACGTCAGATGGTATGCAGCGGCTTCAGGAGGAAATGTCTTGCCAGGCACCAATATACTGGTCCCGAATACAACCTATTACGCCGAGTCCTTTAATTCAACAACAGGATGTATTTCGGCTAGAAAAGCTGTCGTTGCATCGATTATTGCACTTCCGGCAGCTCCAACGGGCATTGCCATCCAGAATTTCTGCTTAAATTCGACCGTAAAAGATCTGGTAGCTACTGCCCCAACTGGATCAATCGTGAAATGGTACGCTTCGGATGGGGGTGGAACAGAACTCCCGGCCTCAACTCTGCTGGTGACTAATACCTCCTATTATGCTGAATCTGTTAATATGACTACCGGTTGTGTTAGTGCATCCAGAACCGTCATTTCAGCTGTTCAATATCCTCCTCCGGCACTACCAAATGCCGATGCTGTTCAATATTTCTGCGGCAGTGCAATGGTAGCCAATCTGGTAGCTTCTGCTTCGAATGGTACGACCGTCAGATGGTTCGCAACAGCCACCGGCGGAATGGCTCTTTCTGATGCCACACTACTGACGACCAATAACACTTATTATGCCGAGTCGGTTAGTAACCTAAGCGGTTGCATCAGTACCTCCAGAACGCCGGTACTGGTGACCATTTATCAGAACCCGGATGTTCCGTCGGCTGTCTCAGCACAGTTCTTCTGTGGTAGCGCCAATGTCTCAAATCTGGCAGCCACTGCACCAAACGGATCGATCCTCAGATGGTACGCGACTGCCACTGGAGGAACTCCTCTGGCGGCAACAACGGCACTGTTAAGCAATACGACCTATTATGTAGAGTCTGTCAATTCAACTACTGGGTGTGTTTCAGCGAGAATAACAGTTCTTGTTACCTTACTTGAACTTCCTGCTGCTCCAACTGGCAGTACTATCCAGAACTTCTGCGGAAGTCCGACGGTTAAGGATCTGACAGCTTATGCCCCTACCGGATCAATCGTGAAATGGTACGCTGCCGTCAAGGGCGGCACAGAACTCCCGGCCTCTACGCCATTGGTGTTTGACACTCCTTATTTTGCTGAATCTGTCAATACCACCACCGGCTGTGCAAGTGCTACCAGAACCGTGATTGTCGCAGCGGTTTATCCGCCGCCTGCTCCGCCGCTGGCTGATGCCGTGCAGAATTTCTGCGGGAGTGCGACTCTGGCAAACATCAAGGCAACCGTACCAACTTCGCTGGATATGAAATGGTATACTGTGCCCACAGGCGGTGCAGCCATTCCGTTGACAACAGCACTGACCACCGGCACCTACTATGCTGAGGCCATTAATAATGTAACGGGTTGTATTAGTTCCACCAGAACAGCGGTTAAGGTGAACCTGAACGCTTACCCGGATGCCCCAACAGCAGCGGCTTCCCAGGTATTCTGCGGTGGCGCCACCTTGGCTAATCTATCCGTTACCCCGGCTGCAGGCACAACAGTCTACTGGTATACAGCCGCAACGGGTGGAACAGCCCTCGACAATTCATCTACTTTGACAACTGGCACAAGGTATTACGCCGAAGCCGTAAATAGTACCACAGGATGCGTAAGTCTTACCAGGACTGCCGTAACGGCAACTGTCAACGTCCTTCCTGGAGCACCCACAGGAAACGCCTCTCAGACCTTCTGCACGGAAAACGCTCCGAAGGTGTCCAGCCTTACGGTTACCGGCTCGAATGTAGTCTGGTATAACGCCGCTTCTGGAGGGACAGTTGTAGATGCCACCACAGCGCTGGTCAATGGAACGACTTATTATGCGGGTCAGACCGTTAACGGTTGTACTTCATCTGCCCGACTTGCTGTTTCAGCTGTTGTGCAAACTTGCAATACGCCTCCTGTCAATAAGCCTCCGGTAGTATCTGATATTTCCAAAATGATCAATATGAATCAGACGCTGGCTTTCACCCAGAATGACTTCACGGGGGCGTACACGGATGCCGACAAGGATGTGATGGTCAATATCAGAATTGAGTCGCTTCCGCTTCATGGTGTGTTAACTCTCAACGGATTGAACATTTCCGCAGGTCAGATCATCCTTTCGTCCGATCTGAGTAAGCTGGTCTTCAAACCAGACCAGGATTATTATGGGAATACTTCCTTCCGGTGGACCGCAACAGACGGAAAGGACTATGCCCTTGCCTCTGCGACCGTATTTATTACCATCAACAAACTGGATCTCTTCATCCCACAGGGATTCTCTCCCAACGGCGACGGCATCGATGATTATTTCGTTATTAAGGGGGCAGAAAGGTACATTGTTACACTAAGGATTTTCAACAGATGGGGTAACAAAGTGTATGAAAGCGACCATTATAAGAATGACTGGGACGGAGTTTCCAATGTAGGAATACTGATATCTAATAAGTTACCAACAGGAACCTACTACTATACAGCCAACTTTAACAATGGAGACAAAGAAATAATCGGTTATCTAACCATTAACAGGTAATACTCATGTTTAAAAGATTCTCTATATTATTTCTCTTCTTGATGTTCACCGCGCGCCTCTTTGCGCAGCAGGATCCGATGTATTCTCAATATGTTTTCAACGGCTTGCTGATCAACCCTGCCTATGCCGGTTCGAGGGAGGTTTTGAATGCAACGGCCTTGTACCGCAACCAGTGGGTGAATATCCCGGGTGCGCCGAAGACCGGGGCTTTCTCGATAGATTCGCCGGTGAAAAACCAGAAAGTCGGACTGGGACTGAATGTGGTCTTCGACAAGATCGGTGTAACCAACCACTCCGGAATATCGGGAATATACGGTTACAAGGTATATTTTAGTCCACAGAGTGTCCTTTCTTTCGGTCTGCAGGCTGGTATCGGCTTTTTCAATTCAACCAACACAGAGGTTCGCTATACGAACGATAACAACATAGATCCGGCCTTTCAGGAGGACTATCACCGCGTGCTGCCCAATTTCGGCTTCGGCACTTATTTTCATTCCGATAGATTCTATGCGGGACTCTCGGTGATGGATATTCTGGGTAAGGCAATCGAGAATCGGATCTATCCAAATATGGCTAATGATTTAAATATCAATGTTGTAACTCACTTCTTCATCAATTCGGGATACCTTTTTGATCTATCGCGTGATATTCATTTTCAACCCTCCGTTCTGGTGAAATATGTAAGTGGTGCCCCTATTGAGGGCGATTTCAACGCTGTATTTTCCATCTACGATCTTCTGGCCTTCGGGGTTTCCTACCGGAGTTTCGCTTCAGTTGATTTTCTGATGCAGGTGAAAGTGAGTAAACAGTTGAGCCTTGGTTATTCTTATGAATATTCCACCAACGAACTGAGTAATTTCACCAGTGGTTCGCATGAGATAGTACTGCGATACCAGTTTGATTTCTCAAAAGGAAAAATTGTTACCCCACGCTTCTTCTAATTAGCAAGTAAACCATGAAGATAAAATTATTGATTATCAGTCTTTTGATCTGCACTGCAGGATTCTCGCAGAAAATCGATTTTAAGAGGAAGATGGCCGAGAGTTACTATAAGAACTTCGACTTTCACAAGGCAATTCCTCTTTATGAAGAACTTTTAAAAATCAGTCCGGCGGATATAACGCTCTACTGGCGCCTGGCCACTATTTATGACCACCTGAACGACAGTCAGTCGGGGGAGAAATATTATGCTTATCTGGCTAATAGCAAGGATGCCAGAGCTGAATATTTACTGAATTATGCCAGGATCCTGGCAAAGAACGGGAAATATGATCAGTCGGTTATCTGGTACCAGAAATACAGCAAGGCGCAAACTTCAGACACCCGGGGGGCCGCCTTCGCGGAAGCCTATAAGGATATGGCTGCATTTTATCGGGACTCTGCCGGTGTTCGGCTGACCAAAGCGCCCTTCTCCGGACCATCTGACGACTTCAGTCCGGCCTATTATCACGGTTCGATCATTTTTTCAAGCGACAGGCAGCGTTTCTCCATCGTACGCTCCACCTACAATTGGACACAATCTCCGTACCTTGATCTTTACATTGCCAAGCCAAATGATAAAGAGGCAAAGCCTTTCTCAAAACAGTTGAACACTCCTTACCATGAAGGTCCGGTTACGTTCAGCAAGACGCAGGACACCATCATTTTTACCCGCAGCATCTACTACGATTCAAGATTGCACAAGGGAAAAGAAGGGATCAACAGACTGGGGCTTTTCCAGGCCAGGTGGGATGAAAAATTAAACAAATGGATTGATGTGACACCATTGCCGCTGAACAATGTGGAGTATTCAGTCGAACATCCGGCGCTCAGCCCGGATGGACAGAAATTATATTTTGCTTCTGATATGCCTGGCGGATATGGAGGAATGGATTTATACGTTTCGCACCGGACCCTGGATGGGAAAGGACTGCAAAGCTGGAGTGCCGCAGAAAATATGGGTCCCCGAATCAACAGCTCAGGCCACGACCTTTTCCCGTTCGTCGATGGTCAGGGCGATATCTGGTTTGCCTCAGACGGAATTCCCGGTTTAGGCGGACTGGATATTCTCTTCGCCGCCAAATCAATGGATGGATTTTCAGGCCCGATCAATCCGGGTTACCCGGTCAACACCCGGTTTGATGATTTCGGCTACATCACCGATAGTAACGGAGAAAACGGATACCTCAGCTCAGATAGGGACAATGCACCGGGAAATGATGATATTTACAGTATTCACAGGCCTTTCCGCAAACATTTACTTCAGGCAATTGATGCCAGGACCCTCCAGCCTTTGTCCGGGGTGAAGATTAATGTTTTGGAAGAGGGTACGGCGCTTGCCCCGATGGAGAGTAATGCGGCCAGACCCGTCCTACTGCCTGTCAACCCGTTGAAAGACTATCAGTTTGCGGCGACGAAAGATTTGTATAAGCCTGGAAGGCTTGAGCTTACAAAGGAAGAAATTCGCGGTATGGATACAGTGAAGATCCTAATGAATCCAGTGTCTATTTCAGTGAAGGTAAAAGGATTTGTTTACACGGCGCAGGGGAAAGCGCCTCTGTCCAATTGTACGGTTAATCTGCAGAACGAGACCAGTGGCATGGGGATGAAGCTGCTCACCGACGATCAGGGATATTTCAATAAACAGCTGCTTCTGTCCTCAGATTATAAAATTTCGATAACCAAACTTACCTTGACGGGGAAATGCAGCATGGCAGAGCTGGCGCTTTCGACCAAAGGTATTGAAAAAGACACTGTTATAAATCTTTCTATTCCGGTATACTGTGAAGGAGATGTGATCACGTTAGAGAAGATCTATTATGATCTGGACAAGTATAATATTCGTCCTGATGCCGCTTTGATACTGGACAAGCTGTTGAAGATCATGCAGGATTATCCAGGGATGAAGATTGAATTGCGCTCACATACCGATTCGAGAGCATCGGCTGCCTATAACATGACCCTCTCAAATAACCGTGCCAAGGCTGCTGCTGAATATCTTTATTCGAAGGGGATCAGCAGAAACCGGATCGTTGGCAAGGGTTATGGTGAGACGATGCTGATTAATAAGTGTGCCGATGGTGTGCCCTGCAGTGAGGCTGAACACCAGCTTAACCGCAGGACTGAGTTCAAAATTCTGAGTTTGGAAGGCAATATCGTCGAAGACAAAAACGTATCGGTCAAAAAAAATCCGCAGGAAATTGCTGTGACACCGCCTGCCCCTGACAAACAGACCCTTGCCGCACAACAGGCTGCTGCAGACAAGCAAGCTGCTCTTGCCGCACAACAGGCTGCCGACAAGCAGGCCCTCGCAGCACAACAGGCCGCTGCAAAACAAGCTGCTGCAGACAAGCAAGCCGCTCTTGCCGCACAACAAGCTGCCGACAAGCAAGCCCTCGCAGCACAACAGGCTGCTGCAAAACAAGCTGCTGCTGACAAGCAAGCTGCTCTTGCCGCACAACAGGCTGCTGCAAAACAAGCTGCTGCCGACAAGCAAGCTGCCCTTGCCGCACAACAAGCTGCCGACAAGCAGGCCCTCGCAGCACAACAGGCCGCTGCAAAACAAGCTGCTGCCGACCAGCAAGGCGCTCTTGCCGCACAACAAGCTGCCGACAAACAGGCCCTTGCCGCACAACAAGCCGCTGCAAGCAAGACGTCCCAGCCAGCCACACCTGCCAAAAAGATGAAATATGTCAAGATAGACAAGGACGGCAAATACATTCTCCTTCAGGATCCTGCGACTCAGGAATTCTTCGTACAGATCGGTGCCGTGAAAAAGAAAGAGATGGCCGAAAAGCTTGCCAAAGCCTATCAGAACATCATACCTGATGAGGCGGGCATCTATTTTGATGATGGATTCTTCAAAGTCAGATATGGACCGTTTAAATCCAGTTCTGAGTATGCAAAATATGTGGATATTTTGGTGCAGAACAAAAGACACTAATCTCACTCCAGGCACAGTCCCCATAAGTGCAGTTATCACCTGCTGGTAACTCGTAATTAGGGGTGTTCGGAAGAATTTTCCGGACACCCCTAATTTGCGTTGTCGAAAATTTGTTTGAGATTTGAATTCCATTATAATCTGGAAAAATCCACCTGTTAATTCAAAAGGTTAACGAAAAATATTCCCTAAACCGTCGGATTTTGCTCCTAAAATCCCTTATCTGACAAGAATCACCTTTTGTCGATATCAATAATTTCTACTTTTAGAAAATTTTTTAAACCATGGAGCCCAAACGCACATTCGATCTTATTGAGTATTGCCTCAAAAATGTAAACCGTGAAGATGCATTAGCTGGAAAACAAGGTAGCCAGTGGGTTACTTACAGCACTTCACAATTTGCCAGGAATGTCGAATTGTTGGCATACGGCTTGCTTTCCCTGGGAATACAAAAAGGTGACCGGGTATCGACAGTTAGCGGAAACAGACCGGAATGGACCTTTGTTGACATGGCCCTCTCCATGGTCGGAGCGATCCATGTGCCTGTATATCCAACGATTAGCGAGGAAGAATATAGCTATATTTTCAAGCATGCCGAGATCCGGTATTTATTTGTATCGGATGATAAGCTGTATGCCAAGTTGGCTCCTGTTGATGCAGATGTGCCCAGTCTGGAGAGGGTATTTACTTTTAATGAAATACCAGGGGCCGATCATCTTTCGGTCTTGTATAAACTTGGTGAGCAGAACGAAGAACAACTTCGTTCGAAATTGACAGAACTTAAGGCCAGCATCGGGGAAGAAGATATGGTGACCATGATCTACACCAGTGGTACAACAGGTATTCCCAAAGGCGTAATGCTTTCGCATAGAAATCTTGTTTCCAACTTCGAAACTGCCTCACACCATTTTAATCTCGGGTTAGGCCATCGATGTATTTCGTTCCTGCCTCTGTGTCATATTTTTGAAAGGACTGTCAGCTACGTTTTCATGTATAGAGGCATCGGTATCTATTATGTCGAAAGCCTGGCTCAGATCGTGCAATCAATTAAAGAGGTTAAACCTCACATTTTCACTGCTGTACCCAGATTGTTCGAAAGCGTCTATGATGGCATCATGGCCAAAGGTAAATTGCTGACAGGAATCAAATACAAACTTTTCTTCTGGGCGGTTGAACAAGGTAAAGACTACGATTTCAACAAGAAATTCGGTTTATGGAAGAAAATTAAGTTAAAAATCGCCGATAAACTGGTTTATTCCAAATGGAGAGCAGGTCTTGGAGGCAATATTCAGCTGATGGTCTCCGGAGGCGCCTTGCTGCAATCCAGGATCGCTCGGGTCTTCAGTGCTGCTGGACTAAAAGTCCTCGAAGGATATGGCCTGACAGAGACCTCCCCTGTGGTCGCCGTAAGCAACGCCGTGACCAATGAGATCAAGATTGGCACCAATGGTCCAGTTATCAAAGGGGTAGAGGTGAAGATTGCGGAAGACGGAGAAATACTCGTCAAGGGACCGAACCTAATGATGGGATATTACCGGGAACCTGAACTGACAGCTGAAGTGATCGACAAGGATGGTTGGTTCCATACCGGTGATGTGGGATTCCTGGATGAGGGAAAATATTTGAAGATCACTGATAGAAAGAAAGAAATATTCAAGCTTTCTGGAGGAAAATATATCGCTCCTCAGCTGATTGAAAATAAACTCAAAGAATCGGTCCTCATCGAACAGGCCTGCGTGATCGGCAATCATGAGAAATTTGCAAGTGCCCTGATAGTCCCTGCTTTCGCTTACCTTCAGGGCGTCTGCAAAGAACAGAATATTCAATTCAAGGATAATGCAGATATGATAACCAAGCCTGAATTGCTGGCAATGTTTCAGTCTGAAGTCAGGGAGATCAATAAAACTCTCGGTCAGCATGAGGAAATAAAACGTTTCAGAATCGTTCCTGAAACCTGGTCCTCTGTTACAGGTGAGCTCTCGCAAACTCTAAAATTGAAGAGAAAAGTCATCGAACAAAAATACAGTTCCCTTATTGAAGAAATTTTTGCTTCATCGAGAGAGGATTAAAATTAAAAAAATCTATTTTTGACCCGTTAGTGTTTGAAAATTTACTTTTCGAATTTTTAAGTTGATCCTTCTATGGATAAATTTTTGATAACGGGTGCTACCGGCAATGTCGGCCTCGATACAATCAGGCTATTACTGGACAATAAGGAAAGGGATTATCAGGTCGTTGCTGCAGTCAGGGATACTGAACATGCCAGGAGCATGGATGAGTTGCAGGGAGCTCAATTGGTCGAATTTGACTTTGATGATCCCGGAACGTTTGCCCCAGCCTTGCAAGGCGTGACGAAGTTGTTGCTCATCAGACCGAATCTGATTTCTGATGTCTCCAAACATATCTTGCCCTTTCTGGATGCTGTCGAGAAATCTTCAGTCAAACACCTCGTTTTCGTCTCAATTGTTGGTGCCGAACGCAACCGCGTTTTCGCTAATCACAGGGTCGAGACCCATCTGAAAAAAATGAATATTCCACATACCATTGTGAGGCCTTCCTTATATATGCAGAATCTCGTCACTCTTCATTTTCATGAGATCAAGAACCACGACCATATTTATATTCCTGCCGGTTCCGGGATGGTCAATTATGTCGATGCAAGGGATGTGGCAAAAGTGGTAGTCAAAATCCTTACCAATCCCGGTCACGAAGGCAAAGAATATGAGATTACTGGTCAGGAACCCATGGATTTTTACAAAATTGCCTCGCTATTCACAAAAGAATTAGGCAGAGAGATAAAATATGCACGTCCCTTGACTATCAAGTTCATTCGTCAAAAGATGTACGAAAAGAAAGGAATGCCTTTTATTGTTACACTGAGCTTACTTTATAGTGCGGCGAGGAGTGGCAAGATGGCCCACGATTCGCAGGTTTTTAAAGAGATGACTGGCGAAGAACCCCGAAAACTGGCAGATTTCATTCGCCAGAACCGCAATGTATGGGAAAAGTGATCGTATTTTCTCGTAAAAATTGATTTTAACTTTTGGCTGGAAAGATTTATTGTATATCTTTGCACCGCATTAAAAGAAGGTGCCATAGCTCAGTTGGTAGAGCAACGGACTGAAAATCCGTGTGTCCCTAGTTCGATTCTTGGTGGCACCACGAAAGGGTAAAGAGTAATCTTTACCCTTTCTCTTTTTTGTCTATATTTGGCGACCTGAATTATTTGTATGGAATATACCTCAACAACATTATCCAACGGAATCAGATTGATTCATGTTATGGTCGATTCGCCCGTAGCACATTGCGGAGTTGTCATCCATACCGGTTCGCGTGATGAAATCCCCGAAGAACATGGGATGGCACATTTCATTGAGCATACGATTTTCAAGGGTACTGCCAAAAGAAAGGCCTATCACATCATCAGCAGGTTGGAGGATGTGGGAGGAGAAATGAACGCCTACACCTCCAAAGAGGAAACAGCCATTCACGCCTCATTTTTGTGTGAATATTATGAACGAACCATCGAGCTATTCAGCGATATCCTGATTGACAGCACTTTCCCTGAGAAAGAACTAAAGAAAGAGCAGGAAGTAATTGTTGATGAAATTAATTCCTACAACGATTCTCCTTCTGAATTGATTTTTGATGAATTTGAGGAGCTGATTTACGAGGGTCATCCTATGGGAAGAAGTATCCTGGGTACACCGGAGCTAGTCAGAAGTTTCCAATCCGCGGATATCCGCAAATTCATGAAGAGAAATTACCATACCGATCAAATGGTAATCTGCTCTGTTGGAAATATTCCCGCAAAAAGATTTTTTCACCTGGCCAAACGTTACTTCGAAAGGATGGAACCTAATCATAGTTCTGACAGCAGGACAAGATTCAGCTCTTACCACCCAAGAATCAGGAAAGTAGAGAAAAATACTTTTCAGGCGCATTGCATCATCGGGGGAGAGGCTTTCGATGTATATCATGCTGACAGGCTGACATTGGTATTGTTGAACAGCATTCTCGGCGGACAATCGGGAAATTCCCGTCTGAATCTCAGCCTCCGTGAGCGGAATGGTATTGCCTATAACCTCGAATCATCCTACACGGCTTACTCGGATACTGGAACCCTTACGATCTATTTCGGGACCGATCAGGAGAATCTGGAGAGAGCCTTGTCTTTGATCTATAGGGAGATAGCTTTATTGCAAAATAAGTCTCTAGGAGAACTTCAATTGAGCAAAGCCAGAAAACAGCTGATCGGTCAGTTGGCGATGTCGCAGGAAAACCACGAAGACCTGATGCTTGCCATAGGTAAGAGTATGCTGGTTTTCAACAAGGTTGAAGGCCTTGAGGATATCTACAAAAAAATCAACGGGATTTCTGCTTCCCGTTTGATGGATGTTGCGAACCGTATACTGGAGCCTGCCAGGCTCTCAACTTTGATTTACAAGTGAACTTGTCGATTCTAAATTAAAGGGATCCTAATACACTACCACCATGAAAAATGGGATTACACATTCAGTTCTGCTGTTTCTTTTCCTGCTTTTTGCAGGTCCTGCCGTGAATGCACAACGTCAAATGGAAAACCTCGGACGGGGGGTTGTCGCGATGCGGACACGGGGAGATTCAGTCTATGTAGGCTGGCGATTTTTGGCTTCCGATGAGGAGGCTACAGCCTTCAATGTTTACCGCGCCAGCGGAAAGGAGAAACCAATCAGGCTTAACCGAAAGCCTATCTTGGAAAGCACCAATTTTTTAGATGGAAATGCCAGTTTTAATGTCGATAATTCGTGGTTTGTAAGGCCTGTTATCCATGGCAAAGAGCTGGAATCAAGCAAATCCTTTACAATAAAAGCTAATTCCCCTTCCTGCCAGTATATCAATATCCCCTTAAAGACACCGGAAGGTTATACTCCTAATGACGCTTCCGTCGGCGACCTGGATGGTGATGGTGAATATGAGATCATCCTGCATCAGACAGGTAGGGGAATAGATAATCCGTCGCCCGGAATATCTGGCATCCCTATCTTTCAGGCTTACAAAATGGATGGTACCCTGTTGTGGGAAATCAATCTTGGTAAAAATATTAGGGAAGGCGCCCATTACACTCAATTCATGGTATATGACCTGGATGGGGACGGAATCGCAGAATTTGCTTGTAAAACGGCAGATGGAACCGTCGACGGAAAAGGAAAAGTTATTGGCGACGGCACGAAAGACTGGCGTAACATGGACAAAGCCAGCGGTACCTTCTACGGAAAAATCCTTAATGGGCCTGAGTTCTTTACCATATTCAGCGGCCGAACCGGCGAGGCGCTTGCGACTACCAACTATATCCCGGACCGGTATCCTCTGAACGGATGGAACGGTCATGGAGGAAATGGAGGAGGGGATAGCAACGGCAACCGCGTAGATCGTTTTCTGGCGTGCGTGGCTTACCTCGATGGCTTCCATCCGAGCGTCGTCATGTGCAGGGGCTACTATGGAAGAACCGTGCTGGCTGCCTGGGACTGGCGAAATGGCCAACTCACTTCGCGCTGGGTTTTCGATAGCAAAGATGGGGAAAATCCGTTTTCGGGACAGGGCAACCATAACCTGACCGTTGCAGATGTCGACGGAGACGGCAAAGATGAAATTATTTATGGCTCAATGGTGGTAGATGACAATGGGAAAGGCTTGTTTTCAACCGGTTTCCGACATGGTGATGCCTTGCATGTGGGCGTTCTCGATCCCTCAAGAAAAGGACTGCAGGTTTTTGGCATCCACGAGATTGAAGAGCATACCACCGGCCCGGGAGCAACAGTTTACGATGCTGCTACCGGAGAAGTATTGTATAAAGGTTCTATCAACAAGGATGTTGGCAGGGGAGTAGCGGAAGACATTGATCCATCGAATCCGGGCGCGGAAATGTGGTTCAGCGGATCTGACGGATTACTGAATTTAAAGGGAGAGAAAATTGGTGACACGCCTTCTTCCACGAATTTCGTGATCTGGTGGGATGGAGACCTGAGCCGCGAACTGTTGGACGGGAACCATATCGATAAATATAAAAAAGGAAGGATCTTCACGGCCGAAGGATGCGTATCGAATAATGGTTCAAAATCAACACCGGCTTTGAGTGCAGATTTGTTTGGCGACTGGCGCGAAGAAGTCATTTTCCGCACTGCCGACAATCAGAATTTAAGGATCTATTCGACCATAATTCCTACGTCACACAGGTTGGTTACTTTGATGCAGGATCCGCAATACAGGTTGGGGGTTGCAACGGAGAATGTGGCTTATAATCAGCCACCCCACACCGGGTTCTTCCTGGGTACCGACATGAAGAAACCTCCAAAGCCAAACATTGTTCCGGTGAAGTAATTTCATATTATTTGTAAATGTTGATTTTCGATGCTATCTTGTTCTTAATAGCTAAATAAATATCAAATGGAACTTATATTGAACCTTAGGCTAAAAGAAAAGAGCCTGATCTGTTTCATGTTTTTCATGATGTCTCTGATGTTGCAGGCACAGTCTGCAAAGGATTCAAAGGAGATTATTCAGTCTTTTGATAAGGACTGGCGATTTATCAAACAGGATATTTCCGGAGCCGAGAATCCGGTTTTTGATGATTCAGGTTGGAGAAGGCTCGATGTACCGCACGATTGGAGCATCGAAGGTCCTTACGACAAAGCAAATCCGACCGGCAGGGGAGGAGGCTATCTGCCTGCAGGAATCGGCTGGTACCGGAAGGGTTTTGTGGCAAATGAAGAAGATTCGAATAAGAAATTTTTTATTGAGTTCGATGGTGTCATGGCGAATAGTGACGTCTGGATCAATGGATTTCACCTTGGGAAGAGGCCTTATGGCTATTCCAGCTTTAGTTACGATCTAACGGGTCATCTGAAATTCGGCAAGGGTCGACTGAACATAATAGCTGTCAGGGCAGATAATTCTGTTCAACCGGCTTCAAGGTATTATACTGGGGCAGGTATCTACCGGCACGTGCGACTGGTTATCAATAATCAGATTTATATTCCGCGATGGGGAGTCTATATTTCCGCTTCCGAAGTAAGCAGCAAGAAGGCTACCGTAAGTATTCAGGCGGAAGCAAGGAACGAATCAGGTGCACCGGTTTCCGCAGTGATTGAGACTACCGTGAAAGATCAGACCGGAGCAATCGTGGCAACAACTGAATCCAAAGTAATTGTTCCTTCCGGTCAAACTGCGAAAGTTCAGCAAACACTAAAAATGTCTGACCCAAAACTTTGGGATACGGGGCAGCCCAACCTTTACCAGGCTGTCACCACCATAAAAAATGGTAAAAAGAACCTGGATCAGCAAACCAATATCTTTGGTCTGCGCGACAGCAAATTTGAAGCATCTTCAGGGTACTGGCTGAATGGGAGAAACATCAAAATTAAGGGGGTTTGCCTGCATGATGACGGAGGCGCGGTGGGTGCGGCGGTTCCGCTGGGTATTTGGGAACGGAGGCTGCAACTGCTGAAAGAGGCCGGAGTCAATGCGATAAGGACGGCGCATAATCCTTTCGCACCGGAGTTCCTCGATCTTTGCGATAGGATGGGTTTCCTGGTAATGGATGAGACTTTCGATACCTGGATGGCTGTAAAACCAAATGGGGAGAAGGGATATAACCTCAATTTCAAGGATTGGTGGGAAAGGGATACCCAGGATATGGTGCTACGCGACCGGAACCATCCATCGCTTATCTTGTATAGTGTTGGTAATGAGATTCGCGATAACCTGAACGATTCGACGGGCTTTAAAAAATACAGGGATCAGCAGGATCTGATCCACCGGCTCGATCCCGGCAGGCCAGTTACCATGGCATTATTCAGACCCGGTTCCTCGAAAGTTTATGAAAATGGATTCGCGGAGACGATGGATATCGTTGGACAGAATTACCGGGAGAAGGAATTGGTGGACCTTCATCAGGCAAAACAAAATCTCAGGCTGATCGGCACAGAGAATGGTCACGGTTTAGCTGAATGGCTGATTCTCCGCGACAATCCGTTTATTTCAGGCCATTTCCTGTGGACTGGCATGGATTACCTCGGAGAAGCATTATGGCCTCAGATTTCCTTTAACCAGGGGCTCTTTGACCGGACCGGGGAGTGGAAAACACTGGGTCTTCAGCGTCAGAGCTGGTGGTCGGACAAACCGGTCGTTCATCTGGTCAGGAAAGCAGATAATGCAGGAGTGGGAGAATGGGTGGCGAACTGGTCGCCAGTCGACCCTGGAACTTATGATGATGCAAGGGTGCAGGTTTATAGTAACTGTGAAGAAGTCGAACTGTTCCTTAACGGGAAATCGTTAGGCGTCAAGACCAAACCAGCCGATGATTCACCGCGATCCTGGGAGGTTACTTTTGAAAAGGGTACCCTGAAAGCCATAGGAAAAAACAAAGGTATAGAAGTGGCAAAAGAGGAATTGAAAACCGCTTGCGACCCCGCGAAGATTATGCTGACAGCAGACAGGTCAGCCATCTCCTTCAATTGGGATGAAGTGTGTCTGGTGTCTGCAAGGGTCGTGGATGCCAATGGCGTTATTTGTCCCAATGCTGATAAATTGATTTCCTTCGCGATTTCCGGGGAAGGTGTAATTGCCGCAGTCGATAATGGCGATGTAAATAGTCATGAGGCTTATCAGTCAACTGAAAGGCGTCTTTATGATGGAAAATGTATCGTCCTCATCAGGGCAAAAGCAGCTAAGGGAAAGATTACCGTTACTGCCGGAACACCTGGCTTAGCTAATGTTGCTACTGAGATTGAAGTGCATTAAAACGTTCCATCAATGATGAAAATTGATCAATTGCTTGAAAATTATATTCTTTCACACTCGGTGGAAGAGGATCCGGTATTGAAGAAACTATACCGTGAGACGTACCTCAGGCTGGTCAATGGGCGCATGTGCTCGGGGCACCTTCAGGGTACGGTCTTAACACTTTTAAGCAAGCTGATTTCACCTAAAAGGATCCTCGAAATCGGAACCTACACCGGTTATTCGGCCATCTGTCTGGCAAAAGGACTAGCTCCGGGAGGTGTACTTCACACCATCGAAATCAACGATGAACTGGAGGACATGGCGGCCGGTTATTTTGCGGAAGCAGGGATGAAAGATCTTATCATTCAGTATATTGGCGATGCCACAGAAATTTTACCCAAGTTACAGGATCAATATGAATTAGTATTTCTGGATGGCGATAAGCGTCAGTATCTCCAACATTATCAGATGATTATACCTAAAATGCCTATCGGTGGATTAATCATCGCCGACAATACCTTGTGGGGTGGAAAGGTGGTTGGCAAGATCGCGCGGGACGATGAGCAGACTATTTCCATCCTCGAATTCAATGATTTTGTGAAGGATGACATGCGGGTGGAGACGACTATTCTCCCTATTCGCGACGGCATGACCCTTCTCCGCAAGATTGCTGAATAAGAATTCGTGATTCTCCCCGGATTGCCGTAACTTATTGTTGCCGTGATGTTGTGATTCCTGGCAATAATGAATATCCCATGAAGGAAGATTTTCTCCATTTTCTATGGAAGAACAGGCTGTTTGAGCCTTTGAGTCCCGTGACATTTGATGGTGAATCCGTTGAAATAATAAATGTTGGCAGGCATAATATACACGCCGGACCGGATTTTTCTGATGCCCGTATCCGGATAGCCAAAACGTTGTGGGCAGGTAATGTTGAGATTCATCTGCGGGCATCCGATTGGAACAGACACGGTCACCAGACGGATCCGCTCTATCGGAATACTATTCTACACGTGGTAGCCGACCATGATCTGGTGGTCAGGAATGATGCTGGATCTGCCATTCCTGCCATTAAAATTAGTTGGCCACCGGCCATTGAGAAAAACTATCAGTCTTTGATGGAGCAGCACGACTGGGTCAACTGTGCTTCTCAGCTCAACAAAATTGATCCGTTCAGAATCAGGTTTTTTCTCAACGGACTTTCAATTGAGCGACTTCAGAAAAAAATTTCCGTCATCGAAAATCTGATGGAGGGATCGATGGACGACTGGAATGAAACTTTTTATTTGCTCTTGTCCAGAAGTTTTGGTTTCCGGCAAAACGGCGATCCATTTGAGATACTGGCGCGGTCGTTGCCCCTTCAGGTCATTCAACGGCACAGACTATCCCTGCTTCAGGTGGAGGCACTCTTATTCGGTCAGGCCGGATTGCTCGGAGAGCCAACCTTGTTTGAGGAGTATCCGCAGCAGCTTGCAAGAGAATATGAATTTCTATCGGCAAAATATAACCTGAAGCCAATGCCCGGTCATCTGTGGAAATTTATGCGCATGCACCCCCGGAATTTTCCTACGATCAGGATCGCACAATTAGCCGGGGTGCTGCACGGATCTCCCTCGCTGTTCACCAATCTGATCGGGGCAAAAGCAATGGACGATTATCGTTCTCTATTCCGTACCGGGATATCGCCCTATTGGGATACCCACTATACCTTCAGTACCACTTCTAAAAAGCAGATTAAAGAGATGGGGGAGTCCTCTTTTCAGCTGATAATGGTCAATGTGCTGGTACCCTTTCTCTTCCTGTATGGCGAGCGCTTCAACAAACAAGAGTTGAAAGATTGCGCGTTAAAAATCATGGAGGAGCTTCCCGCAGAGAACAACACGATACTCCGACATTGGGCAGGAGCCGGAATTCAGGCTTTCAATGCCCTCGAATCTCAGGCCTTGATTCATTTACACCACGAATATTGTGAGCCAAAGAGATGTCTTGAATGCAGCATAGGTCAGCGGCTGATAACCCACAACGAATAAGTATTTTAAAAGAGAGAAAGCCACTTGTAAGTGTTCAGATTATTAATTACTTTTGCACCCAATTAATGCCGATCGGTTGTAATCGAACACGAATTCTGCTGCGCGGCCATTGTATCATACAAAAAACAAATGTTATGTATTTGAATCCTGAGATTAAGAGATCATTTTTTGAAAAATTTGGCAAGAGCGCTACCGACACAGGTACCTCAGAAGGACAAATTGCCCTTTTTTCACACCGTATCAATCACCTGACGGAGCACCTGAAATCAAATAAAAAAGATTTCAGCACCCAGCGGGCACTGATTTCCATGGTAGGAAAACGTCGTTCGTTATTGGATTACCTGAAACGCAAAGACATTGATCGCTACCGTACTATCATCAAAGAATTAAATCTTCGTAAATAAGCGAACAACCTCAAAAGGCAATTTTCGGATTGCCTTTTTTGCATCATTTAATTCTGCTTCACGCAATTTTTGAGAAAAATAATTTAATGTATACAATTTATGTATAAAGCTATTAATAAGACGATTGACCTGGGAGATGGGCGTACCATCCAGATTGAAACCGGTAAATTGGCTAAACAGGCCGACGGTGCAGTTGTTGTGAAGATGGGTGATACCATGTTACTGGCAACAGTAGTATCCGCTGTGGAGGCTGCTGAGAATGTTGATTTCATGCCACTTTCTGTCGACTACCGCGAAAAATTCTCTGCAGCAGGCAGATTCCCGGGTGGTTTCATGAAGAGGGAATCCCGTCCTTCTGACGACGAAATATTGATTGCCCGTCTCGTCGACCGCGCTTTACGTCCCCTTTTCCCGGACGATTACCATGCTGAGACAGCTGTAATGATCACGCTGATCTCTTCAGGCAAGAACGAAATGCCGGATTCATTAGCCGGATTGGCAGCCTCTGCCGCCATTGCGGTTTCGAATGTTCCTTTCAACGGTCCGATCTCCGAAGTTCGCGTCGCACGCATCAAGGGAGCTTTCATGCTCAACCCTTCTGCCGAACAACTCGCCGAAGCGGATATCGACATCATGGTTGGCGCCTCCTATGACAACATCATGATGGTGGAAGGTGAAATGGATGAAGTTTCCGAAGCCGAAATGCTGGATGCCATCAAATTTGCTCACGACAACATTAAGATTCACTGTAAGATACAGGAAGAGTTGGCCGCCGAAGTTGGAGTCGTTAAACGGACCTATTGTCATGAAATAAATGATGAGGTACTCCGCCAGGAAGTTTGGAAAGGTACCTACGACAAGGTTTACCAGATCGCCCGTTCCTTAATCAACGACAAACATCTTCGCTACGATTCATTTGCCAAGGTAAAGGAAGAATTCATCGCAGTTTACAGCGAAGGTAAAGAAGCCGGAGAAGTTAACAAGAGTCTGATTTCCAAATATTACCATGATGTTGAGAAAGAGGCCATGCGCCGCATGATCCTGGATGAAGGAATTCGTCTGGATGGCCGCTCAACCACTCAGATCCGTGCCATCTGGGGCGAGGTTGATTACCTGCCGGGATCCCATGGATCCTCCATTTTCACCCGTGGCGAAACGCAGTCACTCAGTAGCGTAACCCTTGGAACCAAGATGGATGAAAAAATCATCGACAACGTAACTTTTAAAGGAAAAGAGCGTTTCCTGCTTCATTATAACTTTCCACCATTCAGTACAGGTGAGTCAAAGACCCCAAGAGGACTTTCCCGTCGCGAAATCGGTCATGGTAACCTGGCCCACCGCGCGCTTAAGAGAATGATTCCTGAAGGATTCCCCTACATCGTTCGTATTGTATCGGATATTCTGGAGTCAAACGGATCATCTTCCATGGCTACTGTTTGTGCCGGAACGATGGCCATGCTCGACGCTGGTATCAACATGAAACGCCCTGTTTCAGGTATCGCCATGGGTCTCATCACAGATAAGAATTCCGATAAATTTGCGGTTCTTTCTGATATCCTCGGAGATGAAGATCACTTGGGAGACATGGACTTCAAGGTTACTGGAACAGAAAAAGGGATCACTGCTACCCAGATGGATATCAAGGTAGACGGACTTTCTTATGAGGTTCTTGCCAAAGCTTTGCAACAAGCCAAAGAAGGACGCGAGCACATCCTGGGTAAGGTTCTTGAAGTTATCAGCATCCCACGCGAAGATTACAAACCAAATGTTCCAAGGATTGTCAAGATGACCATCCCTAAAGATATGATCGGTCCTGTTATTGGTCCTGGCGGGAAAATTATCCAGCAGATTCAGGCCGATACCAAGGCAACTATTGCCATCGAAGAAATCGACGATCTGGGTTATGTTGAAATTAGCGCGCCGGACAAATCGTCTATCGACGCCGCTGTTGCACGCATCCGCGCCATTGTGGCCATTCCTGAAGCAGGTGAGGTATACGAAGGCAAGGTGAAATCAATCGTTCAGTTCGGGGCATTCATTGAAATTATGCCAGGGAAAGAAGGATTGCTGCATGTCTCAGAATTCGATTGGAAAAGAATCGACAAGCCTGAAGACGTACTCAGTGTTGGTGACATCGTAAAGGTGAAATTACTTGAAGTAGAGCAACGTACCGGAAAACTGAAACTCTCTATGAAAGCACTGATGCCGAAGCCGGAAGGTTTTGCTGAAAGAGATCATAGCAGGGGAGACAGAGAACAAGGCCGTGGTGACAGAGACCATAGCAGAGGTGACAGGGATCACGATCGTGGAGAAAGACCTCCATCACATAGCCATTCCCTGAAAAAGCCTAATCAGGAATAAAAAATACTTCCATATATGAAATGCCCGTCAACAGCGGGCATTTTTATTTTTACATTTAGAGAATGAAATTCGTAATTGTTTTTTGAATGATGAATCTTGATTTTCTGGTTATTGAAGGAAATATTGGTGCCGGAAAGACGACTTTTGCTAAAATGCTGAGCGAAGAATATGATGCCAAACTGATTCTGGAGCAGTTTGCTGAAAATCCGTTCCTACCCAAATTTTACAGTGATCCGGAAAAATACTCCTTTCCCCTGGAACTTTCTTTTTTAGCCGAACGATATGGCCAGTTAAAAAAAGAACTGACAGACCGTGATCTTTTTCATCAAAATACCATTGCGGATTATTATTTCATGAAATCGCTCATTTTTGCCCAAAATACACTAGCCCGGGATGAGTATAACCTGTACAGGAATTTCTTCGATATTATTTATGAACGATTACCCAAACCCGATCTCTTTGTTTATCTACACCTGCCTGAAGACCTGCTTCTCGTAAATATCAAAAAGCGTGGCAGAGACTACGAACAATCCATTGACGCGGAATATCTGAAAAAGCTCAGAGAAGGATATTTTACTTTTTTTTCCCAGCAGAGTGACTTTCCCGTGCTTATTATTGATACCTCCAAAATTGATTTTGTTGCGCACTGCGAGCATTACAAGCTACTCAGAAATTTGGTTACCAAACCCATAGATTGGACAGGAATTAAAAGGGAGATTTTGCTGCCTGATTTTTAATATTTATCAAATATTAACGATTATACTTTTAGGAAAAATTGTACTTTTACTAGATTGAAACTTAAAATACAGATTATAACTAATAATTTTTAAATTTTGTTTATGAGGAAAATTAGAATCATCGTGCCGATCCTTTTTGCTGCAAGTGCATTCGTTATTTCAGGATGTACTTCTTTAAAAACGATGCAGAAAAATGCAGATAAGGTAAACTATTCTGTTGCTCCCGAAGTCCTGGAAACTCATGGTGGCAAAATTGATGCTGCCATTCAGAGCCAAATCCCGGCTAAATATTTTGCAAAGAAGGTGACCCTGACAGTCACACCGGTATTAAAATATGCCGGCGGTGAGACTGCATTCACCCCTTATGTTTTGCAGGGTGAAAAAGTTAAGGCAAATAATAAGGTAATCAGCCTTGCAACCGGAGGGAGTAATAGTTTTAAAGGTACTGTTCCTTACACAAAAGAGATGCAACGTTCAGATCTTGTGATTCATATTAAGGGGACACAGGGTGCTAAAACCGTTGATTTTGCTCCAAGGGTCATCGGCAAAGGTGTTATCGCAACCAGCACTCTTGTTGACAACAGTCCGTTGGCAATACTTGGGGTTCAGAGGAATACCAATACTTCAGGTGTTTATAATCCTTTTGTGGATAAATTCCAGCGTATAGTGCCTGATGCTTATATGGCTGACCTGGTATATCTTATCAACAGTTCAGAGGTAAGACCGAAAGAATTGACAAAAGCTGAAATTGATCATTTGAACAAATATATTGTCGAAGCTTATAATGCCGACAGAAAAGAATTGAAAGGCGTGGAGATTTCGGCCTATGCTTCACCCGATGGTACCATGGAGCTGAATTCAAAGCTTGCAGGCAAACGTGAAGGTTCTGCTACCGATGTCCTTGAAAAAGATCTTAAGAAAAACAAGGTAAAAGCAGATCTCAAAACCAAGAATACCCCTGAAGACTGGGAAGGATTCAAGGCTTTGATGGAGAAATCCAATATCCAGGACAAGGATTTGATTCTTAGGGTATTGGCTATGTATACCGATCCTGAGGTACGCGAAAAGGAAATAAAAAACCTTTCTTCGGCCTTCACTAAAGTTGCTGAAGAGATTCTTCCAAAACTACGCCGCGCGAAAATTACTGCCAATGTAAATCTTGTTGGAAAAACGGATGCTGAAATTTCCAAATTGGCCGAGTCCGATCCTTCCAAACTGAATCCTGCAGAACTGATGTATGCCGCAACGCTTACCAATGATGTTGCCAAACAAAAGGCTATTTATACCAGTTTTACGAAGATATATTCCGATGACTGGCGAGGTTTCAATAACCTTGGTTTTACTGAAATAGCAGAAGGTAATTATACTGCTGCCGGCGCTAATTTCCAGAAAGCCGATCAATTGGATCCAAAAAATCCTATCATCCAGAATAACCTGGGATGCGTTGCCCTTAAAAATGGCGAGTGGTCCAAGGCTGAAGTATTCTTCGGAGCCGCTTCGGGCGCAGGTAAAGAGGTGAAGGAAAATCTGGGTATCCTGAAAATCAAACAGGCCGATTATGATACCGCTGTGAAATACCTGGGGGATTCTTCTACCAGCTATGCCAACAGGGGACTCGCTCAATTGCTCAATGGCGACAACAATGGTGCCTTAAAAACGCTGAATTCAGCACCTCTTGAGTCTGGACGTATTGCCTACCTCAAAGCGGTTGTTTATGCCCGTACGGGGAAAGCTAGCCAGATGTATGAATCACTGGTTAATGCAATGAAGAAAGATCCTGCTTATAAAGGAATTGCTCAAAACGATCTGGAATTTGACAAGTACGCCAACGAGCAGAATTTCAAACTTCTGTTCAAATAGAAGGTTTTGTAATAGTATAAAAAAAAGCACTCTTCGGGGTGCTTTTTTTATTGAAAAAATTTGGATTTCCCAATGAAAATATTTTACTTTGTGTCATAGCAGCATAGGACACTAAACCTGTAGAATATGATTTTAATAGACCAAATATCATTTCACTACCAGAAGCAGGGCTATTTCTTTGACAATCTCTCATTTAATCAGGAGTTTGGAAGCATCGTAGGACTGCTTGGTAAAAATGGTGCAGGAAAATCTACCCTGTTAAAACTAATGGCGGGATTGCTCAATCCTCATTCAGGTTCGTTAAAGATATGCGAATTCACGCCATTCGACCGTCAGCCTGATTTTCTGGGCGATTTGTTTATGGTACCGGAAGAGTTCATCTTCCCACAAGTCACTATAGATCTTTATCTAAAGGCAACCTCTCCACTTTATCCCAACTTTGATGATGATAAATTGGACGGTATTTTAAGGGATTTTGAACTCAATCGCAAAGGCAAAATCCATCAACTATCCCAAGGCCAACGCAAAAAATTCCTGATTGCCTTTGCACTAGCAACTGACTGCAAACTGCTGATCCTCGATGAGCCAACCAACGGCTTGGATATCCCTTCGAAAAGCCTGTTCCGAAAGGTGCTGGTCGGTTCTGTTACAGATGAGCAACTGGTAATAATCTCGACCCATCAGGTTAAAGATATCGAGACCATCCTCGACAAAGTAGTCATACTGGACCAGGGAAGGATCATTTTCAATGAGTCTCTCGTTAAAATTATGCAGCAGTGGCAATTTAAGCATGTCGCTTCGCTGGCAGGAATAGACGAGATTATCTACAGTGAGAAATATCCTGGTGGCTACAAGGTGGTAGTTCCGGCAATTGATGATGATGAATCAGAGTTAGACCTTGAACTTCTTTTTAAAGCAATCCTCAGTCAAAAAGAACAAATATCTGTTGCTCATGAAAACAAGTAATTTCTTCGACCTGGACCGTTTTATCGGACTACTCAAGCAGGATATTTTGTTTAATTACAAGTTTTATTTGGCGTTTTTGCTTGGATTAAGTATAGGTATATATCTTGTCAGTTACATGATAATTAGAAATTTAAGCGCTGGATTTCTTTCAGTTAACAACATACTGTACAATTTACTGCTTGGTGCGACCATGGTTTTCATCGGAATGTCTTTTCCTTCTTTTAGAACTCAGATAAATACCAGCAACTTTCTTCTAACACCCGGGTCGGCATTTGAAAAACTGTTGGTTCAGTTCATGGTCCGGTTTGTGATATTTATCCCATTAGCATTGATTATACTAAAAGTGGGAGTTTTTCTGGCTATTTTTTCCATGGTCCCGGATCCCAAAACAGGTTTTGACCCTCTTTTTGTGGAGGATCTCAGCTTTAGCAAGCTTTTTACATTTCAAAACAATATATTACGCGATCTGTCCTATTTGTTCTTTGCTTTTGCCGGTTCTGCGTATTTTAAAAGGTATGCAGTAGTCAAAACAATGGGAGCATTTATTTTTCTTCCGGTTACAATCTTCCTAATTGTGAAACTTACAGGAAACCAAATGAACTGGAATAAAATTAGTTTGGATTATCTGGATGGATCCAGGTTCTTCTTATCGCTGGCACCTTTATGTATTGGCGTCTTACTATTGAGTTTGCCTTGGGTCTATTTTAACATAAAAGAAAAAGAGCTCTGAAATGGACTTTAAATCCTCAAAAGGAATATTTCTTCAGATCGCCGATAACCTATGTCGCCAGATTCTTGATGGAACTTTGAATCCAGGCGACCGGGTTCCTTCGGTACGTGATCTGGCGGCGGAATTTGAGGTGAACCGAAATACGGTGATGCGTACTTACACTATATTACAGGAGACAGGAATTTTCGACAACAAACGGGGAATTGGATTTTTTATCTCAGATAATGCAGTAGAACTTGTCAGGACAGGTGAAAAGAATGATTTTTACAAACATGACTTACCTGAGTTTATATTAAAAGTCAAGCTGCTCAAGCTTACCTCTTCTAACTTAAAAGATTTACTAACGGAAATTCAAACAAACGATCAAAATGAAGAAAAGTAGTTTCATTTTAGTACTGTTTATCATTGTTATGGTGTGGGGGCGTTTTCTTTTGGTAAAGCCTGAACCCGCGGTATCACCGATGGTTATACGCACTAAAAAGATGGACAATTTTTCAGTTGTCGTTGCACAACCTGGAAGTAACGTGCTTTTGCAATCCCAATGGGCAACAGGGAACGATCCTAAATTCACTTACATGACTAATGACAATGAACTTTTTAGTACTCCTTCGTATAAAGTGCAAAATGATACATTATTTATCTTTTCCTCCTCAGGCGATAAGGAACATCGAAACGATAGCTTCTATTGTATCGGTGTAAAAAGCATTGTAGGGTTGGAGAAGTCGAATATTAACCTTGGTTACTTTAAATCAGATACCCTACATATTAAATTAAGGAATGCCAGGTTAAGCGGGGATTTTGATCATAGCACAAAAAAGCCAAGATTGCTGATGCTGGAGGCGGATAGTTCCAAAATTGTGTTCAGAAGTTTAATCCGTTTTAAACAGATAAATGTACGACTAAACAGGTCCCATCTTGAAATTCCGGTAGCACGATTCGATTCGGTTTCTATTACAGGAACCCTGGTGGATTACTCCCGGCTGAGTGTCGATGGACGGCCAATGGGAAAATTGGCGAAAGATGCTACCAGTTATTCCAATCTGTGAAATTCTAGTTTCCTAACTGATACATCAGTCTCTTTAATTCTATTTCAGCCATTTTAGCCGCAAATTTAAGATTTACCAATTGGTATCCAGTGAGTTCATAGCTCGACTGTGCCGTCTTAACATCGAGGATAGTCGCCTGATTGACTTGAAAACGCTGCATCACCACATAGATCAGTTTCTGCGAAAACTGAATGGTATTTAGCTGAGATTCAAGTTGCTGTAGGGTTGTGTTATAGGATTCATAAGTCTTCACCGCCCCGGCAGTCAGAATGTTAAGGAGGTTCTCCTTCTGTAGTCTGGCATTGTCCAGATTGAAAACGGCTGCTTCTTTCTGAATCTTATAGGCATTCCCATTGTAGATAGGTATCTGCAGGGTCATACCTGCATAAGGGCCATAATTTTGATTCAGGAGGTACAATCCTGCATCACTCTGGGTTCGGTTCATATTGTATCCGGTATTCAACCTGAGTGAGGGGTAACGCAGGGAGGTTACCTCCTTTACCACTTGCTCGTTGATTTTAATCTGCTGTTCAGCTGATAGATACTGCGGATTCTGTTTTAGATAAGAAAGGATGGTATTCAATTGTATCGATTTATCAACCACGATACTGTCATCGACCATATAGGTATAGTATTTCTTCCGGCTCATTAATTGCAGGAGGTCAAATTTTGTCTGTTGTACCACCAATTCCTGAGATTTTAGAGATTGTTTGGCTGTATTGACATCTATCAATGCCTGCAAATAGTCAGCATCGTTGGCCATACCGACATTCTTCCTTTCGGTGACAATATCCAGCTTCTTTTGAGATACATCCAGAGATGTTTCCATAATTTTCAGATACTCCTTTTGACGTACTATGTCAAAGTATTTTGCCATTACGGCAGCAATACTGTTCTGGATCTGCAGGTTAAATAGCAGTTCATTTTGCTTTTGCAGATGTCCTAGCCGCTCTTTTGTGGCGAAGACTTTAAAGCCATTGAACAAAACCATTCCGGCCGTGACGCTTGAGGTCATGGTGTTGCCGCTGGCGCTACTCTTTTTTATTTCGGTTCCGCTGTTTAATTTCTGATTGACATTGGTCACCGATTGGTTGTCGGAAATATTGGCATTGATCGTAGGCAAACCTCCTGCTACTCCAATTGAGTTGTTGATTTTACTGATTTCTACATTATTCCCGGCAATCCTGATATCAAAACTATTCAGGAGGGTCGTATCAATAGCGTTTCTTAACGAAATCACAGGCTGACCTACTCCTGGAAAGGGAAGCAGCAATAACAGATAATATAAAAATTTCTTCATGATCGGTCATTTAAACTGATTGTCAACTTCTTCTCTCGTCTTATGCTTTCCGGATACGTAGGTGTAAACAGCCGGAATAACGAACAGGGTCAAAACAAGGGAGAAAATTATACCACCCACGATAACAATACCTAGTGGCACACGGCTTGAAGCGGCGTCTCCCATGCTAAGGGCAATAGGCAATGCTCCGAGCGAAGTGGCCAGACTAGTCATCAGAATCGGACGCAGACGTTGTGTTGAGGCTTCGATAACAGCCTGAAACTTGTTGATACCCAACTCTCTCTTCCTATTGGCGAATTCCACAATCAGGATTCCATTCTTCGTTACCAGTCCAATCAAGGTGATCATCCCGATCTCGGAGAAGATATTGAGAGTCTGGTTGAAAATCCAGAGACAAAGCACCGCCCCGGCGATGGCAAGAGGTACCGTGATCATGATGATAAACGGATCCTTGAAACTTTCAAATTGGGCGGCAAGAATAAGGTAGATAAGAAGCAATGCCAAAATAAATGCGAAAGAAATATTGGAGGAACTCTCAGAATAGTCGCGGGATGGGCCGCTTAAGGAGGTTTGGAAACTTTCGTCCAGGAGTTTATCGCCGATTGCAGACATTGCTTTGACTCCATCGCCGACCGTTCGGCCTTCAGAAAGTGAGGCGGAAATGGTGGCTGATTTGTACCTGTTGTAATGATATAAAGTTGGAGGATTGGCATTTGGCTTGATAATCAATACCTCAGAGAGCGCGATGCTAATACCTTGATTATTCCTTACATACAATTTTGTAATGTCCATGGGTTGTTGACGGTCCTTGATTCCGACTTGACTAATAACCTGGTACTGACGACCGTTCATGATGAAATATGCCAGACGGCGGCCGCTGAATGCACTTTGCATCACGCCTGCAATATCTGCAACTGTTAATCCCAATTCTCGTGCCTTGATTCTGTCGATGATGATATCGACCTCCGGTTTATTGAATTTCAGGTTGACATCCACATTCTGGAAAGTCTTATCATTTCTTGCCTCTTCCAGAAATTTTGGAATGATCTCTTTGAGTTTGTCAAAATCTTGGTTCTGAACGACATATTGAACGGGCAAAGCGCCTCTCGAGCCTAATCCAACCGAAATAGTTTGCTCTTCGACCGGGAATATCCTCAGATTGTTAAAGCGTCCCAGTTTTTTCGTGACGTCTTTGATAATTTCACTTTGGGTCCGTGTACGCTCAGATGGAGGAACCAATCCGACACGCCCCATTCCGGAGTTCAAACCGGTACTGCTGAAGGATGGAAGAGCCAGGAATGAAAAGGCTCTCTCTGGAATGGAATCGATCAGAAAATTGCCGAATTCCTCACCGGCCTTATTCATAAACCCATAGCTGGCTCCTTCTGGACCGGTCATCTGAAAGCGCACGCTGCTTTTGTCTTCCAGTGGTGCAAGCTCGCTCTGCAGTGTCCTACCGATTATGTAAGTAAATAATAAACAGGCTAATACGATCGCCCAGGCGATCCATCTCATGGCGATAAATTTCTCCAGCAATCTTTTATAGCCAGTTTCCATTCCTTTGAAGAAGGGTTCAGTGGCCTGGTAGAATCTGCCATGACTCGCATGACGCCTGTTAAGATAAACGTTCAAAACCGGTGTGATGGTAAGGGAGACAAAAGCAGAAATAAGTACCGCACTGGCTACTACCACTGCAAATTCGCGAAACAAGCTACCGACGAATCCCTGCAGGAACAAGACAGGCAAAAACACGATAGCGAGGGTAATGGATGTCGAGATTACGGCAAAGAAAATTTCACGGCTTCCTTCCAGCGCCGCTTTGCGAATCTGCATTCCGGCTTCAAATTTCCTGAAGATATTCTCGGTGACGACAATCCCGTCATCGACCACCAGACCGGTGGCCAGAATAATCCCGAGCATCGAAAGTATGTTGATGGAGAATCCCGCCAGATACATGACGAAGAAGGTCGCGATCAGTGAAATGGGAATATCCACGAGTGGTCGCAAGGCAATCATCCAGTTTCTGAAAAACAGGAAGATGACCATGATTACCAGAAGGAAAGAGATAAAAAGGGTTTGCTTGACCTCCGTCAGAGATTTGCGAACATTTTTGGTGTTATCGATCAGGTTAGTAAAGATGATATCGCTCTTCTGCGATTTTCTGATTTCATCTAACCTCTTGTTAAATTCGTCAGAAATGTTGATGTAATTTGCACCGGGTTGAGGGATAATAGCCAGACCTAATCCACTTACACCGTTAAGTCTCCAAATCTGCTCGTATTGTTCGGGTCCTAGCTCCACACTGGCCAGGTCACTTAACCTGATGATACCATCGCTGTTTTCACGGATGATCAGATCCCTGAATTCTTTTTCAGTAGTCAGCCTTCCCAATGCGCGGATGGTCAGTTCGGTCTTTTCACCATAAATTTTTCCCGAGGGCACTTCAACGTTCTCCCTAGCCAAGACGGTTGTAATGTCGTTAAAAGTTATTCCGTATGCGTTCAATTTGTCAGGATCAATCCAGAGACGCATGGCAGGCCGTTTCTGCCCGAAAATCATGATGGAGCTAACTTCAGGAATCGTCTGGAACTTATTCTGTAACACATTTTCGGCATAATCGCTGAGTTCCAGCAATCCCTTACTCGGACTCTGCACCGCCATCATGATAATAAAATCACTGTTTGCATCTGCCTTTGTGACCACAGGAGGGGAATCAATGTCTTGCGGAAGGTTACGGACGGCCTGACTAACCTTGTCCCGTACATCGTTTGCTGCTGCTTCAAGGTTTGTGCTGAGGTTAAACTCTACCGAGATCATGCTACTCCCTACAGAACTGGAAGACATAATCGTCCGGATTCCCGGGATACCGTTAATGGATTTTTCGAGTGGCTCAGTGATCTGACTCTCAATAATATCTGCATTAGCCCCTGCATAGGAGGTGACGACCGTAACCAAAGGCGGATCGATAGCCGGATACTCCCTGACTCCCAGAAAGTTAAAGCCGATGACCCCGAATAGTATCAGGGTCATGCTCATGACGGTGGCCAGAACAGGCCTCTTGAGTGATAGTTCGGAAATATTCATCTTACTTATCTTTCAGACTTTTTACCCTTTTCACTTTTACAACAGCCTTGGGTCTGACGAAAAGCATTCCGCTGACAATAATAGAATCTCCCGGGGCTATACCTGAGGTAATTTCAACCTGTCCGGGATTTCTTAATCCGGTCTCTACATTCACAAAAGTCGCCCTGTTATTTCTCACGACAACGACCTGATTGGAGAGGGCATCCGGAATCACCGCATTGGTGGGAACCATGATACCTTTTCTATTCTGTTCCAGGTATACTTTTACGAACGATCCGGGTTGGATAATACCTTTCGTAAGCAACGCCCTGACTTTGATATTCCTGGATACCGTATTGATCTGTGGTTCTATTGCGGCAATGACGGCATCCTGCAATTCGGTAATACCATCATTTTGAATCTTAATCTTATTGCCTTTGAATAAAAGTGAGGAGAAGGTCTCCGGTACAGTAAAGTCAATTTTTACTTTATCCACCTGATGAATGCTTCCCAATATCGTTTGAGGCGTAACGTAGGCCCCCGGACTCACCAACCTGATGCCGAGTTCTCCTGAAAAAGGTGCCTTGACAATTGTCTTATCAATCTGAGCATTAATAACTTTCATGTTAGCCTGCAGCGTATTTACCTGACTAAGTGCCGCATCGTAATCGGCTTGATTCACGCCATTGATCTTCAAAAGATCACTCAATCTTTTTAGAGTTTTATTAGCCAGATCGAGTTGTGTTTTCTGCTGCTCGAGCTGTGCCTGTAAATCGGCATCGTTGACCCTTGCCAGGATGGTGCCCTGCTTAACATTCGCACCATCAGGCAGGTTAAGATAGGTGAGCCTGCCACTCACTTCCGGATGCAGTTCAGCCATTTCATTGGACAAAACGCTTCCGTTCACCTCCAGCATGTTATCGATATTCTCGGTAGTTGCTACAATCACTTCTACTTGAACAGCAGGCTTTTCCATAACAACCTGTTCCTTTTTCTTCCCTCCGCAGGATAGTAGCAAAGAACCCAAAGCTAAAATTCCTAAAAATCTATTCAAAATCATATGACAGATATTATATGCTTGTCCTAATTTGGTCAGGTCAATTTAACTATAAAATTACCTGAATTTCATCTGTTTACTCTACTTAGTAAGGCTACAAAAGTATATGAAAAAAGATAATTTTGAGTCTATTTGTTAACAACTGATGATATTTTTCGAACAGAACAGGCATTGAAATAGCCCAAGGCACCATTGCTGATATTCGAAACAGGATTGGAGGGCGAGGTCGACTGACCATTTTCATGTCCTGCCGTCCTAAAATACTCGTAAACGCTTTTATCTATTGATTCCAGCCATACGGTTACATTATCCCCTTTAACCAAAGTCAGTCCGCTGCCGCGAGGTAACAGTGCATATTTGATGCTCGCTCCTTGAAAAAGCTCGTCGTCAAGTATATAGAATTCCTTCTGCTGCACATTATTTACGAAATATACCAGCCGGTAGAAGTTGACTAAGGCGGGCGGGTCGTTGAAACGAATGGTGGCTGCCTTTTCGCCGCTAAAGGGACTGGTTGCAAAATAGAGGCTATCAATGTAGACTGCAAAAGGCATGTAAGCCGTAGAAACGAAGGTGTTGCTACCAATCTTCACATTAAGCGAATAGGTACGGCCCGCTATGCCCCGTAATTTCGAAGTCTTGTAAGTTCCTGCTACAGACTCAGTCAAGACTTCCGTCTGATTCACATTATCGGTAATTTGTACCGTTGCACCGGAAACAGGAGGGTACGTATTGGACTCATCGAAAGTGACTGATTTTGAAATTTTGACATAGTACGGTCCTGTCTGATCGTATATATTGCCCTGGATCACTACCCTTGGGCTCGAATCATTGAGTTGTAAATCAACCACTTTTTCACAAGAAGTAAGGCTTACCAGGAAGACCATAAGGCAAGCAATTAGTACTCCAAATATTGGTCTCAGAAACGAAGTTTGAACTTTAATTTCCTGGTAAGATATTCTTATATTATTGTAATTCAACATGATATCAGAATTTAAAGTTGTACGTCACGGATGGAATAATCTTGAAAAGTGTCGTTTGTACGGCTTCAGTCTTGGTAGGATCAGATTTGCTGTCACGGAAGGTAATCATGTAGGCATTTTCGTGTCCATAGGCATTGTAGAGGGAAAAATTCCAGCTCGATTCGAACCTTTCACTCTTCTTTCGAACCCAGGTGGCGCCAAGGTCGAGCCTGTGATAAGCTGGCATCCGGTTGGCATTGCGGTCAGAATACAGGAAAATGGTCTTACCTTCGATGGCGTATTTCCCGGTAGGATAGGTAACTGCATTGCCGGTATAGTAGACCCACGTGGCGGAGAGTGTCCAGATCTTACTCAGTTCGTAAATACCAACGACGGAGATATCGTGCTTGCGATCTTGTTTGGCCGGGAAATAGCTGCCGCCGTTGATGGCATCAAATTTGCGCTCGGTCCGTGAGAGGGTATAGCTGATCCAGCCATTGAAACGTCCCAGATTCTTCTTCAGAAAAAACTCCAGACCATAGGCGCGACCTACACCAAATAAAATCTGTGATTCTACATTTTCATTGAACATCAGCTCGGCGCCGTTCTTATAATCGATCTGGTTTTCCAGACTTTTGTAATAAGTTTCCACGGAGAATTCGTAGGTATTGGACTTGAAATTGCGATAATAGCCCATTGAAACCTGATCGGCAAGCTCCGGCTTAACATTGTTGCTGCTCGGTATCCAGAGGTCGGTGGGATTACCGGAAGTCGAATTGGAAAGCAGGTGAAGATTCTGAACATTGCGGCTGGCCGAAGCCTTGAGGGAACTCTCAGGGTTGAACCTGAAATCTATTGTCAGTCGCGGTTCGAGATTGAGGTAGGTCTTGATAAACTGACCCGACTGATAGTTATCCACCTTAGTAGTTTTGCCGTTCACATCATAAGTGTAATAATTCCCCGGCCCCAATGCGCTGAAAAGGGTGAGCCTGGAACCATATTCAAAGCCGATTTTTTCGCTGATCCGATATTGATGGGAAAGATAAAACGAGTTTTCCCAGTCATATTTGTTGGTGAGGTTTTTCAGATCGACTTTTGTATCTGACGTGATAACTCCCGGAATAATTTTGTGATAGATCGAATTAAATCCAAATTTAAGGGTGGAATTCGTACGGATATATAATTGCAGGTCTTGTTTGATGCCATAATCCTGAATGCGGGAGACAATATTCAGCTGGTTTCCGTTGTTGATGTAAATTTTGTAGTCGTAATTGCTGAAAATCAGTGAGGTATTGGAGAATAGCTTGTCTGAAAAGAGATGGTTCCATCGGAGCGTTCCGGAAACATTGCCCCAGTTGATGCCAAAAGTATTCTTTAGCGAAATCTGGTCTTTCCCAAAGTACCCTGAAAGGTAGATCCGGTTATTGCTATTCAAACGGTAACTTGCCTTGGCGTTCAGATCGTAGAAAAAGAGCCGCGTCTGATTCTTCGCGGTATCGGATGAAAGCTTCAGAAAAAGGTCGGCATAGGTTCTGCGGCCGGTAATCATGAAGGAACCCTTGTCTTTGACGATTGGCCCTTCAATGTTAATACGGGAGGAAATAAGTCCGATGCCACCAGAGACTTTCAAATTCTGGTCGTTACCATCTTTCATCCTGATATCCAGCACAGATGATAACCTTCCCCCATATTCTGCCGGCTCATTGCCTTTATAAACGGTGATATCCTTGATGGCATCAGAATTGAAAACCGAGAAGAATCCCATGAGGTGAGAGGCATTGAAAACGGTGGCTTCGTCCAGGAGAATCAGGTTTTGGTCAGAGGAGCCTCCGCGTACGTTGAATCCGCTGCTCCCTTCACCGGCAGGTTTGATTCCAGGCAATAACTGAATGGTCTTGAGTACGTCATTTTCTCCAAAAAACACAGGTATACTCTTGATTTCATTGGTATTAAGCTTCTGCACACCCATATTGGTCCGGGTAATATTTTCGTCCTTCCGCTGACCTGAAATAACAATTTCACCCAGTGTGCTGACTTGCTCCGTTAATGCAAAATTCTTGCGGATGGATTGGTTAAGATTAATTTCCTCAGTTTTTGATGCATAACCAATAAACTGGGCAGTCACCTGATATCGCCCTGCCGGTAGTGTAAGGGAATAAAATCCATATGCATTCGTACCTGCCCCTTTTCCTGGAAGCTCTTTGATGGTTATCGTGGCGCCAATCAGGTTTTCACCCGTATTTGCGTTCTTTATATATCCGCTGATGGTGAATTTTTGCTGGGCAAATCCTGATATCGCCAGGATCAGAAATAGGAGCAGTAAATGAGTAAATTTTCTTTTCATGCTATTCAATTCGACAATAATAGTCATAAATTCTTCAAGGCAACAAAAAGCTATTTGAAATTTGATAAATTTGGGAAAGTACTAAACCGGAAATTTTGAAATACGCATTCGCTTATGCTTTTTTGTGCTATCTGACCGGTTGTATCTGCTTTGGATATTACCTTACGCGATTATTTGCCGGTAAGAATTTGAAGGATCTTGGCAGCAAAAGTCTTGGGGCAACGAACACCTCCAGAGTCTTGGGAAAGTGGGGTTTTGTAGTGACTTTCATCCTCGATTTTATGAAAGGATACCTGGTCATTTGGGCTGCCTTACGCCTTGGTTTCTCAGAAACATGGATCTTCGTGTTCTCCCTGATGGTGGTGGCCGGTCATATCTGGCCTTTACAGTTGGGATTTAAGGGAGGAAAAGGGGTCTCAACTTTCGGTGGAACGCTGATGGCAATCAACTTCATGGTAGCTGTTCCGGTGGCAATTTTACTCTTACCGCTTTTACTGCTATTTAGGAAATTTTCCATCGCCGGAGTTTTCACGCTGATAATTATTCCTTTTTTCTTCGCTTACCAGGATTATTCCACCCCCTCCATTTGCCTGAATATCATGTTGATTCTAATAATTGTCTACGCGCACAGAGAGAATCTGAGAGATTATTTTCAATCAGCGAAGGATATTGCTTTTTAAAGAAAATTCTGATAATTTAAACGGATCAAATTTTACCATGGAGCAAGACAAGCAATTTACTTTCAGGATAGCCTCCAGTCAGTCTGAGTTTGACCAGATTCATCAACTCAATTATCAGACTTTTGTTGAAGAGATACCCCAGCATTCTGAGAATCCGGATCGCTCGCTTGTCGACAGATTTCACGACGATAATACCTATTTCATCTGCCTGAGCGATAAAGATGAAGTTGTCGGAATGGTTAGCGTCAGAGAAGAAAGACCTTTTTCACTGGATCAGAAAATCAGTAACCTGGATGCGCTGCTTCCCGGGAGTAGCGCTATTTGCGAGATACGGCTTCTTTCAGTAAAGAAAGGTTACCGAAACAGCAGGGTGTTTTACGGATTAGTCAAGAATATTTCGGAATATTGTGTCGAGAAGGGTTTCGATCTGGCCATCATTTCCGGAACCGACCGACAACTAAAATTATACGAACACCTGGGGTTTAAGGTGTTTGCCAACCCGGTTGGAAAACCTGAAGCTTTGTATTATCCTATGTACCTGACAATTGAGAATGCATTGCCAGCTTTTGTTACCTTAAAAGAATTGCATGACTGAAATTACTAAAAGGATATCACATTTATTACCCGGTCCGGTTGTCCTGGATGAGCGGGTAAGAGAGCAGTTTAGCAGACCTCCCGTGTCTCACCGGAGCGATGAGTTTCTTGCCGATCTTCAGGTCTTGAAGTCTCTTCTCTGTCGGTTTGTAAATTCCCGGTTTGTCGAGGTTCTTTCCGGATCCGGTACCTTGGCCAACGAGGCAGTCGCCGCACAAATTAGTCAGCTGAGGAGCAAGGGACTGATCCTCTCGAATGGGGAATTCGGGGAGCGCTTAATTTCCCAGGCCAACAGAATTAATCTTGATTTTGTCACTCTTTCTGTCGATTGGGGCCTGGCCTATTCTTACCAGGAAATCACCAGCCTCCTGGATATTCACCCGGAAATTAACTGGATCTGGACTGTTCATTGCGAGACCTCCACCGGGGTCCTGAACGATATACATCAGCTCTCTGCCATCGCATTGAACCGGAATATCAAACTTTGTCTGGATTGCATCAGTTCGATTGGCACCTTGCCTGTCGACCTAAGTAATGTGTACCTCGCATCCTGTTCCAGCGGCAAGGCTCTTTGCTCATACCCCGGACTCGCAATAGTTTTTTACAACCACGAAATTCAAGAATCCGCCCATATTCCCAAATACCTTGATCTTGGATTTTACCGGAATGAAAGCGGCGTTCCTTTTACACTCTCCTCCAATTTGATTTATGCCTTGCAACGGGCAATGGAGTCTCTCTCATATGCTGCCGATTTCTTCTCTTCTATCAAGCTAAATTCTCTTACAATTAAAGAGGTAATGCTTAATGCAGGATTAAATGTGATTAACGAACATGGTTGCACCTCCCCGGCATTGGTCACCATTGAAATGCCTGACGACATCAGCAGTGTCGCCTTTGGTGATCAACTGGAGAAAGAAGGTTGTCTAGTAAGCTATAAGAGTAATTACCTGATCCGACGAAACTGGGTACAGACTTTTGTGACCAGAAATACCACCAAAGAGGAGGTGGCCCAATTTGTGCATGTCATGGACTTGTTGCTTGACCACTTCGAAAGCCATCTTGTCGCCGGACTCTGAAAAACTTCACTACCTCCACGGAAATTTTGCCGGATAGCCAATGTCGTAATTGTGCAAATATTTGCCTTAAATGTTAAAGTAACCTGAAGGAATTTACCCTAAACTTGAACATGTTAAATTTGAAGGCCAGCTTTTCCTTTTTGATACTTTTTGTTATTAGCCTCTCTTTTTTGAAGGGTCAGACAATCTATATCTCTCCCCAAGGTGTTGATATTAATCCGGGGACAAAAGGGAAGCCGGTTCTGACTATTGGGAGGGCGCAGGCACTGGCCCGAAAACTTCCATTGGGTTCTTCCGTTGAGGTGGTTTTTGCCAACGGTACCTATTATTTGCCCGAGACAGTCAGATTTACTTCAGCAGACAATAATCAATCAGTTACCTACCGCGCAGAGCAAGAGGGCAAGGCCATTCTAAGTGGTGGCAGTCTCCTCCTCCGGCTGAAATGGGCACCTTACAAAAATGGAATTTTCGTCGCTTCTGTGCCTCTAAAAACAGAAATTGATCAGCTATATATTAATAGTGTTCGCCAACGCATGGCCAGGTTTCCCAATGCTGTGGAGGGGAAGAATGTTTTCGACACCTGGGAACTGAACCACAAAGCGCCTTACGATCAGGATCTTGACCCTCTGACGCCTGCGAGAATTGCTCGCTGGTCGAATCCGAAAGGGGGCTTTATCCATGCCATGCATGCTTCCTTGTGGGGAGATATGCACTGGCTCATCCAGGGAAAAAATCCGGATGGTTCCCTTGATTTCGTGGGAGGGTGGCAAAATAACAGACCCTCCAAAATGCACCCCGTCTACCGGATGGTGGAGAATATTTTTGAAGAACTGGATGCTCCGGGAGAATGGTTTTATGATTCGAAGGCGGGTAAACTCTATTATTATCCGGAGACTGGAACTGACCTTCGAAAGGCAAAAGTAGAGATCGTCAGGTTGCGTCATCTTGTTGAATTCAAAGGATCCAGAGAAAATCCGGTTAAGTCTGTCCGGCTCAAGGGCTTCATCTTTCGCCACGCAGCCCGTACTTTTATGGATAACAAGGAGCCCTTGCTGCGCTCCGATTGGACCGTCTACCGTGGAGGTGCCGTCGTTTTTGACGGGGCGGAAGATTGTGGAATAGACAATTGTGAGTTTGATCAGGTAGGCGGCAATACCATTTTCGTCAACAATTACAATCGCAGAATATCCATCAGGGGAAGCTACATTCACAACAGCGGGGCCAACGGAATTGCCTTTGTCGGGGATCCGGCATCCGTCAGGAGTCCGATTTTCAGATATGGGAATCAGGATTTTCAGAACCTCGACCGAACACCCGGTCCGAAGGGTGACAACTTTCCGGAAGACTGTCTGGTCGAAGATTGCCTGATTACGCTCACGGGAAGGGATGAGAAGCAGACAGCACCGGTTCACATTTCGATGTCACATAAGATAAGAGTCAATCACTGTTCCATTTATGATGTGCCAAGGGCTGGAATCAATATCAACGAAGGAACTTTTGGTGGCCATATCATTGAGAATTGCGATATTTTCAATACCGTTCTGGAGACCGGCGATCACGGTAGTTTTAATTCGTGGGGACGCGACCGGTACTGGACCCCCGATATCAGGGAATCCATTCCGGAGGTTGCAAAAGAGCCAAGGATGCCGTTCTGGGATATGCCCGACCCTAATATCCTGCGAAATAACCGTTGGCGGTGCGACCATGGCTGGGACATCGACCTGGATGATGGTTCGACGCAATACAGGATTTACAACAATTTGCTGCTAAACGGCGGACTTAAAATGCGGGAAGGATATGACCGGATTGCGACTAATAACATCATCATCAACAATGGATTGCATCCGCATGTGTGGTATGTGAACAGCGGTGATATCTTTAAAAACAACATTCTATTTAAGGCTTATCAACCGGCAATCATGGATCGGGCCATTCCTAAAAACGGAAAGTGGGGGAAGGAACTTGATTACAATTATTATGTAGCTGATTCTGCCACTACTCATCGTTTTGCCGCCAACGATTGTGACCTTCATTCCGGGTACGGAGATCCACTCTTTATGGATGCCGGGAAAGGGGATTTCAGGTTGAAAGATAGCTCACCCGCACTGAAAATGGGTTTTGTCAACTTCCCAATGGATCAGTTTGGGGTGACTAAACCTTCCTTGAAGGCAATGGCGAAGAGACCTGAAATGCCGGTTGTGAAGATGAATGTTGTTTCGGCAGTTCGTACTGATTCTAAGTCTGTTATAAGATGGAAAGGTGTTGTGCTAACAGAACCGGCTGGTGCGGAACTATCGGCATACGGAGTTAGTTTCAGCACTGGAGGAGTCGCCTTGGGTTTGTTAACGGATAATTCACCATTGGCTAGGGCCGGATTCAGCAACGGAGATCTGATCGTTGAAATAAATGGTAAATCGATCAGAAATATCAATGATCTGAAAGATTATATTTTAAAATCGGGGACTGATTTGATACATAAATTTACAGTAATCAGGAACCAGTCAAAATTTGAAGTGATTGTCAAACAACGTCTTAATTTTAGTGATTTGACTCAAAACACAGATGGTTAAGATATTTTTGTTTTTGTGCCTGAGCATGATGGCTCGTAAAAGGGTATAAGGTGATGTCAATCAGAGACCTGAAGAAATATAGAGATAACTCCTGATTTCAACAAGATACTAAAGAACTAAATATGAGAAAATTACTTGAAACCGTAGCGGTGGTTTTGCTGTTTAGCCAGATAGCTGCTGCCCAACCAAAGCAAGGGTACACATTACCCAAGATGCCATTAAATGAATCCAGACAACTGGGATTCCTGGCAGATCCGGATCAATTCAATGAGGTAAAAATGGATTTTCCGATGGCTCCGGGTAAATTTGAGCCGACCTGGGAATCAATCGATAAAAATTATGGGGAGGCTCCGGCATGGTGGCGCGACGCAAAATTTGGAATCTTCATTCACTGGGGACCGCAGGCTTCAGGGATGAGTGGCGACTGGTATGCACGAAATATCTACAGGGAGGAAACTGATGGGTACAAGAATCACCTGGTCAATTTTGGCCATCCCTCCGAGGTTGGATATAAAGATGTTTTACACAAATGGAATCCTACCGACTGGGATCCTGCCAAACTGGTGAAGGCCTATTACGATGCGGGATTCAGATATGCCCTGATCGTTGGTGTACATCATGATAATTATGATATGTGGAACTCCAAATATCAGCCCTGGAACGCAGTCAACGTTGGACCAAAAAAAGATTTTCTGGCCGGCTGGAAGAAGGAGTTGCAGAAGCGGGGCATGCGTTTTGGCGTCTCTTTTCACCACGAATACACCTGGTGGTGGTGGCAGCGTGCTTTCCTTGCCGACAAAGCCGGTCCGAAGGCAGGAATTCCCTATGATGCTGCAAGGCTGACACTTGCAGACGGTAAGGGTCAGTGGTGGGAAGGTCTCGATCCCCAGCGCCTGTACGGCAAGCCAATGACTTATAACAACCTGACTTTCGATGGAAAACCCTATATTCTGGAAGATATCGCCTTTGGCAGGAAGGGTATTTTTGGCAATGATCTGGATTACGCTTATTGGTATGCCACGCAATGGGCCATGCGCATGGAGGATGTGATTGACAATTATGACCCGGACTTTATTTATACGGATGGGAATGGTCCTCATCCATTTTCTGGAATAAGGAGTGCTTCAGGATATAAATGCGATGCCGCACCAAGGGTTATTGCTCATTTTTACAACAAATCGGCTGCTGCAAACAAGGGTAAAACCGACAAGTTGGCAATAATCAAATTTAGTCCTGCCTTCAGGGGGGTAGGAACCACCTTTGAAGGCTCTTTTCCAAAGGGAATCAAATCGGATCAGACCTGGATGGCAGACAGGGCGGTTGGTGACTGGTTCTATCGTCCCGGTTTTGTTTATGATGCCGGTGCAGTGGTTCGTACTTTGCTTGAGGATGTTTCGAGAGACGGAAATTTGACTTTGTGTGTGAGTCTGACCCCACAGGGTGCTATGGATGAGGGGAGTGCAAAAATGCTCAAAGAAATCGGGACCTGGATGTCCATCAACGGGGAAGGAATTTATGGCAGCAAAGCATGGAAAACTTACGGGGAGGGAGTCATGGTAAAGGACTCTAAAAATCCGGATTCACCAGAAAAGCTAAGAGGAATGCCGGGAGGCAAATTGGATAAAGCGCATGCAGAATTTGCTTTTTCGACAAAGGATTTTCGATTCACGGAAGGTAAAAATGGTTCAGTATATGCCTGGTGCATGGCTGTACCGATGGGTGAGGAGATGATAAGGATCAGGAGCTTGGCTATGAAAACAGGGTTAACCAGGCAGGCAATTGCCAAAGTATCCCTCCTGGGAAGCAATTCCACCATTGAGTGGAAGCAGGAAGCCGATGCACTTACTATTCGTTGTCCTGAAAAGATGGATTTCAAACATGTGGTGTGTTTCAAGGTAGATTTTAAGTAATAAATAATATGGAAAGGTCAGAAAAGTGTTTAGCGAAACTGGAACGGATGAACAAGGCGCTTCGACACGAAGAGCCAGACAGGGTACCCATTAGCGATTTCTTCTGGGGCGGCTTCGTCAGTCGTTGGCGCCGGGAGCTCGGTCTGCCTGACGATGCTAGTCCGTATGATTATTATGACCTCGATTGGATCGTAACGACGCCGAATATGGATCCGCTGATCATGCCTTTCGAAACTATTCGAGAGGACGAAATAGAAGTGGTGGTCAAGACCGGGTTTCTGGCAACCCTACGCAAGAGATTCGATTTTCCGATGCCTGAGTACATGGCTTTTGACATCGATACCATTGAGAAATTGCAGGCTTTTAAGTTCGATGATCCTGCTGATCCCAGGAGGTTCTTCAGTGCGGGCGACAACCAGATTGCCGGAGTAGGGGATGGTTTCGAACGCAATTCGCCGGCATGGATGGAGACGATCAAAAAGTTGCATCCTGATTTCCCGGTTTACGGGAGCATTATCGAATGTTCAGAGTGCCTTACGAGATTAATCGGACAGGAGAATGCCCTTTTCTGGATGGGCATGTATCCGGATGAATTGGGAGAACAGATTAACCGAATTGGCAGTTTTTACCTCGAAAGCATGAAGGCCCAGATTAAGGCTGCCGATGGATTACTGGATGGGATGGTCATCTGGGGGGACGTGGCCTACAAACAGACCATGCTTTTCGATCCTGAATACTGGCGGGAATTTTTCAAACCCTGGGTTCAGGCGATGATTGAGGAATGCCACCGCAATAATCTGCCAGTTATTTACCATGGTTGTGGCAATGTGGAACTGATCTTGGAGGATTTCATGGAGATGAAGCTGGATGCCTATAATCCGCTGGAGGTGAAAGCCGGTCTGGATGCAGTGAAACTCAAGGAAAAGTATGGTAACCGGCTGGCTTACTGTGGCAACAACGACATCCAGGTATGGGAAACCGGAGATAAGGAGTTGATAAAAAAGGATGTCCTGAGGAAATTACAAGCCGGCAAAAATGGCGGGTTTATTTTCCAATCCGACCATTCGGTCTCGAGTTCTGTCTCAGGACACACCTATGATTACATCGTTAAACTGGTGCGTGAATACGGGAAATATCCGTTAAAATAAAAAAAGTACCCGGAAATCGATCCCGGGTACTTCATTCCGAACCTGAATTCACTGTTTAAATCAAGGCGCGCTAAAAATGGATTTGTCCAGGGGTTTAACTTCGGCTTCGAGAACTTTGAAATTGATAATATTGTTATAAACTATGGAATGAGGAATCATGACACCATTCACCTTTTTGTAATCACCGTATTTGGTATCAGCTTCGACGAATCCGCCTCCCATTCTGGGTTCAAGATTACCAATCTGTACCATCTTTTTGATTAAAAAATCACTCTTATCCAAGAAGTATTTTTCAGTTCTGTTACCGTACTTCACCTTCAAGACAATCTGATTATCTGTGTTGGTGCTATTCTCCTCGGCAAAATCCAATGATAGATTTTCAACTTTGGATGCAATAAATATGTCAAGGCCCTGCAATTTACCTGACCAGATTTTTGATACTCTGTCCAGATCCTTTATCGAACCAAAAGCCGTATCTTTCTTGACAACCATGTAGCGTTTCTTGAAAAAATCTTCTCCCAATGCCGCAAAGAGCGCCTTATTTTCCTTGGGCTGATAGACATATCTGAAGTTTTTCGGATAACTGTAAGCCGTTTCGATGTCTATTTCTATACCCATCAGCGATTGTTGCGACTTAATCAACAACCCATTGCCATTTAGTAACTTATCAACACCAACAGCTTCAAAATGTTTAGTAAGAATCTGAACCAGGTCAGCTTTATAGAGGTCGGCATCAATCAGAGCCATTACCTCTTTTTTATTCTGTGGTTTTGGCAGATTGTCGGAAATTATCTTGCCTTCAGCGTCAATCAGCATGAAACGTGGGATCGCATTTATTCCGTAAGCAACAACAAAAGGATCCTTGAAATTTTTTTCTGAGTGTAGGATCAGGTTGTGTAAATCTTCCTCCTTGGCACTCTTTAACCAGGCTTCCTTGCTGACATCCAGAGAAATACTTGCAACAACAATGTTCTTTCCGGCATAAATTTTCTCCAGTTCCTTCATATATGGGATCTGGACTTTACAAGGTGCACACCAGGAGGCCCAAAAATCCAGTAACAACAGCTTACCTTTTAAATCGGACAGGTGATATTTTTTCCCGGATATATCCTGAAATTCAAAATCTTTCGCAACAACCCTGTCGCTTATTTTGCCGCTTGTGGCATTGGCTTTCATGGTTTCGTACCGTTTGATAAAATTGTCTGTCACGGTCTTTCCAGAATTGGCCAGCAGGTAATCGAGGTATTTTTGATGCTTAACGTTGTTCACGGCCATTTCCCTGGTGATTTTGTCAAAGAACAGGTAGTTTATTACACCCTTATTGGGAATAAATTTTACGCAGGCCTCAGCTGCAATATTCAGTGCGATGTAACCGTTTTTCTGATACTCCATTACCAGGTCATAATTTTCCAATTTTCTCGCGGCGTAAGCATTGGTAATGTCAACCAGCAAATCGCGGTACAGTGGAATGGTGAGTACGGTAATTTTCATTTCAGACCTGGAAATCTCATCTAATATGGCCTCAATCTCTTTCAGGGAATAATTATCAACGGCGATGAATTTTTTCAAAGTCTCCGCAAAGAGGTTAAAATCAGTTTTAAACAGCGGAGCCTTTTCGGAAACGGATTTTTCCATCGCTAAAAGTTCAGTTTGGGCGCTACTGAGTGCTTTAGACACGAGGGCAGGCCTGTTATAAAGATCCTGCGACCAACTTTTTGATTTGGTATTGATACCGTTCTCTTCGAGGACACTGAAAAATTTCTGCATCACCAAATTCAATTTCTGGGTATTTCCTTCTGCAATCTTTATAACGGCTTCGTTTAAAATAGGTTTATCAATAGTCAATTCGAAATTTTCCCCGGGAAGGGCATATAGGAAATTGACAGCACTTCCGCCACTTTTTATCTCCAGAAATTGGGACTCTTTTAGTTCAAGTTCTGCTTTAAAGGTATGCTGCTCCTTGTCTACCGGGATTTTTTGATTTTTACCATCGTAAAATATTTGTATTTCAGGCACACCCGGAGAAGCAAAACCGGTAATCTTCCCTGAAACGTTGCTTTTTTGAGCCATCCCCATTGAGGAGATCGCAAGTAGGATGAATAGTGTGAATAATCTGCTCATAAATTTTTTATTAATAGCCGGGGTTTTGTACTAGAAATGGGTTGACAATCATGTCCTTATCAAGAATGGGGAGGTATCTGTAGGTTGTTTTCCAGTTATCCTTCTTCCAGGGGAGCGTACCGACAACTTCATTCAGCCTGTTGGTCCGGGCCAGATCAAAATAACGGTGACCTTCATAATACAACTCGAATTGCCTCTCATTCTCCAAAGCTGTAAGCATGCCGTTTTTGTCAATAGCAGTCGTATTGGGCAATCCGGCCCGCTTACGAACTACATTGATATCAGTTGCCGCGCCGGTTATGTTACCCTGTTGCGTCCTGGCTTCAGCACGGATCAGAAACTGTTCGCTGTATCTTAATATGATCAAGTTCTGTGGATAAGCGGCAATGGCTGCATCTGTAGCTGTAAGATTATGTCTGTATTTGTTTTGAAACAATTTGGTATACTGAGGAGCGACCCAGTTCCCGTTAACCCACCGTTGATCGCCGGTTTGAATTCGGCTTAATACCTGATCCGTTACGAATGGACTCGAAGTAAGTGCTCCGGCAGCCGAGGTAGGCAAAGATACCCACCCAACTGCTGCCCGGTTAACGTAAAGGCGGTTAGTACTGTATTCGGCTAAGGAGAAAATGCTTTCAGGAGTTCCTTTCTTAAAGACATCCGTCAGGACCGTCACCATTTGATATTTTCCACTGCTGATCACACTGGTAGCTGCTGCTTCCGCTTCTGCCCATTTACTCTGATAAAGGTATACCCTGGCAAGTAATGCCTGAGCCTGAAATTTGTTGTGTACAGTTGGTGAGCTTGTTACGGTCTCAGATAAATCGGCAACTGCCGTTTGGAGATCGCTGACTATTAAAGCATAAACATCTGCTGCAGGTGTCCTGGGCATAATAGCATTGACAGCCGCATCTGTGGTAGTTACCAAAGGCACGTCTCCCCATGAATTGACCAGGAAGAAATAAGTGGCAGCCCTGACAAACCTGGCAGCTGCCATATAGGTTTTCCTGTCTGCGTCCGGAAGAATAGTTGAACTCACCTTTGGCAGGTTCTCGAGAATCAGGTTGGCACGATAAATGGGTGTATACAATGATGCCCAGGTGATCTGGACACCATTCAGGGTGGTAAGGTTTGCAAAAACATAGTCACCAATAGCGGTCCCCGGATTTGAAACCATCCCACCTTCATCCGAGAGGGCTGCTGTATTGCGTTCAATAAATCCAACATTATAAGCAGAATAAGCATTGTACAATCCTGTAACGACGTCGCGGATAGTCTCCTTCGTGGAAAATACAGTTTCGGTAGAAAGTTGGTCGTTGGGAAGTGGGGTATCGAGGAATTTATCGCAGGACGAAAAGGTCAGACAACTTATGAGAAGCGCTGTTAGTAGCCTTGTATTAAAAGAAATATTTTTCATAGCTCAATTATTTATCAAGATTAAAATGAAATCTGGATACCGGTTGTCCAGTTTTTAAGCATCACATTGTTTGATAAAGCCGTTTCAGGATCCTTGAAAATTTCCTTAGTTGTCCAGGTTAGCAAATTCTGACCTCTCAAATAGATCTGAACTTTACTAATTTTTGCCCTGGATATCAGGGATTTAGGCAAAGTATAGGAAATCTGGACGTTCTTTAGCCTGACATAAATCAGGTCATTTGCGGCAACAGAAGATATGGGGTAATAACTTGTCAGCATGGTCAGAGCCGAATTGGAACCTACTCCAGGGTATAGTCGGGGATATTTGGCTTGGTCGCCCGGTTGTTTCCAGTAGTTTCCAGCCCAGTCGGCTACCGGATTATTTAATTGTCCGGGGTAAGTAATCATGGCTATATTGTTGTTCGTCAGTTGCTGAGAAAACTGAAAGAATAGGTCAAGATCGAAACCCTTGAAAGAGAGCGTGTTCCCGAGACCCCGTACATCCGTGGGATGGCAGAACCAATATAAACGTAATCATTGGACGATAAGGTTCCATTGCCGTCTACGTCTTTATAGAAGGGCATACCGGTGTCTTTATTGATTCCTTCCAGTTTCAGAGTTCTTTCAATCAGGGACGAATAAGTGTTCGGACTGCGAACCGGTTTTCCTATTTCGAGACGGTTTGCCTGAGCCGAGTTTTTCAGGTCCGGATATTCAAGCAGGGTATTCTTCAACATCGTCAGGTTAAAATTGGTCTTCCATTGCAGATGTTTTTCCGGACTTAGATTCCTGGTATTCAATTCGAACTCCCAACCTTTATTCTCAATCAGACCGGGCATATTAGTCAGAAAACTGGTGAAACCGGTGATGGATGATACCGGCTCACTTAGAAGCATATTGACGGTGTGCGTTCTGAACCAGTTGACATTCAGGAGTATCCTGTCCTTAAAGTAGCCTTGTTCCAATCCAATATCCAGCTTATTGCTCGTTTCCCATCCGATAGAAGAATCAGACAGATAGGTTGAAGCCAGCCCGGGAGTTCCGTTATAAATGATTCCGGTGGCAGTATAAAGAGAGGTAAACCGGTATTCACTGATGTTGTCGTTCCCGGTGGTTCCATAGCTTCCTCTGAGTTTGCCGTAACTGAGAACAGGAAAATGTTCCTTCATGAACGGTTCGCTAGAAAAGAGCCATGCCAGTCCGACTGCACCAAAATTGCCGTATTTATTATTTGGACCGAAGCGGGAGGATCCGTCGCGGCGGAAGGTCAGGTTCAAGACATATTTTCGATCGTAATTGTAATTAAACCTTCCGTAAACGGAGGCGAACCTGTAATAATAATTCGTTGAGCTTTTGCTGTTATAGGAGGTAGCGGCGGCCCAGCTATCTAAAAGCAGGTCGGAAGAAAATCCCGTCAAAGAGAGCGCTATTGATTTAGAATTTCTGCTGAACAGGGTACCTCCAACCATTGCGTCGAACTGACCTTTTAATAATTTTCCACTATAATCCAGTTGAGGCTCAAAATTTAAAGTCTGAAAATTATTCTGCGAAAAGCTATGGGACGCTGCAAGAGTTCCGGGAATGAATGGGTTGATTCCGGAGGATGGCGAACTGCTGGAATAATTATTCAGCTGGTTGTTGAAGCCAAGTTGTGCTTTAAACTGAAGGCCTTTGAGAATCTTGTAAGAAAGATCCAGGTTGCTGACCAGGCTGCTGGTCACAGATTCAAGGTCGACTGTTTCAACAACCAAAGGATTAATCAGCATGGTGTTTTGCAAGATTTCCGGCTTAGGCCACCAAATAGAGCCATCTGTTTCATGCAAAGGCATATTGGGGGGAAGGCCCTGAACCATTCCTCCACCACCAGAAATACCACCTCCCTTGGATGGTTTTAAACGGTCGGATGCGTAACTTGCATTAAAGGTGATTCTGAGTTTTTCATTGGTTGAGAGATGATTAATGCTGGCACGACCTGAAATCCTTTCCTGGTAAGGGCTTCCAAGAGTGATGTCCTCCTGCTTCGAGTATCCTCCACTAAGAATGAAGTTCAAATTCTTAGTTCCGCCCGAAAAGCTTACCTGAACTTTATTCACATGAGCAGGGTTTCCATATTCATAGTCAGCCCAGTTGGTTGATTCGCTCTGGCTCCATGAGGTCAGGTCCGGGGCATTGGCAGTAGTCGGTGTTACCGGATTGATAGCCACCCCAGTAGTCGGGTTGTAGAGTCCCATGGCAAAGGCATCTTTTCTCATCGTCAAATACTGACTGAGATCCATCCTTGGAGCAATATAAGTAGCCATGTTAATACCTCTGCTGGCATCTACCGTGAAACGGCTTTCTCCTAATTTGGCCTTCTTGGTATTAATAAGGATGACCCCGTTTGCTCCACGTGATCCATAAATTGCGGTTGCATCCGCATCTTTCAGTACCTCGATACTCTCAACATCTTCCGGATTGATGGTGTTGAAGGAAGTTGTACCGGCGGCAGTGGCCATATAACCGCCAACCCCGATGAGTGAACGGGCATCTGTCGGGGATGCGACCAATCCCTGGGAAGGAACGACAGCGCCATCGATGATGATCAGTGGCTGGGTTCCGGATTCAATGGAGTTGACACCTCTAACCTGAATCTCCATGCCGCTGCCGATGGCACCCGAGTTCTGAACAATAGATAAACCGGCTACTCTTCCTTGCAATGCCTGCAATGGATTTATGACAGCCTGCTGTTCGATCAGATCTGCCTTTATGGATGTTATAGAGCTGGTAGATAGTCGTTTAGTAGTTGTTCCATAACCAATAATCTGCACCTCGTCTAGTTTACTGATCTCATGTTTGAGCGTAATATTTAGGTTTCCAAGGCCAACGATTATTTCCTCTTTGGCAAAACCAATGAATGAGATAACCAGGACATTGCCAATTTTTGCATCAATTGCGAAATTTCCGTCTGAATCGGTTGTTACACCAGTAGTCGTTCCCTTGATCACCACGCTGGCCCCCACCAAAGGATTGTCAGAATCATCCGTTACCTTCCCTTTTTTCAATGGATCAGGCACCAGGAGAGAAGATTCATGAGACATATTGGACTGCTTTTTATCAGCAGGTTTCTCGATCAGGGTTATGGTATGCTTCGCGACCGTCCAGGCAAAATTCTGTTGGAAACAGATTTCATCCATGGCATCGCTGATATCTTTGTCCGTAAAACTAACAGATATCGGCTTTGCACTTGCCATGATAGACTCGTCATAAAAGAACAGATAACCAGACTGCTTTTCTATCACATTCAATATCTCTTTTAAGGCGATATTTTGTCCTGAGTAATTGATCTTCTGGGCAAAGGAATCCTTGGCATAAATTTGTGCCACAGTGGCTAACATTAAAAAGAGTATCAGTTTCATCGTAAGCAGGCCTTTTTGTAACGCAACATTGTTCCAAACAACATTTAATTTCATAATTTTGCTTTAGAGGTTAAAAATGAATATTGACTAGTAGTAATTGTATTTATTCGGTTTTACCCTTTTATTCGCCGGAAATGCTTGCACCATTTCCGGTTTTTTATGAGCTGACCTTTCCTGAATATTATGATACCACAAATAGTTTTTTTCCTTCAATCCTAAATTGTAAGTTATTCCTAGTTAGTATTTTAAGGGTTTCTGATAAGTTGAGGTCCATCTGAATCTTGCCTCCGAATTTTCTATCAGAGATTTTACCTTCATAAATAATCTCAATATCATACCAGCGCGCAATTTGATTCATGACTTCCTGAATGGAGGAAGAGGAAAAAAGAAAGTAACCGTTTTTCCAGGCTACTACTTTTTCCATATTTACCTTGCTGTTGACACTGATTTCCCCGTTGGTCGCCAACAACCCCTGTTGTCCGGGTGAGAGCAACACAGGTTCGCCGCTTATCTTACTAGACGTTACCGCATTCGAGAGTTTGATGCTTCCTTCCAGTAAGGTGGTAGTGATGGTATTTTCGTTCGTATAGGCGTTTACATTAAAATGAGTGCCTAACACCTCAATTCGTCCTTTCCCGGCTACCTCTACAATGAAAGGGATATTTTTCTGCCCCGCTTTCTTACCAGGAAAGCCGGATTGAAGAGGATTTACTTCAAAATAGGCCTCTCCATTGATGCTGACGATCCGCTTAGTACCCTTGAAAGTCGTTGGAAATCTGATAGATGAAGCCGAGTTGAGCCAAACTTTACTACCATCGGATAGTGTCAACTCATATTGACCTCCGACCGGAGTTGAGATGGTATTAAAGTCCGTCTTTTCTGACAAGTTCCCTTCAGCCAAATATTCAATACTCCCATTCCCCGACTTAATTATCATTGCACCGGCCTGTCTGGTTAGCATGCCATTGGACGCAGTGTCCAGGACAATCCGACCGCCATCAGCCAGCGTAAGCAGGGCCTTCTTCCCTCCCGGGGGTAAATCATTCGCCGGATCAATATTCAATCCCGCTGAAAACCTGTCACCTGTCGTGTTGTTCGTGAAATAGTAAACCGTTCCGGCCCCAAGCATCACAAGAAACATGGCTGCTGCCGCAAAAGAAGTCTTGTACCTCGAAAAAAGGCTGATCGTCTTCGAATTCCTTGCATTTGCGTCCATTACCTGACGGATATTTGCAAGGATCTTCAGGGATTTCTCATCACGTGGTCTGCCGGTAGAATCAAGGTCAAGAGTAAACAGCTGCTGCATAAGTTGTTGCAGGTCTGTTGAATTATTTTGTTCTAGGTATTCCAACAGCCATTTGCGATCTTCGGCAGACCAGACGGGCTTCTCAAATAGTTGCTGCAATTTTTGCCTGAGGTTTTCCATTATCAACCTTTTTTTAATTTAATACACGGATTTTGTAAAAAGGGGGGGGCGAATCAAAATATTTCTGAAAGAACACCTATCGAAAGGGCCAGAAAAAAAACGGGATGCTGGCGGGCATACTCTTTAATGATCATTATCGCTTCAGAAAGATATTCCTTGACGGTATTTTTGGAAATTTGCATCTCTTTGGCTGCTTCTTCGTAACTTTTCCCCTGAAGTTTGCATAGTTCGAAGACCCTTCTTTTTTGAGGTGAAAGCAAGTCTATGGCAGCTTCCAGAATCAGTAGCTGCTTTTCTGGAATATCCGTGGCAATATCTGTCATAATATCTTCACTGGTCAGCTGGTCGATGGCCACAGATTCGCGTAATTTCTTTTTTAGGATATTCAAGGACCTGTTGTAACTGGATACGAATAGCCATCCGGCCAATGGAAGGTCCGGATTGATGGATTGTCTTTTTTCCCATAGGCTGATGAAAACTTCCTGAACAATATCCTGGGCTATAACTTCATCTCTCGTGATCCTGAATGAGTTAAGATAAATTGCCCGTTGGTATTTCCAGTAAATATCATCAAAGGCATCTATATTCCCCTGAACCAGAAGAGCTGCCAGTGTTTTGTCTCCGGAATGTTTATTATTGCTCATCCATTTACATATCAGCCGAAGTCAAAGTTAATTGAAAAATCACTTTTACGTAGGGCATAGTTGAAATTGGGAAACAGGTGCATATGAAAATTATCCTTGCCCATTTTTGGGTTTTTATGTTTAACAACATTTGTTAAAAGTTGTTTAAATTATAAATGAATAATACATTTGTCCTACAAATAGTACAATTAGTATTATACTATAATTAAACAGCCTTATAAATGACTTTAAAAATCACAGATAACCAAACTAACAGCTTGGTAGACAAGGTGGAGGTGGCAATTCTCAAGTATATAAAGTCAAGAAAACTTGTACCAGGAGATACCTTGCCGAATGAGCAGGTACTGGCAACCGAACTTGGCATCAGCAGAAATGTATTGAGGGAAGCGCTCAGCAGATTGAAGATGTTAGGGATCGTGCAATCCCGCACAAAAAGAGGAATAGTTATTCAGGAGCCATCCATGTTATCTAGTTTTGAGAAGGTCATAGAGCCTTATCTTCTCAGTGAAAAGGCCATTACCGATATGATTGGGATGCGTGTTGTCCTTGAAATCGGGTTGACGGATTTTATTTTTCTGAACCTGACAGAAAAGAAGATCAATGAACTGGAGAATATTGTCATTTCTCAGGAAGCATACAACCTTTCGGTAGAGCAGGAGACTAAATTCCACAAATGTATTTATGAAATGTCTGGTAATGATTTCATCATTCAATTTCAGAAGATCGTTTACCCAATTTTTGAATTTGCTAAAATAAATTATGACAGCTATTTCGCACCCGTAAATAACAGGCTGCAAAAAGAAGGCAAAATAGTATCGCACCGCGACTTATTTCAATTGATTAAGAACAAGGATGTGGAGGGTTACAGGAATGCGATCAAAATACATCTGCAATGCTATCTTGAATATGTATGTCCAAATGCTCAGCTACAATATAACCTGATTTAGATTACTAACAGAAGTTAATTATTTGATTAATAATATGATAATAAATAAGATAAAAGGATTGATTGCTGCCCCTTTCACACCGATGGATGATAAGGGGAATTTGAAACTGGAAAAAGTGGCTGCCTACGCTGAAAGATTAAAACGGGATGGTGTTGGAGGAGCATTTGTTTGCGGGACGACAGGCGAAGGAATGTTGATGACATCCGACGAGCGTAAACAGGTTGCAGAAAAATGGATAGAGCAACAGGAAGACAATTTTAAGGTAATTGTTCATGTGGGAACTACATCAGCCAGACAGTCGAAGGAACTTGCTGAGCATGCTCAGAAATCTGGTGCTTATGCATTTGGTTGTATGGGTCCAATGTTTTTAAAACCCTCCAATGTTCCCGATTTGGTTGCATTCTGTGCTGAAGTGGCATCCGGGGCTCCGGACTTACCCTTTTATTACTATCACATCCCTTCTGTTTCTGACGTGACTCTTTCGATGCCGGATTTTCTGAACAAAGCTAAATCCGTTATTCCAAACCTCACGGGAATCAAATTTACCCATCGGAATATGATGGAGATGTTTCAGTGCCTTAAGGCGGATAGTGGAAAATGGGATATACTCCATGGATTTGATGAGGAGCTTCTGTGCGGACTCAGTCTCGGTGCGAAAGGAGCGGTTGGTAGCACATTCAATTATCTGGCGCCTCTGTACCTTAAGTTAATGAAGGCTTTTGATGCAGGGAATATGGAGGAAGCAAGAGAATTGCAGTTCAAATCTGTTCGATTTATTGAGATTTTGATACGATATGGGGGAGGGGTCATCGGTGGCAAACCTATCATGAAATTTGTAGGGCTGGATTGCGGGCCATTGCGGTCACCTGCTCATAACTATACTGAAATCGAATTGAATAAATATAAAAGCGAGCTTGAAAAAATTGGATTCTTCGAATGGTAAATTATTGAAAATTCTGACAAACAACTATATATAAAAAAGGATGAGAAAGTGCGAGTTTCTCATCCTTGGCAATAAACGCATGCTTAGTAACAACCAAACAATTTTACAAAGATGAAGAAAAAGTTTAACTACAGAAACCTTTATTTGGGGTTTCATCTGTTGATTCTGCTGCTGGTAGCAAGTTCGGGCGGCCGCTTGTCAGCTCAGGAAAGGAGCGTCACGGTAAGTGGTAACGTTACTGATCTGCAAGGTAAAGCAATACCTGGAGTTACCGTCGTTCAGGAAGGAACAACAAACGGTGCTATTACCAACAATGATGGAATTTATTCAATTAAGGTGACGGGAAAACCAACCTTAATTTTTTCCTTTGTTGGGATGACTAGTCAAAGAATTCCGGTTAACCAGCGAACCAGAATCAACGTTGTGCTTCAGGACGAGACCATTGGCTTGGAGGAGGTTGTTGCAATTGGCTACAGTAGTCAATCCAAGAAGAAAGTAACAAGTTCCATTTCGAGAATAGATCAGGAAGCCCTACAAAATATCTCATCCGTTAGCCCTGTTCAGGCGCTACAGGGAAAGATGGCGGGAGTTTCGGTCCCGGTATTAACAGGACAACCCGGTGCAGCAGCAAACATTGTTATCCGGGGTGGGACAACCTTAAGACCTTATGGTACGATTCAAAGCGGGAGCGATGTCGGCAACCGCGATTCAAGCGATCCGCTAGTAATCGTTGATGGTGTATTCCGCAATTTTACCGATGTAAATCCTGATGATATTGAATCCATCCAGGTTATGAAAGATGCCGCGTCAACCGCTATCTATGGTGCCCGTGGGGCGAACGGGGTAATTTTGATTAAGACCAAATCAGGTAAAGGGACTAGAAAGGCAAATTTCACATTTCATTATCAGCATGGAATAGAAACACAAGCCAGGAAATACGACTACATGAATGCAAAAGAGTACCTGACACTTGCCCGCCAAACGATGATGAAAGGGATTGACAATTTTGATGTAAAATCTTACCTCTATATTTCAGGTAATTCAGCCACTGTACCAACCTTTCTCACGAAAGGAGCTTATGGTGTATATAAATTCACTCCGGCCTATATAGATAATCTTGTTACTGTTGAGGGACAACCTTATGTAGATAATCTGCTGGCAAAAGGCTGGGAAACTATGGATGATCCGGCTACGCCAGGGAAGACGATAATTTTTAAAGACAGTCATTATCAGGATGTTGTTTGGAATACGGCTCATACCAACAACTATAATTTTGGGGCCAGCGGAAGTAATGAGTCAACTAATTACAATTTCTCGTTGGGATATGTTGACCAGGGTGGAATTTTTCTCGGAACAGGCTATAAACGATTTAGTTCATTGGCAAATGCCAGACATCAACTCAACGAAAAAGTGAGCTTGAATATGAATTTTTCTTATCTCTGGAATGACAACAAATACAGTGATAATATTGAAAGAGACCTTGTCAGGGGTGTAAGGGTACCACCACTTAACAGGCTATACAATGATGATGGTACACCTAATATCAATGAAGGAAATAATCCCCGAAACAGGTTACACCAGTTGTATTACCAGGATAACAATATAAATAACGTACAACTGACCATGAGGCTTGAAGCCGATTGGGAAATAGTCAAGAATTTGCATTACAGGCCATCGGCATCATTGAATTCAGTCAATTACAGTAGGCTTTATTTCGAGAAATTTTACCCCGAGCAACCAAATCCACGAGACAAATATCAAGCTCAGTCTCAATCCAATCAGATAATGACCGACCATGTATTGCAATACAATCACACTTTTGCTTCGAATCATAATTTGATGATGCTTGGAGGTTTTAATTTCACGAGGAATAAATCATTCTCGGTTGTTGCCACCTCTCAGCGTTCTGCTACTGATTATATTTCAACCATATCAGGTGATCCTGCCTCAACGACTATTAACGGTGTTGTCTCACCTAACTTCGGAGCTTCTTCTTCTTATGGTGAAACGAAGAGTGCCAGCTTTTTCGGTCAGGCAAGTTATGATTTTGCTAACAAATACCTGTTTGCAGCTTCACTGCGCCGTGATGGCTTCTCTAATTTTGCTCCTGAGAACCGCTTCGCAACATTCCCTTCTTTGTCAGCAGGATGGAATGTCAGCAATGAAAAGTTCTGGAAAGTTAAAGTCATTAATAACCTTAAGTTGAGAACTAGTTGGGGCAAAACAGGCTTGTCCGGTTTATCCATCAACGACACTTATGGAGTCTATGGCTCAAGCTTGTATGCAACTGCCTCTGGTCTGACAAGAAGCAATATTCCGAACGCAAAACTACTTTGGGAGACCACCGAGGCTACTGATGCCGGTTTCGATATAGGATTGTTCAATAGCAGGATTAACCTAACTTTCGACGTATATAACAAATTGACAAAAAATCGGCTGGCAGACCTCCCTCTTGCTGCAGAAACCGGGTTCAGCAGCATCAAATATAATGTTGGATCATTAAGAAACAGGGGATTAGAAGTTGAACTGGATGCCAGGATACTGGATTCGAATGGTTTTAAATGGAACTCTACTTTTACTTTTGCTTTCAACCGAACAGTCGTGGTGGAATTACCAGAGAATGGCAGGGATAAAAACCGCATCAATGGAGGTAAGATCTATGATCCAAATCTTGGAAAGGATATTGAAGCTGGTGGATATGCCGAGGGCGAACGTCCGCTGGGCCTTTGGGCCTGGAAATCAAATGGCATCTTTTCTACTGACGCAGAGGCAGCAGCCTCACCTATTAAAGATATGTTGGTGCCGGCTGCAAACCTGGGGAAAGTGAAACATGGAGGAGATGTTAATTGGGCCGACCTTAACGGAGATAACCTGATCAATGAAAAGGACATGGTATTTATGGGTTACAGGGTTCCTGACAAAATTGGTGGATTCCAGAATACATTCACATACAAGGGATTTTCCCTTCGTGTAAACATGGACTATGCCATGGGGCATGTAATCAGCGACGGTGCACTTGGACGTGAAATGGGTCAAGGCCGTGGATCTAACGAAGGTGCACCACGGATGGCACTCAGTGATGAGACCTGGCAAAAACAGGGAGATGTTGGTAAAAAATATCCCAGGTTTAGTTTTGCAGACTATGATATTGGTTATCGTAACCATTTGAGATTTTCTTCATTATCGGGTTACAGCGGAATGGGATTTGATAATAGTTATGGAGTTGATAACTCTATCTACTATTCAAAGGGTGATTTTCTTGCTTTCAGGGAAGTATCACTATCCTACACAATACCTGCAAAAATTTGTAAAATTCTTTATATGAAGAATATAATATTCAGTGGGGGTGTTTACAATATCGGCTACTTGACGGCCTATAAAGGTTTGAATCCTGAAGTTTACAAGGGATATGACGAAGGTGGCTATCCACGGCCGAGACAGTTTACTTTTGGAGCCAACCTAACGTTCTGAGATGTGTTAAAGCCATGTCAAACATTTAATAAGACACAATATGAAAACTAAGATATTAAAATACAGTCTGATAATTATTGCTCTGTTCACATTTTCCTGTAACAATATGCTTGATACAACAATTAGATCATCTATTACCGGACAAAATTTTTGGCAAAGCGAAGGAGACTTCCAACCTTACGTAACAGGTATTTATGCCAGGTACAGAAGCCTAATGGACAATTTTGCATTTACAGAAGACCGGAGTGAAATGTGGAAGCAAGCTACCAATGCCCGTTTTTCACCTTATTGGGCGCAAAGTATCACTGCAGCGAACACTGGAGACTGGACCAGTATATATGGTACAATTGGTCATTGTAATCTGCTACTGGAGAAAATTGAACCTTTTACATTCTCCAATGCGGCGACCAAAAACGGCATAATGGCAGAGACGTACGCACTCCGGGCATTAAACTATTTCTACCTGGCAAAGGTATGGGGTGATGTGCCGATTGTTCTAAAATCTGTTGTTGATGAAAATGAACCCCTTTACGAACGTTCACAGGTGGCAAAAGTTTTCGAGCAAATTAATGCGGACATAGAAAAGTCATTGTCCTTATTTCCAACCACTGGCTATGTCGATAAATACAGATTCTCAAAGCCTGCAGTGAATGCGCTTAAGGCAGATGTAAAATTATGGTCAGCCAAAGTGTTGGGCAGTGGTGCTGCCGACCTAAATGCAGCCATTGCAGCCATCACGGAAGTTGAGAACTCAGGTGTATCCTTGCAGGCGACTTATGGGAATATATTCGACAACCGAAAAAATGGCGAAATAATCTTTTCAATGTATCTTAATCGGGCTGAATTTATCAGTGGCGCATACACCAATTGTTTTGCTCGTTGGACAACAGGCAGCGCGGATAATGTGGATGCCCTTCCATCATCAAATACAGGCCAGTCAGCATATGTTTTAAGTAAAGAGGCTCTGGCATTATTTCAAAAATATCCCGCAGATAAACGAATTTCCAGAACATATGTTCCTGAATTACTGAAAGGTGTTGTTCTAAATTACTGGCCATATAAGTTTATAGGGACAAAATATGCAGATGATCGCGTCCCTGATAGCGACTTTATTATCTATCGGTTATCAGATCTGCTACTTCTCAAAGCGGAAGCTTTTGCAGCCCTTGGCCAAATTGACAATGCACTTATCAATTTAAACAAAGTCAGGGCGAGAGCCGGAATTCCCAATTTTACTGAAACATCCCAGGCCTTGGTTGATAGAGAAATACTTGACGAACGTGGCAGGGAACTGTTCAATGAAATGAAACGCTGGTGGGATTTGGTGCGTGCACACAAATCTGGTGTTGTTGACATCTACAAGTATATTCCAAATTTGGTCGGGAAGACCACTCCTATTTACTGGGCTGTTCATGTCAATGTCCTAGCAAAAAACTCAAAACTCGTTCAGACACAAGGGTATTGAAATTAAATTTTCGTACTAAAATTAAAATTTTAGAAAATTTCAATTATGAGAAAAGGTATACTTACAAAAACCGCTGGAATATTAATCGTTTTCCTGCTCACATTATGCAGCCCCGGTAGATCTCTTACTAAAACTATGCCAAAGGATACGAAAGAGAGCAAGGAGAGCTATGAATCTATGGATAAATTCCTTGGCAATTCTTTTTTTTCTGTACATAAACTATGGGATGGCAGAGGTGGTCCAAAGATTGTTAGTGCGAAGGATGGAACTATCCTGGCTTTAAATGGAAGATCCATTAGACAAAGTAAAGACGGTGGAAAATCATGGTTACCTCCAGTTCAAATCGCAGATTCCTCCGGAGTGCAAATAGTCGTGAATGAAATAAATGGAGAAATTCTTCTGGTGAGTTCAAAAGGGTTTTTATGGAGGAGCAAGGATCATGGAGAAACATGGAACAAGGAATCTATAACCATACTTCCCAATGAATTTGGCCATGGTTCGCCGGATGGAGTTCCTATTGGGCTCGGTGCATTTCAGGCAGGAATTACTCTCTTGTTTGGAGAACACAAGGGACGACTTTTAGTGCCGGGAAGAATATTTGGACCTAAAAATTCCAATGATAATAAATGGCGCCCTTATCATTACAACACCTCCATGTACAGTGATGACAATGGCCATACCTGGCAGACAAGCGCACCGTTTCCTGTGCTTGGCACCGGAGAAGCAGCTTTGGCCGAGATCTCCAATGGTAGGATTCTATATAGTTCACGTGAACACATGACCAAAGGAAACCGTTTCTTCGCATGGAGTGATGATGGTGGCGCAACCTGGTTGAATCCGTTTAGAAGTGAGGTTTTACCGGATGGGGTCAGAGGAACCTCTTACGGTTGTATGGGTGGGTTAGTCAGAATTCCGGTAGAAGGGAAGGATATCCTTTTGTATAGCAACCTTGATTCGGATGCAGGTCAAATGCCAAAAGAGGTAGGTGGCTCAATTTCAGTAGGAAGAGAAAAGGTAACAGTTTGGGCAAGTTTTGACGGAGGAACTACCTGGCCTATTAAACGATTGATTTTTAATGGACCGAGTGCTTACTCCAGTCTTGGTGTTGGCCGAGCCAATACTCTGGGGGAAGGGAAAATCTTTCTGCTCTACGAGGGTGGAGAAAAAGGAATGTATTCGGCTGTCAATGTGGCGGTTTTTAATCTAAGTTGGCTTCTTAATGGACAAAATATCAAATAAGTTCTCGAAAATTCGGTTAGAGTAATACATATTATCTCATTAAAATGCTGTCAGGCAAAATGCCATAAGCTTTTTACCTGACAGCATTAAATTATGAATAAATAATCACAGTCAAAAAATGCGAATACTTCCGACGTTTCTGATAACTATTCTTTCATTTGTCTTTTGGGGTGATATTATAACTGCAGATGCAAAAACATCAAATACAAATAGAAAATTAATATTCCGTCATTCCACTTTTAGTGACTTTTCCAAAGGAAAATTTTCAAACAGCGGGCAGAATCTGTTTGTAAGCAAAGATGGTCAGATAAGGTATATCAACTGGTTTGATCTCAACAATGATGGTTATCCTGAAATAGTTGTCCCTAATGATCACAACCATTACGAGACTACCGATGCCTTCATTTACTATAATACACCGGGGAAAGGTTTCAGATCACTTACACAACCCCTCGATGAATTCATTCCAGGATATCAGAAACTGAAATGGATGGAGGAAAGTTTGAAATCTATCCAAAGGTTACCTGCTCTTGGGGGGGGGCGTACCTTGATTTCTGATTTGAACAACGATGGATATCCCGAAATTTTATTTACAAATTTTGTACATGGTTGGCCTGACAATCATTTTCCGGTATATATTTATTGGGGAAGTGACAAGGGTTATGACTTTACCCGTAAGTCCTTAGTCTCTACATTAAGCGCATCTGGTTTGGCCATAGCAGATTTAGATGGTAACGGATATAAAGATATCGTTGTAGCAAATTCAGGAAGGGAATATGTTGCAAGGTCAAATGCAAGCATTGATTATACCGGTGGAAGCCTTAAGGATTATGAAAGTAAAAGGGAACTAACATCATATATTTATTGGCAACAGGATTATGGATTTACAGAAAAAAACCGAAGTGAATTACCCACAAGATATGCCCTTGACGCCAATGTAAATGATTTTAACGGGGATGGATATCCTGATATTGTTTTTCTTCAGGGTGGCAGTCCGGGCAGTATACGCATTTTTTATGGAAGCAGCGAAGGTATTAATGCCGGAAAATATGACGATTATAGCGCACTTGCACCCACTTTTGGTTCTATCCCAAGAAAGATATGCGTAGCCGACCTGAACGGGGACAACTTGCCGGATATTTTTGTCCCATCCCAGGGCAAATCATCTGAAATTTTCTGGAATAGCAAAAATGGATTTGATCAAAAGAACATAACCAGAATTCCGACGAGTAACGCAATAGCAGCTGCTTCCAAAGACCTGAACAATGATGGATTAATGGATCTTGTAATTGTAAATAACCTTGGCAAATCATTTATCTATTGGGGAAGTATGAGTAGCCTGCAAACTGGAAACAGAACTGAATTACCCACAAATGGAGGAACGGGTGTTGCCATTGATGATTTAAATAATGATGGATTTCTTGATATTGTATTTTCGAATAGTCTGAAAGGAGATTCATTTGATACCCCTTCATATATTTATTGGGGTTCGAAAGATGGGTATCATCCGGCTGACAGGGAAGAGCTTATGGGATACGGTGCAGTCGATGTTGCCATTAATGATTTTAACAAGGATGGGCTGAAGGATATTTTCCTGATGAACAGGCAAAGCGGAAAGAATGCGCCACAGTTTAGCGCCGAAACTTATAACTCCACCGACCTGTTTGTTTACTGGGGGAACGCACGATCCAAGTACTCAGCTGCTTCCATGTCAACTCTTCCGGGAGTAACAGGTCAAGCCTCAGCAGTGGCTACAGATATCGATGGGAATGGTTATGCCGATCTTATCTATACGACAAACACCGGGAGAATTCTGAATATATTTTATGGAGATTCAATTGGATTTAGAAAGGAGAATAGCAAGAGATTTAATATCCCTTTCGAAGGAAGATCTGTCCTTACTGCCGACCTTAACAAAGACGGGTTTTTGGATGTCATTGTCGGAAGCAGGACCTCGAATGATTTCGTTGTTTTCATTGGCAAACGAGATGGATTTGAGGAAATGAAGAAATTTGGATTTGGAGCGCCCCAATTCAGCGCAGCAATCGGAGACATTGATGGTGACGGAAACCTGGATTTGGTCTTGGGTGGTCATGGGTTTATCAAAATATTATACGGGGACTCCAAAGAATTATTTGAAAAAAACAAAACACAGACAATAAAGACTGGAATGTTTACAACTAATATTTCTCTCGCTGATTTTAATCAAGATGGGAAACTAGATATTTTTGGACATCACTTCAGCAAAGCAGATTTATTATGGGAAAACAACCTCTTTTCTGCAATATACTGGAATAGAAACGGAACTTTCTCTTCAGCTGACAAATTGGAATTACCGAGCCATGGGGCACACTGCGGCTCGGTTGCAGATATAAACAAGGATGGTAATCTTGATATTCTTATTGCGAACTATAATTCACAATACAAAAGGAATCTTGAGACATTTATTTATTGGGGCGATTCAGCAGGACATTATTCTCAGTCCAGAATAACGAGCCTTCCAGGGTACTCGCCAGTGGCAAATCTTGTTCTTGATCTCAACGGGGACGGATTCAATGATATTGTAGCTTTCAACCATTCTGAGTCAGATCAATATGCAGGGCTCAATCCGTTGGGTGGAATTCATGCTACAGACTCCTACATTTACTGGGGTTCAGAAAAGGGCTGGAGTATTGAAAACAGAGATCCTTTCCCCACTGTGGGCCCCCACAGCAGACTGAATGCAGAACCTGGTGACATCATGCAACGACAACCTTATGAGGAATATATTTCTGCTCCGATAAAAATCAAAGCTGAAAAGGGGAAATACAATTTGAAAGTAGAAAACTTCCATAATTTCAGGCAAAGCATTACAGTTTACGTGAAAGAGTCTCCAAATCTGGATGATCTTTACAAAATGAGTTGGCAAGAAATCACAATTTCCGAACAAGCGAAAGAGTATTTTATGTATGATCTTAAAACAAATGGAGGAGAACTCTATTTCCAGTATAAACTAAGGCTCAATACAGGTGATACAGGAAATGGACCGATAGTAAAATCAGTAGAATTATTGAATCTGCCATAATTTTTTTGAAAGTATTTAAGAACTGAAAATCATTTGCATGACTCATAGAGATAGAGTAATGTCTGCTCTAAGCCATCAGCCAACCGACCGGATACCCTTCATGTACCGGGATGTTCCGGAAGTAAGAAGCAGGTTGAAAAGGGATCTTGGAATGAAATCCGACGAGGAGCTTTTCCAATACCTTGATATTGATTTCCGTTGGGTAGAACCCGAATACAAGGGCACTCCGCTGGAAATGCCCAATGGAAACCGGAAAGATATTTGGGGTGTGGAATGGAAATATACCAGGTTTAGTGATAAAGCCGGATACTGGAACGAAGTGTCCCATCCTCTTATTGAGGTCTATGATCCGGATGCCCTGGATGATTACCTTTGGCCATCTCTGGAAGTTTGGGACTTCAGTTCGGTCGAAAAATTGTGTGATCTGCATTCCGGGTACGCTATCATGACGGCTCCGGGAATCGCCTCTCCCGGAATATTCCAGTATCCTGTCCAGAACTTAATTGGTGTTGAAAGGAGTTTTACTGAACCGCTGATGAATCCGGAATTTTTTCAAAAACTCATCGACAAGATCGTCGCATTTCACATTTCTTTCATTGATAAATTCTTCTCTTTGGCAAACGGGAAAATCGATTTTTTCAGAATTGGCGATGATTTTGGCACACAAAGGGGATTGCAGATTGATGTGGAAACCTGGGAAATATTTTTTCAGCCCGCCTTCAAAAAGATGGCGGAAACGGCCAAAAAATATGGTGCGCATTATTACCAGCATTCCTGCGGGGCCATCCGGGATTTGATTCCCTCCTTTATAGCAGCGGGCGTGGAAGTGTTGGACCCACTGCAAATTAGGGCAGATGGGATGAATCCAACTGAACTGAAATCAGAATATGGCCACCTTTTGACTTTCTCCGGAGGCATCGATGAACAAGATTTACTTCCCAATGGTTCACCGGAAATGATCAGGGAAGAAGTTGTGCGAATGATCCGTTTGATGGGAAAAGAAGGAGGATACTTTCTGGGCTCGACCCATAATTTCCAGGATGATATACCTACCGAAAATATACTGGCCATGTACCAGGCAGGCAAGGAAACCAGAATTAACAAAACTTTATAACATGAGAAGGATCAGATTATCAAGAATTTGTATAGTATTATTTGTGCTATTACTTGCAGGGTGCAAAAGCACAGAGAAGAGCTTGACGCAGAATTTAATCGACATCAATTTGTTTGCAAGCGGCACTGACGGATATAACACCTTCAGGATTCCAGCCATTGTTACCTCTTCCAAAGGTACCATCCTGGCCATCGCAGAAGGCAGAAAAAATAGTTCTTCAGACACCGGAAACATCGATCTGGTATTAAAGCGGTCGACCGACAATGGGAAAACTTGGAGTAGCCTGAAAGTTATTTGGGATGACGGGGATAACGTTTGCGGAAACCCAGCACCCGTTGTAGACTATTCCACCGGGACGATCTACCTTTTATCCACCTGGAACCTCGGCAGCGATCATGAATCACAGATCATTAATCAAACCAGCAAGGATTCGCGGCGGGTATTCATTTTGCAATCGACAGACGATGGACAGACCTGGTCTTCACCGATGGAAATAACAACCTCCGCGAAATTGCCCAACTGGACCTGGTACGCCACAGGCCCATGTCACGGAATTCAATTAGTAAAGGGTAAGAATGCAGGAAGACTTATTATTCCCTGCGACCACATCGAAGCGGTGAACAAGAAATATTTTTCTCATATCATCTTCTCTGATGATCATGGAAAAACCTGGCAGCTGGGTGGTACGACACCTCAGGATCAGGTGAATGAGTGCACAACGGCTGAATTGTCCGATGGAAGATTGATGCTGAATATGCGCAACTATGACCGCACCCAAAAGGCTAGAAAAGTTTCCATCAGCAGCGATGGAGGTTCCACCTGGGGAAATATTTACAGCGATAAGTCTCTGCCTGAACCAATCTGTCAAGGGAGTCTGTTGAGCTATTCCATCAAGAGTACAGGTCAAACTAAATTGTTGTTTCTTAATCCGGCGGATGAAAACAAACGTCAAAATATGACCCTCCGGATGAGTTCAGATAATGGTGCAACCTGGGAAAAATCAAAAGTACTTTTTGCCGGTCCTGCTGCCTATGCTGACTTGACTCAATTAAAAAATGGGAATATCGGATGTCTCTATGAAGCCGGCGAGAACAATCCTTACCAGGGAATAAAGTTCCACGAAGTTTCCTTCTCAGACCTGGCGAAATAGTATGGATAATAGGGAATAATATATGGAATCCTTACATTCTTTGTTGAATATTCTTGAGCAATCTCTTCTTCCGGAAAGAGTTCAAAATAGCGAGATTTGCCACAAGCAATCCCTCAACTGGGAACCTGTGGAGAGATTGCCTCTCGTTATCTCATATCCATTCCCTAAGTTTAACAAAATTCAACCTTATCCCCATGGTGAGGTATTCGGTCATCCGGGAAAAATGCTTTTCAATGAGTTGGTGTATGCTTTCGAAACCAGTATTTTACTGCAATCTGAAATTCTTGACGACTTGTCGCTTACCATTCGAGCGAATTTTGGAACCGTAGTCATAGCCTCCCTTTTCGGTGGAAAAGTGGAGCAAAGGGAGAACAATCCTCCCTGGATCCGGCATTTCGAGACCAAAGACCAGTTCAAATCAATATTTGATAAGGATACATTGGATTTTTCCCAGGGAATCTGCCCTCAAATCATCGACACCTATAAGATTTACAGGGATATATTGTCAGACTATTCCAACCTTCAAAAATGTATTAAAATCGTCCTGCCCGATTTGCAGGGACCGCTTGATTCATTGGAACTCTTAAGGGGCAGTGAAATATATTCTGATTTTGTTCTTGATCCGGATTTGGTCGAAAATGGTTTAAGGTTAATGGCCGAGGCTCAGGTCGGATTTGCCGAATTTTTAAAACCTCTGACTGCGGATGGTACTGAAGGCTTTTCTCACCAGCATGCCGTAGCCATCAAGGGCAACATCCTGATAAGAAACGATTCGGCCATCATGATTTCTCCTGAAATGTACGAGGCTCAGGTCGCCCCGTTCGACGAGTTGGTCCTGAAAAAACTGGGCGGAGGAGGGGTTCATTCTTGTGGGAAAATCGATTTCAATGTCCCGGCTATCTTTGAACTGAATTCGATAAAATGTTTCGATTTTGGACAATCCTACCTGAACGACATCGATGATGTATATCAAAAGGCAAAAGAAAAGAAAATGCCTTTGCTTAGGATACGGCCAAACAAGGAGCAACTACTTACTGGGGATATTGTTAGAAGATTTCCAACCGGAGTATCCCTGGTTTATGAGGCGGCGTCTTACGAAGATGCCCTTGAGGTGTCCAATAAATACTTTAACAGATAAAATATGGAGACGAATTTTAGACTTCCCCACGCTGATTTAATGGAGTTGAAAAGATGGAATACTCCTACAATCTATAATGGATGGGAGCAGATTACGAATAGTAACAGTGCCAGAGATGGGTTTAATCTTGAACAGGTTACTGATTTCATGCCCCAAATGGGACCCATGGTTGGCTATGCAGTCACGGTAGTAATTGAACCCGGAAATAAACTGCATCCTCAGGGTAATCCCGATGGATGGCTCAGGTACAGGGAGTACATCGCTTCCCTTCCAGGCCCCAAGATCGTTATCGTTCAGGATATTGATAAACCCAATATTTACGGGGCATTCTGGGGCGAAGTGAACAGCAACATTCATAAGGCGCTAGGTTGTGTAGGAACGATTACCGATGGCGGTATCCGGGACCTGGACGAAATGAATAATGCTGGTTTTAAGGCTCTTGCACGAAGACTATGTGTGGGTCATGCCCATAGCTGGCCGGTTAGATGGAATTGTGAAGTAGAGGTTTTTGGTCGAAAAATCTTACCAGGACAGCTCATTCATGCAGATAAGCACGGTTTTCTGGTCATCCCCGACGAAGATCAGAAAGGATTACTTGAGGCTGCCCGTTTCATGGATTCCAATGAATGCAAAACAATCATCCCAGCCGGCAGAAATGCGCATGGCAAGAGCTTTGAAGTAATATTAAATGATATCAAAACGGCAGGAGTCAATTTTTCGGCTGCCGCCAAAGAGAAATTTGCAAGGAAAGGTGAATGGTAATCTAAATTTAGTTTGACATGATACATTACAAAATTTACAATCTTCGAAACATAATTTTTATTGCCTTACTGGCGTTGACAGTGAAGGGTTTCTCCCAATCTGAAGGAATTGTCCGCAGTCAGAAAATCTTCGAGGCAGGGGAGGAGGGCTATTATACATTTCGAATTGCCTCACTCGTTACCACCAAATCAGGGTCACTCCTGGCTTTTTGCGCCGCCAGAAAAGGCAAGGGCGGAGACTGGGATCCAATCAATATTGTGATGCGTCGCAGCACCGACTCAGGTAAAACCTGGGGAAAGATGAAAATGATCGCACAAAAAGATAGCCTGCCGTGCGACAATGCCACGCCAATCGTGGACTACCAGACCGGTGAAATTCATTTACTCTTCCAGACAGATTATGCCAGATGCTTCTATATAAAATCAAAAGATGATGGAATTTCTTGGTCAGAACCTGTGGATATTACCGCCACAATCGATGAATTCAAAAAAGTCTATCCATGGGTAGTGCTTGCCCCGGGCCCAGGACATGGAATTCAGCTAGCCGGCGGAAGGTTGGTTGTCCCATTCTGGCTCTCAAATGGTGGAGGGAAAGAGTTTGGTCCCAATCACAGGGGCCATCGTCCATCCATCGTTGTTTCAGCCTTCAGCGATGATCACGGGAAAACCTGGAAACCCGGTGAGATTGTTGTTCCTGACAATGACACTACCGTGATTCCCAATGAAACCTGCTGTATACAATTGGCAGATGGTAGGGTGTTGTTCAACTCGAGGAATGAATCGGTCAATTACCGGCGGCTATTTACCTATAGCAAAGATGGCGCCTCTAACTGGACGACTCCCGTTTTTGCAGACGCTTTCTTCGAACCCATCTGTTTCGGAAGCATGTGCAGGTTCAGTTTGCAACCTTTCCAATCTAAAAACAGGATTCTGTTTTGTAATCCGGATAGCCGTCAGGATCCCTGGACTGCAGAAAAGGCCTCGACACCAAGGTCTGCAAAGAATCGTCACCGGACCAATCTGACTGTCCGAATGAGTTACGATGAAGGTTTGACATGGCCGGTTTTGAAAGTAATCGATCCCGGGATTTCTGGTTATTCTGACCTCGCAGTAACCCCGGATGGCATGATTCATTGCTTCTATGAGGGTGGATCAATCTCTGGAACCGGAGGAAATCAGTACAAAAACATCCACATGTCGGTAGTTTCGTTTGACCTGAAATGGCTGACTAATGGCAAAGATCAGCTCAGTTCAAAAGACAAACCGTTGAACAATTTCATTAAATAAATGCGGAATTCATTCCAACTTGTCAGGAATTTTATTGAGAATAAACCCGCAGAGAGTATACTTCTGTACGATCTTCTGCGCAATGATGCGATCGTAAGCCACTTTGGCGGAGCTCAGTTGAATCCAGACAACGGAAGAAAAGTGGTTTTCAATTCCTACGAACCGGCAATCGATGCTACACGTCCGTTGGTGCGTTTTCCCAACGAAGAAAAAACGATTCAGCTGGATGACGGAAGGACGCAGAAGTTTTTTCGCTGGACGATCTGGACCAGCCACGTACATTTCGAGAATGAAACAGTCTACCAAAAAGCGAAAGAAAAATTTGTTGGTGATTTTGAGTTCTGGAACCGTGAAAAGCAAGACTCCCTTAACGCTCAGCTTGTTCAGCATCGGCTGGAACAGAAGGAACTCGGAGAAGTGTACCACTTTCCGGTAGGTCCATGCAATTGGTTGACACGCATTTATGATGAAGTTGGACTCGAGGATTTCTCTTTCTACTGGGCTTATTTTCCTGAGTTAATCGATCATATTTTGGAATGTCACATGCAGGAAACCATTGCCTGGGCGGAACATCTGCCGGAAGATTTTGAGTATAATGCAGTCTTCTTAGCAGATGATATCGCTTTTCAAACAGGAACGCTTTTACCCCCGCAATGGTTCAATGAAAGTTATTTTCATCTCCTGCAAAAAGTTTGCGCCGCTTTTCACAAGAGGAACATCAAGGTATTATTTCATTCAGATGGTAACCTGAACCCGATTCTAGCAGATCTTGTTAGCGCGGGAATCGATGGACTGAACCCAATCGAGGTCATGGCCGGAATGGATGTTGCTGACATACATAAAAAATTTCCTTACCTATTTCTTGCTGGAGGTATCGATGTTTCCCAGTTGTTACCCTTTGGGAAGCCACAGGAGATCAAAGATGTAGTGAAGAAAACCATCGAGGATGCTGAAGGTAGAATCATGATTGGGTCAACCACAGAAGTACACGATGAAGTGCCTTTGAAGAATTTTCTGGCCATGCGTGAAGCCGTTTTAGAATATAAACTATGACAAAACCAAAATAATGACCGGAACAAAATCTATCAGATCAACTTATCCATGGCTCTTGGTTGGCATGTTGTGGGTGGTCGCTTTTCTCAATTATTTTGACCGGATCCTGCTCACGTCCATGCGGGATCCATTGGTTTCGGCCTTTTCCATGACAGATGCACAGTTTGGTCTTTTAACCTCGGTTTTCCTTTGGTCTTACGGTTTTCTCAGTCCTTTTGGCGGGTTTCTGGCCGACAAATACAGCCGCAAAAAAATGATTGTATTCAGCGCCCTGGTCTGGTCTGTCGTGACACTTTGGACAGGATTAGCCTCCACATTTGGCGAGTTGCTGGTTGCGCGCACCTTCATGGGCGTCTCCGAAGCCTGCTATATTCCTGCTGCATTGGCCTTAATAACAGATTATCACCGTACAAGGACCAGATCTCTGGCAACGGGTTTGCATATGAGTGGATTATATGCAGGGTTGGCACTCGGAGGTATCGGAGGATACATTGCTGAGTGGTGGGGCTGGAGATTTGGCTTTCAATTTTTCGGGGTATTTGGAATCATCTATTCCATCTTATTATTGTATTTATTGAAGGATAATAAAGTCCAGGAAGCAAAGCGCGAAACTGAATCAATAACCCCTACCGGGAATAAAATAAATATCATTGATTCTATTAGAATGCTTTTTGGTGAGCGCTCGTTTAACCTTATTCTGATTTTCTTTAGCGTCAACGGCATGGTGAATTGGTTGATTTATGCCTGGCTGCCGACATTTCTGAAGGATCATTTTCATCTGAATCTCGGAGAGGCCGGAATGTCTGCGACAGGATATATTCAGATCGCAGCTTTTGTTGGGGTCGTCGCCGGAGGAATAATTGCGGATAGATGGTCGACAAAGAATATCAGGGGACGGATTTACGTAATCGTACTTGGATTTACTTTTGGTGCCCCATTCCTGTTCCTGATGTCTTCTACCCAACTCTTTGCATTTGCCATCCTGGGTATGATCATTTATGGACTGGCGAAAGGCTTTAATGATTCAAACCTCATGCCTGTACTCTGCCAGGTCATCGATGAGCGTTACATTGCAACCGGTTACGGATTTCTTAATTTTTTCAGCACCATCATCAGTGGTGTGCTGGTGTATGAAGTTGGCGCATTGAAAGATGCGCATATCGACCTTTCCATTGCTTTCCAGGTTATAGCAGTTGTCATGTTACTTGCAGCATGGTCGCTTCTCCTCGTTAAGCCAAAAAAATTCTAAATGAAGACTTTAAGATCAAATGAAATATTCGGTAATTGGGCGACGCTTTTGCTGGCGACAGATAAGAATGGGGCCATCGATTATTCTCGGTTAGCTCAAGAAATAGATGTGCTGATTGACTCCCATCCCAACGGAATTTATTCAAACGGTACCGCAGGAGAATTCTATTCCCAGACAGAGGAAGAATTTGACAGGATCAGTCTGATATTGTCAGAGAAATGTGAAGCGTCTGGCACGCCCTACCAGATTGGTGTGAGCCATATGAGTCCTCAACTTTCACTTGAAAGGTTAAAAAGGATCAGACACCTTAAACCTGGGGCAGTGCAGGTAATTTTGCCTGACTGGTTCCCGGTTACGTTGGAGGAATCGGTCCTATTTCTAAAAGCGATGGAACAGGAAGCGCAGGGTATTAGCCTGGTACTTTATAATCCGCCCCATGCGAAAAAAATCCTGAAGCCATCTGAGTGGAAATACTTAAAAGATCAGATACCCTCCCTGGTCGGGTTAAAGGTATTTGATCAGAACGCAGATCCTGCCTGGTACAAGATGGTGAATGAAAACAAAGAAGGCCTTTCCATTTTTATACCCGGACACAGATTGGCAACAGGCATCAGATTGGGTGCTCACGGAGCCTATTCCAATATGGCCTGTTTGAATCCTTATGCTGCGCAAAGATGGAATGAAATGATCCTCAAAGATCCGGATGCAGCATCGGAACTGGAAGTAAGGATAAACAAATTTATGAATGAGCTGATTGTTCCTTTCATCATTGAATCGGGGTTTCCTAATCATGCCTGCGATAGGTTTTTGGCACTACTTGGGGGATGGGCAGACGTGGGTTCCAGACTCCGATGGCCCTACCGATCAATTCCAGAAGATCTTGCTGATGGGGTAAGAATAACGGCTAGACAAATTATACCTGAATTTTTCGAAAAATATTGATCATATGAAAAGCAGTGAAAGACTTTTGGCAACTGTGAATCACCAACAAGTCGATAAAGTGCCCGCGCACATCAATGCAACAAAATGGGTAGTCTCTAAATTGAAATCAGCCTTAGGGGTGACCACAGACAGACAACTACTTGAGGCATTGCATATTGATGTCTACGACATGCGTGGAATTGATCTTCACACAGGCACTGCACCCAAATATTTCGGGCCGCCTAATGAATTTTTCCCTTCAGATTGGGCCGGCGCAATCAATAGCTTCTGGAGCATCAAAGAATTCGAAAATTATACGGTCAATGGATGGAATTTCGAAATGGAACCACCCACCCTGTCCTCTGCACTTACCATTGAAGAAGTTGAAAAATATCCCTGGCCCGATAACGATTGGTTTGATTACTCGCATCTCAGAAATGACTTATTGAAGTGGCAGGACTTCTCCATCATGGCAACCGGTGGTTCCATTTTTCAGCATGCAACATTTGTCAGGGGCATGGATACCCTGATGATGGATATGATGACTGATCCGGAAATGGCCAATCATTTTCTTGACAAGTTCTGCGATTTTTACCATGAATATTTTCGCAGGATGTTTGAAGTTGCCGGCGATCTCATTGATGTTTTTGCACTAGCCGATGATCTGGGAATGCAAAACACCCTGCTGATCAGTCCTGAACTGTTTGAAGAATACCTTGCACCCAGGTTAAAAAGGATGGCCGATCTGGCACATAGTTATGATATTAAGCTGCTATTGCATACCTGCGGAAATGTGGAGATGTTGATTCCCAGATTTATAGAACTCGGGGTTGACATTCTGGATCCGATTCAACCAGAATCCATGAATCCGATTGAAATCAAGGAGAAATTTGGTCATCTGATATGCCTGCGGGGAGGCATCAGTGTTCAGAATATTGTTTCCCGGGGTACCGTAACTGAGACAAAAGAAGAAACAAAGCGAATCGTTGAGGCGTTGAAACCTGGTGGAGGTTACATTCTTTCTCCGGGCCACCCGGTACTCCAGGATGACATTCCTGTTGAGAATATCTTGGCGATGTACGAAACCGGCTACGAATGCGGGTTTTATTGAGTCTATTTCACCGGCACCTTTACCTTGTAAACAGCCCGTTGACCGTCCTTGTCAGAAGTAAAGAAGATGGCATTTGAGGCATGATTGAAAATCGGGTGGGGGTGCTCATCCTGCGATTTCCAGGATGAACCGTTTCGACACAAGGGGATCCATGTCAACTGTTTCTTCTTCCAGTCGACCTTCAGGTAGCAAATCCAGAGACCGCTTTTAGGTGCATTGGGAATCAGGTTATCGTCGGGCTCGGTATAATATCCGTCCGTCACCAGCATCCCGGGTCCGCCTTCGGTAAAATGTCCATACCGTTTCCAGCCTTCCGGCAGTGGAATCTCAATTCTGTTGCTTCCATCTGTGTTCATCCTTCCAACATAAGCCGGCCCGTTTTTATATTCTCCATGATAGATGATGGCCTTCCCATCCCTTTCCCACATTTCATGACAGGTCCAGTCGTCACGATTCCTTCCTTCTGCTTCATCTCTCATCCGGTGATGTGTCTTTCCATCCCATAGCCAGATGCGACGAATGCCGGAATCCGAGCACCATTCATGATTATAAAGAATGAACTCTGGATTTATGGGGGAAAATTGCACATGTGTGACCCAGGCTTCCGGAACCCGCTCGCACAGAATTTCTTTCCCGCTTTTGGTATCGTAAACCCTTAACCAGGAAGATAACTTTTCTTCCCTGACCCGCTGATCGATGTTGTAGGGCGGCCTTCCTGTCAGGATTTTATCTCCGTCAAGGGCTCTGGCGTCTGTGGTAGGCACGCAAATTCTTGAACCATCGGCGGAGACATGGGTGAAGGCAGTCATTTGTCCTTCAGGATATTGTGCGATAATCCGTTCCTTTCCAAGTGTGTCGGCAACCATGATATTCCTTCCCTGAATGTAGTAGACCAGCGCATGAGCATTGTCCACGCTCACACTGGCTTTGCCGAATCCCCGGTAGGGTTTTCCGTCGAAATAGACATACGATTTCAGGAAACCTTCGGTATTGTGGGTTAATTGAATTTCCTTGCCTGATAATATATCTCTCATGAAAATGTTTGGACTGCCATCCAGGTCGCTCATGAAAATCAGGTGCCGGTCGTCGTTCAATAACGACGTGGAAGTGAAATAGAGCAGCTGATTGTGGTGGCCGGTCATCCCGGTTACCCGCTCTGGCGCAATTTTCTTTCCGGTATCAATTTTTGAAACCTCCTTAAAGGATGATTGAGCAAAACTTCTTTCAGCCATAAAAATGAGAAATGCGAAAAGCAGGATGCTGAGAGAATTTGTGAGCATTTTGTTATTGGATTTTGTCGTCATTTTAGCGTATGTTAAAGATTAGTTTTCCTTTTATGACTGCGTTCTTTTTCAATTTAATTCTGCCGTTGCTGTGCGGGGTTCCATAAAATCTCTCGGACCCATTGTTGTTGTAATCCGCTATCAGCCAGTAGATATGCTCATCCTGTAACCAACAACGGGAGCATTGATTTCCATTGGAAACAACGGTGATGCTGGTTCCATTCTTGTCTGTCAGCGAAGCCTCCGTGATCTTCCTTTTTGTCGAGCGGAAATCATTGCTCCCCAGATCATTCGCATCGTCTTTCCAGGCATGCCCAGGCACAGTACCCCATTCTTCGATTGATTTTTGATGCACTGCATCCAGCAGGGCCATCCCCTCATTTCTGCCAATATCATCCGGCGGATAGAGGCTGAAATCACCCTTGCGAGTCCAGCCAAGCTTGTCGAAACTCTTGTTAACTTGCATCATCAGACCGTATTGCCGGGGTAACGTGTCATTGCCATTGTAGGTAATTTCATATTCTGTTGTCAGATTTCCATCTTTCGAAAAGAAGTAAGATTGCCGGCCTTTTGCCCCGGAGTATGCGACTTTCATGGTAATTTTTACCCCATCCTGCTGCCTGCTTACCAGGAAATCGCTGGCGAAAAGAGTGTACAACGGATAATTCTTGAAGGGATAAATATTGTTCTGATAGGTCTCGCCGGCAACATTTGGCTTGCCTCCATCATCGTTGTTCAGCGGAACAATCCCAAATACCGGACCCTGACTCAATACCTGCGTCTCATTGAATTTTGCTGAAGCGATTACCCCGGTTAGTTTGCTGATCAGAAAGGTAACATTCCCTTGTTTTACAGCATAAGCCGCTTCGTTTTCAGTCAGCCCGACAGTCGTGACAACAGGATCCGGACGCTTATCTTCTTTAAGGACAATCCTTTCTTCATTGGCGACAAACCCACGCGGATCCATAAAAGTGAGGATAACGGATTTAGCCGAAGCTCCAACCGGAATATTTATTTCGCCCTGGCCATGGGGCGGAATGGAGCAGGTCACTGCCACAGGTTGTTCATCCACCTTGCATAATATTTTGATATCCTTCAGGTTGGTGAAATCGTATCGGTTTTCAAGGGTCAATTTCAGGGTGCTGCCTAAAATTACCGGATGTGCCAGGTTCGTGACGACTACCGGAGAATAGGCTTTTTTCATTCCGAAATATTCCGGTTTGGCCCTGCGCCAGCCGTCCAGGGGTCCCCAGGGACCGTACCCGATAATTCGGCCATCTGGCATGTGGAAGATATCATCGATACCACTCCAGATGGCGCCTCCCAGGCATCCGGGATGGTAATAAATTGAATCATACATCTGCACCAGCGGCGGACCATAAGCCTCGCGCAATCCAGGATCCGTTGCAAGTTCACGACGGTTGTAACACGATAAATGCGCATATTCCCCAAAGAGTACGGGCCTTTTCATGGTATCGCAGGCTGCGGCACCATTGATGCCCGGATAGTGGTAAACTGCGATATCCGCCTTGCTTTTGTCGTTGTTGTAACCGCCCCAGCACTGGTCGTGAAAAGTTGTTGGTCTCGATGGATCCAGTGTCTTGACGACCTCATGTACCTTCACCCAGGATGGGCTCCACCTCGATTCGTTGCCGAGCGACCAGATGATAACGGAAGGATGATTCCGCTGCGCAATCATTTTTTCCATATTAGCCTGCACCATGAGTGGAATATAAACGGGATCAAGATAATTCCAAATTCCCCAGACGGGTGTAGCGCCATGCTGAATCCAGCACAACGAAGACTCACTTTCTACAAACAGTCCCAGTTCATCTGCGGCCTCCAGGAACTCTTCAGAAGGCGGATAATGAGAGGTCCGGATGAAATTGCAATTAGCCTGACGGAACATTTCTGCATCTTTTCTGCACAATTCTGCTGAGAGACTTCTGCCTGTCAGCGGATAGATTTCGTGCCGGTTGACACCATGAAGCTTAACGGGCATTCCGTTGATCAATAGTTGGTTACCCTTGATATCTATTTGCCTGAATCCAATCCGTTGTTGAACGGTTTGGAGCAGAACCCCTGTTGAGGAATACAATTCAGTTGTGAGCAGGTAAAGGTTGGGGTGTTCCATATCCCATTTGGCAACAGACTGCACGGACTTTGAAATGGAAAAGGAAGCAGAACCTTTTACTGTTGTTTTGAATTTGGAAGAAGCCTGCATAAAGGCTTTTCCATTTAGATCAGTGAGTTTGAACCTTAATGTTAATTCCTTTGATGAGGAGGAGGGATCCTCCATTGCGCCATTGGTTGAGGTAGAAGGATTCTCAATTGCACTCTCAATATTTAGTTGAGCATTCTTGAAATTTTTGTTGAAAGTAGTCGTGATGATTTGGTTGGTCAGGTATGCTGGTGGCACCACAAACAAGGTGACTTTTCGCAATATTCCACCTACTGTATGCACCGCATATTGGGAGGTACAGGCAAGCCGGTCGCTGATGGTTAGCGCCTTAACTTCGACCCGCAAGGTATTTTTAACTGAATTGATCGCCTGAGTGATGTCGGCTTCAAAAGGAACGAAACTTCCTTCGTGAAAAGCTACCTGCTTATCATTCACGAAAACAGAACACTGAGAACTGACGCCATCGAACCTAAGTTTTATCCGGTTGCCTTTCCAGTCGTCAGGAATATTCAGATCTCTGGTATAAATTGCTGTTTCCCCTTCGTTGACCGTGAATCCCTGCATCTCCCATTCACCGGGAACCAGGATGGACGACAAACCCGGCTGATCCTTTAACTCAAATTTCCAGGTGCCACTTAGTGAAAGTTGGGGATGCGCGACGCCTCGGACAGCTAGTGGACGAGGCGTTAGAACGGGTATTTCAAACCCGGCAATCCTGATAGGTTGTGCCCAGACACTTTGCAAAGAACAGATACAGATGAAAAGCGGAAAAATCCACTGTGACCTAAATAAGTTGGGCATATAATAAAAGTTTAGCTTCACTAAATTAGCATTTTCTTTCTAAAATTTCTCTGCTTAATAAGACTGGAACAGAGGATTGCAAGCATGAATAAGTGGAGTCTTTTATTCTCAAAAAAAGACGTTTGGCGAAGAATATTGCACCAAAACGGTCAGCTAAATGCACTGCAAATAATGGAATGCCGCGAAATAAATTTTCCTGGTAAGTTAAGCTAATTGAACTTTAAATAAATAATTTTGAGGTTTCCGTTTCGTATCTTGCAAAAGTTAATTTGAAATCAAAAAAAATCACATGAAAAGATCGTCTTCCCCGATTACCAGCTTTTTCGGTGCATTGGTACTTTTATTTGTTTCTGTTCTTTTTCTCAATGCCGGATCCGCCAAAGCGGAGGAAACCCCCGCCATCGAAGGCCGCTGGGATATTACACTTACCATGGACGGGAAAGAATTCCCCTCCTGGCTGGAAGTGACACACTCCGGGTTCAAAACCTTAGTCGGCCGTTTCGTTTACCTGAACGGAAGTGCGCGACCTGTTTCCAAAGTTAACTTCGATGGGAAAAAATTCAGTTTCACCATTCCGCCACAATGGGAAAACGAGACGAGAGATCTTGTATTCGAAGGTGAAATGACTCCAAAAGGTATCGCCGGAACGATGGTGTATGTCGATGGAAAGAAATATAACTGGAGCGGCGTGCGTGCTCCATCACTGAAAAGAGAGGGAGAACCCGTCTGGGGAGAGCCGATTACGTTGTTCAATGGTATTAATCTCAAGGGTTGGCATGCCATGGGCGAAAACCAGTGGAAAGTCGAAGATGGTATTCTGAGAAGCTTGAAATCAGGATCTAATTTGGTTACAGATCAGACTTTTACCGATTTCCAGCTGCATATCGAATTCAGGTATCAGAAAGCCAGCAATAGTGGTGTTTACCTTCGCGGACGTTATGAAGTTCAGATCATTGACTGTATGGGTATGGATCCTTCATCCATCTATCTTGGAGGTGTTTACGGGTTTTTGACTCCAAGCGAAAATGTTGCCAAAGATCCTGGCGCCTGGCAGTCGTATGACATTACTCTTCGGGGAAGGATGGTTACGGTAATTGCCAACAACAAACTGGTAATTTATAATCAGGAAATCCCCGGTATTACAGGTGGGGCGCTCAGTAACAAGGAGAGCGAACCCGGTCCTATTTACCTCCAGGGCGACCATGGTCCGATCGATTTCCGGAATATCATACTTACACCGATGAAATAATCGACTACAGCGATATATCGGGGAGTAAACAAATTTTATTGGCCCATTTCTTAATATTATTGGAATTCAATAATAAGTGAATATCTACTTTGTTCGAATGAAAATTTATAGATTGATCCGCTAATGGCGGATTTTTCTTTTTTAGTAAAACCTAGGTGGAAATAGTTTACATATTCAACGAATTAGATGCACTTTTTATTTTACCTTTACGAATACCGACAATAAAATTACGCCAATACTTCATCTTTCAGCTATATAGGTATGGTTTCATTTCACTTAAATACTATTGTGCTTAATACAATATATGACTTCAAAATTTTTATATTAACCTTTAAATAATTGAAAATGAATAAATTGACTGGAGGACTTATAATTAGTTTTGGATTTGGAAGTGCTTTTGGAATTGTAATCTACGATTATTTTGTTCATGGTAATATTGACTGGATTCGTTCATTACTTGTTGGAATTTTTGTGGCTATTTCATTGATAGCTTTCAATTGGATATCATCAAGTCGAAAATAAAATATGACTAATAGCGACAATCAAGGTTACTAAAACTAATTCGAGATTGTAAAACCAAGATTGTACTAAAAATAACTTTATCCAAGCATAATGCGGGACCCAAAGCAACCGAAAGTTCATCAACTGCTTTAACTTTTCTGGCACTATGACTATTCCATTTTCCCCGACTACGCCCTATGCCTAGCCTCCGCTGTTATGGCGCAAAATAAAAACCGAGACAGAGTATCCTTAATTTGGGAAAATGTAACTTTTAAGTTACCTTTGTATATTATTGATTGAAGCATGGAGAAAATCCGAGAGATAATTGCATATAAAAACTATTTTGGAGACTTCTTAATAAGGCAACCTATTAAGGTTCAGGATAAAATCTTCAAAATATTAGAAGCTATTGAGACCTTAGAGAGGATTCCAACGACCTATCTAAAACTTATCACTGAAACAAAAGGGCTTTATGAAGCGAGAATTCAATTAGGTAATGATGTCTGGCGTGTTTTCTGCTTTTTCGACAAAGGGAAACTTGTAATCCTTTTAAACGGATTCCAGAAAAAGACACAGAAAACACCTAAAAACGAAATTGAGAAAGCAATATTTTTAATGAATGAGTATTATGAAAACAGAAAATAATGACAAAGACATTTCGACCTGGTCCCAGATTAAGGATCAGGTTTATGGAGAAAAAGGGACAGAAAGACGTGATAATCTTGAGAGAGAAGCCGAATCTTTTAAAATAGGACTTTTGTTAAAAAAGGCAAGAGAATCACGTCACATGACGCAAGAAGAATTAGGACAAATTATTGACAAGAAAAGAACTTATATTTCTCGCGTTGAGAATAATGGAAATAACATAACACTGAGTACGCTATTTAACATTGTGGAGAAAGGATTAGGGGGGAAAGTTGTTATTTCAATAGACGTTTAGTGTTGAATGAATTACGCCCCATAACATAGGAAAACAAAAACGAGGCACTTCGCATGAAGTATTAGGTAAAGTAATTTTTCAGGTTGTTGCAACTATTCCAAAATGGTGAAAAATCGCAATGGCTTCCTCTAATTTGGATTTTGTGGGTTCTTCAAATAGCTGAAATTCCTCCGGTTTGCCCAGTTTGCCATATTTTGTTTGAGCAATCTTATGGTAGGTTAGAAGATTCACAACTTTCTTTTCACCAGCAAGGGAGGCAATAAAACGGGCAGTTGTCTCTAAATTTTCCTTGTCATCATTTACTCCGCCCACCAATGGAATTCGGATCATTATATTCGCCCCTGTTTCTGCCAGTTTCTGCAGATTCATGAGAATTTTATCGTTGGGTACACCTGTCCATTTGCGGTGCCGCTCAGAATCCATCATCTTCAAATCGTATAAAAACAGATCGGTCCGCGCTGCAACTCTTAACAAAACTTCTTTAGAAACTAGTCCCGCCGTATCCACAGCCCTGTGAATTCCCTTGCTGCCGCATTCGTCCAGCAACCTTACCAGGAAATCAGGATGCATCATTGGCTCCCCTCCCGAAAAAGTCACCCCTCCACCGGATTGTTCGAAGAAGATCCGTTCCTTCTCGATTTCTTGCATGATCTCCTGAACATCCAGCGGCTTTCCGGAAAGTTCAATAGCCTTGGTCGGACAAACAGCTGCGCAAAGACCGTTGAGCTGGCACAATCCCGTGTCGGTGACGATTCCTTCCTCAGTCAGAGTTAAGGCTATTTCCGGACAAGCGACCACGCAAGTGCCACATTTAATGCATTTTGAAGGATTGTACATTCGCTCTTGCGTGGAAGATATTCCCTCAGGATTGTGACACCAGGCACAATTGAGGTTGCACCCCTTTAGAAAAATCACAATCCGGATACCCGGACCATCATTGATCGCATAGCGTTTGATATCGAATACCAAAGGTTTAGAATCCGTCATTTTCAGTGCGTTCGATGACCTCCCGCTGAAGATCTGCGTTCATGTCGTTGAAATAATCGCTGTATCCGGCCATCCTTACCATCAGATCCTTGTAATCCGACGGACAAGCCTGTGCTGCCAAAAGGGTTGCCGTATCCACAATGTTGAATTGTACATGATGTCCGCCGAGCCTGAAATAGCTTCTGACCAGTTGACCTAGCTTTACCATATCGTCCTCTTTTCGCAGCAATCCCGGTAGGAACCTGAGATTGAGAAGAGTTCCACCCGATTTTACATGGTCAAATTTGGTCATCGATTTCACTACCGCGGAAGGTCCGTGTGTATCGGCTCCGTGCGAGGGTGAAGTCCCGTCTGAAATGGATTTTCCCGCCAGTCTGCCATTGGGTGTCGCTCCCATGACTTTCCCAAAGTACACGTGGCAGGTAGTGGAAAGCATGTTCAGATGATATTTCCCGCCTGGCTTGATATTGGGTTTTCCGTCGATGGCACCCACGAGGTCGTTGTAGACTTTCACGGTTACGGAATCTGCATAGTCATCATCGTTTCCAAAGAAAGGAGTCCTGTTTATAATAGTCTGTCGCAGAATCTCTTCACCTTTAAAATCCTTTGCTACAGCGTTTAAAACCCTATCCATCGTAAAGGAAAGGTCTTCAAAAACGTGCTTTTTCAGTGCCAGCAAACTGTCTGAAGTAGTAGCCAGACCGCAGCATTGAATGTAGCTCGTGTTGTATCTTGGACCGCCGTCGTAATAATCTTTCCCCCTGGCAATGCAATCGTCAATAACGACTGAAAGAAAAGGCGCTGGGGCATATTTGGCAAACATCCGGTCGATGTAATTGCTGACGCGCATCTTGAGATCTACCACATAATGAAGCTGCCTCAGAAAAGCATCATAAAGCTCCTCATATGTTTTAAACGTCCGTGGATCGCCGGTCTCCGGTCCGACCCTGATGCCGGTTACCGGGTTGATCCCATTATTGAGGGTCACTTCCAGGATTTTGGGTACGTTGAGATAGCCGGTCAGCAGGTAAGCCTCCTTACCGAAGGCTCCGACCTCGATGCAGCCGCTGCATCCGCCTTCGCGGGCGTCCTCCAGGGACTTGCCCTGACGAAGCAATTCAGCCACGTAGATATCCGGATTGAAGACCGAAGGATACCCATGACCCTGCCGAATTACCCTGGTGGCGGCAAGCAGAAAATCATCGGGTGTTTCCTTGCTGATATGTACGGAACTTCCTGGCTGCAGGATGTGTAGCTCTTCAATGACTTCAAGTAAAAGGTAGGAAATCTCTGAGGTCCCATTACTTCCATCTCTCCTGATTCCCCCGATGTTGATGTTGGTAAAGTCGTTGTAAGTGCCGCTTTCCCTGGCGGTAATTCCAACTTTGGGTGGTGCAGGGTGGTTGTTGACTTTGATCCAGAAACAGGAGATCAGCTCCTTGGCCTGGTTCCTGGTAAGTGAGCCGTCAGCTAGTCCAGCATTAAAAAATGGTGCCAGATGTTGGTCGAAATGCCCTGGATTCATGGCGTCCCAGCCGTTCAGTTCGGTGATAGTGCCCAGGTGGACGAACCAATACATCTGAATGGCTTCCCATAGGTTCCGTGGTGCATGAGCCGGGACGTGGCGACAAACCTTGGCGATCGACAGGAGCTCTTCTTTTCTTAATGCGTTGATTTCCAATAGAGCCATTTCTTCGGCAAGCAAAGCATGCCGTTCAGCAAAGAGTATGACTGCGTCGCACGAGATCTCCATGGCCTTCCATTCCTCTGCTTTGTCTGTGGCTTCAGGGTCGTTGAGGTAATCGAGTGAGGCAAGATTTTTGGCAATGTCTTGCTTGAAATCAAGCATCCCCTTTTGATAGATCTTCCCATCCAGCGTGGTATGTCCGGGAGCTCGCTGTTCCATAAATTCGGTAAACATGCCGGCCTCATAAGCCTTCCTCCATTCGTCCGGGACATGGCTAAAAATGCGCTCCCGTTGAGTTCTACCTTCCCAGTAGGGGATCACCTCCCGGGAATAGGTGTCGATATCATGTTGACTGATAGTATAGCGCTGCAATTCTCTGGAATTCAGCACATGCAAATCCTCTACACTGTGGCAGGTGAGTTCGGGAAAAGTGGGCACGCATTTGGGCCTGGGACCGCGTTCCCCGACAATCAATTCATCCTTTCCGATGTATATTGCTTTTCTTTTGCAGTGATCCAGAAAATTGGTAGCCCTCAGGACAGGAATGGACATCTTCCCAAAATTTTCCTTGTAGAATTCTGTTTCGTGCAGGGCCCGTTCAATGGAAAGCGATGGTTCTGTTTCGACGCTCAGTTTGCGAAGTCGTCGGATACGGTCATTCATGCCGGGATCGGTTTGCAATTTTTTCAGCTGGAAGAAATTGCTCTCAACAGCAGCAGGACGTTCGGGCGACAAAGTATGTTGATTAATTTTTTCAAACATGACGATTGTGCTGAAAATAAGATGGATACAGGGTGCTTGTAAAAATAGGGAGGAAGGGAATTATATACCGGGCGGCAGAGCAATTGAAAAATTGCATCAGGAACCCCCGGCAAATGGGACCTAATTGTAGAACATCAGGCAACTGAATAATCGCCGGTAGGTCTTTACCAAATTTGATCCTGAAGGTACTCGTTCCATGGACAAAAGGAAATCAGATTTCAATTCCAATAGCAAAATTAGAAATAAATTGGCAGGTAATTAAATTAATTTCGAATCCTTTAATTCTCCGTCATCGAAAAATCTACTAATTATATTTCTTAGTCCCTTTTCTCCCAATTCTATCAGATGAATGCAATTCTGCCTGTTCCGTTTCGTCAGATCATCTTCCCAGATCTGCAGATCAGGTAGTGATACCGCAAAGTAATCTAACTTGAACTGATCCTCCAGGTGAGCCTTTCCAAATTGAATAAGTGTCTCAAATCGACTTCTTGCAGCCTCTTTTCTTCTCAATCTAGCCAGGGCAAGACCTTGAAAATAAATAGTATCCGGCTGCTGGTCGTTGTAGAAAATGGCGGGTAACGGTTCCAAGATCCCCTCCGAAGCTATCTGCCAGTGTTCTTCTGCTTTCAGGTGGTTGTCCATACCCTCGAAGGCACATCCCAGCCAATAGTGGATCTGATTCTCGGCGGCACCGAATAATTTTCCTTCCCCCAGGTTTTCCGGATAATACTGAGCCTTGACCAGAAAATCAATCGCCAGTGTGAACTTACGGTTTTCTATTGCTTTAACGGCAATTCCCATTAGGCTCAGAATGTACTGTCCTGTAACCTTTCCTTCACCACCTTCCCAGGGATGAAACTTGCGTGACATGATCAAATTGTAAGCTTTTTGATGTTGTCCCAGTAAATTCAATAAAGTGATTTTTTCCAGATAGAGATCATCCCGGAAATCCACCAGTGCAGGATATTTGTCAAGTAATGCCAGACGATCCGAAGCAGAATAATTCAATCGCTTGTACAACTGATCCAGTTCCATCAAAACCCGGGCATCAAAGGGATTGAGCGAAAATGCCTTTTCAAGTTCGAAAAGTGCCCTGGATGGGTCATGAAGTTTATTGAAATAAGCCAAAGCCAGGTTCCTGTGTATCGTTGGAAAATCGTCATTACGAGAAGCGGAAAGTTCCCAATTGTTGATAGCATTCTCATATTGGCGGGCATTGTACCAGAAATTTCCAAGGTAATATGGTGCCTTGGGATCATCAGAATTTTGATTCTTAGCCCACTCCAGAACCATGACAGCCTCAATTTGGTTCGGAAAGCAAAAATCCGGCGAGGTTGTAGCAGCAACTTTCAAAGGGGTAGTAGAAGAATGGAGATCTCCAACCTGAGCCTCAAACCAAGCGAGAAAATAGAGGGCAAGAGGATAAATCCGTCCCTCAGGTTGCTCCTGAATTCCAATCGAAATCAATTGAATCGCCTCCGGAAATAGTCCTGCATGCGCATAATCCAGCGCAAATTCGATGTAGGTGTGGATATTCCCTCGAAGGAGGGTCTTCAACGAAACAACGTTAGCAGAATTGCCAAAATTTTCGCCTGATATAGATTCCGCATGCAACAAACAACTCTCAAAAAGAATTCCGAAGTTGAATTTGTCCAGAACCAATGACTCCCGAATAAGACTGTCAGCTTCTTGCACTTTCCCGAGCTTGCGTAAAATACAGACTTTCAGATGCCTGACTTTATGATCGTGCCAATTTTTAATTAGCGACCTGTCAATTACTTCCAGCGCATCCTCCCAGTTGCCGGACAAGCATTCTAATCTTGCCAGCTGGAAATACCCCGATGCCATGTAGGCGTCGTTCCAAACAGACTTATAAAATGCATCGTAGGCTGCTTCGTTATGCCCCTGAAATCTCAACGAGAGCCCCAGATTATAAAAAGGTTCGCCCTCCAATGGATTTGGATTCCTTTCAGTCAGGGTGGCAATAGCCCTCCTGAAATACTGTTCTGCCTCCTGAAATTTTCCATGTCGTAGCAGCCAACGTCCCATCGCATTGTTGCACCTGCTATCTTTCGGATCCCTCCGCAATGCTTCCAGGTAATAATCGCGCGGATCGTAGGTCGCATGACGATATTGCTCCAGGTGCAATCCGGTCAGATACAATTGTTCAACACTCTCCACCTCTTCAGGAAGTTTAGCAGGTTTCGCAGCCTCCGGTATGGCCTTTTTCTCTTCCTTTTCCGGTTGCCAACTTACCAGGATTCTCCCGGATGAACTTTTGACCATTATAGCAACATCTTGTGGATCAACATCGAACGGTATTACAACTCTTTTATCGAATGAAGTCCCCGGATGAAAATCAAAAACTTCCTCCAATAGCACAAGTGAACCGGACTTCAGGAGAATCGTAGATGAGGGGTAAGCTGCAGTCGTATAGATCTTTACAATTGCAAAACCTGGCTCAAACTCAAGATTAACCATGGCCTCCTTCGTGGCATTTTTGACCACACCGATATCCCGGTAGGGCATGAAGAATTGCGAAAAGCTCTTCTCTTCACCCGGCATCAACCACGAAAAATCCGGCTGATTGTCGGTATATACCCCACACATCAGCTCGATATACGGACCATCATCATCCGTCAAATTCCTGTCCCAGGCCCTGCCAAAATCACTGTGTCCCCAGGTCCATTGCTTCTTACCGGGCGAAACATGATGATTGGCAATGTGCAGCAGTCCACCCTTGCTGTCGTTCTCGTAGCCACCAACGAAATTGTATTTCGAATTGATAGCCATATAAGAGGTCGGTACCGGAATGTTTTTGTACCGCGAAATATCCGTGCCCGGCGCATAATTGACCTTGTAATAGGTGCCATTGGCAATAGGGAACTCTGAGACATCGCGCTTACCATGGTCAAAGACCGCATGAACATCAGGAGGAAATACCGACTGAAAATGATCATTCACCTTCACTGCCGGATTCGCCCACCATAAAAATGTTTGGGGCAAGTCGGTTCTGTTGTATAATTTGACTTTTATTTCAAGGTAGGCTTTGTCGGGGTGAAGTGTAAATCCAGCCATCCCGCGAGTCCGGAACATCCGTTCAACTTCACTACACCAGACAGTGATACTGCCATCATCATTCGTCTCAATACAATGATCAACAGGTTCATACGTTGATGGACGATGGTGTTGCGGCCAGTTAAATTCTATTCCTCCCGAAATCCAGGGTCCTGTAAGTCCTACCAAGGCAGGCTTAATTACCTGGTTATAATACACAAAATGACGTTGCAAAATCTTATCGAAAGCCATCTGAATCCGTCCACCCAACTCAGGCAGGATCATGATCTTCAGGTACTGGTTCTCCAAATAAATGGCGTCCCATTCACGGTCAATTTTCTCATCGAGGATTTTCTCAACTACCGGGAATGGGTAAACGACTCCACTACTACCCTGATAAACCCGTTTCTCCAGAAACATTGGATTCTTTTCCGGCTCTCCGATACCATAAGTCGGGATGATTACTTTCTCGTGCCAGGCATTTACTTCCGTCATTGGAGTTATTCTATTGATGCTGATGAATGACAAATATACCCTGGTTCAGCTGGTGGCGGAATGAATTATTTTATCAATTTATAGATTATTTTCTTATTCAGGAAAATAATATAGGTGAATTATTTTTTGCAAATTTGGCCTTCATTGTTCTGATTTTTAGTTTATTTTGCTATAGTTTTTACTTTCTGGGTAGGTGCTGCAGAATATCGTACATAGACAATAAGGTAATTTGTGCTTTTTACAAATCAACCTGGAAGACGCAGATTCAGGGCATTGATTATTATTTGAGAGATGAAAAAAGAAGACGGTTTCCCCGGCCAGATCAGTTATGTCCTGCCGGGAAAAATACTTAATCTTGTCAGGGAGAATCCCCTGACTTCAGACTTATATTTGACTGATATTGGCTATTATCCACACGCCAGAAACCACTTTAGGGAGCGCCCTGCCGGATGTGCACAGTCGATCCTGATTTACTGTGTCGACGGGAAGGGAAAAATACGGCTGAATAATGGTAATCATGAAGTTCAAGCCGATGAGTACTTGATCATTCCTGCAGGTACGCCACATTCCTATCATTCCGATATGAAGAACCCTTGGTCTATATACTGGATTCACTTTACCGGTAAAAAATCTGCAGCATTTGTCAGGCATGCAGGCATTCCCATGCAGGTTGAAAGAAACAAATTCTCCAGGACCAACGAACGACTAAGTTTATTTAATGACATTTTTCGGAATCTGGATCGGGGTTTTGGTATTGAAATACTCGAATATGTTAACCAGATACTAGGATTTTTATTGGCCTCTTTCACCCATCTGCACCAGTTTCAGGAATTGCGCAAAGCAGATGAAAATGATCATGTGGCTTTAAGCATCAACTTCATGCTGGAAAATCTAGATAAGAAATTAAGGCTTAATGAGATAGCTGAGGCGGCCGAACTTTCCATCTCACATTATTCAAAATTGTTTCAAACGCGCACAGGACATTCGCCGATCGATTATTTTACCCAGCTGAAAGTACAGCGAGCCTGCAGATTGCTTGATAATTCCGGCTGGATGATCGCGGATGTTGCCCGCGAATCAGGCTTCGATGATCAATTCTATTTCTCCAGGGTTTTCAGGAAAGTCATGGGACTCTCACCCGCCGAATACAGGAAGAGAAAAGTCTGAAGGATGCCACCAATTATAGATTGTTCTTCCTTTTTGGTGCACTTTTTCTGATTTTATCAAGTATTCTGTTGAGTTCTGCAATCTCTTCCAGGGTGAGGTCTTTCATTAAATTGTCTGCCGCCTTTTCGCATTCTAACATACTATCCAGCAATGCCAACCCTTTATCCGTAATCTCAATCGCCTTTTGACGCCTGTCTCCTGAGTTCTCTTTCCTGGTAAGTAGTCCTTTTTCGTATAGCCGGTCAACGATCCTACTGACATCTGAATCCTTGTCAAGCATCCTCTCCTTGATAAATCCAATCGAGAGAGGAGCTTGAGAACGAAAACCTCGCAGAATCCTGAGTACATTGTATTGCTGCTCAGCCAGACCATGTTTCTTCAGGGACTGAAAAAACTCATAACCTAACTGTTTAGTCGTGTAGGTGAGGTTGATAAGACCCTTGTGGTATTCATTTCTAAAACGTCCTTTCAGCTCTTCTTCAATGGTCATAAGTTCATTTTCTACTAATTGTTTACGAATCAATCTGCAAGGTAACCGAATTTTCCATTTTGAAAGTCCTCAAAAGCCTGCATAATTTCCTGTCTGGTATTCATGACGAATGGTCCATGGGCGGCGATTGGTTCATTGATTGCTTCGGCGCTCATGACCAAAACTATTGCTCCATCCTCAGTGGTAATATCAAAATCTTCCCCTTCATTTTCGAAAAGGACAAAATGGTCTGTAGGAACTTGCTCCGTTCCGTTGACCGTGATTTTACCTTCTGCCACCAGTAATGCGGTGTTGTAATTGGCAGGAAATGAAAAATTGGCATTGCCTTTCTTGTTCAGTTTTACGTTTAGCAGGTTGATGGGTGAAAATGTAGAAGCACTGCCTTTCAGTCCTTTATATTCTCCGGCAATGACTTCAACTAATCCACCATCAGCTTCCAAAAGAAATTTATTGATTTGCGCATTCGTCAGACTCTGATATTTCGGGGTAGACATCTTGTATTTGGCTGGCAGATTAACCCATAATTGGACCATCTGCAAATCGCCGCCTTCTCTGCTGAATTCTTTTTCGTGATACTCTTTATGCAGAATTCCTGAAGCCGCCGTCATCCATTGTACATCTCCTTCGCCAATTACACCACTCTGTCCGGTGCTGTCGTGGTGAGCTACCTTACCATGATAGGCTATCGTGACCGTCTCAAAACCACGATGAGGATGAACGCCAACTCCTTTGGGTTTGCCGGAAGGCGGAAAATTGAATTTTGAACCGTAATCCAACAAAATGAAAGGATTCATCCGTTGCATGTCGGCTCTGTAACTACCTGGAATAAAATTATGTACCCTAAATCCATCGCCCACATAATGCGGTTCAGGAGGTGTCAGCACCAATTCGATATTTTTAGTTTTCATATTAACGTATTGCCAATAACTGGGGATTCCTGAGATAAGTAACGAGCCAAATCAATAAAAGAACTACAACCGGCATGGCAATACTCAAGCCATCCGTCATGTGAATGATGATTGCACCCCCCATGTAGGAACTTAACAGGAAAGAACCGTATTTGCTGGTTTTGGGTACCAGGAACAAGAGGGCAGAAACGATCTCACCTAAACCGATAATCACACGCCAGTCTCCCAGCTTCATTTGTTCCATTTGTTCAGGATGTAAAAACAGTTTTCCGGATGCACTAAAAAGGTATAATGCTGTCAGTAAACCGGCGATGATCCATGCCGCGATGTTGCTTGTTTTTGAAATTTTTGTTGTCATGTTTTGCTAAATGATATTATTAATACTTACTTTTTTAAATGATATTAAATCCCCGACAAAGATATGTATAAACAATATATGTTGCAACATATAATATTAAATTATTTTAATTTTCTAATAAATAATTATTTTAAGGTATATAAAAACCTAATTGATAATAGGTTAGTGAATATTCAATACCTTGAAGCCGTGTTATTTTGCTTTAATATCGTAAGCCATCAATGCACTGTTGTGACGCAGATAAAGGACTCCATCGTGGATAACCGGATGTGCCCAGAAGGGTCCGGGATTTCCCTGGGTAATCTGAAAAGTACTGATCAGATCGAATTTTTCCGGAGTTGCCTTTAGCAAACCAACGTTCCCTTTCTTCTCATCATAAATATAAAGTAACCCTTCGGCTGAGATGATTGAACCCTTACAGTTCCAATGTTCCTCCCACTTCTTTTCGCCGGTATTCCAATCGATGCAGCACCAGTTCCCATCTGCATTATTCAGCCAGCTTGAGCCGTAGATATAACCATTGACCAATACAACTCCACCATGGTGGACATCCAGGGTTTTGTCTGTCCAGACAACACTCGCACCTTTGCCATCCTCAGCCAACTTTAACATCATACCCCCAACATTGTATCCCCCGGTCACATATATTTTGCCTTGGTCATATAAAGGTGTGACACATAGGATCAAATCCCTTCCGGAACCTCCGGGTTTCTCAATTGGAACTTTCCACAAGATTTCACCATTTGAAACATCGACGGCAAAGACTCGGTCTAAAGTCACATTTACAAGCATTTTTATTCCGGCATAGGTGATGAGAATGGGAGATACATAACCCGGTTTGGTGTTTAGACTTGCTGATTTCCAAATTAAATCACCTGTCTTCTTTTTCAAGGCAATGGTCATCGTTTCCGGGCCACCCGGGGTGTAATATAATTTATCCCCATCCAGCAGGAGCGCCTCCGCAATTCCCCAATTTCCGTAGGTTCCTTTGTACTCTTCACTGGCTTTGTAGGTCCAGATGATCTTTCCCGTGGTTCCGTCGATACAGGCAAGATCTCCAAATCCACTGCAGGTATAAACCTCATTTCCCTGAACAGTCGGGGTTGCCCGGCTTTCGGGATAAGAGGCATTCCATGCCCTTCCCATAACCGTCTGCCAAACTGTTTTTCCTTGCATGTCCAGAGCAAAAAGGATGTCGTTCCCATCTTTTGTACCGGTAATATAAATGGTATTATTCCCAAAGGAGACCGATGAATTTCCTTTTGGAAGATCCGGATTCGTCCATAAAAGAGTCGGACCAGTGGCAGGCCACGATTTTAGTAGTCCCGTTTCAGAGGATACACCGGTCCGGTTTTCGGGACGCCATTCGCTGATTTTTTGAGCCTCCACACTACCGGAGAAAATCAATATTGCAAGAAAGAAAATGCAAGGGAATCTCATATTATATCATTTTAAGTAATTCGAATTCAGAGTTTTAGTTTGCTTTTTTAAAGCTTCTTTGTGAAGAAAAACTATTATTCCTTTTTCTTGGCCGCTTGCCTGGCGGCTTTTTTTGCCGCCTGATTTGCAGTTTTATTAGCATGGCGACCTGTTCCATCTCCCTGGTCAATGAAGCCACCCTTCGGATTTAATCGGTCAAGTTCAGCCTGAAGACTTTTCCTTGCTGCAATAGCTGCAGGATTTTTAGAATCTGCAGGAACTGCAATTTCTTCAAATGGGGCTTTGCTCATATCGTATAATTCGCCCGACTGGTCAAGCTTCCATCCCAGATTCCGTACCCAGAAATTGTTGGCGAGCTGCACAAACAATGAATTTCGCGGATTTCCCTTTTGACCGTGGATTTGAGCGTTAAAGCTTTGACCATCCAGAATGACATCTTTTGGAAGCGTGGCTCCAGTGATTTCGGCAAATGTGGGAAGAAAATCCGTTGAACTGATCAAATCATTGGATACTTTTCCAACAGGTGTGACACCTGGCCAGTAAACAATTAGCGGTTCCAGACTCCCGGCTTCGAGCATCGACCCTTTTTGTCCGCTTAATCGGCGTCCACCAATGGTGGCAGCGTCAGAATGTCCGCCTGCAGTTCCGTTATCGCTGAAGAAAATCAGAATAGTATTGTCACTCAGCTTGAGCCGGTCGAGTTCAGTCCTTAACTGACCCACTAGTTTATCCATGTAAGTGATATTATCGTCATAAAAATCCGTAGTGGTCGGTTTACTGTCAGGAGTTCTCATGATTTCGCCATGAACATGCGACATGGAATAATAAGCGAAGAAAGGATTATTTTTATTTTTTGTTAAAAAATCAACCATCTTCTTATGCATCACATCAGGCATGTATTCATTTTCCTTTAAAATCAAATCCTTACCATCAACGCGGTAATTTTGTTTTTTTCCGGGTTCGGACCAATAGACGCCACTACCGAAGAACCGGAGATACTGATCAAAACTAAAGTCGGAAGGATCGTCAGGTAGTTGTCCCCATTTGCCGATCATTGTGGAAACATATCCAGCCGGTTTCAAGTAATATGGGATAGCTTTTTCGGCTTTGGTAAAGACAGTCGAACACGCATCCTGATTGGTTGCCCCAGTACGAAATGCGTAACGCCCGGTAAGTAGGGCCGCACGTGAAGGACCGCAAAGGGGCAGTGCGTAAGCATGTGTAAAACGAATTCCCTGACTGGCAAGTTTATCGATATTGGGTGTCTTGTAATGATCAGCACCATTGCATCCGATTTCAGCATATCCTAAATCATCTGCAAGGATGAAGATAATATTTGGTTTTTTGGGCTGGCTTTTTTGCGCTTCAACCCTCGAAGGATTCATCATCGCTCCGATGATCGGCAGCGTCAGCATACCAGCTGATTTTACTAAAGGAAAATTCTTAAAGAAGTTCATTATGCTAAAGATGTAAGTTGTTTTTATTTAATATTCAGCCAAATTAATGGATTTTTAAGCATCATCGATTTTCTACCCTCATCGCCTTTATTTTTTTCGCTCAAAATTTTCCATAAATTAAACCACTCAGGGCTATTCCCCGCTAATGTGGCAAAAAGCATGAATTGTCGGGCTTCAGGTTGCGAGTTCCAATGATCGACATCTTTGTTGCCAGTCCACTTTGACTTATCAAGTAGAAAAGGCTTCATAAAATCCAATCCTTTTCGGATACCCCGTCCATCAGGCAGGGTGTAATTCCAAAGCTCGTTCGTCTTGTCTTCCAGGATCCATAGAAGTGCAGCCGTTGCATCGAGGTTAAAGAGAGAGTAGGAGTAAGGTTTCGTTCTGGCCAACTCCTCCGGATAACTTCCGTTGGAAGCCATTTGGTTAGGTAATAATACCTTAAGATAGTGGTCTTTGCACATTTGAAGCACTTTCTCATCTCCTGCTAACCTGGCATACGAGGCGATTTGAGCATGCCACCAGGAACCATGGTTGTTTTTTGCGTTCATTTCATCGATTCCATAGGGATGAGTCGTCAGCCAGGTGATGAAATGCTTAAACCATTCCTTAATTTGGGCTATATCTTTGCCAGAAACATAGGGCGATTTTTCAAGAATCAGAACCGATTGTGCCACGTCCATCAACTGACCTGCATCAATTATTCCTGTACCCCGTCCCGAATTGATTCCGCGTATAGCCTGGGCATAAAGCATATTTGGATTCATCAGGGTGGTGGTATCAATGAACCAAGCCCTCAGATGTTCCACCGCTGCGAGAACATACTTTTCCTTGCCGGTCACTATCCAGGCAGAAGTATGGGTCCCGACAATCCACGAAAAATTTCGGAGGTCATCGTCGTGGTTTTCAAATCGACCCGGAAATCTCAGACCATCATGACGGATGAATGGTCCGTCTGGATTGGCCGGATCTGGCCACCAATAAGGTCCTTCAGAGTAAAAATCGTGTTTTCCTCCCAGACTCCGGGTGGCGGTGCTGGCCGTAACCGTTCTGGGTTTTTCATTCAGTAGTTGGTCTGCTCTTCTTACCACCCTTTCTTTTTCAATTGCAATCACTTGCTGAACAATTGAATCCGAAAATGTTTTTTTTGATGTTGTAGTTGCCCCATTCTCAGCATGGGCAAGGCCTATGCCAGTAAGTAACACCAGGACAAACAGCGTGTACAACTTTTTTAAGAATGCCATAATTATTTTATTGGTTGTTAATTAATTGATGAATATTATAATATTATTTCCCGATATCCAATACAATTCTTTTATAATCATGCATCACAGCGATTGAGCTGTTATCGGAAACTTCAAGAATCAAATGTATCTGTCTCCCACGTGTATCTTTTGGAATTACCATACTCATTACAGGTTGGTCTGCACTGTTTATTTCACAGTTCCCCTTGTAATTACCAGCTTCCGGATAGATCCACCAAAAGAATGATACCTGCTGATTCCTGTCTGGGTCAAAAGATGCAGAGGCATCAAACTTGATTTTTTGTCCGGCTTTTGCATGAATTATCAGGATTCTTTTATCCTTGATTTTGTTGATAACTGCGACCGGATTGTGGTTGGTCGATTCAAAGGGTTGCACACACCAATCCATCCTGGCCTTGAAATCATCAAACTGGTGCTTGCGCCACCGCATCAATGGAGCAAATTGGTCGTTGTACGCTATTTTTGAAGCAGGATCGACCCAACTGTCAACAGTGTCCGCAAAAAGACTGAATTTTGTATAGGTCCTTTCTTTTTCTGCAATTGCTTTATGCCGCGACCAGATTGTATCTTTTTTGATGGAAGAAAAGCGACCACTCCAGCCGCCCCATCCCGGATGTAACGGGTCGGAAAGACCGGTGGTAATGAGTCCTAGCCAAGGTGCAGTTCCTCCTCCCTCCAGAAATTCTGCCTTATTCTTCAAAATGCGGTCAGGATACAGCGCTCCGAGGGCGCCATGACCCGACTGGATATTCTCCTTCGACCATTCCCTTTGCCCTTCGTTGGTGTATGGATAGGGTTGCCAGGTGTAGGGACCTGCATTCGGACTGATTTTTTCTCCTGGACCAGCATAGGCATAGGTCTGGTAATTGCTTCTTATCCAATGAATTTCCGGATATCTACTCACGATCCACGCACCGGCATCATCCTGTGAGCCGTTCTCAAAAACAATTAGTTTTTTGATCAATGCCCCCATTTCAGCTTGTGAATGGGATCTTTCAAGGTCAATTATCGCTTGTGCCAAGGTATTGGATCCTGCATTCACTACGATATAAACTGGTCTTGGATCGTCTTTCTTGAGGGCTCTGATGATAAGTTCTGATCCGGGTGTTGACTTGCCCGGACCCGTATCTGCCATCCCATAATCCGCTTGACCCGACCTGATAATACTGCTTAAAAATTCTGGAGTTGGCCAGTTGGCAGCATGTTTCTTCAGATTTTCATACACTTTGGAATAGCCAGTAACAAGTGTATCAAATAATTCAGGATGAAGGATGCTCTTGTAAGGATTAGTGACCCTGTAATTTGAATTTAAAAATATTCCAGAGACCGCAATTAATCCTTCCAGGTCCAATTCGTTGGAATACATCAACAGGTGTATTATCTGCTGCTCCTCATCGCGCTCATTCCCCATATCGGCAAGAACAATAAGACGATGCCTCGACACCGAATGGTCAATCTCTCCTTTAATTTGCTGACAATTAAGGAATATAAGCATTACCAGATATAGGGGCAGTATTTTCTTCACCCGGAATTGCGGTTAGTATTATTCATAATGTCGCTCTATAATAAATTGACCAGGGATCAAAAAAACCGGTCTTCATTTCGGGTTTATTTTAATGAACTCCTGAATGTTGGGCGAACCTGAAATATAGCCAATTGATGCCAAAAAAAGATCTGTTTTGGTGACTGTCCCGATATAACAACGATTGCCAGTATTTTTCTCATGACTGAAAAAGCTATTATTCTGCATCTTTAGGCAACTTGAACTCAATAACTACATTAAACAAAGAAGTATCCTTGCTTAAATTCTTAACCACGTGAACCATTGGCTCAGCGAATTTGGCAGTATTGGGGACTTGAATGCCCCCTCCCGGAGATCCGTTTGGTTTGAACCTTGGATCGGTTAATTGAACATTGTTAAGCCGGACTACCACCCGCTGGGCATGACTGTGAAGTTCCCTGGTGTCACCGGGCGCAAGACGTTCCTCGAATACTCTGAACTGTGAATCTTCGTACACAATAGTATTTTTGAGTGGTTCAACCCATTGTTCTGGTCTCTTGAGTGGAGGGTGATTTAGTTTAAAAGCTACTTCGAAAAATTCACCGTTTGGTGGCAGATAAGATTCATTTCTGAGAAACACGGCAATCTGACCACGATCCAGTTCCATGGTTCCCCTTGAACTTTTGATTTTCAACTTATTAAGTGCAACAATTACCCTGGTTCCAAAACCAGGAGTCTCAGGAGCTATACAAGCTGTCGAATTGTGAAGGACCCGGACATACTCGTTGTCAATTTCAACCTTATCTTCATCCCCCTTTACTTGTGGTATCATACCAGGAATCCGCGAAAAGGAGTCAGCTGCAAAGGTCAATAAGAGAATTATTACTAAATATATAGCTTTCATACCCTAAAATTAGTCAACTGATTGTGTCTTTCCTTTTTTACCTTTCTTCGTGTCTGAACCTACCGGGATGGGCGCCTTAAAATCGGCTAATTTCCCATATTCTGTACAAGTCTTATTTTCGCGCTGCATACTTTCAAGGAACTGTTTCTCCAATTTTTGCTGCTCTTGTTTGTACTCTGCCTTATCAATGACACTGACTTTTTCCAGCGGATCTTTCTCGTAATCATACATTTCGCGTGCCATCACATATTTCTTGTCATAAGGTATGTTTGTCCTGTAGCTGTCCTTCATCCATTCAGTATAACGGAAACGCGCAGTGCGGATGGTATAGCCCATCACTTTTGCCCCTTCGCGGGGATACTGGCTAAATGCATATTCGCGCAACTTAGAATCCGGATTTTTGATAGCTGGAACAAGACTGATCCCATCCAGATATTTAGGCGCCGGAATGTTCATCAGTTCGCAGAGCGTAGGATAAACATCTGTAAATTCACACAAGGTAACAGGCCTGATTCCAGGTTTCGTACCCGGAACGCTCATCATCAAGAGTGTATGGGTAGCATTTTCAAAATCAGTATGCTTGTTCCAAAGGCCGTGATCGCCCAGATGCCATCCATGATCGCCCCATAAAACGATAATCGTGTTGTCCCGGATTTTAAGGCGGTCGAGTTCATTGAGCAACTGAAGAATTTGAGCATCAGTGTAAGACATGGCGGCATAATATCCATGTATGAGCTCTTTCTGTTTGTCCACAGGCAGATGGTCCAGTTCTTTTTCAGAATAGCTGTCGAATTGCGGAATATCCGTGTAGCTTTTCAACTCACCGGAGACGTGATAGGCAATGTCGGGGCTGTTGGCGGCCTTTTTCTGAAAGGGAGCTACCTGGAAATCATTCCTGTTGTACAAATCCCAGTATTTCTTAGGAGAGACAAACGGTAGATGTGGCTTGTGGAATCCCACAGCCAGAAAGAATGGCTTACTACCCTTACTTAATTTTCCAAGTGATTTGATTGCAAGCTTTGTCAAGGCTCCATCAGCGTATGTTTCATCCGGTACATCGGCACATTCAGTGGCTTTCCCTTTTCCCCTGGCATTGATGGAATTGGGTAATACATAGGTTGGGCACTTTGCATCTTCAAAGGGAATACTCCAGGAAGGTGCATCATGTCCGGGGCCGGCACTCGTTGGGTGATAAATCTTACCCATGGCAGCTGTCTCATAACCCATCGTAATGAAATACTGAGGCATCGATACTGCTTTCGGATTAACCTGCCTGAAATCGGTTATCAAATCCCATACTCTGGTCTTATCAGGATGCATTCCCAACATGATACTAGCCCTCGTTGCCGCGCAGATTGCCTGTTGACAGTAACTGCTCGTGAAGGTGATTCCTTCTTTTGCCAGCCTGTCCATTCCTGGAGTCTTTGCAAGTCGGTCGCCATATGCGCCCGTATTTGGTTTGAGATCATCCACCGCAATAAATAAGATGTTTGGCCTGGAAGGTTTCGTAACTGGATTTGCTGCGTTGGAATAGATGGAGCTCAGTCCCAGGATTGCTAAGGAAATTGCCGTTTTGGGAATATTGTGATTTGGAATCATATCGATAATTACTGGATTTAATTAAATGTATATTTATTGATTCTGCCAAATAGGTAAATTGAATTATTTGTTGATTGCGGCCTTGAAAACAGTAGTGGCATCCCCTAATTTAGTGATTGCCTCAGAAACCTGACGATCAATGGTGGTGGTGACGGCATCCCTGGTGGTTACAGCTGCAGCAATTGCTGTCGTGAAGGTAGTTTTGGCTGCGGTCGGTACTGTTCCAGTTGTGGTTCCAACTAAAGTGCTTGTATTCAGAGTGCTAGCAGTAGCAATTGCGTCATTGAGCGGACGTTTGTCGCACAGGTTAATGCCTGTCCAAAATACTTTTCCGGGAGCGCCGAGGGTGAGATTTCCTGCAACGAGCTGAGGAATGGTCACGGATGGCGAAACGATCAAGGCAGAATCAGCTTTTAATACTGTCAAATAGGCTGCTTTGACAGCGGTCAGGGCTGTTGCGGCAACCGCATTCAAAGAGACGGAATAGTTGTTTTTGTCGTATCCTACCACAGAACTTCTAACGATGGGTAATTCTGCATTGACAAATGGCTTCATTTGAGCAATGTATTCAGGAAGTGTTTTGGGAGTCACTTCAATCATTCCTTCCTTGGCACAAGAATTGAGACCGACCGTAAAAAAGAGAAACAGAAGGAATAGTTGGAAATTTTTTCCTATGAATTTCATATAGTAGTTTTTAGAAATTAATAATCAGCATTTTGAGCAATTTTCAATTTGTCATTGGCATCGATTTCCTGTTGAGGAATCGGAAGCAGCAAACGACCGGTTGTAAAGTAATTCTGTGTGGGGGGCACAATTGGATTGTACAAAGAATACAAGATTGTCCAGTCGGTAACGAATACGCTTGTTTTCAAAATGGTAATTGCTTTTTGGGGATCACCATAGGAAGTATTCATGCGTAACAAGTCAAACCAGCGTTGATCCTCAAAGGCAAATTCAAGCCGTCTTTCTTTGTAGACGGCATCCAATGCCAGCGTTGGGGAAGTGAATGCAACCAACGGGGCTAAACCGGCTCTCACCCTGATTTTATTCACATCATTATGTGCCGAGGCAAAATTGCCATCCTGTGCCATTATTTCAGCATGCATTAAAACAATATCCGCATAACGGAGTACGATCCAGTCATTTTCAGATTGATTCGCCTGAGTCATATTGGGATCAATGTATTTTGAAGGGTAGTAAATAGTTGTCGTTTTGTTTTTGACATAGACCCTGAAGCATGAACTGATGCGGGTATCGAGTGGATTGGAATTGTAAAGATTTACCAATTCAGGCGTAGGATTGAAGTGCCCACCAGGAGTCCCGACTTTCAGGAACAAATTGGCCGTACCGTCTGGGGAAAAGAGTGTCCAGAACGGAGATCCAATGCCTGTCGTTCCGCCCAGATAGCGAACAGCAAAAATTATTTCCTTGTTCATTTCGTTGGATACATCAAAAATACTGGCATATGGACTGAGTACAGTGCCCGCAACCGTAATCCCGGTAGACAATAAATTGTATTGGTTAGAATTGATGATCTCTTCAAGTAACCCTTTTGCAAGGGCTAAGTTGGCTGTTCCTCCGAGTGTCATATAGGCCTTTGCAAGCAGACCTTTGGCGGCCCATTTGGTTACCCTGCCCAGATCTCCTGCTGAAGAATAGGAAGAAGGCAACTGGGCGGCGGCTTTGGTGAGATCAGGAATGATGATGTCTTTGTAGATCTCTGCTACCGGTCGGCGATCAAAGGTCTTAGCTTCGTCCAGTGAGACCACTTTGGTGATCTTAAACATATCTCCCCAAAGACTGACCAGTGTGTAATAATGATATCCCCGCATCAGCAACAATTCACCTTCATATTGGGCGCGTTGCGTTTCAGTGGTCACATATGGCTGACCAGGGGCAACAGATGGAAGGATCGAGTTGACATTCATGATGTTCTGAAAGTACTTATACCATTGGGCATACAGAAGTGGTTGACTGGTAGGTGTGCGGAAGAATTTGAGATCTGTGAGATCTACGCGTGGCGCAGAACCTGTTCCTATGCTGTTTACACAACCGTTGTCACTTCTATTTTCTGTAAATCTCCATTCGTCCATCATAATATTCGCCATACCGGCATAACAGCCAATGATCCCTTCGTTAATGGTCATCTGACTATTATAGAAGCCATCCTGAACCAACTTCGACTGAGGTTGATCTGTGATCATATCCTTGCAGGCTGAAAACAATATCATCACAGATATTGAGATGATGATTCTAATTTTATTTTTCATTTTCATATTCAATTAAAAGTTCACATCAATTCCGAGCGTAAATGCCTTGGTGAGCGGGTAAGTACCTCGCTGATAACCGGCTACCAGAGGAAAAGCCTTGGAGTAAGGGCCAGTAGTAAACCGTGCTTCCGGATTTACTCCCTTGTAATCTGTTCCCATGATATAGAATAGATTCGTTGCTGTGCAATAGGCTCTTACACTCCCTAGCTTCAGGCTTTTTGCTATCCTGGCAGGAACCTGATAACCGAGCGTAAAATCACGGAAAGCTATGTAAGAAGCATCTTGCATGACATAGTCTGTCAATTCAAGGTCGCCACCGGATGTGGTCTTATCAAAAGTTGTCTTTCCGTCACCGGGGAAGGAGGGGCTTACCCAGCGGTTGGCCAAATAAGCTGCCACAGTGCGCAACGTTTCATTGTAATTCATATTGCCATCAATGATCTTGCCACCCTGGACTCCCTGAATCAGGAAGCTGAAATCAAAACCCTTGTATGAAAATGTATTAGTCATACCCCAGGTGAAATCCGGGAAAGGTGTTCCCAGCACGACTCGGTCGTCAGGATTGATGGCATTGTCACCATTGGTATTGACAACTTTTAAACCACCCGCAAGAGGGGGAAACTTGGTATAAACAAAGGCTTTGCCACTGGGATCGGTTACAGTCTTTGCAGCTGCTACTTCCTCGAATGTTTTCCAGACCCCGTCGCTTTTGTAACCAAAATATTGAATAGCAGGCTGACCAACGATTGCCCGGTAGACTTCACTTCTTTCCCCGAAATTATCCTGGTAAGTTTTGTCACCATAACTTAATAAGGTGTTTTTATTGGTGGCGAAATTGGCCGTAGTCTTCCAGGTAAATCCGCCTGAATTGATATTGGTGGTACTCAGCTCAATTTCAAGACCCTTGTTGTTAACCTTTCCGATATTGTTCCAGAAAGTCTGGTGACCGATAATATACATGGAAGGTTGTTGCAGCAAAAGCTGGATGGTGTTGGCGGTGTAATACTCTACGGTTAGGTTAATCCTGCTCTTGAACAGACCCAGGTCAATACCGAAATTCTCTTCCTGCGTTTGTTCCCAGGTAATGTTAGGATTTCCAATGAAAGCATCCGATGCAGCCATACCGGGTACCAAACTCCCGTTACCGGAGCCCGTTACATAATTGGAGGTATTGAGTCCATTCAGATAGGAATATTGTGGGATATTGTTGTTCCCTGTCAATCCATAGCTGGCCCTTAATTTCAGGTTTGAAAGCCAATCGTATTTTTTCAGGAACTTCTCTTCGGAGGCACGCCAGCCTAAGGAGGCAGCCGGGAAGGTACCCCATTTGTTTCCTTCCGCAAATTTCGAACTTCCGTCAGCACGCAAACTCGCTGAAAGGAGATATTTTCCATTGTAGGCATAAGTTAAACGACCAATATAGGAAATCAGGGCCTCTGAATAATAAAACGAGGTGGTGCCATTGGCCGCCGGACTATCCAAAATTAGTGCGGAAGCCAGGTTGAAAGACAACATATCATCATTTGGGAAATTGGTTCCGACTATTTGATTGGTCTTATTATTAGTCTTCTGGTAGGTGAAACCCAATACTCCGGAGAATTCATTAAGGCCAAACTTCTTGTTGTAGTTCAACATATTTTCGGTCAACATCTCTGTATGCAAGGTAAGTTGTCTTGTCAGTGTATTTGGATTACCGGATTTGGAGGCGGAGGTTTTCTGCTCCATATTATATTCCTTATAATCCGCATAGGCACCACCTGTCGTCTTAAACTGTAATCCTGGTATAATATTGACGGTAATATAGGCGTTGCTCTGCAACTTGTAATCATCAGTCTGAATGTGTGTCCGCTCATTGATTGAGGTAGGGTTCTGAGCAGAAGACCCTGAAAGGCTGGCACTGGGTATATCCCAAGTCGTTCCGTCGAGTCCAATACCTGAAAGATTAACGGCACTGAAATCACCTGCCATGGCGTAATCACCTTCAATTTTTCCTGTAAGGGCCGCAGTGGCTGCATTGTGTCGAACGGGTAACCAGGATGAACTTCGTGAAACTTCTGAGATACCGACTGCAGGGACCGTCTGTTTGCTGTAGGTTGGGGAAAGGTTAAAACCGATGGTCACCTTTTTGGACAAATTCATATCAACTTTGGCCAGAAAATTGAATTTGTCAAAATTGTTATACTTCGCAATACCCTGATCTTTATAATAGTTTCCTGAAATAAAGTACTTGATGTCTTTGTTTCCACCAGTAGCGCTGATCTGGTAATTCTGGACTGCGCCCTGATCCCTCATGACCTCCTTGATCCAGTCGGTTGGCTGATCAATATAATAGTGTGTCATCAGCCAGGCAGCCTTGTCGGCATCGGTTGATAAGTTGAACTTCATGGTCGCAGTCGTGCCATCCACCTTTGGATCCTGCATGCGCATGGCGGCTTCATCGTATTGTAGTTGAACATATTGATCATTGTTCAGAATGGTAGGCAGTTTCAATGCTGTTTTCGGACCTGCATACATCTTAAAGTTGTATTTAGGCTTGGTGCTGTTACCGCTTTTAGTAGTTACAAGAATCACACCACCAGAGGCACGTGAACCGTACATAGCGGCTGAAGCGGCATCCTTCAGGACTTCGATGGATTCAACATTACCCATGCTTACTGATGACAAACCATCAGGAATAGGGAATCCATCCACCACGACCAAAGGTTGGACTGCTGCGCTGATGGATCCAAAACCACGTACGCGGATCTCTGCAGACTGTCCCGCCATAGGATCTGTTTGCTGGACCGTCACGCCTGCCATTTTCCCCTGTAATGCCTGGCTGACATCAGATACGGGAATTTCGTCGAGGCCTTCAGTCTTTAATGAAGCAACAGATCCTGTCAGATGCGATTTTTTCTGTGTGCCATAGCCCACAACCACCACCTCGTCGATATTTTTTACATCTTCGGCCAGGACTGCATTGACGACCGAACGGCTTCCAACCTTTATTTCATTGACTTTATAGCCAATAAAAGAAAATTTCAGCACATCGCTGCCATTTGGCATATTGATCGAATAGTTTCCATCCATATCTGTTATGACTCCGGCGTTTGAACCTTTTGCAATAATGGTTACACCTGGAAGTGGTTCACCTTTTTCATCTGTTACCTTACCCGTTAACTTTTTCTGCTGTGATGTTTCTACCTGTGTTGGATTCGAACCATTCGCAAATCCGGTCTGAAAGGTTGAAAAGCTTAGCAGGAAAATTAGCAAAGCCAACATGCTGTTTTGCCGAAACCTCAGGATGCGCAACCTGTATTGATAATCACATTTTCTTTCATTAATGTCCATAATTGATATTGTTGGTTTAAAGTTTAATTTTATTTCAGCTGAGTATTCGTTCAATTTAAAAGTCACTAAAATTATCCGACATTCAGGACTATTTCTGTTAATTTTCATTCAAATTATTGAAGAATCAATTCAAAATTGAACTATTCATTCTTTCATGACAGAAAAATGAAAATATCAATATAGGAACATGATTGCAATTGAATGTTATCTGCATAGGAATTTTGCCCAGCGGATAAAGCTAAATACTAATTCTATGGTTAATCGGCTTTCCGGGTGATTTCTGGGATCAGAGCTTCGGTTATTGGCTCCTCAGAGTGGATTTTCTCACCGATCCGGATCGGAACACTAACTTCAGCCGGATCATTATATAAAGTAATGCTACCTCCTGTTAATTCGGTAAAACAAAAAGTGCGGGAATCCAAAATCATTTTGTTAGCTTTGATAATAGATATAAGAAGCCTTTCCTGATAGTTGCCGTAAAAATGTTTATATGCAATGAAAAACCAAATGGACCTTACTAAATCCGATCAATTAAATATTTACAGTTCTGATATTTACTACGGAATTGATCTTCATTCAGGAATTAAGTTTATACTCTTTCTGGCAATTATCTGTTTCAATTCAAATTGCTATTCTCAGCTCATCAGAGGTACCGTTTTCGACAAAAATACTTCGGAAGTTATCCCTTTTGCTGCAGTCTATTTCAGCGGAACAACCATGGGAACTACCTCGAATGAGAAAGGTTACTTTGAATTAAGTTTACCAAAAGACTTAGCAAATCCATTAATAGTGAGCTCTGTAGGTTACTATTCAGAAACACTAACAAACTTTGCATCCAGCGAAAACCTCTCAATTTATTTGGAACCCAAGACTTATAATCTGACAGATGTCGAAGTCACGGCTAATGAAAGCAGGAATATCAGGAAAAAGTATTTCCCGGTATTCCGGATGGAATTTCTTGGCAAGAGCCTAAGCCCTAAGCTCTGCAGGATCATCAACGAAGGCGATATTATGCTGCAATTCGATCGGAATACCAAGATGTTGAAAGCTTTTGCCAGGCGTCCAATTCAGATTCAAAATGATCGTCTGGGATACAATGTCAGCTACTTTCTAGATCTTTTCGAGTATAATACCAACACACATTCCATGGTTTTGATCGGGAATTATAAATTCACTCCAATTACCTCCGGAGATATTGTTCAGCAAGAAAATATTGAGAAAAATCGAACCACGGCATATTTAGGATCCAGGATGCACTTTTTCAGATCATTATGGGATGATAGTTTCAAAGCATCAGGCTTTAAGGTCCTGGATTCAAGAGGCAATATCCTCTCCATTAATGATTTAGTAATATTGACAATGACCCCCAAAGGCACAATACAGCAAAAGTATCTTGTTGGCAAAAGTTCATTAGTGGTATATTATGGTGGGTTTACCAGAAAAAGTTTGATCATTCTTAAAAAGGATCACGTTACTTTTGAAAGTGATGGTCATTTTGATCCCTTAGGGGTCGAATGGGATGGTTATTTGGGCAACAAGCGCATTTCTGATCTGTTGCCGTATGAATATATTTATGAGGATAAATCACACCAGCCAAAAAAGACTGATTGAGATCCTAACCAAAAAACTCAAAAAAAAACACCTACGTCCTTTCGGCGTAAGTGCTTGATTGTCAAGTGACCCCGGTGGGATTCGAACCCACGACCCATTGATTAAGAGTCAATTGCTCTACCAGCTGAGCTACGGAGTCATTTTTATCGAGGTGCAAATCTACAATAAAAATCGATAGTGCCTAGATTTTAGTGCACAGATATGCAGAAAAATCTACGATCAGATGCCAAGTATAATTTTTGGACTAACATCCAGTTTGACACATATTTCACGGGCAACTTTTAAAGTTGGTTCACTTTTTCCGGTCAGGTATTCGCTCACGCGGGAAGGACTCACACCGATAATTTCGGATAATTTTGCTTGTGTAAGCTCCCTTTCATACATTTTCAGCTTTAAAACTTCTGCTAGCGAAGGAGTCATAATTGGATAATGAGCTTCGTCATAATCGGCAACCAAATTCGATAGTAATTCCAATTCTACCAGGTTCTTATCATATAAAGGAGTTTCTTCTTTTACCAATGGCAAAAGTTCCTCTATCCTTTCCATTGAGGCATTATATTGCCTTTCATTTTCAATTTTTGTCATTGCTTAAATATTTATGCAATCAATTTTATTGTACTCATTATGATTACCGATAAAGCGGATGTAAACCATCTTTATTTGAAATTTTATCACCACAACCAAACGGTATTCATTGCCTTTTAAATTAAACACATAGTGCTGGTTCCCCACATGGTCGACACTGTTGAAATCTTTCTTTATATCAGCGAAAAATTGCCAGTCAGCACAACTCGTTTTTGTGTACCAATTCTCAATAGCGGTCATTGAATCAGGTCTTCCTGAGTAAAATTTCACCAGCGTCCGGTGTGCAATTACCCTCATATGTTCTATTTAATATTTATCAAAGCTAATCACATATTTCGGAATACAAAATAATATTCCAAATAATAAAATTTAAACTTTCAGGGTACTGATAAATTTTGGAGGTTTCCTGTTTTTTGAGATCTGCTCATATGCATAGCCAATAGAGATGATGGACGATTCCTGAAAGGCCTGACCAATAAAGCAAAGCCCAAGCGGCAGATCCTGAACGAATCCCATCGGTACGGTGATGGATGGATAACCGGTAATAGCGGCAGGGGTGTAGGCTCCGTAACCAGTCCAGAAATCTCCGTTGACGACGTCATTGCACCAGGGGGTTCCGGTCGCAGGACCACACAATGCATCCAGATCTTTGGAGGCAAACAACTGGTCGATATAGACTTTCAGGCCGGAAAGCTTTTCGTGTGCAGCAGTATATTCCTTGCTATCAAGCGAACCCTTTAATTCCGAGCTTTCGAGGATTTCTTGCTTGAAAAACGGCATCAGTGCAGGCTCAAACTTTTTGTCAAACTCAATTAATTCCTTCAAAGATTTTACCTTTCCATTAGCCTTTGCGAGATATTTGTTGAGTCCATCCTTGAATTCGAATTCCATGATCTCCAATTCAGCCTTTCCAAATGTGCCTGTCTTATCCATAAATTCGACTTCCACAATGGTTGCCCCAGCTTGCTCCATCTGCATCAAAGCCTGTTTCAGAATACTGTCAATTCCTTCGTGGTGCTTCAGAAAACTTTTTTCCACACCGATTCTCTTGCCTTTCAATCCGTTGGGATCGAGTGCTTTTGTGTAATCAAGTAGCCCTCCCTTATTCCTGACGGAGGATTCATCTGCAGGATCAACCGCAGCCATGAAATTCAGCAGAAGCGCGGCATCGGAGACTGTCCTGGCCAATGGACCCGCCGTATCCTGCGATTTTGAGATGGGAATGATGCCCGAGCGGCTAACCAGTCCGATGGTAGGCTTGATGCCTACTACGCCATTCATGGAGGCAGGACAGGAGATTGAACCGTCCGTTTCCGTACCAACAGCTACGGCACAAAGATTGGCCGAAACGGCCGCCCCGGAGCCTGAGCTTGATCCGCATGGAGAACGATCCAGGATATAGGGGTTCTTCGTCTGTCCACCGCGACTACTCCAGCCACTGGCCGAACGGGTAGACCGGAAATTGGCCCATTCGCTGAGATTGGTTTTACCCAACAATACGACCCCGGCTTCCCTGAGCTTTTTCAACAAGAAGGCGTCTTCTTTGGCTATGTTTCCGGCCAGCGCCAGCGATCCGGCAGTGGTCTGCATCTTGTCCCCGCTGTCAATATTATCCTTGATCAGGATTGGAATACCGTGTAGCGGTCCGCGGAGTTTTCCCTCTTTCCGCTCCTGATCCATTTTTTCCGCCATTGCGAGCGCATCCGGATTTATTTCAATCACCGAATTAAGAGTGGGCCCAAATTTATCTATCTCCTGAATCCGATTCAGATAGATTCCAGCCATTGCCACGTAGGTCAGATGGCCGGCTTTAACTTTTTCCTGCAACTGCAGGATGGTTAGTTCATCGAGATTTGGCACCTCGGAAACGGTTTTCTTTTCTGACTTTGCCTTAGGATTTTGTTGACAATTTAATAGGGAAAAGGAGGCCAGGGAAATTCCTGCCAGGAGACCCTTTTGAACAAAATTTCTTCGTTTCATGCTGTATGATTTTTATTAAACCACAACGCTATATTTTTTAAGATAATCAGGATCGATAACAACCCCGGAACCCGGACCAGTCGGTACTTTGATGACGCCGTCATCAATTTTAAGGGAGGAGGTCTTACATTCAACCGGAATCTTGCTGTTTCCTTTGAACTCGTGGAAGGGTCCGGCATTCGGAAGGGTCGAAACGAAGTGCATCATATACATATAGCCCATGCCATCCGATATATGAGGAGTGCACGGTTTACCCAAAGCCGCTGCCATTCGTGCAACCCTTGTGGAACGGATCATTCCGCCAAAATAATAGACATCCGGCTGAACGATCTGAAGCGCATCATGGGCGATCAACCATCTGAAATTGTGCATACTGGCTTCCTGCTCTCCTCCCGCAATTGGAATGGTCAAAGCATCGGCAACCTGTTTGGTCTCCTCATACCAATCGAAAGGCACCGGCTCCTCATAATGTTCGTATTTATATTCCTGCAACAATTTCCCAATTCGAATCGCCTCAGCAGCATCATACGACCCATTCGAATCGGCAAAGAGATGCATCTCATCACCGAAGATTTTTCTCACCAGCGGAATCAACTTTTCGGATCTCCCTACCGGGAATTCGGGATGGCTCATTCGTCCGCCGACTTTAAATTTCAGCGCTTTGGTTTTCGAAGCGGAAATTTCCTTCTGAAGGTGCCGGAGTACTTCTTCTCCTTCAATATCCCGTTCACTATTAGCCTGGTAAAAAGCTACCGTCGGATGGTGGATCTCTCCAATCAGCTGCCCCAGAGATTTGTTGGCAATCTTTCCCAGCATATCCAGGATGGCAAACTCGATAGTGGCAACCGGTACCCAGAGAGCATAACTCTGAAATTTGTAGTTGCTCTGGTAGACATAGGCCTCCTCGAGTAGGGCTTCCAGGTTACGGGCATCTTTTCCGATAAAGTAGGGTTGAAGTCGGTTCAAAAATACTGGATAAAAGGTTTTCATCGGACCGTCGTTGGCAAACGACCATCCTTCTGCACCATCCTTCGATCGGACCCTGCACAGGAAGCTGTCTTTGAACCGAAGTAATTCAAGGGTTTCAATGATAACCGGAGAGGTTAACAACTCCTTTTTTAAAACTGGCTTTTTAAGTACTTCATCCAGTTTGGCATAAGTAGAATCGATAGCAGCATTGGAAGCCATTCCAAGTGCAGAGCCGGGTAAAGCAGCCGCCAGTCCGCCGGTCAAGGAAGCCGCAATAAATTTTCTTCGATTAGTGTATTTCATGTTTTTTGTGTTTGTTATTGCTTGGTCAATGCATCATTTTTCCGTTTTAGTTCCAATTGTTTAGCATTGAGATTTGTAACAATTTTCTTCCCTGTTTTCTTCTCAATCTCCTTACGGGTATTGCCTGCAATTGTGCCGCCTTGTTTGGCGATATTTCGGTTTTCGGGAAATGTTTTTGGTTTTTTCTCCTTTGATATTTCGGTAGTTGTGGCTTCGGCAAGATATTGAGTACCAATTCAAGGTTGGTCATGTGATCGCGCAGATTTTCTTTTTTCAGGTCTTTAAATTTCTTGTATTGTTTGGTTGAAAATCCGCTCCATGAATGGGTAATTTCATCTGTAAGAATGGCAAATTCCTGACCTTTTTGTACGCCACGGTTTTCCCATTCATCAGTCAATTCTTTGCGTATTTCAATGCTTTTGAGTCGTTGGTTTATCCATTCTTTTGAGTAACCTTTGTGAAAGTAGGTTTCCATTAAACGATCTATGCCAATTTCCGGGTCTTCAATTTCATCAATCCGTTCGCGGGCAACTTTTGCAATCCACAACTTAAATGGTTCGGCTTTAGGCGATGGAATGCTCTGTATTAAGCGAAATAGTTGTTCTGTATCAGCCACGTCTGTTTTCCTCATTTTACCATCGGCAGCAACCATCTTCAAACCGTGACAATTCGTCACGGTTTCATTTCCTTCTTCTTTCAGTCTCTGTTTTAATTTACGCCAATATGCTTGTGGGTCGATGCTTTCAGAAAGAACTCCCGCTACATCAACAATTGAAAAATACCACTTCTCTTTTTCTTCATCCCATGTAGAGCGAATTTGTTTCTGCTCAAATAACTTGATGCTAGTTTCCTTATTCATTTATTTACTTAATATTTCAATAAGTTTCAATTTTAAACCCTTTAATTCGATGGTTTAAAAATGTATTGCATGGGATGTTGAATTTGCCAACCGACTTAATTAACCTTCCTTTTTTCTCTATCCAAACTACTGTAAATTTAACTGTTTTTGTCCAAAAAAGAGTATAGCGATTTTGGTTATCCTCGAAGGCAGTATTCAATATTAATTTTACCTCAGCGCCTTTTTCGCCCTCCAGGTAGTGGCAAAAGTCGCGAAGGCGACAACCGAAATGGAGCTCACCGGCATTAGTATGGCAGCGACCACCGGAGAGAGATGTCCGGAGAGGGCATAGGACAGTCCGACAATATTGTAGAGAAAGGAAATGACATAGCTGATTTTCACGACATTTACAGCATGGTGGGCAAACTGGATAAACCGATGAAGCTGACCGAGTCGGGATGCTTCCACAATAGCATCACCGGCAGGAGAGAAGTGGTAAATATCATCTGCAATCGACAGGGCTACATCACTTTGCAGGAATGCCCCGGCATCATTCAGTCCGTCGCCTGTCATCAAAACTGTTTTCCCTTGTCGCTGTAATACCCGGATAAAATCCATTTTTTCCTGCGCCTGCTGATCAAAAAGCATTTTCCCGGATTCAAAATAGGCGGATAATTTTTCCCTCTCAGCATCGTTATCACCTGACAAAAGATAAATATCGAAATGCCTCTTTAACTCCTGCATCAGTTCATCAAAACCTTCGCGATACTGGTTCTCGATCGTAAAATATCCTTTTACATGTTCATTTATTGATAGATATACGCGTGAAGCATTGATGACTCCCGCATTTTTGGTACCGGTAACATATTCCATAGATCCCATTTTGCAGATGAGATGATCCACTTTACCGAAGACTCCTCTGCCTGGAATCTCCACGAAACCAATCGTCGGAAGTGGTTCCAAATCTTGTAACGACCTTGCGATGGCATTACTCAGCGGATGCGTCGATTGTCTGGTAACCGAATAAACTGCTTGTGTTTCCGCTTCCGTTAAGGGCTCTCCCTCAAACTGAATCCTGTTGGCATCCGGTTTTGTGATGGTTCCAGTCTTGTCGAAAACTAAGGTATCAATTTTGACCAGTTTTTCTATTACGGTAGTGTTCTTAAGATAGATACCTTTTTTGCCAAGAATGCGCATGGCACTTCCGAGCGAGAACGGCAACGACATGGAAAGCGCGCATGGACAGGCAACAATCAGGACAGAAGTGAAGACAGTCAGTGCTTTATGAAAATCCCCCTGCAAGCCCCACCAGCCAAAACCTAAAGCGGATATGACAAGAATTACCAGCGTAAACGGAACACTCAACTTATCAGTGAGGTTAACGATGGATTTTGATGCATGGATTTTATCCTCTTCCTGGTTCCAAAGCTGGGTAAGGTGGCTCTGTTTGACCGTCTTTTCGACCTTTACCGTGATGATCCCTCCGGTTTGCCTTCCTCCGGCATAGATAAATTCGCCGGGGTTTTTCCGGATCGTAGTAGATTCCCCGGTTACGAAACTATAGTCAATCAAGGCAATACCACTTACCAGGATGGCATCGGCCGGGATGAGTTCCTTGTTCCGGATCAATAATTCATCCCCAACGGCAATCTCTTCGAGCATGGCACTGGATTCCACGCCTCCAGAGATTTTACTGACGGCCACCGGGAAATAGGATTTGTAGTTGCGGTCGAAAGTCAGGGCCTGGTAGCTCTTGCTCTGGTACCACCTCCCCAAAAGCAGAAAGAAGAGAAATCCGGCAAGTGAGTCGGAATAGCCGGGTCCTGTCAGCGAGAAAACATCATAAGTAGTGACACAAAAGAGGGTGATAATTCCAATGGCAATCGGTAAGTTGATGTTTATGTTGCCTCTTTTGAGACTCTGATAAGCAGAAATCAAGTAATCGCTGCCACTGTAAAATACGAGTGGAATCAACAGGGCATAACTCATGAAATAGAGAAAAGTTCCCAGAGATTCTCCCAAAGGCTTATGGTTCAGATACTCTGGGAGACTATAAAGCATGACATTACCGAACACAAAACCAGCCACACCGATTTTGTAAAGTAGAGTCTTGTCTTCCGGAACTTCCTTCTTCTTCTCGATCGTCTGCTGGGAGATATCAGGAATATAGTGAATGCTGACGAGCAATTCGACCAACTGCCGAAGGGTGATTTCGGCGGTGTTGAACGTGATGGTGGCTTTTTTTGTGATAAAATTGACTGTAGAATTCAGAATTCCATGGTTGATTTTATTAAGATGCTCCAAAAGCCATATGCAGGAAATGCAATGAATCACAGGAATGTAGAAGGTGACCTTGGCAATATGGTTATCGTTAAACTCGAATAATTTTGCCTGGACATCTTCCTTATCGAGAAAAGCATATTTGCTGTCATAGTTCAGATCTTCCACTTTGATGCCGGGAGTCTTTTCCAATTGATAGTATTGGGTAAGTCTATTTTCATGCAGAATCTGATATACCATGCAGCATCCCTGACAGCAGAATTGATCTGAATCATGGATCACAGGCGTCTTGCCACAATCTGAACCGCAATGTACACAGGAGTTATCAGTTGCCATGGGTTTTTTTACGGAAGGTTAACTGTGGAAGATTCACGCTCAGAAAGTTACTTTTTTGACGGGGTGTCGGGTTGATTGTCGTGCTTTGAAAGCGTATCCTGTTGACAACAAGAGTTCTTCAGGGCTTTCTCCACTGAGGTATTTTGGATGGTCATTTGTGAGGAAGGGGAGAGTTTTTCGCCAGGCGGACTAATAAAGGGTATTCCTAAGGCCAATCCTCTTAAAATGAACAGGATACCCAAGGCAACCACTACAAAAGGAACTACTTTATTAACAGACTTCCTTACACTCAGGCTGATGACGTTTCCCAGCATGGAAACGACCAGTAGCAAGGGAAGCGTTCCCAGCCCAAAGAATATCATGAACAGAATGCCATACAACAGATCGGTTGAGGCAATTGCTCCTGCTACGGCCATGTATACCAGTCCACAAGGGAGAAGGCCGTTGAAGATACCGATCAGGAAGAGTGCCCGGTTATTTTTTTCTTTCAACAGACCCTGCATCCTTCGGCGAACCGGAATGAAAAGGCTGGCAAAACTTACAGACAAATATTTCTGATTAAACAATGGGAGAAAAACTGTGAGAATCATTGTCGTGCCAATGGCAATGGAAATTGCCTGCTGGTAACCAACAAATTTAAATCCGGACCCGATTAATCCGAATAGGACTCCCATAATGCTGTAAGTCAGGATCCTTCCCAGGCTCCAAAGGGCGCTGCCAAAAATTTTCCCGGAAATTGTCTTGCTCCTTAGCGGAAGGCTCAGGGCAATGGGGCCACACATCCCGACACAATGGAGACTACCTGCGAGACCGAGTAGAAAGGCTGTATAGAGAATCATCATTGCTAAGGCATATCAAAAAGCTTCTTCACCATAAAATGCTGTCCGAGGTTACACCAGGTCACGAATACCTGATATCTGCCGTGGGAAAGCATGCTCTTTTCGACGAGTAGGGAAGATGCGGGATGACAAAGATTCAATCGAACATCTTTGTTCTTGTCGGACGACCGGAAAAAGTACACCTGTACTGAATCGGCCGCTAAGGCAAGGCTCTTGCTCAATGTAACTTGTACGTGGGTTCCTGTCTGGGTGATTTGAATGCTGTCCCGGTAAGCATCTGATCTCTGATTAATCCCGATCTGATCACTGTATTTTGCGCCTTTCTGGTAATAATCCTCCGAAACCAGGTCTTCATTTTGACGAAGGGCAAAAAGGACGAAGCTGATTACCCAGACAAAAAACACGATGAAAAATATAATTAATCCTTTACCCCAGTTTATTTTCATTCTTCAATTTATTTAACCCTTCGATATGCTTCAGTGACCGATGAAGCGCTCCAGCAGATTGCAAATCCGCTGGAGCGGTAATGTAATTATCAAGGCGCCAAAAAATTGGTCGTCACAGTCTCCATCAGCTGTGCGCCTTGATACAATCCAATCTTTATCTCCGTCTCTTTCCCCGTCAGCGAAGATTTTTTCAACTTGATAATCAGCGCTTCTTTCATTTTTCCGTTGGGTGGCAGGACGACCTTATCGCCTGCAATGCTGACTTCCCCGCCTGGTAAATCGAGTAGCCTGAGCGAAAGATCCAGGGATTCACCACCCTTGTTGAGGAACATGATCTGGTAGATATTGGAATAAGTATCATTATCAAGTTGTTGGTATAGAGTTCCTTGAGCCCTCCATAGTGTGACGTCGATGGTCGATCTGCTACCTACCGAGAAGGCTAGAAGAACTATAAGGCCAAACAATACCAAAGTATAGGCAATAGACCGGGTATTCAACAAGGAACGTTTTCCAATTTCCACTCCCCGAAAAGAATCATAGCGGATCAGGTTGTACGGCTTGCCGATTTTCTTCATTACCAGGTTGCATTCGTCGATGCAGGAGGCACAATGAATGCACTCGAGCTGGGATCCGTTGCGGATATCAATCCCGGTAGGGCAAACAGCAACGCACTGACGGCAATTAATACAATCGCCGCCCTCTTCAACCTTCGGATTCCTTGGTTCTCCGCGTTTGTAGTCATAAATAACGCCGATGGAGTTGTTATCCAGCAAAACGCCCTGCATCCTGCCATACGGACAGAAGAAAGTGCAAACCTGTTCCCTGAAAAAAGCGTAGATCCAGTAGTAAAATGCTGAAAGTACAATCATTGAAAAGAAGCCCGCGAAGTGCTGGCTAACGGGTTCCGTGATTATTTTAAGTAACTGCTCCGGTCCGATGATCCACATCAGGAATACATTGGTGAAGAAAATGGAAAGCAAAATATAGATAGAATGTTTGAGGAGCGTCCTGATTTTCTGCATTTCAGGGGAAAAAGTCTTTCTTTTCCCACGTCCGTTGCCATCGAACAGGAATTCGACCTTGCGGTACACGAGTTCGAGAAAAAGCGTTTGCGGACAAGCCCATCCGCACCAAATCCTTCCGAAGACTACCGTGAAAAGCACAATTGAAACAACGATAACCGCCATCAGCAAGGCGAGAATATAGGTGTCTTCCGTAAACACCATCTGACCGAAAATGTAGAATTTCCGGTTGAGGATGTCGAGCAGCATGAAGGGATGCCCCTCGATTTTCAGCAACGGGGAGACGATCAGAAAGATCAGCAGCACATAGCCGACGATATTTCTTCGTTTGTACCATTTGCCCTGCGGTTGCTTTGCTTTGATCCATTTCCGCTGACCGGATTCATCGATGTTATTTGGACGATCGCGAAAATCCTGATCAATATTTTTTTTCATTTTTATTTACACTCCACTCCTTGTGGCGCTTTTGCATTGGGTGGATTTGATCCGGCGAGCGTACCCAGAATAAAGGCCGCAACGCTGTTAATCTGTGATTCCGTCATCATACTCTTGAAGGGTGTCATTCCCTTTGCAGGAACGCCTTCTGTGATCAATTGAACCACTTCGGCTGGTTTGCAGCCATGGATCCAGAAATTGTCGGTCAGATTGGGGCCTATTGCGTTACCTTCACCCTTCGTTCCATGACAAGCGATACACCCTTTTTCGATAAACAATTTAGCTCCTTCAGCAAGCATCGCTTTATCCGTCAGGACGACACCAGCATTTTGTCCGGGAGCGTATTGCCCGGCCTCCAGCTTAGCAGCAGCAACTGTTTGGTTGTATTCACTGACCTGGTCTTTGCCATTGTCGGGATATCCAAAATAGTGCACGGCATAGAAGAGGGAAAAACCAATGGTCGCCAGGAACAGGAATAGTACCCAGTAGGGTGAAGGGTTATTCAATTCCCTGATTCCATCATAATCGTGGTCAGTAACATGCTGGTCTTCAATCAATTCTTTATTTTTATCTGTCATAACTAACAGTATTTTAATTTTTCAGTTCGTCGTTTTCAAAAATGGAGGATTTAAATTTCACCAGGTCCTTCCGGGGAATTTTATAGGCGTAGAAAACCACTCCAAAAAACATTCCGATAAAGAGAATTAATCCGATGATGTAGTACAATTGTATTCCATCGATTCCTGACAATGTTTCGCTAACAAATCCCATAATAATCAATTTATTATTTGTCAGGAGTGATAACAGCCGGAGTTGTCGCAGCAGTAGCCGGAGCCTTTGCTGCAGGAGCAACCAGAGTAGGTATTGGGGCGATATCCCTTCCCAGTTTATGAAGGTAAGCGATCACAGCAATCACCTCTTTGGTGGGTTTGATATCGACTCCGGCTTGTTTCAGTTCATCGACAATTGCTTGGGCATCAGTCATGTATGACGCCACGGCCTTGCTGTCGAAGCCTTCCTGGTAAGGTACACCCAACATGCGCATCGCCCTGATTTTTGCGGGTAGAATGCCCAGGTCAGCCTCATTGGTAAGCAGGAATGGATAAGCCGGCATGATCGATCTGGGGACTACCACAAGCGGTTTGCTGAAATGGTTGTAATGCCATATGGCTGTCTTATAGGTTGAACTGCCCATGTATCCCGCCCTGGCAAGATCAGGTCCGGTACGTCTGGATCCCCATTGGAACGGATGGTCATACACAAATTCGCCGATTTTAGAATATTCTCCATAGCGGTCTGTTTCGAAACGCAATGGCCTTACCTGCTGTGAATGACAGTTGTAACAACCATTGGAAATGTAAATATCCCTTCCGGTCAGCTCAAGTGGTGTGTAAGGCGTTACAGTAGAGATTGTTGGGATGTTAGATTGAACCTTCATCATTGGAATGATCTCAACGGCTCCACCAATAGCGAGGGCGATAAACATATAAATTGCCAGTCTGACGCCTTTTCTTTCGAGCCACCTGTGCGGGGTCTCGCCTGTTTCGGCCCTGGTTTCCAGGTTGACCAAAGCGGGTGCTTCAGCTGGCTCGTTAGGCACAATCTTTCCGGCTGCTATAGTCTTAACCATGTTAACCAGGAAGATGATGAAACCAGTCAGGTAGAGCAATCCGCCCAGAAGCCTGATATGGTACATCGGCAGAATCCGAATGGTCGTTTCCATGAAAATAGGATAGGCCAGCAGTCCATCAGGGTTATATTGTCTGAGCATCAGCCACTGCGTAATTCCAGCCCAATAAAGTGGGATGGCAAAAAGCAAAATTCCCAGCGTGGCGATCCAGAAGTGGGTGTTGGCAAGCTTTTTGGAATGGAGTGGGGTCCTGAAAAGTTTAGGCACCAACCAATAAAACATTCCGAAGATGATTCCCCCGTTCCAGCCCATTCCAGCGATATGTGTATGTGCAATGGTCCAGTCGGTGAAATGGCTGATGGCATTGACACTCTTCAGTGACATCATCGGCCCCTCAAAAGTTGCCATACCGTAGGCAGTAATAGCAATTACCATGAATTTCAATCCCGGATCTTCCCTGACTTTATCCCATGCACCGCGCAGGGTCATCAATCCGTTGATCATACCTCCCCAGGAAGGGGCAATCAGCATGATAGAAAAGGTTACACCCAAGGCCTGAACCCAGTCGGGGAGGGCATTGTAAAGCAAATGGTGCGGCCCCGCCCACATATATAGAAATATCAGAGACCAGAAATGTATGATGGAAAGTTGGTAGGAATAGATCGGTCTGCCGGAAGCCTTTGGCAGATAATAATACATTAGTCCAAGGTAGGGAGTGGTGAGAAAGAAGGCTACGGCATTGTGACCGTACCACCACTGAACCACGGCATCCTGCGCTCCGGCATAAAGCGGATAACTCTTCAGCAGGGAGACCGGTAATTCGATGGAGTTGACTACATGGAGAATAGTTACTCCGATAAAAGTCGCCAGGTACCACCAGACAGCCGCATAAATGTGTTTTTCGCGACGTTTGACAACCGTCCCAATCATATTGGCGCCAAAACTCAACCATGCAACAGCAATCAGAAGGTCGATGGGCCATTCCAGTTCCGCATACTCTTTCCCGGTAGTTATTCCGGCAAGGAGGGAAACCGCGGCAAGCAATATGATCAATTGCCATACCCAGAAATGAATTTTCCCGAGCGTGTCATTGAATAGCCTGGCCTTTAAAACTCTTTGCAGGGAGTAATAGACCCCGGCGAACATGGCGTTCCCGATAAAAGCGAAGATGACCGCATTGGTATGAACCGGCCTGATCCGACCAAAGGAAGTGTATTCGAGTCCGAAGTTAAAGACCGGAAAGGCAAGCTGAAGTGCCGCTACCAGACCTATCAGAAGCGCAACAGCGCCCCAGACCAGGGTGATCAGGATGAAATTTTTTACAATTTGATTGTCGTAATTAAATTTTTGTATTTCCATAAGTCAACATTAAGTAGCTGGTTATTTTATTTCTTCATTTTCTTCATCAAACAGGATTCGTATGGAAGGAGTGTAATTGTCTTCATACTGACCCGATTTGACGGCCCAGATAAAAAGAGCTAAAAAAATCAGGGCGGCAAACAGACTCACGCCGATTAACATGAAAAGAATGTTCATAAAAAATGATTGCTGGAACTAAAAGTGGATCATTAGGCCAAATTTAGTAAATAATTCAATTTGCAGCCCCCGAGGAGAAGGCCGTTTTGCCCTAAATGAAATTTAGAATCATTACAAATATTGAGAAATATTGGACTTCCCTTTGGGATCAGACAGCTTTCTGGAAAATCCTGAATTTTTTATAGACTTTTCCGCCAAATTTCTCCATCTCGGCCCGAACCTTGGTATTATATTCCAGCTCAAGATGTGAATCCATCACTTTTCTGCCTGTCTCCTTGGCCGATCTGACAAGGCTTAAGCCCATCCAAACATCCAGTCCGATGCCCTGGTAGCGGGGGTCGATGGCGCCTAAGAGAAGATTGATCTGCTTCGTCTTCCGCGCGGCAGCGAAGATTTGAAAAATACCAAAAGGAATCATGTAGCCTTTTGATTTTTTAATCCCTTCACTGATATCCGCCATGGCAACGAACATGGCAATGATCTCGTTTTTCTCGTTGGCAATCAGTTTAATATACCTGGGATTAATCAGAAACAGATATTTGTTCGCAAAATCATCCATCTCCTTCTCATTGAACGGAACAAAGCCGTAGATATCGCCAAAAGTTAAATTGACAAGTTCAAGCGCCGGCCTGATTAAGGGTTTTATCTTGCGCCTCGAAGTAAATTGGAGCAATTTCAAGTTGGAGTTTCTCTCTTGTGTTCGCTGCAAAATCTTCGCATGAAGTTCCGGAATCTGATCTGGAATAGGGATCTGGTACACAACCAGGTCGACTTTCTTGGTAAATCCGGCTGCCTCAATCAGATCGATCACAAAGGGAAAATTGCAGTTGGAAGCGATAACAACGGGTTTGTCGAAGCCTTCAATCAGAAATCCCTGAGGATCTTTGTCGGAGAATGCCAACGGACCAACAATCGTATCCATGCCAAAAGATTTACCCCATTCAGCAACATAGTTGATTAAGGCATCGAATACCTCCTGATCGTTCCATGTTTCTATGTTGGAAAATCTGACATGATTCTCATTGTGCGACTTATTGTAATCCTTGTGGATTAGCCCCATGCAGCGACCAACACATTTTTCTCCTTTGAAAGCCAACAAAAGAACGTGCTCACAATGGCCAAATAAAAGATTCTTTTTGGGGTCAAAATATTCCCATTCATCCATGTAAAGAGGTGGTACCCAATTAGGATGGTCTTTATGGATTTCAGCCGGAAGGTGAATGAAAAGACGAAGGTCTTTCTTGTTTTGGACAGTTCTGATAGTTATGGTCATAGTGGAACAAAAATAAAAAAGTTTTTTAAATAAGCACTTTTTTAAATTTATTGAAAAGGTCCCAGAGTACGATACCCGCACTGACGGAGATATTAAAGGAATGTTTGGTGCCGAACTGCGGAATCTCAAGGGCAAAATCACAATGGTCGACTACCTCCTGTTGCACCCCTTTTACTTCATTGCCAAAGACAAGCGCTAACTTCGATTCCTTACCAGGAAAATAGTCCGAAAGACTAATACTCCCTTCAACCTGTTCAATTGCAATGACTGTGTATCCTTCATGTTTTAATTTTTGGACGACTTCCTCTGTGAATGCGAAATATTCCCAGGCAACACTGTTCTCAGCCCCCAACGCCGTTTTTCTGATCTCTTTGTCTGGTGGCGTAGAGGTGATTCCGCAGAGATAAATTTTCTCAATAAGCAGGGCATCGGAGGTTCGGAAGACAGAGCCAATATTGTGACAACTGCGGATATTATCCAGCACAACTACAAGAGGAATTTTGGACATGGACTTGAATTCTTCTGTGGATGGTCTTAATAGCTCACTATTTTCGAGTTTTCTCATTCCTTTTACCAGCTAACATTTTTGCGTTTGACGGGCATGGTCATGCATCTGGCCCCGCCGCCACCCCTGGCCAGTTCAGAACCGGCAATTGTGATGACAGCACGCTGATAATCAGCAATATTCACCCGGTCTTCTATGATATCCATGGCCTTGAGAATCTCGAAACCATTGCAGTTCATCTCTTCAAGGGTTTTCTCATTGCGTTCATAACCAATTACCTTACCCGGTGCAATGGCGAAGAAATTGGCGCCACTGTGCCATTGTTCCCTTTCCATGATCCAAGGATCACCATGACCGCCACAATTAATCGGCACCAGCTCCATCCCGCATTTTTCCAAGGCCTTCAGCAGACTGGTCTCTTCTTTTATCGAAGTAACCTTCCCATTATCAATGGTAATCTTGATGGTGTGATACTTTGTTTTCTTAAGGATAAGTGGTTCATAAACCATGCATGCGTTCTTGTCGAGGAAGGTAAAAGTCATATCGAGGTGGATAAATGACTCGGGTGTCCTGGGTAATTCCTGAACGATTATGTGCTTCGTCCCTTCCTTCTTATCTCGGATTATCTCGGTCAGCAGATCAATACCTTCTGTCGAAGTTCTAGCCCCACTGCCTACCAGAATGATATTTTCATTCGCGATCAGCACATCCCCGCCTTCTATCGTCGCATTTCGGAAGGTGCTCCGGCCTCCTGCCACACGTTCCGGATTAATCGTATTGACCCCAAAAAACGGGTGGTCCCTGAAAATTGTTTCCATGATCAAAGACTCACGTTCCCTTACCTTACTGGCCATCTTCCCGATCAGAACATCATTCCAGATTGAAATGGCAGAATCGCGTGTGAAGATGAAATTATGCAGGGGCCGCATGGAATATCTCTCGCTGCTCAGGAATTTGGTCAGATTATCACGTTTTAGTATCACTCCTTCAATGAGTTGTCTTGCCAGGATTTCGGGAGACAAGTTGAGAAGGGTATCCAGTTCATCTGTCGCTTCTTCATGATCACAGACATTCCTGATAAGGGCTTCCTTAGAAATATTGTTTTTCAATGTCTCAGTGAGCAACTGCCTGACGTCGTATGTCTTGGTTACCTTATTTAAAACTTCCTTCAGTTCGAAATACTCCCTGGAGGCAACAGAGAGATTAAGGATATCGCTGTACAAGGCCCGTTCGGCGTTTTCAGGTGTCATATTCTCGACTTCGGAACCCGGACTGTGAAGTATAACCTCTTCTAATTCACCAATTTCTGAGTTTACGTTAACATTGAGCTTGTCCATCAGCAGAGAATTTAATTCTATTTAAGACAAAGATATTGAATAATGAACAGTTAAAGAATGACAAACGAACATTATTCACCCGACAATATTTGCGATATCCCTGATAGGTTTGTTAAATTTGCAGCAAGAGTTAAGAGACATGCTAAAAAGGTTGTATTTTATTTGCTTCATGGGTTTGGCTCCATTTTTTGCTTTCACTCAGACGATTGAAAACAAGGGTACAGGGGAAGCAAAAACTTCGACTATGGGGAGTGATTCAATCCTGCATTACGACCTGAAACCGGTAGATATCTTCCCTGAAAAGAAGGATATGAAGCCTAAACTCCTGCGTGAATATACCCTGCTGGAGATGAAAGTCAAGAAAGTTTATCCGATAGCGAAGGTCGCAGCCATCAAACTAGCCGAATATAACAGGGTTTTTTCCTCGTTTAAGACGGAGAGGGAGCGGAGAAAATACGTCAAAGATGTGGAGAAGGATCTGTTCAGAGAATATGAACAGGAGCTCAGGACCATGAAAGTGTCCGAGGGAAGGATACTAATTAAATTGCTGGACCGCGAAACGGGTAATTCTTCTTACGAGATCATTAAGGAATTCAAGGGAGGATTCTCGGCTTTTTTCTGGCAGTCAGTGGCAAGATTGTTTGGCCATGACCTGAAAGCACAATATGATCCGGCAATGGAAGACCGACTCATTGAATATATTATCCTTCAGATTGATCTGGGAATAATCTGATAATGGAAGGTTTGCCCTAAACTAGTTGAACATTAAAAGCAAGTTTCCGGTTGATCTTTTCGATCAGCTGAAATGTTCGGGCTTCCTCACTTAAGTAAAATCTCTGGTGATTCTTTTTTAGAATAGATTCTGAGAAACCGGCAATCTGCCTGGTTAGCTGGTTGTTTCCAAATTGTCCGGGAAAGGCCCCTGTTTCTTTGAAATTGTAATTCGTCGATCCTTTGCCTGAATGCAGGGAAAGCAGGTGTTCCTTCTTCTCACCATTGAATGAAAGCGTTAGTGAGGCTGCAGATCCGTTATGAAAATTGAGATGGAGATTGACAACGCCAAGTTGGTTGCCCGAATTAGAAATTGAACAAACGTTGAGGCGACTGGGTTCTGATCCGGCGATTTTCAAAATCATCATAAGATTGCTGTACAGCATTTCCTGAAGCCGGTCCGGTTCATTTGGTTCAAAATGATGGATTTCAATTAATTTTATTTCGTGGCTCTTTTTCGCTGCCGCGGCAAGTGAAGGATGAAAAAGCAGATCGTGGCGGATTTGTATCAAAGTATTTCCCTCTTCGGCCAGTTGATTCAGTTTAACTCTATCTTCATTGGTCATCAGCTGATTTTCCGTCAGAAAAAGATGACAACCGTTTCTTACCAGCCCTGAGAGGTACCCAAAAGTTGTACTCGCGGGATCCAGAATGACGACTAAGTTACCATTACCAGGATGAAGCTTATCGAAAGTATCTACATGACCAACTTCCCCGGTAGTAATAAAAGCTTGCCACTTCACATTTCGTATCGTGTGAAGTGAGGCGATGAAAGATTCATCCGGTTTCCCCGGATAGATAACAACTCCATGTATCATAAGCCGTAAATGTAGCTTTTTGCATGTGTAATGACTGTTCTGATTTCTTCAAACTTCTTTTATTTATCAACTTTCCGGTGTTGAAAAACCCGGGGAGAATGGTAATTTTGTCATCATGGAAGATACCTTCAAACACAAGGGACTACGGAAAAAATTGATGGAGGAAATCCGGAACAAAGGCATTAAGGATGATGCTGTTCTGAAGGCAATGAATGCGGTTCCCCGGCATCTTTTCATGGACAACAGTTTTGTCGGCTTTGCCTATGTAGACAAGGCATTTCCGATCGCTGCCGGACAAACTATTTCACAGCCATACACGGTCGCATTTCAAACAGAGGCTTTGCAGGTCAAACGGCTCGACCGTATTTTGGAGGTTGGTACCGGATCAGGCTACCAGGCTGCCGTATTGTGCGAGATGGGGGCAAGGGTCTTTACCATTGAAAGACAACGTTCTTTATTCGAGTTTGCCAGCGCGCTGCTGCCAAAACTGGGTTATCATCCACAGTTTTTCTACGGAGACGGATATCAGGGTTTGCCGACCTACGGGCCTTTCGACAGTATTATTGTCACGGCCGGAGCCGATAATGTCCCTCCGCGTCTGTTGGAGCAACTGGCAATCGGTGGTAGGATGGTGATCCCGGTAGGCGACCGGCAGGTTCAGATCATGAAAATTATCGTCAGAGTAAATGAAAATGAGTACACGGAAAAGGAGGCTGGGAATTTCGTCTTCGTGCCCCTTCTTCCGGGTCTTGCGGATCATAAAAAATAAGAAATGAAGATAAAAAAATTCACATTTAACCCGGTTTCGGTCAATGCTTACCTGCTTTGGGATGAGACAAAAGAGGCAGTCCTGATCGATCCGGCCTGTTTCTATCCTGCAGAAGAGCTCGAATTGAGCCGGTTTATCGAAAATGAAGGACTGAAGATCGTTCATATATTAAATACCCATGGTCATTTTGATCACCTGATGGGAAACGATTTCGCCACAACAAAATGGAACCTGAAGGTCAAAATTCATTCGGGAGATGCCTTCATGGCAGGTCAGGCGAGGCAACATGCCGTTTTTTTTGGCATTACAATGAAAAACCCAGCCTCAACATCCGAACCGCTCAGTGAAGGTGATCTGATCAAATTCGGCAATTCTTCCTTACGCGTCATTCACGTACCCGGACATTCACCCGGAAGCGTGGCTTTTTACGACAAAGAGGATAAATTGCTCGTAGTTGGTGACATCCTCTTCGAAGGATCCGTCGGCCGTACCGACTTACCAGGAGGAAGCCACGAGTTGCTGATCACCGGCATCAAAGAAAAATTGCTGACCCTCGATGATGAGGTGGTCGTTTATCCCGGTCATGGCGGACACACAACGATTGGTTGGGAAAAGCGGACGAATCCTTACCTTAAATAGAAATGACTTAAGTCCTTGTAGGGTTTATTGGCAAGTATTACTTTTCAGCTTTGTTAGTCGCATTCAACTTAAAACAATAATTTTCACAATATGGCAATCGATAAATTTGTAAACCGTCACATAGGTCCCAGGGGGAAAGATATTCAGGAAATGTTGGACGTCATCGGAGTAAGCTCTCTCGATGAGTTGATCAACCAGACTGTACCTTCCAATATCAGGCTCGAAAAACCGCTCAATCTGCCCAATGGTCTGACGGAGCGCGAATATTATCGCCGGATTCTTCACCTGGCTTCAAAGAACAAGGTCTTCAATACCTATATAGGAATGGGATGGTACGACACCATCACCCCCGCAGTCATTTTAAGAAATATTCTCGAAAACCCTGCCTGGTATACCTCATACACTCCTTATCAGGCTGAAATTTCGCAGGGCAGACTGGAGGCGTTGCTCAATTTTCAGACCATGGTTTGCGAAATGACTTCCATGCCGCTTGCCAACGCTTCATTGCTGGACGAGGCGACTGCCGCCGCGGAGGCACTGCACATGATGTTTGCACTACGCTCAAGGGCACAGGAGAAGTCGGGTGCCAATGTCTGTTTCGTGGATGAAAAAATTTGGCCACAGACGCTGGACGTCCTTTTCACAAGAGCGGAGCCACTGGGGATTCAGATCGAAGTCGGGGACTTTAATACGGCTGCAGTCTGTGAGAAATGTTTCGGTGCCATCGTTCAATATCCTAACTCTGATGGTGCGATCTTCTGTTATGAAGATTTTACTAAAAAATTCCAGTCGGCCGGGGCAAAAGTGGCAGTTGCTGCTGATCTTCTTTCTTTGGCGCTGTTGACTCCTCCGGGAGAATGGGGCGCGGATATCGTCTTTGGTTCCACCCAGCGATATGGTGTGCCAATGGGATACGGCGGACCGTCTGCCGCATTTTTCGCGACCCGCGATGAGTATAAGAGGGACCTTCCCGGTAGGATCATTGGCGTTTCAAAAGATTCCAATGGTAAACCTGCGCTCCGCCTTGCCCTGCAGACCAGGGAACAGCATATTAAAAGGGAAAAAGCGACCTCAAATATCTGTACTTCCCAGGGACTACTGGCCACCATGGCTGGTATGTACGCCATTTATCACGGACCTGAAGGAATCAGGAACATCGCCGAACGCGTGCACAGCATCGCCCTTCTGATTGCGGTGGAAGTTTCAAAACTTGGATACACCTGTGATTCAGAGGGGTTCTTCGATACGCTGAAAATAGCCCTTCCACGTCACGTGAAAAGAGAGGATATCGAATGGTTATCTGTTGCCCTTGAAATGAATTTCAGGTATTTCGAAGAGGGTGAAGTAGGCATTAGTATCGATGAAACGACTAATCTTGAGGATATTAACTGGATATTGGAAGTCTTCGCAAAGGCAGCCAATAAACCAGTTCCGAAGATCAAATCCTTACCCGACACGAAAAATATTCCGGCAAAATTCAGCAGAAAATCAGGTTTTCTGAAGCAGGAAGTTTTCAGCCGTTACCGTTCCGAGACCGAAATGGCCCGTTACATCAAAAGGCTGGAAAAGAAAGATATTTCGTTGGTTCATTCCATGATTTCGCTGGGTTCGTGTACCATGAAGCTGAATGCTGCGACAGAGATGCTTCCGTTAAGTTGGATCGAATTCAACGGTATTCATCCCTATGTTCCCAAGAATCAGGCGATGGGGTATCACGAAATGATGGAAGAGATGCGCCGTGACCTTTCTGAGATTACAGGGTTTGCGGATATTTCCTTCCAGCCGAATTCGGGTGCGGCAGGCGAATATGCAGGACTGCTGGTCATCCGCGATTATCACCAGAGCAGGGGAGAAGGTCACAGGAATGTGGTGCTGATCCCATCTTCCGCCCATGGTACTAATCCGGCGAGTGCGGTAATGGCTGGAAATAAGGTGGTCGTTGTGGGTTGCGACGACAATGGCAACATCAATATGGATGATCTTAAGGCAAAAGCCGAAGAACATAAGGAAAACCTGGCTGGATTCATGGTAACTTATCCTTCCACACATGGTGTTTTTGAAGCCTCCATCGTGGAGATGTGTGAGATCATCCACAAGAACGGCGGACAGGTTTATATGGACGGCGCTAACATGAATGCGCAGGTTGGGCTGACCAATCCGTTCAGGATCGGGGCTGATGTGTGTCACCTGAACCTGCATAAGACTTTTGCCATTCCTCACGGTGGTGGCGGTCCGGGTGTTGGTCCGATTGGAGTGGCGAAACATCTCGTTGATTTCCTCCCATCCCACCCGGTCATGAACAATGGGCACGTCGGGATGCATGCCGTATCCGCAGCTCCATGGGGAAGTGCTTCGGTGCTGCCTATCACGTATGGTTACATCAAGATGCTGGGGGCCGATGGATTGACCGATGCGACAAAAATTGCCATCCTGAATGCCAACTATATCGCTGCAAGACTAAAAGATAATTATGGTATCGTCTATACAGGAGCCAATGGCAGAGTGGCCCACGAGATGATCCTGGAATGCCGGCACCTGAAAAATGCTGCCGATATTTCTGAAACTGATATCGCGAAACGTCTGATGGATTATGGGTTCCATGCTCCTACGCTATCCTTCCCAGTCCACGGCACCCTGATGATTGAACCGACGGAAAGCGAGTCTAAAGAAGAACTCGACAGATTTGTTGAGGCGCTGAATGCCATCTTTGGCGAGATAAAAGAGATAGAAACCGGCATTGCCGACAAGGAGGACAATGTGCTGAAAAACGCTCCACATACGCCCGAAGTGCTGACAGCCAACGAATGGAATCATTCCTATTCACGCGAAAAAGCATGCTTCCCGCTGAACTGGTTGCGCGACAATAAATTTTGGGTTCCTGTTGGCCGTGTCGACAACGCTTATGGTGATAGAAATTTGTTCTGTACTTGTGAACCGCTAGAAAATTATGGTTCTCTTTCCTAATGCCAAAATCAATATTGGACTGAACATCCTCAGGAAAAGAGAGGATGGCTATCACGATCTCGAATCGCTGTTTTATCCCATTGGATTAAAGGATGCGCTGGAGTTCGTCGAGAACGGGAAAAATATTGTCAATTTCAATAGCAGCGGCATTGCATTGGATATTCCTCCAGAAAAGAATATCGTACTGAAGGCATACCGGCTACTGCAGGAGGAGCATTCACTTCCGGGACTTGATTTTCACTTGCACAAGGTCATCCCTTTCGGTGCCGGGCTTGGAGGTGGTTCTTCAGATGCAGCTTTTTTACTCAAGTCTTTGAACGAACATTTCGAACTTGAAATATCTGCCATCAAACTTAAACACTTAGCAGGAAGGTTAGGAGCCGACTGTTCCTTCTTCTTGGAGAATACCCCTTGTCATGCTACGGGGAAAGGAGAAATCCTTACGCCGGTAGATTTCAGCCTGAAGGGTTCTCATCTGTTGCTAGTAAAGCCACCCTTTGGTGTGGAGACAAAATCGGCCTATGCCGGAGTGGTCCCGGCGGAATTCCCATTCGATTTCATGAAGATCATTCTTGGTCCCGTTTCAGATTGGCAAGGCATGATCAGAAACGATTTCGAGGCCTCTGTGTTTTCGAAATACCCTGAGTCCGGCGAGATAAAAGCAAGGTTGACAGGCATGGGCGCAACCTATGCATCTATGTCCGGCAGTGGTTCATCGGTTTACGGCCTCTTTGAGAAGGAACCATCTTACAAGGAGACAGACTTTCCACTGGGTTCATTCTTCTGGAAGGAAGAGTTGATATAAACAGAAAAGGATGCCATGAAGCATCCTTTTCTGTTTATATATTCCAGTTAATTAATAGAATTTCGAGCGTTTGTCGAGTACTCCGGCTTTTTCTTTCAGGGCTTCGAATGCCTGAACCGATACCCTGTAACCTAATGCCATTTTGCTTTGCATCTTCTCAGCGGCGATATCAGTGTTAGTGCCTTTGTTAACTGTAGTAGCCTTTACCACATATACACCATTTGATCCGGTAACAGGCTTGGAAACTGCACCTGGTTCAAGCACGGCAGCTGCGCCCGCAATGGCAGGTTCAACGCCTAGTCCGGGGATAGAATATGACTCAAAATTAATGTCCTGAGCCTGACCAACATTGGTCCCTAACAATGAAGCGAGAGAATTCAGATCGGTCTTTCCTACCATCTTTTCTTTGAGCTGTTCAGCTTTTTTCTCTTTTCTTAAAGTGAGTTCAATCGTCGGTTTTACAGTGTTTAATGGAGAATATCCTTTTTCTTGAGTTGAATTCAACATAGATACTACAAACTGACTTCCCAGTTCAAAAATAGGAGTAGCCTCAGAAGTGAGGACGGGTTTGCCAACTTCTGCTTTGAAAACAGCACGAACCAGCATTCTGGAGTTCTCCATTCCTGCAACATCCTTGTCTGCTTCATAAAGTGTCGCAATACGTTTGTTTAGGCCTTGTTTGGCAACAGCATCGCGGAATGCTTTAATGTCACGATTTTCTGCGGCAAATTTGGAAGCAAGGGAGTAAGTTTGCTGGTAAGTCTGACTGCTAGGCTCGATATTGCGGACAATCGTCGCCAGCTGAACATTCTTAGCGGTATTTCCGCGTTTCAGTACCTGGATGATGTGAACGCCAAATTGTGAAGTTACTACCTGAACGTCGTTTACTTTGCCAAAAAAGGAAGCCTCTTCAAATGGTTTGACCATCTGACCTCTTTTGAACCATCCTAATTCTCCTCCTTTGACAGCAGACCCTTCATCTGAAGAATATTTGCGGGCAAGGGCAGCGAAGTCACCCCCGAGGGTAAGAACGCGTTTCAAACTGTCAGCGGTGCTTTTAGCCTTAGCAACTTCAGGTTGAGAAGAAGCACGAATCAAGATATGACGGGCGTTGACAGAATCGGGCAGATCTTCAAACTTTTGAATCTTGCAAAGTTTCCAGCTCTGTCCTTCTTTGTAAGGACCGTAAATATCGCCTGCCTTACCATTGAAAGCAAATGTAGCAAGGGCGGGAGAGAGTTCAGATTGTTTGTAGAAAGAAGCATCAAACTGTTTGTCTGAGTTGATGTTAACGTACGCACCCGGATCTTCAACAGCAGCAAATTCAGACTTGATATCAGTAATCCATTTGATGACCTTATCTTCGTCATTCTTTGAAGCAACTACCGGGAATACAATATATTCAATATCCCTGCTGGCTTCTTGTTTGAATTTCTCCTTGTGAGCATCATAATATTTTTCAGCATCAGCCTGAGAAATTTTTATTGAACTATCAGATACAGCGCTAAACTGTTTGCCAACATATTCAATATTTACCTTCTTATTCTTTCCTTCAAGGCTGAATCTTGCCTCATCAGTTGTGGTATAAATCCCTTTTGCAACAAGGTTGTTGTATTTCGTAAAGGTGCGCTCTTCAACAATCTGGTTTTCAACGAAAAGCCAATAATTGTGCTCAGGGCCGGTAGTGTTAGCCTGCTGATATTTCAGGAACTGAATTAAAGCCTGACGATTAACAACACCTGTCTTGGGATCTCTGAAAAGACTTTGAATGATTGCGTGTGGATTTTCGCCTTGAACCAGATCAAAAAGTTCGTTTGCAGTGACTCCTAAACCAAGTTTGTCATAAATATCCTTCATCGTGTAGTTCCTTACGAGACTCATCCACGTCTGTTCCCTGATTTGTTCTGTCGTTTTTTGATCCAAAGAGGTTGATCCGGAGTTTAATTTGTAAATATCTGTGAGGTCATCCACTTTCTTTTGAAATTCCTTATAATCGATACTTTTACCGTCGATCTTTGCAATCTCCTGTTGACTTCCGCGCATGATTGAACTACCTGATTTTACAGCATCTCCAAGAACAAATGCTGCCAGGGCTAATCCAATAATAATGGTGATTCCAATCCCTGCACGGTTTCTGATTTTCTCTAATGTAGCCATCCGTTTTCTGCTTATTTATTTACTTTATTGTTGAATCTTCCGTTGATTTTTTGAGCGTACGAATATAGTAATTCAATTTTAAAAATTACTAATCTTTTTCATCTCAACCAGTTCAATTTTTGTTCTGGTACTGCGTAGAATCTTGTATTCGTAGGAACCGATATTCAGCACGGTATTGTATTTAGGAAAACTGGCATGATAGAACAGCAAATAGCCCGCAAGTGTCTCGCAATTTACATCTTCGCCGATATCAAGAGCGTATTTTTCATTTAAATGTGAGATAGAGACCCGTCCTGAAAATATGTAATGATCCGGCCCTATTGTTTTTTCAATTAAATCCGGAGTGTCATGTTCATCTTCTATCTCTCCAAAAATTTCCTCCAGAATATCTTCGGTAGTAATCATTCCCGCTGTTCCTCCAAACTCATCCACGACGATGGCGGTACTCTTGTGCTCATGCAGCAGGATACTCAGTAATTTGTTCGCCTCCATGGTCTCGGGGACGAATGATATTTTCCTGAGACAAGACTGAATATCCACGGGATTGTGAAAAAGATCGTTGGAGTGTACGTATCCGATGATGTTGTCCGAATGATCCTGAAAAATCATGATCTTCGAAAAACCGGTCTCTGAAAATTTCTGACGCAGCATTTCAATCTCTTCGTTCACACCAATCATGACGATATCCGTTCGGGGAATCATACAGTCACGAATCTTGAGTTTTGAAAAATCAAGGGCATTCTGAAAAAGTTTTATTTCACTGTCTAGCTTTTGCTTCGAGTCGGCATTTCTTTTGTCCATTTCGCCGAAAAGGTTATTCAGATCAATCCGGCCAAAGACACGTTCTTCTTTCTTTTGTTCGATTTTTACTTTGAAAAGATATTTCAGGACAAGCCTGGAAACTCCGGTTGCGAATTTGGTGATCGGATAAAAAAGGATATAAAACAATGCGACAGGGAGTGCAAGCACGTTGAGGGCCAGGTTAGGATTAATCCTGAAAATGGCTTTAGGCAGAAATTCCGCGACGATCAGGATGATGATTGTAGAAATGGTGGTCAGGAGGATCAGCTTCAATGTTTCGTCTACATTGAATTTGAGAAATAAAGGATCGACCGCATTTTCAAAAGCCAAACTGTAAACTACCAGGGCAATGTTATTACCTACAAGAAGCGTGGCGATATATTGCCCCGGATTCCTGTTGAAGATGCTGATGATTTTCCCATTGAGACGGTTTTTCCCTTTGTCCAGCTCGAGCCGTAGCTTGTCGGATGAGAAAAAGGCGATTTCCATCCCCGAAAAGAAGGCGGACGCCAACATGGTGATCAGGATGATCGACAGCTCGTTCATGGGTTTGTAATCAGTTTATTGTTCTTTTACGTACACATGTCCTTTGCTCCTAAAAAAAGACCACTTCGACATTTGAGCATCCGATTTAAAACCACCGTCTCCCGTGAAGTATTGATCTCCTTTTTTAATGCTGACAAACTTATCGGAGGAGATCAGATCATCTGCTTCGCTATACTTCAACTCCTCAGACCTCAGTGTATCGCCTTGTATATTAACGAGTACAACATTCCCGTTGGCCTCCCATTTTCTTTGAAGTTCGAAGTATTTCCCGTGATTACCGGACATCTGTGAAATGATTTTCCTGTTAAGGTCATATTTCTGAAAAACAAATCCATCCGGGAAATCCTTATATGGATTCTTGGGATCATCATAGATCAGGAGTCGGGGTGTCTCCATATGGTATTTTACCACTAGGGAATCTGAGATGAAAGTTTCAAAGTTTAAGGCTTCGATGGCAGGTAGAGTAGTATTTTTCAAGATATCAGCTGGCAAGTCGGTAGCAACTTTCGTCTGACAGGAGTTCATGGAAAATAGAATGGCGAAGAAGAGAAAGTTCCAGGCTAAGGATTTAAAATGCAATATTTTCTTTGAATCATTCATACAGGAATTGTCTTATTCACTTCTTTACGGGTGATTCCGTTTTGACCTCACTCTTTACTACAGGCGCGCCAAAATCAATGACATCTCCACTATTGGCATCCAGGTTAATGATTTCTACTTTATCGTTAAAGGTAAACTTAATCCATTTTGATTTCATATCAGCCTTAAGCTCATATTTGCCATCAAAACTAGTGAAATAATCACGCTTAGCCTTGTGTGCCGAGACTTGGACTCCTGAGGCGGGTTTCCCATCCCGGTAAACAGTTCCTTTGATGATCCTTGGATGAGCTGCTATGCTCAGAAACCCAAATGTAAGCAGTAGAAAAAGTAACTGATATGGTTTAAAATGACATTTCATCAATCAGATAACCAGAGCATTAATCAAATTTATTTTTGAGGAACCACCTATCCCAAAGCAAAACATGCACAGTAATTTTACCGTAGGTTTCCTTGATGAGGTTATTGGATTTTGTTCCCAATTGTCCCAATTCGCAAGAGATATTCAGTTTTGAACGTGAACGGCTCATTGGAAGGCCAATACCAAAAGTAGCGCCAAAAGTTTTCAATTGAGTTCCGTTTAGGGTCAGAAATGAATTTTCGTAAAAAGCTCCCACTCTATATTCGGCTCTGTCCCAGTAGCTTCTGATAGAATAAAGATTAGGTACATATTCGAGCCCGGTGGAATATCTGCTGCTGTTACTCATGAAATTTTGCTGCGCGCCAAGGTACTGTACCTCTTTCCATTTTTGATAATAAACGTCTGCACCAACCGTAATTTTATTTTTGATAATGTAGGAAAAACCGGCGCCATAAGAAAGAGGGACCTGCAATCCCTTGTTGGTAGATTCTACATGCTGAATGGTATCCACCACCTCTGAAAGGGTAGAAGAACCTCTGAAGAGTGCCCGTTCTTCATGAATGACATAGCTCGAATTAATGTTGGTCTTCGGTTCGATGGTCGCTCCAAAGGTGAAAACATTCTTCTTTTTTGTCTCGAACTGATATTGAAGACCCCCGGTAATACCAATACCATGAGCGTTCAGGCTGGTATTTTTCAGGTAATCGTAGGAGTTATTGTCGTTGGGGTAGTAGATATAGGCATTATCATCCATCTTCCCGAACAGAAGCCAGGCATTGGCTCCGACCGACAAATGCTTCCCAAGTTTGATGGCGTTTCCCCAATATATTTTGGTCAGTGTTCCTGTGCCTGTGAAGGAGGTGCTGGATAGTAGGTCTGAAGTTCCACTGGTGGAATTGATCGTATATCCTTTTGAGGCGTAAGGCAAGAGTCCAAACGAGCTTGCCCACCAGCGTGTTACAGGAAATGCAAAGGTGAGGTGGTTGAAATTGACATTGTTCCTGGTATTGTTGATGCTTCCCGATTCTGAATAAGTGAACCTCGAATCAATGCCAAACTGCATTAAGAATGTAAGTGAATCTATCGATGAATACGAAGCCGGATTGGCGGTATTGATTTGGTAACTGTTACGGGTGCCGATGCCGATCCCGCCCATTCCATCACCCTTCCCGTAACTTGAATTGTTAATTGTGCCGAATCCAAATCGGGAATAAGGCGAACTTGTGCTGCTGCTGTTTTGTCCGTACATCCCGGTTGAGATCGTCAGAAGCAAAATGATTGCAAGAAATTTCAATTTATAGCTTTTCAACATTATATTCCAGTATTCTGTTTAAACCAATGAGTGTGATCTCAAACTTTACAAAGATGTGATTTTTTAATCTTCTTTCAAAGAACCCGGCATCACCACCGGTAAGGACAGGCTGAATTCCCGGGTACTTATTTTTTAGAAGGTCAATCATTCCATCTATTTCAAATATCATTCCGTTGAGGACGCCCGCCCGGATCGCTTCTTCGGTTGTCTGTCCGATCGAAGGCCATTGATCTGCCTCCTGAATCAACGGAAGATTTTGCGTATAATCATTCAGTGCCCGGAATCTGCTCCGCATTCCAGGAGATATATTGCCTCCAAGGAATTGCCCGTTTTTTTCAATCAGGTCGAATGTGACAGCCGTTCCTGCATCGATTACCAGTAAATCCTTTTCAGGGTACAAGCCATGCGCTCCCACAGCTGCTGCGATACGGTCCAGTCCAAGGGTTTCCGGAGTCAGGTATCCGATTGTTATCGGTACGGGGGTCTGCGAATTTAAAACTAAACAGGTCGCAAAGGATTTCTCCAGATATTCGCCAATTTCACTTGGTACCGATGCCACAGAAGATAATATTACCTGTTCAGTACCCTGAAATTCTTCTACCAGCTCTTGTATTTCTTTTACTGACAGATTAGTAAACACAGAGGATCCGACCATTTCACCTTTCGAGAATATGGCTGCTTTAGTCCGGCTGTTCCCTATATCCAATACTAAGTTCAAAATCAATCCAGTTTTATGTTCATGCTGATATCCAAGGCAGTAACCGAGTGAGTGAGCGCCCCGATGGAGATAAAATCCACACCTGTGGCAGCAACTTCCCTCACCCTTTGAAGGTTCATATTACCTGATGCTTCTACTTTGGCTTGATGATTGATCACTGCCACGCATTCTTTCATCAATTCGTTCGGCATGTTATCCAGCATAATGATATCTGCCTTCATCTGAAGCGCTTCAAGAACTTCAGCCAGGTTAGTAGTCTCAACCTCAATTCTTATCTCTGGCGGAACCTGGTCCCTGATCTGTGAAACCGCTTTTCTGATGCCTCCGGCAACTTTGATGTGGTTATCCTTGATCAGTACCATGTCGTAGAGGCCGATCCGGTGGTTCTCTCCTCCGCCTGCCTTTACCGCATACTTGTCCAAAAGGCGCAATCCGGGTACGGTCTTTCTGGTGTCGAGGATTTTTGTACCCGTGTTAGCAATTTGATCAACGAAAAGAGAGGTCATTGTTGCGATTCCGCTCATCCTTTGCAGGAAATTCAGAGCAAGCCTTTCACCTGTCAGCAGCGCCCGGAAAGGGCCGCTCATCTCCACCAGAAGATCGCCTTTGCTGATTTTATCACCATCCTGCACTCTGGGATTCCATTCGATTAGCGGAGAGAGAAAATCGAAGACGGCCCTGGCGACATCCAACCCGGCAACGATGCCATCAGCCTTTGCTGTCATGGTCGCAGTAGTGTACATGGAATCGGGAATCAGCGCGTTGGTAGTAATATCACCTGCGCCGATATCTTCCCTGAGTGCATTCTCAATCAGTGAATGAATTTTATTAATATCCAGACTATCCATTGGCATTCTTTTCTCTCACTTTTTCTGTTGTGATCATTTTCCCTTTTTGCTGTACGAGGTGATGAATGAGCTGATCTGATTCTAAAGGGTAATCAGACCTGACATGACCACCACGACTCTCTTTCCGCTCAATGGCGGAAACGCATATCAACCGGCAGACAGTTGCCAGGCTGTTGATTTTTTTAATGTTATAATCCTGATGATCATCGGGATACTGTGCCAGAATCTCCTCTATCCTTATCAGGGATTCGGCCATTTCTTTCTCGTTCCGAACGATGCCGACCTTGTTGCTCATCAGTTCGGACAATTCATTCTTCAACTGGAGATAAGCATCTGAAGTATCCTGATTGAGTTTCACCGCTTCTGAGTAAGGAACTTTCCCGGTAGGTGAGGGTAAGTCTTTTGCTTTTTCAATGAGTCTTTGTCCGAAGACGAGACATTCTAGTAATGAATTACTAGCCAGTCTGTTGGCGCCCATTACACCCGTTGATGCGACCTCTCCGCAAGCAAACAAACCGGTGATATTTGTCTGTCCCCATAAATCAGTACGAATACCGCCGACCGTATAGTGAGCTGCCGGAGAAATTGGGATTAAATCTTTGGTGAGATCTACGCCAAGGCTCTTTAATTTGGCGTCAATGGAATGAAAACGTTCCTTTAAAAAAGCAGAATCCAGGTGACGGAGACTGAGAAAGACCGTCGAGCCGGTCTCCTGCATCCTCTTGAAAATTGCCGATGCAACCACATCACGTGCTGCAAGTTCGGCCATGGGATGAAGTTGCAGCATGAAACGTTCTCCGTTCTTATCAATCAGATGGGCACCTTCGCCACGAACGGCTTCACTTATCAGATAGGCATCTTCGCCATCCACGGCAAGGGCAGTAGGATGAAACTGGATAAATTCCATGTCTGCAAGCCGGGCGCCAACATGCCAGGCAAGGGAGATTCCATCACCCGTGGCTGTATAGGGATTGGTAGACCTGGAATAAATGCGCGACAGCCCGCCGGTTGCCAGAATAGTTGCCTTCGTCCTAAAAACTGTGTTCTCTCCGGTATTGTAATCCAAAGTCTGTATGCCGGTGCAAATACCATCTTGGGCAAAGATCTTTACTGCGGTGGTAAATTCAAAAGCTGTGATCCGGGGATTTTCGATTATTTTTTTAAGCATGAAACCCGTCATGATTTTCCCGGTAGCGTCTCCATCCGCATGAAGAATGCGCCGATGAGAATGTCCGCCTTCCAACCCGAGTATCAACTCCCCTTTATCGTCCCTGTCGAAGGCCACACCCATGGCAATCAATTTCTTTACTTGTTCAAGTCCTTCGTTGACAAGGATATAAGAGGAGTCGTAATCGCAAAGACCCCTCCCTGCACTGAGCGTATCTTCGAGGTGAAAAAGGGGGTCGTCATCCATCCCTATGGCGGCTGCAATACCTCCCTGGGCGTTATATGAGTTACTAATATCGAGCTCTGACTTAGAGATAAGGGCCACCGAACCGTAGGCAGAAGCATGATAAGCTGCCAGGAGGCCGGCAAGTCCGCTTCCGACTACTACAAAATCAAAATCAAATTGCTTCATGTATGCTGATGGGTTACCATCCTAAATTGAGCGACAAAAGTAACATTTATAAACAAAACGCAAGGAATGAACCCTTCATTTGTGATGTTTCCGGTTCAAAGATAGACAGGATAAAACAGATTCTTGTTCGTTTAGATTTTGTTAACTAAAATTTGCACAAATACAGGGAGAAGTTGGTTAGGTAAACAAGGAAAGGTGTAAAAAAATGCCCTGAGCCAGAGAATATTATACTCAGGACTCAGGGCATATGAATTATAGCCGGAGATCAGGCACTAAGCCTTATGCTGGCATTGGGGGCAATGACCATGGTGCCCGGTAAGTATGCTTGATCAGTTCTGCTGCAAATTCAGTTGCAGGAACAGGATCTGTATAAGATTTGTTGAAAGTCGGGTGACCGTCATGAATGCTGAATTTATCTTCCACCACAATCTTGATTTTTTCATCGGCTGTGATGTTGGTAAATTTCATGTTAGGACCATCCCAAAGCAGTTCCTTGTTAAGCGTCTGGAGACGAACAGCCAGGACACCCATGACAACCATTTCGTTGAAAGGTCCGGCCATGCTGAAATCGGATGCTGTCTTAACTCGGGAAGCAGGTGATTCCTTAGCCGCGCGTACCCAATCCATTTCATGGGAAAGAGGCTCTACACGACGACGGAATTTAGGTGCATTCTCAGGTTTTTCAACTTTACCATCCGGACGTAAAATCCATGGACGTACGCCATAACAACCACAAACCAAAACTCCTTTGGTTCCATGGAAAAAGACACAACCGCCCGAATCATTAGGTTCTTTACCAGCTGGCCATGCTGCAGGAAGCATTGGCTTGATACCACCGTCATACCAGAAAACTTCAACTTGAGGCAGTTTAAACTTCGCATTCTTTGCAGTTGGTCTTGCTGGGAAAGTAAGTTTTACACTCTGGGCAGTAGGTGCACAATCCTCTAATAATAACGTTGAATTACCCTGAGCCTTGATAGGATAGCCAAGCTGAAGGCCCATAAATACGGGATGAAGGATGTGACAAGCCATATCTCCTAATGCACCTGTGCCATAAGCCCACCAGCCACGCCAGTTCCATGGGTGGTAAATTTCGTTGTATGGACGCATTTTGGCAGGACCGGTAAACAAATTCCAATCCAGTGTGTCAGGAACCCATTGTCCTTGTTTTGGAGTATTTAAACCCTGAGGCCAGATAGGTCTGTCGGTAAATGCTTCTACCTTGGTAACTTCACCGATTTCGCCATTTGCGAGCCATTCGCAAGTCAGGTTAACACCTTCGCCTGAAGAACCCTGATTACCCATTTGTGTGGCAACCTGATGTTTGTCAGCAAGTTTAGTTAGTAACCTTGATTCATAAACAGAGTGGGTAAGTGGTTTCTGTACATACACACTTTTTCCCATGGTAATAGCATGGGAAGCAATGATTGCATGGGTATGGTCGGCTGTTGCAACCAATACGCCATCGATAGATTTGCCCAGTTCGTCGTACATGACCCTCCAGTCTTTGTACTTTTTAGCGCCTGGAAACTCCTTGAAACAACCGTCAGCATAAGCCCAGTCAACATCACACAAACCAACGATGTTCTCAGACTTTAGATTTTTTAAATTTCCGTGTCCCATGCCTCCGATACCAACAGCCGCAATATTTAGCTTGTCGCTAGGTGCCTGGTGACCCAAGCCTGCAATTGTGTTGGATGGGAGCACAGTAATGGCAGCAGCTGCCGCTGCACCGGTTCCCAAAAATCCCCTTCTCGAAACTTTGTTTTTCTCCTTCATCAGAATTAAATTATTGAGTTAAAAAGATTTGTAACGTAGCCGTAAATATAAAAAATATTTTTAAAACTCGCCCATTCCTCCGCCTTCATTTCCGGAGGAATCCATACCTTCTTTTCCTGGTTTTGTCTTGAAATTATTGATCTTGTAACTTAATGTAAGTTGCACAATCTGGGATTCCCGTTTGAACTTAAAAGTGTTTTCAAAATTTGTTCCGTAAGAGGATCCTGCGAACTTCATGGTACCGAAAATGTCCTGAACCTGCAGTGTAGCCGACAGGCGGTTATTCCACATTTCTTGCTTCACGGAAGCGTTGACGAAATACATGCCATCTCTGCTTCCCTGCGCTGAAACGGTTGGGCCACGATATACGCCCATGAGCTGCATCCTGGTACTCTTGGCGAGCCTGGCATCAAAATTTAATTTTCCGTCAAAATTGGTACTCTGCCTGTCAACGCTTACCCCGTTGATTGCTCCTTTCAGCCAGTAATTGTAAAGTGTACCGCTTGCCACCAATCTGATTCCGGGCTTGATCTCGTAGTTGATCATTAGCTCACTTCCAAGCGAATAATCATTGTTCATATTTGCCATCGTGTGATAAAAGATGTTATCCGTTCCAAGATTCTGGATTCGGGTCATCAGATCCTTCGTGTGGCGATAATATCCTTCCAACGATATGAAAGAGGCATTCAGGTGTTTGAGGAAGGTAAGTTCATAAGAACCAGCATATTCCGGTGTGAGGGCAGGATTCCCAATCCGGATGTTGTTAGGATCCATAAATGTTGGAAATGGCTCCAGCATATAGCCTTCCGGCCTGTTTAATCTTCTGCTGTAACTACCCTGCAACTCATATTCTTTCGCAAATTTCTGCGAAAGATGGATCGTTGGAAAGAAATCAAACCGATCCAGGGAATAGGTTTTGTTGGCCCTCTCACTGAAAAGATTCCTGTTGGTATATTCAGTTCTTAATCCAAGCTGATAGGAAAAACTCTTGTTTGCATGAGAGAAAGTACCATAAAGCGCGTGAATATTCTGATCGAAATTTACCTTGCTGCTGTATTTTGGATTATTTACCCAATTGGATGTCAGATAATTATATTCCTCAAAGATAAAATTCTCGTTGCTCTTTTGAATTCTGCCCTGATAGCCCGCTTCAAATTTGTCTTTTTCGTTAATGGGAAGTACGTAGTCCAGTTTGATCCTGTATTCATTTTCTACAGGACTCTCGTTTGACCTGTATTTGTATGGATTCTTTTCAATCGAATTCCAATTGGCATCAGTCTTGTAATCTATCTGATTGGTGATGTCATCGCCGTTTTCACCTGAGAAATAAAACAATCCTTGCAATTCATGGCCCTTGTTATTGAATTTATGCATAAAATTAAGGTTGCCACTCCAGTAGTTGCTGCTCCGGCTGGAACTGTTATCCTGAAAGAGCCGGCTGGTCGGAATGCCGAGGTTATAAGAAGTGGTTTGGTGTCCTGAATTGGCATCGCCATGCTCCATGGAACCAATAGTCCCAACGATTCCGATAGTTGTCGTCGGACTCAGAATATAATCAATGCCCCCCTTTATGTTATGCCCCTTATGCAAATTGGTTCCATCTGCGATAGTCTGGCGGGTAGTAATGGTATCGGCACTAGTAATCTTTTGCAGCATATCCCGCGTACCCAGATTGTTCATGTCCGAAAAGTCTGCTCCAAGCGTGAAGTCCCACTTTTTGGTGCGATAGGTAAAATTGGCATCGCCACGGTATTTATCCTTTAGTCCAGCCGTCATATTGACGAGTCCGCTGAAGGAATCCTTCTGGTTCCGCTTCATTACTACATTGATGATACCAGAATCTCCGTCCGGATCATATTTGGCCGAAGGATTGGTAATGATCTCGATCTTATCAATACCGGCCGCAGGCAATTGCCGGAGGGCATCACTGCCTTTTACGACACTCGGCCTTCCATCAATTAAAACTGTAAAGTTGGAACTTCCCCGCAAGGTGATGTTTCCTTCGAAATCGGTCTGGACAGATGGGGTGTTTTCAAGTACTTCAACAGCTGTTCCACCTGTTGAGACTATGTTTTGACTCACATTGACCACCCTTCGGTCAATCTTGAATTCGACCCTCTGTTTCTCTGCAACTACCTCTACTTCATTGATTTTCTGGTCAGTAGTTTGTAATTTAATGATTCCGATATCGGTAACCGGTTTCGCAGCGTTGATCATCAACGGAATAGTTTTTTTGGCAAATCCAATAAAATTGACACTGAGGTAATATTTACCGGGAGCCATGTTCTTTATTTCGAATGAACCATTGTCAGCAGTCATAATACCCCCTGCTACCGCGGAATCCGCTGCTGCAAAAATTGCTACGTTGGCATAACCCATAGGTGTAGCTGTTTCAGCTTCAATGACCTTACCCCTGACAATGAATTTTTTGGCTGCCGCAGCATTGGTTGTGCCAGTAGGTTCAGGGATTAAAGTAGGTTGGTGTGGGGTTGGTGTTTGCGCGTTTGTAAGTAAGGTTGTAAGGAAAAGGATAGAAAAAAATAGATTTCGCATGAATAATTATGTTGTTTGCTGATTTGGACACGGCCAAATCCAAACAGTTTAAGTGAGGCTTGTTAATTAAAAGTTAAAATGAATAAGAAACAAATTGCTATTTGAAGAAGAGCAGCGATGAAATTGGAAGATGGTCGCTCACACCTCCATGATAGATTGGCCCCATATAAGTTCGGAAAGGTTTCTTTCCCAGGTACCTTTTGTCATCTTCCAACAGAAAACTTTCCTTACATATGATCGTTTCGTTGGGAGAAATCTGCACCCCAGTGCCTTCAATCAGGTTACCCGAGCAGATAAACTGATCAAAAATCTCCCAATGCCCCTTGCTTCTGATCGTACCAATCTTTTCCTTCGACCAGAACTGCGCCATATTAATCAGTTTAGCCGATGCTAAATTTTCTTTCTCAATGGATGCTCCCAGAATTTTGGTAAAGCAGGTCTCGTCTGGTGTGGCATTAAAATCGCCCATCAGTAAAAATTTGCTTTTAGGATTCACCAGAAGAAGTGAATCGAGTTTGTGCCTCAGAATACCCGCCGCGAGATTACGTTTCTGTTGCGTTTCAATATAACCACCGCTCCTTGAGGGCCAATGGTTGACGAAAAAGTCGATCGATTCCTTGCGGATGTTTGCCTTAAAATGAAGAATATCCCTTGATGCAAAGCGTTTAGCCTTATTTCCCCGCACTGGAATAAATTCGTAATCCACCGGTATTAAGCGATCTTTCCTGTATAGCAGCGCCACATCAATTCCTCGGGGATCAGGAGATTCCTTGTGGATAATGCCATAATTGCCCTCTTTCAGGGGTGTTTTTTTTAAGAGATATTCGATGATCCAAAGATTTTCAATTTCCGCCATTCCAATAACGTCCGGAAAGGTGCCGTCGGAAGCTGCAATGAGCGCGCGGTAAACCATCATGACCTTCTGATCGAGTCGTGCCATTGTCCAGTGGCTCTTTCCTCTCGGAGTATATTCCTTGTCGTTGGTGGAAGGATCATCAAACGGATCGAATAGATTTTCGGCGTTATAAAAGACGACGCGGTACTTATCAGACTGCTTGTTTTGTCCGGATAGACAAAACCCGGATAGAACCAAAAGAATAATGAATGTCAGGGAAGAACGCAAGGAAATGATCATGGGTTATCTTTTCTTCTCGATGCGTTCAAAGGCCCCCAGATCGGGCCCGGCATCGGCTTGTCGATCATTGCCCTTTATGTCAAACGGGACAATTTTTGCGTATGCCTCCTTTCCAAAATCTTTGGCAATAGACAGGGTGTCCAGTTCATAGATGCCTTTTTGAGCATTGATAAAACGGGGCGGGACGTTTCGGAGCAAGGAAATAAATCTGTCCGGGTTCGGGAGTTTAAATGTGTCAGATATCTGCAAAAGGCAGTGATCAAACAGGTAATTACTCTTGCCCTGCTTATCCATCGATATTTTCAGCTCATCTGCGTTGAATCCCGTAACAATGCAATTTCCAAATAGGGCCTGAGTCAGGTCACCTACATACCTGGCTCCTGTCTTGCTGTTAACCAGGTAATTAGATATTGTGAGGGTCGGGTTAATCCTTAAGTTGTTAAAAGAACTGGAACTGTTGGTAAATGTTGAATGGTAGAATTGGTAATCACCTCCAAGCAGTAATGCGGTATTGTAATATCCAACATTGGCAATCACACAGTTGTAGGCAAGAATCTTGGATTTCATGGCCCAGATCCCCGACCAGCTCATATTTTCTATGCGGGTATTGGCCAGTTCGACCGAAGCATAACCCTCTTTCTCTATGTTTCCTACTTGTAAACCTACATTGGCATTCCTGATGACAGCGTGGTCAATGAGGTTGTTGTGGCTTCCGGAGAGCAGGGTAATCCCGTTCCATTGATCCGGCAGATTGAAATAGCCGCTTTCCAGACGATCTCCTTTGAATATGACCGGATCTTCAACGGTCCCCTTCACAATTAAGGTCCCTTTGATGAATAATCCGGCATTCTTGTGAAAATAAACGGTAACGCCTGGCTCAATCGTAAGTGTCTGACAGGTATCGACATAGGCATAATTATATACCAGGTAAGGTTTCTCTTTGGTCCAGGTAGTGGTCTTCAACATTTCGGCCTTGATGAGTTTGTAGTCCTGACCCCATGCTAACAGCCTGACTTTTTGCTCTTTACTACTTGTCTTGAAGACAATGGAGTCTTCAGCCATGAGCAACTGACGGGCACCGCTCTTGTTCAGGCTGGCCTCTACGAAAATGAAAATGCTGTCGTGGCCCGGTATTTCTACATTAAATACCTCATTGGAGGCCTCTCCGTTGACATTAAGCCTGAATCCTCCGGCTTCTCCTCCTGCCAGACGGATAGATGATACAACAATACGATCGTTGGTAGTATTGTAAACTCGAAGATTTTTCGTGGGTGAACCGATAGAAGTAAAAAGGGTATCAAAAGTCAGCGTATCAGTCGAGAAGGAGAGCGGCCTCCCGCTGGCGTCTTTTTCGCTCTCTTTCTGACAACCGCCAAAGAAGGAGAGGGTCAAAGCTAATGCCAATGCCTGAATTAAGCTTTTCATGCCAGGGAGGTATTACAAAATAACTACTGATGAAAGTAGTAATTCAAATATAATGAAAAAAATCGAATTTTAACAGTTTTTAACGAAATTTATTTCTCTATTTTCCTAATCAGGAATAAGCCAAAGAACGTCAAAGCCCCGTTGATAATAATTAATTCAAATCCAATCTGATAGCCATTAAACAGTTTTTCAGAGAAATTGTTCAGAAACCATGATGCCAGAGGTGCGGCAACTACCACATAAGGAACGAAGCGATCCTTGATCTGAAAGCGGGTCAGCAGTCCGAAAGCAAATAATCCAAGCAGCGGACCATAGGTTAATCCGGCAACCTTAAAAACCGCCATCACCACGCTTTGGTTGTTGACTGCCTTAAAAACCATGATCACCAGAAATAGCAAGGCAGAAAAACTGAGGTGGGTAATCTTCAGTATCTTCCTCTTATTCAGGTCTTCCCGCTTTTTAAAATTGAGAAAATCGATGCAAAAGGCTGTGGTCAGGGAAGTCAGGGCCGAGTCTGCACTGGCATAATTTGCTGCCGTTATTCCCAGAAGAAAGAACACTCCAATCATCAGGCTCATGTGGCTGATTGCCAGCATCGGATAGAGATCATCACTTTTTACAGGTAATGCGATCTGGTGTGATTCCGCATAGATATAGAGTAAAGCGCCCAAAGTCAGAAACATCCAGACTACAGCCACAAAAATGACGCTGAAAGTCATCATATTCTTCTGAGCTTCTTTCAGGTTCTTGCAGGTGAGGTTTTTTTGCATCATATCCTGGTCGAGACCCGACATGACGATGGTGATGAAGATTCCTGCAAGGAACTGTTTAACAAAGAATCTTCCCGATCTCCAGTCCCAGTCAAAGACTCTGGAATGCGGACTATCCTGTACATTTTTGATCATATCTCCGAAGCTCCAGCCAAAGCTGCGAAAAATGAAATAGATGGTCAGCACAACGGCGGAGATCAAAAAAATGGTCTGCAGTGAATCTGTCCAGATGATAGTCTTGACCCCACCCTTGGTCGTATAAATCCATATCAGGATGATGCTGATCAACACTGTTACGCCGAAAGGGATGCCAAAATGGGCGAAGAAAGCTAACTGAAGGACTTCAGCCACAAGATACATCCTGAATGCGGCACCGATAGTCCTTGAAAGCAGAAAGAAGAAAGAGCCTGATTTGTAGGAGAAATAACCTAGCCGTTCTTCCAGGTAACTGTAAATCGAAATCAGGTTCATGCGGTAATACACAGGGAGCAGCACGAAGGCCACCACCATGTACCCCACAAAATTCCCCATAACAAATTCAAAATAGGTAAAGGCTGAATTGCCGACTTCCCCGGGAACGGAAATAAAAGTGACGCCGGAGATGGTGGTCCCGATCATTCCGAAGGCCACCACAAACCAGGGAGACTTTCTGTTGGCAGTGAAGAAAGTATCCGTTGTGGCCGATCTGCTGGTCAGATAAGCCACGATAATCAATAAAATAAAATATCCTCCCAGGAGAGTCGCTACGAGGTAAGGGTTCATCGATACTATTAATATAGGGTATACTTTGATCTGGTTTCTTTGTAAATTTTCAATTCCTCTTGCCAGGATTCCGTAATTTCCTTCTCACTCTTGCCGGCCTGGATCATTTGTAGTACCTGATCATCCCCCATCAGTAAATTAAACCAGCGTTCCCTTACCAGGAAGGCCGAAGGCTGATCAAATTTATGGTACCATTCGAGGAAATATTTGAGGGTGAAACGTGGGATCTCCTTTAAATCCCTGAGATCCTGGCCATAACACAATTGGTCTTTCTGCAGCGGATTGGTTTCAAATCCCTTGAGGCTCTGAGGGGTAAAAGAGAAACTACCGAATTTTTTGTCGGGATAGCCAATCACCTGGAAAGGGAAAGTGGTGCCTCTGCCGATGCTAACGCTGGTTGCCTCGAAGAAACAGAGAGAAGGATAGAGTCTGATGGAAGTATAATTGGGTAAATTTGGGGAGGGCTTAATCGGCGGGGAATAAGTTGATTGATGTGTGTAATTCATCATCGGAATTACCTTGAGATCACATTTTAGTCCGTTTTTGAGCCAGCCTTCCCCGTTGATCATCTGCGCAAGCTCCCCAACAGTGCAGCCGTGGACCACCGGTATCGGATCTACCCCTACGCCGGATCTGAACCCGGGTTTAAGAATGGGCCCGTCGCAATAATCCCCGTTAGGATTGGGACGGTCTAGCACCAAAAGTGGTTTCTTGTTTTCCGCACAGGCTTCCATTACATAATGCAGCGCACTGATATAGGTGTAGAACCTGCAGCCTACATCCTGGATGTCATATATTAACAGGTCAATATCTGCCAAGTGTTCGGGCGTTGGGCGATTGATTTTTCCATAAATCGAGATGATGGGAATACCCGTCTTTTCATCCACGGAATTGTTGATCTTTTCGCCGGCATCGGCTTCTCCTCGAAGGCCATGCTCGGGCGTGAAAAGGGCTTTCATGGTAATGCCTTGCGACTTTAAAAAATCGACCAGGTGCATCCCTTTTGTCGTTGCAGTGTGGTTTACAACCAGTCCGATTCGCTTTCCCTTCAGCAGGGGCAAATATTGGTCGGGTCTGTCTGCACCACAGAGAATTGGGCCTCCCTGGGCTCTTACCTGACTAAGGGACAACAGCATGATCACCATCCATAAGATCGCTGTTGGACCAAAGCGGGCGGTTATAGCTTTGCAAGGCGGAATGATTTTCATAACAAGTTTATTTTTCTGCTAAGATAAAAATTTTGCAGGGCTTGGAAGGTTTTTTGTCGTACCAATTTTCCCTTGAAAAGCAATTTTGGAATTGGCTTGTTTTGGTTAGTTTTGGACATGTTTATCCAAAGATTTTTTTGATGCGCAAAACGCTGCTACTGATATTATCCCTTTCATTTTTGTCTTTTGCGCTCATTGCCCAGAAGAAAACAAACACGGCGAAATCCATTCCTGCAACCAGGACCTCCAAAACAACTCAGCTTCAGCAAAAATCCAAAACAACCAAGGTTGCCCAGTCGCCCCAGACAATCAAGGGTGCCAAAGTTATCCAGTCCGGGAAATTCACTGCTGTATCGATAATTTCGGCCGATCGGCAGATCCGTTTAAATCAACGTCATGAGGCAACCCAATCGATCGTAGTGCTTAAGAATGAGTCACACCTTTTGCCGCTGAACAGATTGGATACCTTGAAAATATTGGTACTAAGCACAGTGAAGGAGAGTGCGGTTCCGCAATTGATGAACAGGTATTTGAAGACAGACCATTTTACACTTCTGCCCGGGATGAATGCCGGAAAGGTCAGGTACTTGCTGGACAAGCCGGAAACGTATAATCTGATTGTCCTGGCCGCCGGTGAAGGCACTTCTTCAACAGCAGGAATCCGGTCTTTCAAGGAAATGGAAGAGATGATTTCAGGAGTCTTTTCTCCTCATACGAGGATGATATTCCTGTTGTTTGGCACCCCGGCTTTTCTGGATCAATGGACAGACAACGGGATTGCGTCGTCAATGGTTGTATCGGACCGGCCTGATTATGACAGGCAGGATCTGGTCACTCAGCTTTTATTCGGTTCGGTTAATTCAACCGGCCGTCTGTCATACGACCTGAATAAATTTGCAAAAGGGGAGGGGATTTCCTTTGCCGGAGTGAACAGGTTGAGTTATGTAATCCCTGAAGAGCTGGGAATGGATTCCATAAGGCTCTCCCAAAGAATGGATTCACTGGTAAACATTGGACTGAGAGAAAAGGCTTTTCCTGGTTGCCAGATGCTTTTGGCTAAACGGGGGAAGGTTTTTTACCAAAAATCCTATGGCTGGCACACCTACGATCGTACCCGGAATGTTAGAAATGATGATTGTTACGACCTCGCTTCAGTCACAAAAGTTCTGGCGCCTGTTCCGGCCCTGATGATGCTGGCCGACCAGAAAAAATTCCTGATCACCAAGAAGATGAGCGACTACTGGCCCGACTGGAAGGGTAGCAACAAAGAGGGAATTTTGCTGTCGGACTTGCTCTCTCACCAGGCGAGGCTGCGTCCGGGTGTCACCTTGTACCCAATGACCATGACCGAAAGAGACCATTACAAACCGGAATATTATACCACAAAACCGGCTCCTGGTTACGAACTTTGCGTCGCTCATAATCTCTATCTACTTAATAGCTACCCGGATACGATATATAAAATCATTCGGAATTCCCCGCTTTTAAAGACCAAAAAATATGCCTATTCCGATCTTGGGTTTGTGTTGTTTCCTAAATTAATCGAAAACCTCTCGGGCGAAAACTATGTCCAATTCCTTCAGGAGAGATTGTATTCCAGATTAGGCGCTTCCACACTGATGTATAATCCTTACTTAACCCTGCCAGATTCGAGGCTTGTTCCGACCGAAGAAGACAAGTTATTTCGTCACGAGTTGTTGCTTGGCCATGTTCACGATGAGACAGCGGCGCTGATGGGGGGTATCTCAGGTAATGCCGGATTGTTTGGGTGTGCCGGGGACGTTGCCAAGGTCATGCAGCTTTACCTCCAGAACGGGGAGTATGGGAATGAAAGGTATATCTCTACCGAGACGGTGAAAAACTGGACAAGCAGTCATTTTCAAAAGACCAATAACCGCAGGGGATTCGGCTTCGATAAGCCAGGAATCCAGACTGGGCCCTACGCGGGGAAAGGGAAATATCCCTCTTCCATGGTCTCTGAACAAAGCTATGGTCATTCAGGTTTCACAGGAACCTTCGTGTGGGCAGACCCGGTCAATGATCTTTTGTTCGTCTTTTTATCCAACAGGGTTTACCCCGACAGGAAAAATCACAAGATTAATAAACTTGGAATACGTCCTTTGCTTTTAGAAAATTTGTTCAGGATTGCTGGCGAGAAATAAGTTGTTTCTTAAAGTACATGTTATAAAACACTTATTTGCCGAAGAGTTAATTCTTTAAATTAATTCTATGTGTATCAACAGATAATCTCTCCAAAAAATATTCTCAAATGTTAAAAATTCTAAATTTCAACTGCTCAGTTCTAATTGTTGTAACCGGCATGTAACATTATTGAAGTTTTAGTATTAATTTGGCTGAACTGAACCAGAAAATTATGTTTTCATATAGAACTATTTATTAACTTTTTAAAAATCAATAACATGACTGAGAAAATAACATTTAATGAGTTAAGAAAGATTAAAGACACATTGCCTGACGGTTCAATGCACCGCATCGCTGACGAATTGGGTCTGGATGTCGAAACCGTCAGGAATTATTTTGGAGGAGCTAATTATTCACACGGCAAGAGTGTTGGAATGCACATCGAGCAAGGACCCAATGGAGGCATAGTCCTGCTGGATGACACTACGATATTAGAAAAGGCTCAGGAAATTCTCCAGGGGCATTAATTCAAACAATTGGTTCAATATTCTGGAAACTGCCCCGGCTTCGGGGCAGTTTTTTTAAATCTAAATTTAATAAAATGCGAAAAATTCTGTTGCTTGTCGCTCTTGTGCTTCCTGAACTCTTGGTTGCCAAGCCTAAAGAGGTGAAGCTTTTCAATGGCATGAACCTTAAAAACTGGGAGATTTATATAGGTTCTGCCAGTGGTCAGCCTTCCGAACCTCTCTTTACTGTTATGAAGGTGAATAACGAAAACCTTTTGCGCATCACCGGTGAGGTAAATGCCTCTCTGGCAACTAAAAAGGAATATGAGAACTATCATCTCCGGATGGTCTTCAAATGGGGTGAAAAAGTATTTAAACAAAAGAATTCAGGTATTCTTTATCATAGTTTTGGTCCTTTCGGGGAAGGTCTGGGAGTATGGATGAGTGCCCATGAATTTCAACTTTGTACCGGGAAAATGGGGGATTCTTATTGCATGGGAAACAGCTACTTTGAAATTCCCGCCGTGAAAGAACAGGATGGCAAAGTTTTTCGATATGCCCCTGATGGTACAAAATCTCAGTTCGGAGTCTCCTTTCCAGCCAAGAGCTGCGCCAAGAAATCGGATCAGGAAAAACCTGCCGGTGAGTGGAATGTGGTCGATCTCTGGTGTTTCGGCAGAAATTCCGTGCATGTGGTCAACGGCGTCGTCAACATGGTCAACTACAATTCCGGTAGTATTGACAAGGACGGAAAGGTTCATCCGCTCTCCGGCGGAAGAATCCAGATTCAGTCTGAAGGAGGGGAACTATTCGTGAAAAGCATCACGCTTGAGAAGATCACTCAGATTCCGCCGGAATTACTGAATTAGTTAGATCCGGGTAAATAAAAATGGGGAAATCCGTATAAGATTTCCCCATTTTTATTGTCAGTTGGGAGTTCTAAAAATCAGAATAGTCCGCAGGATGCAGGAACATGATGACCGATCTGGCAACGGTATTCTTATATTCTGCCATTCCGGATAGTTTCTTCCAGTCGGGGTGAGCCTTGAAGGCATCCCAGTGGGCAGTGCGGGAAGCAAGATCGGAGAATGTGGTCATATACATGAGGTTGGGCATGGTGCTTCCTGATATTACTTCGGCATAGAAGACGGCATTGAATCCCAGATTCTTGAAGATATTATATTCACCACCTTCGTTGAACATCTGCACTTTTTTCCGAAAAAGGTTCTCCGTTCCGCTTTCATAACTTCTCAATTCATAGATGCGCTGTGAATGAGGTGTTGAGAAAGTTGGAAGGGTGAAGTTCGGAATAAGATGAAATGCCATCAAAAGAATGGATTCTTTCCGAATAAAAGGGGTTTGATCGAAAGGGGCCCCGAGAAAATCGATACCCGTTTTTTGATATACCTGATCATTCTTCAGGGTTTCGAGGGTCTTGGCAAAATGCTCGAGTGAAGTGAAGGGGATCCATACAAATACTCTTTTTCCGCATAGCGTATCGGTTTCAACTGGCTTAAAAACGCCAACTGTCTTGATCCCTGCACGGTGCAAAGCGGGTAAGTAGGCATTTTTGAGGAAGTTATCAACTTTTTCCTCCTGGGCTTTCCCGGTTAATTTATAAACCTGAATCTGATAATAATCGCGGGATTTGGAGAAGCCTGAATTGGTCATGAGTATGACAAATAAGGCTGCGAATACCAGTTTTACAACTGATTTGCCTGAAGATTCTTTCGTTTGGTACATAGGGTTTTTAAGTTTTGTTGTTTTTATCGGGATTTCAAAAATAGTAAATTTTGGTATGCAAAGAAGGAGTTATTTTTTCGGTACCCATTTAAGCCAGCTTAATCCTGATAAGTAGCCCTTCATCTGGGAATCAAGTGCTTTGACCGGTTGAAGCATGGTTTGGGTTTCCACAATGGTTTTGCGTTCCTGTACCGCATTCTTAGTGCGATCCAGGTAGAACTCGCGCAGATCTGTAAGAATCTGAATGCCTTTTGCCTGGTCTTTCAGGATGGAAGCATCCTCTATGGCAGATTCATTCCAGGAGAGGATTTTCAGAGGTAGGACAAATGCGCCTAACGAATTGGAGGGGTTGTAAATATTGATCAAATCGGTGGCATCATTTGGAATCGGACTAGCCCAGTCGAGGTAATTTTTGATGACGGACTTCAGGATGTTATTACTCAGTCCTAACTGTTTATTTAAAAGCATCTGGTTGACTTTCTGGAAATTATCCTGCGAAAGGGTGAAATTTGTCTTCCAAAGATCAGACATCTTCTGCAATTTATTAAAATGATCCATGCTTAAATCTGAAGGAAGTCCGATCAGGGTAACTTTGCATTCGAAGGCATTGTTATCGCGTTTTTGTCGTTCGATTTCGGTCTTTAAGGAATTTAGCGAGGTCTGAAGATTAGTAAAATGCAACTGTGCTCCGCTCCAGTTTTTTGCCCTAAGCGCGGTCTCAATCTCCTTGTAGAAATTCTGAACCTGATCGAGTTTACTCCTGACAGAAAAATTTTCTGTGCCGGAGGCGGTAATATTTTCGGACGAATACCAGGCGTCTGCAGCGCCCGAGAGGACCAGATAAAAAGTGTCTTCTCCATTGTTGACCTCTTCAGTATTGGTTGTTCCAGCCGGAGTTGTTCGCTTGTATTTCCAGAGCGTATTGATCTTTACCTTCAGGAATGTTTGTCCAAGTCCGGATTTTGGTAAGGTTACATAGGCCTCCGTTTGCTTGACTCCCTGTTGAGGCAGGGGTTCGATAACGACATCAGGTGAAGAACTCATGATGGCAGTTTCGTTCCCAAGCGTCCATTCTCCCCGAAACTGGTTTCCTCCCTGAATGGTGAAGAACATCCCATCATCTCCTTTTGACACAATTTGTGTCGTGGCGCCAATATTGGCATATTTCTCAGGCATGGAGCAATAATCCCGCTTGCCTCCCCTCAGAATGGCTGTTACTCTAACTTTCTCACCCGGACGCACTTCTGCTTTCTGCCCTGCAGTCAGAATTTTTCCATTGATAGTTATCTCAACAAACGGTTTCCTAACGGGATCTGCTGCATAACCAGACATCATGTTCAATATTAATACAGCGATTAAGGTAAAGTGTAGCTTTTTCATACTGGAATAATTTGGTTCTACTAAAAATAATCAATTTTTTATTCTCATCATAATTTTCTAATTTTGAATGAACCAGCATGGCTAAATACTGTTCTTCAGTACAATAGGTAATTTATTTTGGAGAGCTTATGAATTAATTTTTTCTCTGATAGAAAGTGATTATCGGGGTATTTGCTTTGCTGATCTTCGATTCCAATTGGTCATTAATAAACAAAACATAATCAAATGAAGGAAAAAATGATGGATCCGGCTTCGGGAGAAAAATCGCAGGTCGTAAAGAGAAGTAAAGTGCAGGCAAAAAAGGCTTATCCTGTCAAATTTGACAAAGAGGGATTCTTTTTGGCGTGGGGGATTGGAATCGTAGTAGCCGGTATCGGAATCCTTATTATCTGGGCAACAAAAACTGCTCCGCCAGGGCCTTCAAATTCTACAGCCTATTCAGTTTCCCAACGTCTGGTACGCCTGATGCCAGAGTCCACTAAAGAGATATTGGCTTTTATTCTCGGCGGACTATTTGTTCTTTTCGGGGTATTTTGTCTGCTGATGGGATTGAGAATAATCTTTCAATACTTCAGAGATAAGATAAATAGTTGAGTTTGTTCAAGCTATTTTGGCATGGCAAAGAAGGAAACGCCTCTTGAAAATGGACGTCGGACGACCAGTTATCAGCTTGTCGTTCTGGATGGGCTCGTGCAACCTTCTTTCCCTTTTGCGCGGGTCTTTACCCTATTTTTTTTGCATGACTGTTTAGTCTTCACCAAAACCGGAAGTTTTGGAACCAATGCCGCGGGTACGATGAGGGGCTCACTGGGTGGATATACTCCTGAAGCGATGGTAGCTGGTGCAATTGGTACCCTGGTGGATCAGTTTAACGACCAGGGCAGAATGTCGGAGGCTTCTGATCTTGCTGCTTTGTCCCCTGAAGATATGGTGGCTGCACACAAGCGCAACTTCATGATTTCATACGATCAGGTTGAAAGTGTTGAGATCAGGGGACCAAATTTCGCCAGGGAACTCAGGATCATTATTACCGCCAGGGGTGACAAGCATAAATTCAGGATCGACAAGCAATCCGGGTCGTCAGCTAAATATGTGACAGATCTGTTTCTCCGGTTTTTGCCCGGGAAAGTAATAAGTAAATAAAACGGTTTCCCGGTAGGGCATTTAGGGCTAGTTTTGCAGCTTTTTTGTCTTCTCCCTAAGACTCTGCATGGTTTTCAAAGGATTGGAAACGATGACTGCGTTGGCGATCCATGCAGGAATTTCGCCGCCCGGATCGGCATGAAACTGATAAACAACCTGGACCGTGTTGGTGGCTATTTCATCCAGTTCCCAGAATCCGGAACCATTGTAGACACGGACAAATTCGGATTTTTCCTTGGTGTAATCACCACGCGGGACCAATTTAATTACAGCATGTTTGCCATTGGGGGAAATTGATGTAGATGCTTCATAAATGGCATCCCTTTTTTTAACCGGCCAGGGAGTATCAATAGTAATATAGTGGATATCGTCGTACTTGTCTTTTTGAAGGAGGACAGCAGAACTGCCACAATTCGGGAAATTTTGTGGATAGTTTTTTACGTCCGTAATGATATCCAGCACATTGGTAAGAGTCGTTTTTGGGATAGTGACCACAGCCCTGAATTCTTCGAAAGGAGAGCCTGGAACGCTTCTGGTATAAATCTTGACGCCGGCGTCATCTTTTCTTAATTTCCAGTCTGAGCTGACATTCGTATTGATCAATATCATACTGGACAAAAGGAACTTTATAAATAACATAACCTCAATATTTTCTTATTACAAAATAATTACTCAGCTTATACGAAACAGAACAATAATTGGTTTCCTGGTAACCAAACCGATAAATTTTGAGATCAAGGTCTATCATACAAAGGTAATTCCTTTCGTCGATTTTTCAAAATGCAAAAACCCTCCGCATAGCTTTCACTATCCGAAGGGCCTTGTTCTATCTAACCATTCTAAACTGTTCTTTTGACATCTACATATCCAAATGGTTTAATGCCGAACGATAAATAACAACAAAGATTCTTACAATAAGTTATCTCTGTGTCCCAAAATTCTGAACCCAGATGTTTCCGGTCCGGCCTGAACCGACCTCTTTGAAAGATTTGTTCATTAAATTTTTGCAATGGCCTTCACTCGTAATCCAACCATGCATTACCTCTTCGACAGTCTTTTGCCCCTTAGCAATATTTTCTCCGCAGGTCGACCAGATATAACCTTCCCTGGTAATTCTTGTACTTGGTCCAAGTCCTTTTTTGTTGATATGATCAAAGTACTTATGATCAAACATATCCTTACTGTGTTTCAGCGCCGCAAGCTCTAATTTGCGATTCCATATTAAGGTATCAACTGCAGGCATGAAAGTCCTTCCACATTTACAGCCCTCTTTTCTATATTTATTGATCAGACTCAGCATGATCTCGTTATCAGAAGTCAAACTGCCGTCTGTCAAAATTATCGGATTTTGCCGGCCAAGTGCTTGACTATACGCTTTGTTCGAATAGCCAATCATTACCATGAAAATCAATCCGGATAATATTGCAGATACTTTCATTAACATGATCCTTTAGGTTATTCAATCAATAAGTTAATCCGAATTGCCAGAGTGGAACCGTATTCAGATATCCTAGTTCAATATCATCCTTTACAACATAGGCTTTGTCGATACCCTGGATTTGTTTCAGGCTTTTATTTTTTCCACCTACTTCAAAGGTATAATCTCCTACCAGAAAATCAGCAACTGTTGAGACAATCACGTCATACTTCACTCTAAGTTGATTCAGAAAAAATGATTCCCTAATGTTTCCTGTATTTGAGTTTTCGATGGCAAGGCTGAAAATTAAATTAGTATTGTCAAGATAAATTTTATCGACCTTACCCAAGCCCCTTATTCCGCCTGTTGCATTCCGGAGTTGGGTTATCATTCCGGCTTCTTCAATAAAGAGGCAATAGTCTGTTATGTTATTCCTGCTGGCTGAAAGTGCAGTTGCGATACTTGTCATATTAGGTTTAAAAGGTACACTTTTGGCAATAATAGCCAATAATTGTTTCAATTTTCGTCCGGTCGACACATTCATGCCTGCATACAAAGGGATATCTGTTTCCAAAGTCTGATTGACAATTTGTTGTAGTTTCAGTTCAAAATCATCTTCCAATGCAAACGGATAATATCCTCTTCTTAAATAGTTTTCAAAGCAAGGCAATGGATGTTTTACTTCGGGAAGTTCAACTTTATGTTCCAGAATTTCTTTCAGAGAGTGGGATCGGGAAGATATTTGGTGGTACAATTGTAAATATTCTCAAAAAGACAACCCTTGCAGATAGTACATTACGGCTCTTCGACTTAAATCTGAAGCTCCCTTTTTGATATCTAGCACCGAAGATCCAGTAAACACCATATTTAATTCGGGATGATAGTCATAAATCAATTTCAGTTCCTTTGACCATTCTTTGTATTTATGGATTTCATCAACAAAAAGATATTTTCCACCACGCTTTACGAAGGTATCTGCTAAATCAACCAATTTGTTATCGGCGAAATAAAAGTCTTCGGCTGTTACATAAAGAGTTTCAACAGGATTCAGCTTCGTTTTGATATGTTGCAGAATCAAGGTGGTTTTCCCGACTCCTCGCGGACCGGTAAGTCCGATCATTCGATTTTTCCAATTTATCTCCGTATAAATGTAACGGAAGAAGTTTGTATCCGTCTCCCTGAGAAGTTTAATAAATTGTTCAAATAATTTGTCCATTTAGGTCTGTTTTGGACAAAGATGTTAAATATTGCACTATCATAGTGCATTATATGATAAATAACGCACTGCCATAGTGCAAATGGTGATTGTGTTTGAAAACAGAAATATTGGTTGAATTTGTTTTGTTCAAGTACCCTATTGGCTTATTAATAGAAAATATTTTCAACCGGCACTGCTGTGCCAGTTGAAAACAGTTTTACATATAACATTGAAAAGACTCATTCCATTCGTATTCAGCCTTTGAAAGGTTTCATACCCTCTTGCTTAACCTATTTCTCGAATTCATGTTGCTTAATACAATAGGTTCCACCTTGTTCATAAACAACCGGCATATCTATTGTCGTAATCCTAACTTATTGCTCATAGCGGCAGAGGTTTTTATTCTCAATGAGGAATGGGTCAGGTAGAAAACAATGGAAAAAGCTTTCAACTAAGGAAACTTTATATTGTGAATAGAGTGCCGCTTGCCGCAGATGATGTTAAATGGCAAGAAGTGCATTGCCGGCTAAATTCCTTTCCTCCTGCGCATTATTTTTTGTAGCCACACCTGGAACAGTAATAACAAGCACCCCATTTGAATTCTGATAAGAAAGACAATTTTATTATTCAGAAATATACTAAAATGGCCAACTATCAGGGAAGCTTACAAATCTTCTCATTTTATTCTGATTTTATTTTTTTATCAAGACTCTTCAATACGTTGCTGAGCCCGGATTTATAATCATTGTTATTGGCTGTCGCAATAAATTTATTAATCATTGCAGCGATTTTTTCGCATTGGCCTTTTGTGCCCTCTTTGGCCATGAAACTGCTTTTCATCAAGAGGCTGTAAGTGTTCTTTTCTGAGATTTTCCCTGATGATTTATCAAGAAGTGAGGTATAAGAATCAAATTTTCCATTCTGCCGTGCCTCTGCGATCCGAAGAATATACAAGACTTCATCCTTATCTTCCAGCGAAAGCAATTTTATCTCTTTTCTCAATTTATCAAAATCCTCCTTTTGGATTTTCAATTTCACGTTTGACACCCATACTTTTGAGAATTTTATAAAAATCGGGGACATTTTATCCTTGTACTCTTTTTCACCGATATTCTTGCAGAGTAGATCCCTATTTATTATCAGAAAATTATAAACGCCCGAACCGTGTTCAGCCAAAAAATCCTGGGTAAGCACTGGCCAGAAATCTTTCGTGCATAACTTTTCTGCCGGTTCCGATTTTATGAGGCTATAAAGTAGCTCCTTTGCGTTAGCGTATTCCTTCTGTGCAAGTAATTCATTCATGTAGAGCGACATAAATCCAATACTTCTATCACCCCCCTTGAATTTGCGCTGAATATCACCGTAACGGTTATCCTTGGTGAATACTTCGGCCGACAGTTTCATAAACTCTTCCTTCGTAGATGATCCTATGAATTTGTTTTCCACTTCACCTTCTGAATTGATGAAAAGCAGGGTTGGTATAAAATGGACGCCAAAACGCTTCTTCAGTTCTGGCCCTTCTCCTTTCTCAATGTCAAGCCTGAGGTTGATGAATTTTGAATTGAAATAGTTCGCAACTTCTTTATCGGTAAATACATCCTTTTCAAGCTTCTTGCATGGACCGCACCAGGTCGTGTAAGAGTCGATAAAGAGATATTTCCCCTCCAGTTTTGCTTTTTCCAAAGCCTGGCTGAAATTCCCGGTCTCAAAGCGGATACCGGTTTCCTGAGCCGATAATGCTCCTATCCAAAAAAAAGATAAGATCAATAAGTATTTGTTCATTTTTTAAGTTTAATGATGATTGCCCAGTTTACTGCATCTTTGCCCCACAGAGTTTCATCGCGTTCTATATCAATTGATTTTATCGTTTGAATGTTTACCAGCCTGTTTGCTTCGGCGAGGCCCCCCCGAACCGCCATTCCATCAATGACGATCAGCGGTGAAGTGTTGGTGAGTACATTGGTCTGAGCCAGAACAGAAAACGTAATCATCAACAGAAATAACAGAGAAGAAATCTTCATTTTTTCAGGATTGAATTTTTGTTTATCAGACTATATCGCAAGAACTGCAGTTCTTTCAATTCACTGAAAACAAACCAAAGAGGATGTCCCAAAGTTGAATTTTTGGACACCCCTTTGATTTTGTTATCAAACTGATAACTTATTGTATGACAACGGAATTAGCGTCGTAAGTATTCTGCTTCAGGACCCCCTGACCAGAAACCAGGTCGGTATAAGGGATTGGGCAGGCAAAGCGCCTGGAATCCTTGGGAAGTGTATAGGTCTTTACTGCTTCAAGATTCAGAATTGCGGAGGAAGTATAGCCATAGAAAGTTCTTTTCATTACGACATCGTCGTTGGTATCGTCATTGTTGTTCAATCTTCTTACATCATTCCACCTTTGAACAAATGCCAGTTCACGGCGTCTTTCCTCCAGGATCTTCTTGACAGCATCATCTTTACTGGTGAATGTGAGGTTGATTACACTTGCAGGCGCCGTTTTAAGCATACGTTTAACCCTTAATGTATTGACGGCAGTCTGAGCTTCAACCAGATTATTTTGCCGCGCAAGGCACTCTGCTTTGATCAGGTACATTTCAGCAACAGTCGGACCGCTGGGCAAGTTGTCTTTAAAAAACCGGATGTAGCCCGGCCAGCTGAAGGATGGTTTTACGCAGCCGCGATCATAGGAGTATCCCTTAACATAGTTGTATTCGTACCTTCTGTCGTTGGTCTGATCATACAACGCAATCAACTCCTTGCTGGGAATAAACCACCATGAACCATTAACTACAAATCTCATATACAGATGTTCTTTCCAACCAATCCTGTCCGTATAATCAGTCTGATTGTCATGGCCATAAGGGAAGTTTAGCGTAACGGACTTTTGACTGGTTGTTCCTGCATCAATCGTATAGGGTAAGGCTTTTCCCCAAGTCATGCCACCTATTTTGTTATTCAGGTTATAGTCCACCAGCACACTGTATTCACTGAGCGCCTGATTAGCATAAGTAAGGGCTTTTGCATAGTCGCCCTGATAGAGATAATAGCGTGCGGCAAAACCCCTCACCCCGGCTGTTGTTCCCCTCCAGCAGCGAGGTACACCATCGTAGGATCTCAGGAGAGGAGTCGTAATTTTCAGTGCTTCTGTCAAGTCAGCTTCAATAAATTTGTAGGTCTCTTCCAGTGTAGCCCTGGCTACCGATTCGTCGAAAGATACCGACTGTTTGAGGGGCAAACCCATCTCAGCCTTGTTTTTGGTATTGAAATTGGTATATGGCAGGCAGTAAATATTCGCCAGCAGGTACATATCATAGGCTCTTAAAAAGTAAGCTTCTGCTTTGAGTTCAGCTTTCCTGGCATCAGTCCCTTCTACTTTGTCCAGGTTTCCAAGAACCATATTGGCCTTGAAAATTTTACCCCAGGCCTCTGCCCAACCCCGGTCTCCTGAATTCTCAACGGCAGGAACGTCCCAGATTGCAGGTAGAAGCATATAATTCATAGAAGTACCTCCATATATTCCGGAATAGGAATCATGAATTTCCTTTAATACGCCAAAGTCGTCTGTCCCGGCATAAACCGTTCCTGAACTTTCGGTCCAGAAGCTGGAGTAGAGACCTAGTATTCCATCGAGTTCATCCAGGTTCTGAAGAGGTTTTGCACTACTCTTATTGGGCATCTGTGCAAGAAAAGAATCAATTTTCGTACATGATTCCAATATGGTAAACAGTATAACCAATGTTAGAATTCTATAATTGAATATATATTTCATGTCTTAACTTTGTAAATGGTTATAAATCGAATTTCAGTCCGAAAGTAAATTTGGGCTGAGGTTTCATGATCAGAACGCCTTTTAGATATTCAGGATCTTCTCCATATTTATTGGAATGGACAGTGAAGAGGTCGTTGCATTGTACATATAGCTGAACAAGGCTCAACGATAATTTCTTCGTGTACTTCTGTGGTACGTTGTAAGTCAGGTTGATCTCCTGCATCCTTAAGTGTGAAGCACTTTCCACCAAATAACTCATGTACGGATAGAACCTGTCCCAAAAATAGAACTTGGGCTCATCTATGTTTTGCGGGAGTGGTACAATTTTCATTGGATCTCCGTTCATAACCTCTGATAATTTCTGGTTTGGAAGGACTCTTCCAGTCCACCATACCGGATAGTTGAATGACTGACGAGAAAATACATGACCGAATTTTCCGGTAACGATGAAAGATAGGCTGAAATCGTAAATTTTGAAATAATTGGTAAAACCGAAGGTATAAGGGGCAACCTTGGTTCCCATGTGGAGCATATAATCACGTCCATCACCCGGAGTTAATCCGGTAAAATTGTAGGTTGTCGTTCCCGGACCCTGTACCTGAGGCTGGAAGTTAGGTACAGCCGTTGTGCCCTCGTTTTTGATACCTGCATATAAGAAACTCCACATTTCCTGGGAGTTATAACCCTGGACGAAAGTTCCAGTACCAATCGATTTGCCATACATGCTGGAGGCTGCGATCTGGGCAGCAAACAATTTAGTGATCACATTCTTATTGTATGAGAAGTTAGCCGATCCGCGCCAGACAATGTCGTTTTTGACCAGGTTCAGAGAAGTCCCCAGTGTCAGCTCGAAACCGGTATTCTTCATTTCTGCGTTGTTCATCTTGGAAGAAGTACTGCCGTTAACCGAAGGTATGGATATCGAGGCAATCAAGTCGCGGGTATATTTCCTGTAAACATCCAGTGTTCCGTTCAGTTTTCCTTTGAAGAGGGAAAAATCAGTTCCTCCGTTCCATGTACCGGTCTTTTCCCACCTGAGAGTGGGGTTTCCAAGACTGGAAATGGCCGTGGTTCCTTCCTGTGTGTTGGTATTCACTGTTGCACTTGGAGAAATCAATGGCTGGAAAGAGGTGGTAACATCCACATTCCCGTTGTATCCAAAGGTTAACCTTGCCGACAACCGGTCGATCCAGTCGATGCTCTGGATGAACTCTTCCCTGCTTGCATGCCATGCAGCACCTACAGACCAGAATGGGGCATAACGGTATTTCGGATCATCAGTGATGAAATTCGAAGCATCACTTCGGACACTTCCTGATAAGGTGTATTTTGAATTATAGGAATATGATGCATTTGCATAGGACGAGTAATAGCGCCTGGTTGCATAGCTGAAGCTGTTTACATATGCGAATGTCTGGTTGGTACCCAGCCAGTTAGTAATCAGCTTAACAGTTGCTCCTCCCGGACCGTTGGGAAAAGTACCAACCGAAAGTTTGGTGTCATCATAACCATAGGTTCTTGGATTTCCAAAAGACTGGGCAATTCTGTCAGAAAGTTCAAAACCTGCCAACGCGCTAACGTCATGTTTCCCGAACGTCTTGTTAAAGTTGAGCTGGTTTCTCACCGTCAATGCTTTCACATCCGACCTGCTCTGATCGAGAAATCCGCCTTTAGGTAGATTGAGCACTACCACATTGGTTGCCCTATTCCAGGAAGCGGCGCCGTTTACCAAGTTTCGGACGGTAGCGGTATTCTCATTATATATGCTCTTGTCAAAAGTATTGTTGAATTCATATTGCACCCTCGATTCAAATGTCAGGCCTTTCATGGGTTTCAGGAAAAGTGCTGCGGTAATGCGGGTATCAAGTGATTTTGAGGTGATGGCCCTGTTATTGATTTCTTCAATCGGGTTGTAGGTGAACTTGTATGGGAAACTTGACAATGGAACTTTATTTTCTTCTAAAGCTGCCATATTCCTTGCATAAGGAATATTCGTGTAGTTTCCACTGTTGTCGAGCAACATTTCATATGGTGCCAATGACGATATATCACTTAATGTAATACCATTGCTTGATGCATTGGTAAAAGCCAGGACGGCTCCTGTTTCCAGTTCAAGCCATTTGAACATTTTAGCGGTATTTCTGAAACTCAGGACATCCCTTGTGTTAAATGTTTGCTGATAGTTAGACTGATTTTTTTCATGCAGGACGGAAAGGAAATTCGAAATTTTTTCTGTGCCTCCCATCATGGTAATATTGTATTGCTGAGTAGTTGGATTCGCAAGAAGGTTGTCTTCAATTTGTTGCGTATTGTCTATACTCCTGTATGGGGCTATCCCGGCATCGCGTTGAGCAGTTGTGATTTTCCCAAAATAGGCATCCCACATCAACATCTGTGTCGGAGAATAAGTCCTGGAATAGGATCCGTCGATAGGAACCGGTGCATAAGGCTGATTTCCCCATTTATTGAATGAGAGTAGTTCATAATCGATCATATCATTGGAATTAGTCTTAGGGTTGACATAATTCATGTCAACTTTTTGCCCGACTTTGTAAAACGTGTTGACTGAAATTCTCAATGGTTGATTGCCAGTTACTTTTTTCGAGGTGATTACGAAAACCCCGTTCGCAGCTTTAGCACCCCAGATGGATGCTGCTGCAGCATCTTTAAGGACGGTAATGCTTTCCACGTCATTCGGGTTAATTGAACTGAATCCCTTTTCAGTTGGGAACCCATCAATTACTACCAAAGGATCTTTGGTGGCATTCAGTGAAGTTTGTCCGCGGATTTCAAATGTAGGATTGCCATCATTATCCAGCCTGGCCTGTACGCCTGCCGTAGTACCGATTAACCTTTGAGCAATATTCGATACAGGCTTATCGATCTGTTCCAACTTAATGGTGGAGAAAGCTCCGGTAGTGCGTTCCTTTGCAATGGTTTGGTATCCTGTTACAAGGACTTCATCAACCTGAACAAGTTGTTCAACCATGGCAACTTTGATTTCTGTCTTACCTGTAATTGAAATTTCCTGTGTTTTCATTCCCAGAAAGGAGAAAACCAATGTTTGAGTACTCTCCGCAACCTTTAAAGTAAATTTACCGTCATTGTCAGAAATTATTCCGATGGTAGTTCCTTTCACTGCTACCACGACTCCGGGCATGGGTTGCCCTTTGCTGTCTGTCACTTTTCCGTTGATTTCCTTTTTTTGTGATGCGACTGATTCTGAGCCGACAAGTGAGGGCTCATCATTGCCTTTTTTGGTTGAAATCACTATTTGACGACCGAAGATCTTGTAGGATAGATTTAATCCCTCAAAGGCTTTATCCAAGATCAGATCAACTGTGGCATCATCAAAATCAACATTAGATTTATGTTGGAGGTCGACCTGATCATCCCGGTAAAGGATAATAAACTCACTCTTCTTTTGGATATCCTCGAAAATTTTTTGAATCGGTGCATTGCTTAGATGGATGGAGAATCTTGTATTTTGGGAATACGAAGATTTAGCAAAAGTACTGCTTATTGCTAGGAAGAGAATAAATAATGTTATTTTCATAACCCTAAAAACCTTCGTAAAACAATCATTTTGAAGGAAACAAGTATTCCTAATGTAACTTTTATTCATACATTTGTCTATCTTTTGGTTTATAAATATCGCTGTCAGGCGATGTAAATTGAAATTTTAAGCTTGTGGATGGTTGCAACATCTGCAAGCTTTTTACATTTTTTTCATTTCATAAGTTCATTTTTCAATAGGCATCTTATTTTGGGTTTATATATATTTTATCCTGATCTTTTGAATAGGTGATTGAGGTAGTCTCATTGATCACTGACAACACTTCCCCCGGAGAGGTTTTCAAATCCATGCATCCTGAAAAGGTCATATTTTTCAGATCAATGTCACTAATTATTAATTGAATGTTATAATAACGGCTCAATTTTCTGGCGATATCCTCCAGCCTTTCGCTATTCAGGGTCAAATATCCCTCACGCCAGGAAAGGTATAATGCCGGGTTCACCTGTTTTTGCTCAAAATTATTCTCCTCAGGATTGCAGATAGCCATGGTCCCTGGTGAGATATTGAGTCTTGGTTTGGTTAAAACAGAGTTTCTGTTCAACGTAAGTTCTATCCTTCCTGTTTCCAGTACAGCACTTGAGTTTTTATCATCTGAATAAGCATTTACATTGAATATCGTTCCCAAAACTCTGATGTCAAAATCTCTTGCGCGAACTATAAATGGTGTATCATTCAAATGTACAACATCAAATACTGCTTCCCCATCAATGAATACTTCCCTTTTTCCATCAGCAAAAACGGCAGGATAGACAAGCTTCGAACCTGAGTTCAGCCAAATTTTTGTTCCATCAGATAGCGTGATCTGAGTACGCTTTCCATAGGGAACAATGACCGTATTGAAAGTTGTACGGCTATTCACTACCTTCTGAACGACTTTTTGAGCAGAATCTACCTTAATATTCTCGCCAGTTGCATCATATCGTATCTGAGACACTTTTTTATGAATCTGCACCTCCTCCCCATTCTGAAGAATGATCCGGGTATTGTTCGCTGGCTTAATATCTTTAATTGTCTCAGCAAATTGAGCAATCTCACTGGTTGAATGAACCTTAAAATATCCAATTGAGGTAAAAAGGATTGCAAACAACAAGGAAGCAGCTGCAGACCACTGGATAAGTCGTTTTCTGAAAGTACGCTTTCTGATCGAGTGCCTGATATGATTTTTCGTCACCTCCTTTTCTTCACGCTCAAAATCTTCGGAGGAGGTGAGCAGAAAAGAACTGATAGTTTGAGCAATCCGGATTTCCCCGTTGTCTAGTTGACCTTCTTCTGCATTTTGCGACAGAAACTCTTTGGAAAAATTTTCTGCTGCTAAAAGTTCTTCGGCCCGTATTTTTGTTTTCATAAATTGTGAGTCTTCTCTTTATTCATAAAAAGAATAAAAAGTCCAAAACATAGTTGAAAAAAAGCAATTATTTTTCAACTATTTTACATTCACGTAAATTTCAGTGGCTTATGATAGTGGATTTCTGGTCAGGATTAACAAAAGTTGGATGATATGCACCTTCTCTTCAAGGCTTTTACGGAGTTCCTTTAAGGCAAGGTAGATGACAGACCTGGCTGATTCAATAGAGACACCCATGATTTGGGCTATTTCAGGGTAGGAATAACCATGTTCAAATTTGAGCGAGAGTCCTTCCCGTTGCCGGTTGGTCAGTTTTTTCATGGCTGCATTCATTGCCTTATATTGTTCCTGCCTGGATTCTTCTGCAATAAGGTGATCTTCATGTGAGAAAACCGGAAGATCGAAAGGAGCATGTACGTTTTCGTTCACTCCCAGAGGGATCACTTTTACCTGAGACTTGTAAATAATTCGCCGAAGGGATCTGAATAAATAAAACTGCACATTGTTGGTTTCTGAGAGTTTCGTCCGGTATTTGTGCAATTCGAGGAAAAGATCATGTATACTATCTTTTACCAGTTCCTTATTCTTTGAGAAGTGGCTCCCATACTTAAACAATTTAACTGCGTACCTATCATAAAGGTTGTAAAATGAAACATCATCACCTGCTAAAAATCTTTTCCAGAGTTGATCTTCCTCATTAAATTCTCCAGGTATTAATGACATATCTTTCGTAGGCACGGTGTTAAAGTTAATCTGCTAGTAAAGATCAAATCTAATAATAATCTTAAATGAAATTCATTTTAACCACCAAGGGAAGAATGTTATTCCGAATCTGAAAGCATTAAGTTCTTTGCCAAATTAGTGTGAAATGTCATTTGATCCGTGAACGTTTGATTTGAGTTAAACAGAGGGTTAAACCAAACATAAAAAAAGACCTCAGATTTCTCTGAAGTCTCTGGTGGGAACTGTTGGAATCGAACCAACGACCCTCTGCTTGTAAGGCAGATGCTCTAAACCAACTGAGCTAAGCTCCCTTCTTTCTTTAAAAGTGTTGCAAATATAAACCCTTTTTTAGCTTTAGCAATAAAAACACATCAAAAAAAGAAGGAATTTTTTAAAGCACCTGAAATTTTCTCTTATCTGTTGGTATACAAGGGCTGCAGCGATTCCATGGATTCCAAATATTGCCCATAACGCTTTAATTCGGCGGTTCTTTCCTCCTGACTCATCCTCGCAGGACCCCAGCTGATGAACGGCGGAAGCACTGTCATCCCGGCAAAATAGAACATTCCGTGGTGTATCGGGTACAAGATGACTGCCGGATCCCCATTGCCTTTAGCCGTATAAGCGATTTCCGGTCCACCGGTCGTCATGGTAATGAAGGCTGTTTTTTCTTTGAAAGTCCCATTCTCATAAACACCCCGACCATCACCGTAGACCAAACCCATCGCAAAGACCCTGTCGACCCATCCCTTGAGAATCGCAGGTAAACCAAACCACCAAAGAGGAAAATTGAAGATGAGAATATCGCACCAGACCAGCTTGTCCATTTCGACCTTCAAATCCTCAGTAAAACATTTGGTTTTGCAGGCATTTACCTGCTCCAGCTGATATTTGAAGAAGTCTGGGTTGTTCAAAGATTTGAAGTCACGCCGGTCTCCAACCGGATCAAACCCCATCGCATAGAGGTCGCTTTCAATCACAATATTCCCCTTTTCTTCAAAATATTGCCTTGCAACATTTCTTAAACCGGAGCAAAATGATTGCTGCTCCGGATGCGCGTGAACGATTAATATTTTTTTCATTTGACCGCGAAATTCATTATTAATGCGTATTAGTAATGTATGAGTCTTTCTGTAAAACAACCATTCCCATACAATTTACTTTTACGAAAAAAATCAGAATTGTTTTCAAAAAATCGTTCCCAAAGAAAGATTCCATACTTGGAGCGTGTCGGAACCGAAAGATTTTTTAATTTTTGAAAGGAAGAATTCGACCTGCATCGGGGCGCAAGGAGACCATATGGAATCTTTTGATGGCGCACTTTGTATACGCCTTGAAAAAGCTAACCGGCCTTTATAAGTGTTTTTGGTTGTAAAATGTAACTGTTCAGAAATCCTGATCGAATCTAAAACGATCTTTTTGGAGACTGGAAACGCTTCGGATCCTATCAATTTATTAATAGGGAAACTTCTGTCCTCTTTTTCACTCAAGAGCCTGCGATTGACTCCGGTTGTATCTGAAATAAACAAATTTACGACCATCATTTTGGACTGTTCCCTAAAAGAGCTGTCCATAGAGCTATCTAACAATATATTCAGATAGTCTGATAAGTCAGTCAATTTCTGTTTGGCTTTGGACTCAAAGGCAGACAAAGATTTTTCAGGTATGAATTCCGACACAAATTCATTTCTTATTTCAGTTTTTTCATTTGAAAGTTTCTCCGCCAATGGTATCTCGCCATTTTGGCCTCCTTCATTGCACGACTTCGAACACAGGGTAATGTAACAAAGTATCGCAGTAACCAGGTATATAAATCTTCTCATTTGTTTTTCTCCTTTTGTCTGAAACGAATCAATGAGATTTTCTCATTCTGATATTTTGTATCCAGAATATCAATATCCTTCAATCCCGTTGAAGGAAGGGTCAGTTTGTTGATAAACTCTTGTTTGTTAAAGAGTTCTACCCCAATGGCATCCTTGTCATAAACCTGGTAAATCAAAGCGCTGTCTGCAATCATCTGGCTAAGCTGTTCTCTTCTTTTCTTCCAGTCTTTCACATTCATGGTCGAAAAGTATTGAATCATCATGGCATAATTATCCGGCTGAAGTTGAATGATTTCATACCTATTGAATTTATCCAGGAGTCTAAGAATTGTATCTGTCAGGTAATAAGGTGATTTTACGATAAAACGGATATTAGCTTTAACCGTTTTCAGGGAGAAATTGCCATCCTGATTGCATAAGTAACTTTTAGGAGACTCTCCAACTCCAAGAACACTTACCTCAATTATCGCGTTAGAAATCGGCTTCCTGGTATCAGCATCGTAAAACTGAAATTTATAATCCTTGTTGCTGAAGGTTTTAAAAAGTAAATAAAATAGTAATAAGGAAGTTAGTACTAAAAGCGGTACATAAATAAAATACCTGTTTGCAGAAATTGAAGGCGGTTTGACATTACTTTTGACGGAATGATGGTATTTAAAATCTTCCCAGTTAAGGTAATCGGCATATTTGCTTAACAAATTGAGAATATCGATGCGCGGCAAAGTCTTCTTTTCAGTTTTTATGTGACTATAGAACCATTTTTCACTTACATGCGCATTCACTTTTTGTAGCAGCTCTTCCTGAAAATTAGATATTTCCTGACCTTTCCATTCTGAAATTGATGGATTAATTCCCGGATAAGATTGCTGCATTTTGTGCACAATCTTTTCCTTTAACAGGTCAAAAGTTTGATATTCAGGGCTATTTCCCATTGGAGCCACTTATGTTAACAGTACAGATTCGTTAAGGTTTTTATTTACAAGTGTTTTACAAATAGTTTACAAGACTCTTGCAAACCCAAAAACAGAGATGATTATAATTTTGATTCCCAGAGTACAAATATATTTTTTTGTTCAATTTAAAAATTAGTCTTATGAAAAAACCAATCTTGCTGATTATTTTATTGGTGGGCACCCTGACTTTCAGTGCAACAGCGAGTGTAGGCCCGGACAAAGAGGTTCTCAAAGCCTTTGAATTACGCATGAGCGGAAAGGTCGATGAGGCCAAACTATTACTGGATGGGATTCTCAAAAAGGACTCCACAAATGCTTTAGCGCATTATGAAATGGCAAGACTGAAACATTACTTGCTTACCGGCGGCGGAGGGCTTAACATCGACGACATCCTCGGTAGTATTAACAAGGCCGTTACATACGATTCTCAGAATTCCACTTTTGCCTATTACAAAGGAATCGTACTGTTTCTTAATGCATTTATGGCCATGCAAACAGGAACCGGGGAGGTGAAAAAAAGAATAGAGGCGATCTGTGTCCAGTTTAAAAAGGTTCTGTCCATGAAATCCGATTACCATGAAGCTGCCCTTTATTTGGTGGAGATTTACGGGATGCTTCCCAAAGATATGGGGGGAGATAGTTTAATAGCGCAGGAATATGCAGCCGGTCTGGAGGCGAAAAGTAAATATTTTGGAGCCAGGGCCAGAGCAGTATTGGTTTCAAAAGGGACAGATATGGTGAAATTTTGGCTTGAAAGGGTCAACACGGATAATAAAAACGCTGATTTACTTACCGAGTTGGGTAAAGCATACCTAAACAATGATGATCTGGTAAATGCTGAAAAGTATTTCGATGAGGCAATAAAATCAGATACCTCCAAAAATTATCTAATCCTGAATTTAGCAAGGTATCACATGATGGTGGTCATGCGAAATCGGGATCTTGCCAAAACGAACCTGCCTTTGGCCAAGACTTTCCTGGTAAGATATTTGAAGACGGTTCCGGAACCAATTATTCCTTTGAAAGCTTATACGATGGGCTTGCAAACAAGGGCAGAAATGTTTCTCGGTAATAAAGTGGAAGCAGACAAGATTTTAGAAGAGGCAAAATCTTTGGATAAATATTTTTCAAGGGCTTCGGGCATTCCAACTTTATTGCTTTTTGATTCTCCGGAAAAACAGATGCATAATTACTTCTCATTTTTTACGCCGTTTTAAAACAAATGAAGAAAAACCCATATTTAATTCTTAACTTTATTTTTCACTTAATTCAGGAGGCAATATTATGTTAGAGTATGTTCATAAACACATCGTTGCAGAATTGCAACAGAGTGCAAAGACGGATATGATTTTTATCCTTTCTTCAATTCTGCTCAATCTTATGACACTTGGGATTAACTCAGGAATGGTCCAGAAATCAAGAACAGACGACACCGTACTGGCTGTAATGTTCATTTTTGTTGGACTTGTTTTGCTTATCAATGTGGTGGCCATCTTCGGTTTATTGAAGGGAAAGCAAACACGTACAAAACTTTTGACCGGAATCATTGAAATGTATCGCGATCAGAAGGTAGATAAATACTACGATTCTTCTCTCTTGTCGAGCTATAGTGTCAGATACAATCTTTTTATTATGGTAGTAGTTTGCACCGGTGTCATTGCTATCGTTGTGCCATTTGTAATGAGATAGAAACTATCATATTGCTGATCAGCTTACTTTAAATAACAAATGCCATGGCTTCAACCATGGCATTTGACTTGAAATTCCAGTCTTATCTGACTATTTCAACGAGGCAAAGAAGTCATTCCCCTTGTCGTCGACAATGATAAAAGCAGGAAAATCCACTACCGTGATTTTGCGGACTGCCTCCATACCCAACTCGGGGAAATCGATTACCTCCACAGACTTGATGCTGTTTTTGGCTAAGATGGCAGCCGGCCCTCCGATGGAACCCAGATAGAAACCGCCATACTTTTTGCAGGCTTCGGTGACCTGATTCGAGCGATTCCCCTTGGCAAGCATGATCAGCGAACCACCCAGGGACTGGAATTTTTCCACATAACTGTCCATTCGTCCTGCCGTGGTCGGTCCAAAACTTCCTGAGGCCATACCTGCTGGCGTTTTAGCCGGACCAGCATAATAAACCGGATATTTCTTGAAATATTCAGGCATCTCTTCACCTCTGATGATCATCTCATTAATCTTGGCGTGCGCGATATCGCGTGCGACCACAAGCGTGCCCTTCAGGCTCAAGCGGGTCTTGACAGGATATTTGGAAAGTTCCCTGCGTACTTCTTCCATCGGCCGGTCTAAATCGATTTCAACGGATGGCTGTAAAAATGGCGCAGTCTTGGGTAGGAAGCGTTCCGGATTCGTTTCCAATTGTTCCAGGAAGATGCCATCAGTGGTAATCTTCGCCTTGATATTGCGGTCAGCGCTGCAGCTGACGCCAATCCCAACCGGACAGGAGGCTGCATGCCTGGGCAAGCGGATTACCCGCACATCGTGCACGAAATATTTTCCGCCGAACTGGGCGCCGATTTCGCTCTTCTGACAGATATCCGTGATCTTTTCTTCCCATTCCAGATCCCTGAAGGCCTGACCTCCTTCGTTGCCGGAAGTTGGCAGATGATCATAATATCCTGCCGACGCCTTCTTCACCGTTGCCAGGTTCGCCTCGGCCGAAGTGCCGCCAATGACAATGGCCAGATGATACGGCGGACAGGCGGAAGTCCCCAAATCCTTGATTTTTTCCTTGACAAATTTCGTTAGCGTCTCCTCATTCAGAAGTGACTTTGTCATTTGGTACAGATAAGTCTTATTGGCCGATCCACCTCCTTTGGTGATGAACAGAAACTCGTAGGAATTGCCCTCAGTAGCATAAATATCTATCTGTGCCGGAAGGTTGTTTCCGGTGTTTTTCTCGTCGAACATGGTCAGCGGCACGACCTGCGAATAACGAAGATTACGATCCCGGTAGGTCTCGAAAATACCTTTAGAGATGGCTTCGGAATCGTCCATGCCAGTCCAGACATTCTCACCTTTCTTACCGATGACAATCGCTGTGCCGGTATCCTGACAGGTAGGTAACTCACCTTCAGCGGAGACGACCTGGTTCAGTAACATGGTGTAAGCCACGAAGATATCGTTGTCGCTGGCTTCCGGGTCTTTCAAAATGCCGGACAGTTTTTCTAGATGGGAGGCTCTCAGGTAAAAAGAAACATCCGCGAAGGCTTCCCTGGAAAGGAGTTCAAGTCCCTCGGGAGCAATCTGTAGAATTTTTCTTCCTTCGACTTCGATGGTCTTTACGAAATCTTTTGTAAGTAGCTTGTATTGAGTAGTATCCTGAGCAACAGGAAAGGGTTTTTGGTAACTAAATCCAGCCATAGCTATAAATATTGTGTGAATAAAATATTCTGGTAAGGACAAAGATACAAATAGGAAGCGGGAGATTATTGCAGCTGATCCGATTCAAAGATGAAAATTCCCTTTTCTGCAAGCATCGCTGCTTCGACCATTTTCCGGGCAACTTTGTCCACATGTATTGCCTTGTATTTCGCAGGGATTAAGAAATCAATCGCCGTCATCATCCAGCTGGCGAACTTTTCTCCGGCGCGTTTTTCGACCCTTGGACCCAGAAGTAAGGAAGGTCTGAAAATCCCCAGTCGGGGAAATCCTAATAATTTAAGATCTTCTTCTACCTGACCTTTGACTTTGTTGTAAAAAATAGTTGAAGAAGCACTTGCGCCCATGGAGCTGACCAGGTAAAAACCGGTCGCACCGGCGGCAAGGGCCATCTGGGCAAAGGAGATGACATAATCGTGATCGACCCTCACAAAGGCTGGTTTGCTACCTGCCTTGGCAATCGTTGTTCCCAATGTGCAAAAGGCATCATCTGCCTTGAAATCAAATGGTTGTTCGTTAAATTTTTCGAAATCAACTACATGCTGAACCAGTTTTGGATGGTCGGCGTCAATCTTCTTTCTTACCAGCAGGTGCACCTTGTCGTATTGTGGCGACTCCAGGAGCATTTTGTAAAGTGAAGAACCTATTAATCCGGAAGCCCCGGCAATTACAGCAGATTTCATACGTAATAATTTGTTTTTCATTTGCCGTATGGAATACCCAGATATTCATTCTCTGTAGGTAAGACAATTGTCTCATGGGTATTTCATGGCTTCGAAAGGTTAAAATAAATAATTCAGTCCGATGTAGAGGCCCTTGCTTCCATCCTGTTCGTTAGCAGCCTTCCCATAATCAATGGAGATGACAAAATTCTGGTTCATGACAATCCGCACTCCAGCGCCATAAGTGGTATGCATCTTCTCGGCTCCGGGATTGAAATAATCGCTTCTGTTCTCTGTGAAGGAGGTCAGGGTAGTTGGGATAACTACCTTTTTTGTCACCTGACCCAGGTCAACAAAGGTATTCAGTCCGAAATAAAATTTTTGGTTGATGAAATTTGCCCTGGCAAATTTCCATCTTAACTCAAAATTACCATAGAATACGCCGTCTCCGTACACTCTGTTTCTGAGGGCTCCTCTCAGGTAACGTGAGCCGCCCAGACCATTGGTTGCATAGCCTGTCATGACGGTTGTTATCATTTGCGACTGGTAATAAAATGGCACATGACCACCGATTGTTTGCTGCCAGCCGAGCCGGTAGGCGAAGGAAAGGTCATCCTTAATCAGGGTAAAATATTGCCTGTGAGTCAGCGAGAATCGGGAGAATCCGGATTCTGCCCCCAGAAATTTCGGGGCAGTGGTAAAGACGGCTTCCGTCCACATGCCCTTCATTGGATTTACCGTGACGTTCCGGGTATCATAGACGATACCTGCTTTTAACTCAGGAACAAAACCGCCATTGGCTTCCCCGGATGGGAGAATACCCCACTGGATATATTTTTCGTACAATCCTGGCTGGGCGGCAACAGTTGGCAACATTTCTGAAGCACTCTTGTTTTTGTTTAATTTGTCAATATCGACCGAAGAAATATTAAAATTATGGAGATTTAGTCCGGCGACCCATTTAAAATGAGAATCTCCAATGTTGTGTTGCAGGTCAATTTTGAACCGAAAAAGTTTCTGCTGAAACTTATAAAACATCCTGGATTTATAGCCACTTCCAACATATTGATCATCATTCCAGGTCTTCTTCAGAACGGACTCATACCCGTTGAAACCGTAGAAATCATTGGCCTGATCGGTCAGGTACGTCATATCCAGGGCGAAGTCGAAGTTCTTAAGTAACTGATCCGAAGTGTAATAGAATCGGTTCACTCCACTACCTTTTGTGAATCGTGAAACCTCGAAATAGAGGGAATGATTGAACTTTGGAAACCGTTTGCCATCGCCAAAATTGTAAAAATTAACCAGGGCACCGTATTGCAAGCCAAGGTCTGTGTCGAAACTAACGGCAGGAAGCGCTCCGAAATTCCAGCCGGTCTTGATGGAATCAGCTTTTGCTTTGGAAGATTTATCTGCCGCCTGAACTTGCAGGCTTCCCAGGGAAAGAAGAAAAATTACAACGATTAATCTCTGTAGTTTCATAGGTAGAATGGTTACTTAGTTTAATTCAATACGAATATCAGATAAATTTTTCAATTATCTTCAACCCTTTCTTTTTAACATCGTATAAGACAGTAATTTTTATATCTAAAAACATTACCATGAAGTTCATAGGAGCACATGTAAGTGCCGGCGGCGGAGTCGAAAATGCTCCTCTTAATGCCAAAGAAATCGGAGCGAACGCCTTTGCCCTCTTTACTAAAAACCAACGTCAGTGGAATTCGCCACCGCTAACCCCGAAGAGTATTGAGGCATTTAAAGCCAATTGTGCAAAATTCGGATTCCTTGCGGAGATGATTCTCCCGCACGACAGCTACCTTATTAACCTGGGTCATCCTGAAGCTGAGCCATTGGCCAAATCGAGGGAAGCCTTTCTGGATGAGATGCAGCGGTGCGAGCAACTCGGGCTGAAACTTCTGAATTTTCATCCTGGCAGCCATCTGCAGAAGATCGAAATATCAGCTTGCCTGACTAATATTGCCGAATCGATCAATTTTGTTCTTGAAAGGACTAAAGGAGTGACGGCAGTCTTGGAAAATACTGCCGGACAGGGGTCGAATCTGGGTCACATTTTCGAACAGATTGCGGAAATTATTTCGCAGGTCGAGGACAAATCCCGCGTTGGGGTTTGTATCGATACCTGTCATACTTTTACGGCAGGTTATGACCTGCGGGTGAAAGAGGAGTATGAACGAACATGGGCGAAGTTCGGAGACATCATAGGTTTCGATTACCTGAAGGGAATTCACCTCAATGATTCCAAGAAAGAACTGGGTTCGAGGGTCGACCGTCATGATAATGTGGGCAAAGGGCTGATCGGAATCGAACTCTTTAAAATGGTAATGAAGGATGACCGGTTAAATAATATTCCGATCATCCTTGAAACACCGGACGAAACGCTTTGGGCGGAGGAAATCAGTCTACTGAGAAAATTTGAAGTTGAGAATATGGGAAAATGAGAATATTATTTCTCCGTGATTCCCTTCCACTTATCCGTCCGGAAAGGATCGGCCGGCAGTCCTTCGCTATTATATAGATTCAAGTCGTCCGGATTGTTGGCCCAGCCATAACGCACGGCAACAGGAGCATCCACTTCAGCTGAGTACACTTGAATCGTATTAGGACCTGTAACCGTGGCCTTGGCCCAATGAAACTTGTGGTCGTTTCCGGCTACGGTAAAACCTTTCACATAGCTGTATTTGTCCTTAACTTTAAATCCATTGGCGACGTGGCTAAAGGTTAAATCTACTTTACTGCCGTTGATTTTCATCTCACTGTAAACTGGTCCCAAGTTCTCGACATTCTGGTGGTAAGCAATCTTTAAGGCTGAAAGTGCGAGCCTTTTGCCAACAGTCTGCTTATCTTTTGGATGGATATCCAGCGCTTCACCGACGTCAATAGCTGAAGCCATTCCTGTATTAGGAAGCGAAAGTGTCATCGTTTGTGCTTCACGCAGCTCAGCCCAGTTGCTTTCAGCCGGTAGGCTGTCTGCTTTCATGAAATTGGCAAGTTGAACGAAGAGAAAGGGGAAGTCTCCCTGGTTCCAAAGCGTTCTCCAGTCTTTAATCATATCAGGAAAGACCCTGCGATACTGAAATGCCCTTCCGGCGTTGCCTTCTCCCTGATACCAGATCGCACCCTTGATGCCATAATGAACCAACGGATGGATCATACCATTATAAAGTAGGGTAGGATAGGAGTTGGGTCCGAGCTTTTTCTCGTTCTTTTGGTTATAATCCGCAATATTTACTGTTTTTAATTCCTCGAGTTTTGGGGCAAAATCCGGATTTTTGGCGATGGTTTCCGGACTGGTCCAGGTCTCGGCCACCGTGCCTCCCCATGAAGTATGGATCAGACCGATCGGGACTTTCAGCTTTTGGTACAATGCCCTTCCAAAGAAATAGGCTACCGCGGAAAAATTGGGGGTCGAAACGGGGGAACACTGCCACCATTCCCCTTCATCCAGGTTTTCCTGTGGTTTTTCGGTCATCCGTCTCTTTACGGTGAACAACCTGATTTCAGGATAATCTGAGGCGGCTATTTCGGCTTGTGAATTGTTCGCTGTGGAGAGTTTGAACTCCATATTCGACTGACCTGAGCAGATCCAGACCTCGCCAATCAGAATATTTTCGATGGTGCGCAGGTTCTTTCCCTTTACGACCATGTCGTAGGGCCCGCCGTAATTCATGGCAGGAAGGGTGAGTTTCCACTTTCCATCTTTGCCTGTTTTGGTCGTAACAGTCTTCTTGTTAAAGGTAACGCTGACTTTTTCGCCGGGAGAGGCCCATCCCCAGACGGGAATAGGAATTCCTTGTTGTAAGACCATGTTGCAATTGAAGAAGGGAGGCAGGGTGACCTGTGCTGTCGCGAAGGAGCTGACGAACATCAGAGCTACCAGGATGTACCGGATTTTGAAAGAGATTTTCATAGTTTATTTAGTTTGAAATGTTTGCGTTTTGTAAGTTCTGACGACGAAAATAACCATAATATTTAAAACTCATAAACTTCCGGGATATTCTTCTGACACAAATTGTTTTACTTTGTGGAATAAAACTTATCATCATGCGGCCATTTGTATTGGAAGAGACTAATTGGAAAGCGGTTAAAGGTGGAATCCCTGAAATAGCCATTCTACCCTGGGGTGCCACGGAAGCGCATAATTATCATTTACCTTATGGAACGGATAATTATTTGGCTTGCGGAGTCGCCAATGAAAGTGCCAGGCTTGCGGCTGAGAGGGGGGCAAATGTGATGGTCCTTCCGGTCATTCCGTTCGGTGTGAATACCGGACAGCCGGATATCACCCTGGATATGAACCTGAATCCGAGCACACAGTTGATGATATTGAAAGACTTGCTGACAGTCTTAAACCGTCAGGGAATCAAGAAATTTGTGATCATGAATTCCCATGGAGGGAATGATTTCAAGCAGCATATCAGGGAATTGAATCTTTTATTTCCAGAGATGCTGATTACCCAGTGCAACTATTTTAAGATACCCGGAGCTGAAAAATTCTTTGAGGATCTGGGGGAACACGCGGGTGAACTGGAGACCAGCCTGATGCTACATCTGTTCCCAGAGTTAGTTATGCCACTTGAAACTGCCGGCAAAGGACATGCAAAAAAATTCAGGGTCCAGGCACTGAATCAGGGTTGGGCCTGGGCTGAAAGGAAGTGGAGCCAGGTGACGGAAGATACTGGCATTGGCGATCCTGGTAAGGCAACGGCAGAGAAAGGTAAGGCCTTCTTCGAATACCTGACGGTAAAAATCGCTGATTTTTTAGTAGAGCTGAAACAGGCCGACCTTAGGGATCTTTACATATAAAATTGATCAAACCCTATAAAAGCACAAACGGGAACAAATCTTTTGAATTTGTCCCCGTTCTACTTCGACAAGCGAACTTGTCTCAGCGCCAGGCTACGGTTATTATGGCTGGTCATTCGGCTTCCACGCTGCTTGCGCTTTGTCTCTTGCCTTTCCGACCCTAAACCTTCCATTACTGCCTGTTACAGCGGCAATTTCCGGCTCTCCTTTCAGCACCTCTCTGGTTGCCTTGCGGCATCCGGTGTGATACTTTCCGGGAGGGAGTTGCTTAAAGTCCGCTGAACCGTCTCATCTTGCGATGTCGTGTTTTCCCGGGTACTTTCACTGCCTTGCGGCTGCGATTTCCATTGACAGCTTCCTTCAGTTTGCACTGCTTTCCGCTCTCAGAAAGCTTCCTACGGTTTGCACCGCTTTCCACTCTCACCTTAAACTTCACTACCTGAAGAACGCTCAGCTTCTGTTTCATGCCGGCCGTCCGATGCGCCTCCGGAACTTTCATCCCGAACTTGCTTCTGCGGCTCCCACCTTCCCGATCCGCTTTTAACGACGTTTCCTTCCGGCTTCCTTTCCCGTCGGCCTTGCGGCTTCCGTTCCGGGATCTCCTCTTTGATTCCTTGCGGACTCTCTGAAGGAGGGGGATCTTCAACATTGAAAAGAACACTCAGCACTTTTTGGTTGAGCGGGCTACTTCGGATTGCTCCTTGTTGACCCAAACTCCGACCCATCTGTGATGCAGATCTTGCGATCCGTACGATTTGGCTTCAAACTCATTTAAGAACTTTTGGCCGCTTCCACCATTTTTGGGTGACCCTTTATGGCTGACCTGATGAATCAAATGTAATGCAACTGATGCTATCGATGCAACTTTTTTGATGCTTTTATACAAACCTTGTTTCAACCGGAGTTATTAACAATTGTTCATAACTTTACGGCTGTAAGTAATAGATAATCAGGATGTTAAAAAATCCTATTGAATATAATCATACGAACATTTTAATAATTGCCTGATTACCACAAAAAAAGCGCAAATTTTTTTTAAAAAAAATGTTAGTTCGATCGCATGAATTATCTTTGTCGCACCTCAGAGGCAATTTTTAAGATGCAAAAATGGATCTGAAATTTTTCTGCAGGCTAAAGAAAATGGGTAAGACTGTCTCGAAAAAAGCTAAGAAGTTAAAGTATCTTTTCATACTGAATCCTGTCGCAGGTGTCGGAGCAAGAAGAGATTTCCTTGTGATGATAGAAAAGGCATGCAAGGACAAGCGCGTCCCTTTTAAGATCCTTTTTACCCGTTGTGCCGGAGATGCCAAAAAAATCATTGAGAAAAAATTTGACAAGTTCGACGTATTCGTTGCAGTGGGTGGAGATGGAACGATGAATGAGGTGGGCTCCGCATTGGCTGGCACAAGCGGGATCATGGGATTGATTCCAGCCGGATCCGGCAATGCCCTGGGTCGTGAACTGGGACTCTCCATGAAGCCCGAAGAGGCAGTAAAACAGTTGCTGAATGGTCATCCGATAAAGATTGACACCGGATTGGCAAACGGTCACCGGTTCATGAACCTCTGCGGAATGGGATTCGATGACCACATTGCCCGTTGTTTTAACAAATCAACCAGCCGGGGACCGGTTCCCTATTTTAAGGCTACGATGAAAGAATTTTTCGGATACAAACCGGGTGAATATGAAGTGGAGGCCGATGGGGTCGTCAAGAAACATACAGCGTTTGTCATCGCGGTGACGAATACATCCCAATATGGGAATAATGCTTTTATTGCCCCTAAGGCTAATGTCACAGATGGGATTCTGGATTTCAGCGCGTTAAAACCATTCGGATTTTTTGGAGCAATTGGACTGGGCTTCAGGCTCTTCAATAAGACTATTCACCAGTCTAAGTTGAGTACTTATTTTAAGACTCAGAAGGTCACTATCAGAGGCGAAAACCTGAATTTTCACATTGACGGAGAGCCCGTCAACAATAGTGATACGTTGGAAATTACCATCGATCCGCTCTCGTTAAATATTATAGTACCCTGAAAATTGAATCAGATTAGATTCCGGGAACTTTTTCCGCTAACCAACGAAACTGGTAATATCCTCCTCCGTGATAACTTTGCCGCCTAGAATGATCAGTCTTTCAATGACATTGTGAAATTCCCGGATATTTCCGCTCCAGAGGCGGTTTGCAAGCATTTCTAGGGCTTCAGGCGTAATTTCCTTCGGTGGCTGTCCGTATTCCCCGCATAACTGTTCTATGAAATATTGTGCCAGTAAGGGAATATCCTCCTTCCGTTCGTTTAGGGTCGGAACATGGATCAGAATGACACTTAACCGATGATAGAGATCTTCCCTGAAATTGCCGTTCCTGATCTCTTCCTGAAGATCCTTGTTCGTTGCTGCGACAACCCGAACATTAACCTCCACGGGTTTGTCGCTTCCCACCCTTGTGATGATGTTTTCCTGCAAAGCCCTCAAGACTTTTGCCTGCGCTGAAAGACTCATGTCACCGACCTCATCCAGGAAAAGTGTTCCACCGTCGGCTTGTTCAAATTTGCCTTTTCTCTGTCGGATGGCAGAAGTAAAAGCCCCTTTTTCATGACCGAAAAGCTCACTTTCTATCAACTCGGAAGGTATTGCAGCGCAGTTAACTTCTACAAAGGGATTTTCGGTCCGGGGGGAAAGCTCGTGAAGTCTTCTGGCCACCAACTCTTTTCCGGTTCCGTTTGCTCCGGTTATCAATACACGGGCTTCTGTTGGGGCGACCCTGTCGCACATTTCCAAGACCTTCCGAATTGCTGCGGATTCCCCAATTATTTCGAATTTCTTACCGACTTTTTGTTTGAGGATCTTAGTCTCCTTGACCAGGGCCGTCTTGTCACTGGCGTTTCTAAGCGTGATTAGAAGACGGTTCAGATCCAGCGGCTTTTCAATGAAATCGAAGGCTCCCTTCTTGATGGCTTCCACGGCAGTATCAATGGTTCCATGACCCGAGATCATAACGATCGTAGACTCCGGTTTGAGTTGCATGATCTGTTCGAGTACCTCGATCCCGTCCATATCAGGCATCTTGATATCACAAAGAATTATATCATAATCTACCGATTTGACCAATTCAATACCGACTATCCCGTTTTCGGCTATTTCGACCTGATATCCTTCGAAACCCAGAATATCTTTCAGGGTGTTGCGGATGCTTTTTTCATCGTCGATCACCAGTATTTTAAGCATAGAATTATTTTTTTAGCGAGCGCCTCCGGCCATTTCGAACATGACCCCCTCCTTTAAAGAAAAATGGGTGTGAATCAACTCACGGATTTCCAACTCACGAAGGATGAAATTAATAAATATTGTGGCGATGACGATCATTTCGACCCTGTTTTTATCGACACCCGGGATCAAGCTACGGCTTTCCCGGTTTACCGAAATCAATGCCTGATGAATGCGGTAATATTCGTTCAACGGGAAAACAGAGGATTTACGAAAAGTTGCGTCGGGTTCTTTGGCTTCAAGGATATCCATCAGGGTGTCGAATGCACCCGAGCAGCCTATCAATATTCTAGGTTGGTGAAGGCTGCAAATCTCCCTCAAAGGCACCAGATGGTCATGAAACCAATTCTCTACTATGGCAATCTCCGGAAGGGTAGGAGGATCCGACATCTGGAACAGTTCCAGAACGCGTGCAATGCCAATATTGAAACTCATTTTCCAGATGATCCGATTGTTCTCAGCAAGAATAAATTCATTGCTTCCACCTCCTATATCCAGGACCAGATATTTTTCGCTCAGGGGTGGCAGTGAGTTGACAGTGCCCCTGAAAATATATTCAGCCTCGCGGTTTCCATCGATGACCTCCATTTCCCAGCCGAAACGATTGCGTACCATCTCAATAAAATCGACCCTGTTGGTGGCTCCCCGAATGGCAGATGTACCGATCAGCCGTACCCTGGAAACTCCGAATTTTCTGATGTTTACCTCATGGAAAGAGAGGGCGGTTAACCCTCTCTCCATTGCCTCAGGCAGTAATTTTTCCTTGTGAATGCCGCCTCGACCCATCTTCACTGCAATTCTTTCTTCGTGCAGTACCCTGAAGGTGCCACCCGGAGCTGTCTCGGCAATCAATAGGTTACAGGTATTTGTACCTAAATCAATGACGGCGTTTACGACTTGTAGGTCAGCCATTTACCCAACTCCTTCCAGGATGCTTTCTTACCATACATCAGAATACCTGTGCGGTAGATTTTACCGGCAGCCCATACCATTACAACGAAAGTGACGATCAGCAGGAGCATCGACAAGGCCATTTGCCAGGCAGGCACCCCGAATGGAATCCGTGCCATCATGACCACCGGCGAGGTGAATGGTATGATGCTAAACCAGAAGGCTGTCGCCCCTTCAGGATTTTTTATGGCACTCATCATGACCAGAATAGCCAGAATGATCGGCATCATAATCGGCAACATAAACTGCTGCGCATCTTCCGGTGTATCGATAGCAGAGCCTACGGCCGCAAATAATGAACTATATAATAAGTATCCTCCGATGAAGAAAAAGATGAAACATCCGATGATCAAAGGGAAATTAACCGATGCCATGGATGAAAGTATATCCTGGATTTTGTCCATTTCGGCCGGAGTAGCAGACTGTGCTGCCACCTGAGACTGAGCCACTATGCTCTGGGCCACATCGGTGTGCTGGGCGCCTGGCATCATCCCTTTCGCTCCGGAAATGATGGCGACTCCCAGGATAATCCATATAGTTAGCTGAGTTAGTCCTACGAGTGCGATACCGACGATCTTACCCATCATCAGGTCGAAGGGCTTCACACTCGAGATAATCACCTCGACAATTCGGCTCTGCTTCTCTTCCATCACACCCTGCATCACCATCTGACCATAAAGCAGAATGAACATATAAATGACGAAACCGAAGATATAGCCCAGAATCATACCGATTTCGGTAGAACTTTTCTTGGCTTCCCCTTTCTCCCCCAGCTTGATGGTGGCGACTGTAATAGATGTTTTTGTTGCCTTGATTCGTGCCTCCAGATCAGGTATATTGGTTTGCTTAATCACTTCGGCCATTTTCTCTTTCTCAATTACACCTCTGATCTTGTTTTGAATCAGGTTTTTCACGTCAAAAGTGATATTGCTTGATGAGATTAATTGTACAGTATTGGTTTCCAGAAGGTTCGGTTCGATAACCAGTAAGGCGTAATAGCTGGATTGCTTGATTTTGTCCTTAATGTTATCGTATTCCTCTTTGGGGATAAACTTGAATTTGGTATAATCAGTACTTTCAAGCTGACCCAAAAGGATGGAGGAACCGTCATAAACGGCGATGGATCTCTCCTTTGTATCATCCTGCGACATGAAGTAAGCGGGAAGAATAAACATGGCGGCCATCAATACAGGCATCAGGACCGTCAGGATAATGAATGACTTTTTTCTGACTCTTGTGGTATATTCCCTGGTGAGAACTAATCCTATTTTGCTCATGTTATTTGATTATGAATTTTGTTTAACTACTTTGATGAATACCTCATTCATGCTGGGGATCAATTCGCTGAAGGAGACGATTTCAACGTGATCCACCAGATCTTTAATCAGCGTTCCGGAGCTGCTGCCATTGAGGAACTGAATCTTCAGACTATTGTATTTGCCTGTTTCGTCGTGCGACAGAATGGAATATTTCTGGCCGAATTCGTGCTCGATTTTAGCAAAATCGCCCTTGTAGGCCACGTCAAAGATGTTCGACTTGTATTTTTCACGAATAGCCATGGTTGGACCATCCAGTATCTTTTTGGACTTATCGATCAATGCGATAGAGTCACAAAGTTCTTCCACAGACTCCATGTGATGGGTGGAAAAGATAATGGTGGCACCCTCTTTTTTCATGCGAAGGATCTCCTGTTTCATTATTTCAGCATTGATAGGGTCGAAACCGCTGAAAGGCTCATCGAAAATCATCAGACGTGGGCGGTGGAGCACAGTACAGATAAACTGGACTTTTTGTTGCATCCCTTTGGATAATTCCATTACTTTCTTGTCCCACCAGGTAATGATCTCAAATTTTTCGAACCAGATTTTCAGTTCCCTCATGGCATCCTTGCGGGATAGACCTTTGAGCATTCCAAGGTATAATGCCTGTTCGCCGACTTTCATTTTCTTGTAAAGTCCACGTTCTTCGGGGAGATACCCAATTTGGTAAATGTCTTCAGAATTCATTTTTCTGCCATCGAACCAGATCGTTCCGTGGTCGGGAGCGGTAATCTGGTTGATAATTCGTATCAAGGTGGTTTTTCCGGCTCCATTTGGTCCCAGAAGCCCAAAAATAGTGCCTTCCGGCACAGAAATGGATACCTCGGAGAGTGCTTTGAAATTGGAATAATACTTTGTGACTTCCTGCGCTGAAAATAGATCCATGCTTAGTTAGAATTATGTTATGTAACTAAAAAACGAAGATAGATATAAGTATTCATTTCACTAATAAATTACAGTATAAAAATAAGGTTAAAGGATAAAGGTTAAAGGTTAAAGGTTAAAGGATAAAGGTTAAAGGTTAAAGGGTAAGGGAGAAAAGTGTCAAAGGAGATTAGGGTAATGAAAAAAGGATAAAGTTAGGAGCGCTGAAATCATGATCGCGGCGCTCCTAACTTTATCCTTTAACCTTTAACCTTTAACCTTATTTATACTCGTCCCATGCTCTAATGCTGATATCCTCCATTTCCAGTTTGCAGATGGCATAAATGAAGGCGCTGGCTACTCGGGCATTGGTGATCAGCGGGATATTGAAGTCGATGGCATTTCTGCGAATGCGATAACCATTTGATAACTCCCTGTTAGTGTGGTCTTTAGGTATATTTATGACCAATTCGATCTTCCTTTGTTTAATCAGTTCAAGGGTATTTGGCGACATATCTTCCTCATCTGGCCAATACACTTTTTCGGTTTCCACCCCGTTTTCCTGGAAGAAATGATGTGTGCCACCCGTCGCATAAATGGTGAAACCTCTTTCTTTCAGCATCTTGGCAGATGCTAATAGTTCGATCTTCCCTCTGACAGGTCCTGATGAGATTAGAATGTTTTTCTTTGGAATTCGATAGCCTACCGAGAGCATCGATTTCAGGAGGGCTTCGTAGAAATTTTCACCAATGCAGCCTACCTCTCCGGTGGAGGCCATATCGACTCCCAGCACCGGATCGGCGTTGAGAAGCCTGTGGAAGGAAAATTGTGGCGCCTTGACACCCACATAATCCAGCTCAAACAGTGACTTGTCAGGTTTCTCGAATGGTACATCCAGCATGGCTTTCGTCGCGGTCTCGATCAAATTCGTCTTCAATACCTTAGAGACGAATGGGAATGACCTGGAAGCCCTTAGATTACATTCTATCACCTTGATATCATTGTCTTTAGCGAGGTACTGAATGTTGAATGGACCGGTAATTTCGAGGGCAAGAGCAATTTTCTTTGAAATCTTCTTGATTCTGCGGATGGTCTCAATATATAGTTTCTGCGGAGGGAAAACAATGGTCGCATCACCGGAATGGACACCGGCAAATTCGACGTGCTCCGATATGGCATAGGCAACAATCTCCCCGTTCTTAGCTACCGCGTCCACCTCAATTTCCTTCGCATTTTCGATGAATTCGGAAACAACCACCGGATGTTCTTTCGAGACATGGGCCGCGAGGTTGAGGAAATGCTCGAGTTGGTCGCGGTTGGAAACCACATTCATGGCCGCACCGGACAGGACATAGGAAGGCCTGATCAATACCGGGAATCCTACCTCATCAACGAATTTGTATATTTCTTCGATGGTGGTGAGTTGGCTCCAGCGGGGCTGATCAACACCCAGTTTGTCGAGCATGGCCGAGAATTTGTTGCGGTCTTCGGCATTGTCAATTTTCTCCGCCGTCGTTCCCAGGATGGGTACATTGTTGGCATGTAACCTCATGGCCAGGTTGTTGGGAATCTGTCCTCCCATTGAAAGCACTATTCCCTTGGGTTCCTCCAAATCACAGATATCCAGTACCCTTTCCAGGGATAGCTCATCAAAGTAAAGTCTGTCACAATTATCATAATCCGTGGAAACGGTCTCCGGATTATAATTAATCATAATGGCACGGAATTTCTCTTTGCGGATCGTATTCACCGCATTGACCGAACACCAGTCAAACTCGACGGACGATCCAATGCGGTAAGCCCCGGAGCCCAGAACGATGATTGACTTATTGTCGTGCTGGAAGTTCACATCATGTTCAGAACCATTATAAGTAAGGTAGAGGTAATTGGTTTGGGCTGGATATTCTCCCGCCAGGGTATCGATCTGCTTGACAAAAGGAAGAATTCCGTGTTTTTTTCTGAAAGCTCGCACCTTCATACTCTCGGCATTCATATCCCGGACACCTGATTTCAATACGATCCTGGCAATCTGAAAGTCAGAGAATCCAAGTTTCTTGGCATCTTTCAAGAGGTTAGCCTCCAGACTCTCGAGTGAGCTGAAGCTGTATAGCTGATTTCTGAGCAGATAAATATTCTCCAATCGCATCAGGAACCATTTGTCGATCCTTGTTATTTCCCAGATCTGATCCACGGCATATCCCTTGTGGAAAGCTTCAGCGATCGCGAATATCCTGCGGTCGGTCGGATTGCTCAGCTCCTGATCAATATCAATTATCTCCATGTCACCGCGGTTTCCAACGAAACCATGCATGCCTATACCGATCATTCGGAGACCTTTCTGGATTGCCTCTTCGAAGTTTCGTCCGATGGCCATGATCTCACCGACAGATTTCATGCTGGAACCGAGATTCTTGGATACTCCTACAAATTTCCCAAGGTCCCAACGGGGGATTTTCACCACGCAGTAGTCGAGCGCGGGCTCAAAACAGGCAGTAGTCACCTTGGTTACGGAGTTTTTCAATTCGTGCAGTCCATAGCCTAAACCCAGTTTCGCGGCAACAAAGGCGAGCGGATAACCCGTTGCCTTGGAAGCCAGGGCGGAGGACCTGGATAAACGCGCATTTACCTCGATGACCCGGTAATCTTCAGAGTGGGGATCCAGGGCAAACTGGACGTTGCACTCTCCAATCACTCCGATTTTTCGGATAATTTTGATGGATAGTGCGCGTAATTTATGGTATTCGTCGTTCGACAATGTTTGTGAGGGAGCGACAACGATCGATTCACCGGTATGGATGCCGAGCGGATCGAAATTTTCCATGTTACAGACGGTGATGCAATTGTCATATTTATCACGGACAACTTCATATTCCACCTCTTTCCAGCCTTTGATAGATTCTTCAACCAGGATCTGTCCGGAATAGGAGAAGGCATTGTCGGCAAGTTTGTTGAGCTCGTCCTCGTTGGAGCAGAAACCGGAACCTAATCCGCCAAGGGTGTAAGCGGCCCTGATTATTAATGGATATCCCAGTATATTGGCAGCTTCCCTGGCTTTTTCGATAGAAGTACAGGCAATGCTTCGGGGAGTTAATACATCGATCTCATGTAAGATGCTGGAAAAAATCTCGCGGTCTTCCGTGTTGATAATTGATTGTACCGGTGTACCGACAACTTTTAGATTGTATTTTTCAAGAATTCCCTGACGGAAAAGATCGACGCCACAGTTGAGGGCTGTTTGTCCGCCGAAAGCGAGCAGAATACCGTCCGGCTTCTCTTTCTGGATAATCTTCTCAACAAAATAGGCAGTAATCGGAAGGAAATATATTTTATCCGCAATCTCTTCGGAAGTCTGAATGGTTGCGATATTCGGATTAATCAGAATAGTATAGACTCCTTCTTCTTTTAAAGCCTTTAAAGCCTGTGAGCCGGAATAGTCGAACTCGCCGGCCTCACCGATTTTCAGCGCTCCGGAACCCAGGACAATTACCTTTTTGATATCTGTATTTAGCATAACTTCTTAATATTGGAGATGAAATCGTCAAACAAAAACTCTGTGTCTATCGGTCCGGAAGAGGCTTCCGGGTGAAATTGAGTAGAGAAGAAGGGCTTGGTCCTGTGCCGGATGCCCTCGTTGGTTTCGTCGTTGACATTGTAAAAGAGGGTTTCCCAGTCGGCAGGAATCGAGTGTTGATCGATGGCATACCCATGGTTCTGAGAGGTGATAAAACACCTGTTGGTGCCGGTCATCAGTACTGGTTGGTTGTGACTGCGGTGACCATATTTTAATTTGTAAGTGCTGCAACCAGCTGCCAATCCGAGCAATTGGTTGCCGAGGCATATTCCCATGATCGGTTTTTCCTGCAGGATGGCTTGCCTGATATGTTTTACCGTGATGTCGCACATGGTCGGATCACCCGGGCCGTTGGTGAGAAACAATCCGTCGTATTTCATGGTAGTAAAGTCGTAATCCCAGGGAACCCTGACGACCTTGACCCCCCTTTTTATCAGGCAGCGGATGATGTTGTTTTTTACGCCGCAATCGACCAGAACCACAGTCAATTCCCCCTCGCCATAAGTTTCGACGGTGTCGGTACTAGCTTTAGCAACCAGGTTCATCAGATTTGGATCGACCATTTCGATGGGTTCTCCCTCAAATTCAATTTTCCCGATCATGGATCCTTTCTCCCTGAGTATCTTAGTCAGGGCACGGGTGTCGATCCCATATATTCCGGGTATTTGTTGCGATTTCATCCAGTCGGCAAGACTTGATTGTGCATTCCAGTGGCTGTATCCGAAAGAATAATTGTCCACCACCAATCCTGTGATATGAATCTTGTCCGACTCAAAATGACGGTGCAGATTATTCTCTTTCCGGTCGACAGGTACGCCATAATTTCCGATCATCGGATAGGTGGAGACCAATATCTGTCCGGTATAGGAAGGATCTGTCAGACTTTCGGGGTACCCCGTCATGGCGGTATAAAAGACCACCTCACCCGTCACTGATTTCTCGTAACCGAACGATTTTCCTTCAAATGTTGTACCATCTTCCAGTACCAACTTTACTTTTCGCATAACCGCTTGCTTCTGTTTATTTTTATTTCTCTCTTAAAAAAAATGCGTTTTCACTACTTTTTTATCAGCAGTAAAAACGCATTTTCTGCGTTAACATAATCGATATACCCGGATGATGTCGCACGGGTACAAAAATAGATTAATTCTTCCAATTTCGCAAAAGGATACATGAAAATTTATAAATATTCACAAATATTTAACAAATGCATAAATAATTCGATAAAAATACAAATATATCGTCTTATGTAAGATAAATACGGTTATCTTTGCATTTTAATACAAATATTTATTCAATACTAATACGGTTTTGAAAAATAAATTAGAACGTTTTGAGTTGATCAAGAAGATCATTTCCGGTGAGGTAATCAGTAACCAGGACGACCTGCAGCTGAGATTGCAATCACTGGGGATGGAGGTGACACAGGCAACCTTATCGCGTGACCTCAAGTCGTTGCAGGTCATCAAAGTGAGTGATGCCAGGCTTGGATATGTATACAGACTACCCTCCGGCGATCCGTTGCATCCGCAGTCGCATGGGTCGAATCCATCGAAGCTGAATTTTTTGGCAGACGGAGTGCTGGGAATCCAGTTTTCCGCGAACCTCGGAGTGATCAAGACCCTACCGGGATTCGCCCCCAGCACGGCATTAGCGATCGACGAATCGGGATGCAGCGAAATTATCGGAACCATTGCAGGTGATGATACTATTTTGTTGGTGATGAGGGATGGAGTAGGAAGGAACGATGTGATCAAGGCATTGGTCGGTATCATGCCAAGGTTGGAGGAGAAGATTTGAAATGTTTGTGCTTCGCGCATTCGAAAAATCGAACCAACGGATTGCAAATCCGTTCGTGAAAGATTACCGGCAGATTGCAAATCCGCCGGAGCGTGCGGGAAGAATACAAATCCGTTGGGGCGAAAGAGTAAAAATTGGTTAATTACAATATTGAGAAATGATCTTTAGGAAAAAGGAAAAAGAGGGGCAGAAGCCGGCGATCAAAGTAATGGTTGCGGGAACTGAGCACCTGAAATATGTGGAGGAAATTAATGATACCATCGAGAAGGCTTCCAAGGAGCGAGGAACGGGTATCGCCCGGCGAACCTATGAATATATTGCGGGCAAGATCTCGGAAGGTAAGGCAATTATTGCCCTTGATGGTGATAAATTCGCTGGATTTTGCTATATTGAGTCGTGGAGTGATGAGAAATATGTTGCCAATTCAGGATTGATCGTCCATTGGGATTACCGTGGCTACGGACTAGCCCGGCGCATCAAGCACAAGGCCTTCGAAATATCCAGAAAGCGGTTCCCGGAGGCCAAACTTTTTGGTCTGACGACGGGACTGGCTGTCATGAAAATCAACTCCGAACTGGGTTATCGTCCGGTGACCTTCTCGGAACTTACAGATGATGAGCAGTTTTGGAAGGGATGCCAGAGTTGTGTCAACTACGATATCCTGCTAAGGATGAAACATTCCAAGTGTCTGTGCACAGGTATGTTGTATGATCCTGCATGGCAAAAGGAGAAGCGCAAAATGAACATGCCGTTCGAGATGTTCCAGGAATGGCTGGAGAAAAGGAATAAGGCAAAAGGCTGAAAGGAAAAGGTTAAAGGATAAAGGTTAAAGGATAAAGGATAAAGGTTAAAGGATAAAGGTTAAAGGATAAAGGTTAAAGGATAAAGGATAAAGGTTAAAGTGTGCATTCAAGCCGATGGATGACATGAGAGTTGAAATATGAGAAATTAGACTTGAGATTAAAATAAATGATGATCGCTATGTTCTTTATCCTTTAACCTTTATCCTTCACAAGGTCGATAATGAGCAAATATTGAAATTGAAATAAATATTGAAAGATGAAAGAAAAAGTTGTACTGGCATTCAGCGGAGGATTGGATACCTCGTTTTGTGCTATTTATTTGGGAAAAGAAAAGGGATTGGAAGTGCATTCCGCGGTAGCAAATACGGGCGGTTTTTCTAAAGAAGAGCTCGATGCAATCGAAAAGAAGGCCTATGCCCTGGGCGTAAAATCCCACAAGACACTGGACATCACTGCCGATTATTATAACAAAGGCATTCGTTACATGGTTTATGGTAACGTATTGAGAAACAATACTTATCCAATATCTGTCAGTTCTGAGCGGATTTTTCAGGCCCTCTCCGTGATCGAGTATGCCAAGAAAATAGGCGCCCAATATGTGGCACATGGCAGTACCGGCGCGGGCAATGATCAGATCAGGTTCGACCTCGCCTTCGAAGTGTTGGCGCCGGAGATAAAAATTCTCACACCGACGCGGGATTTGGAGTTGACCAGAGATGCAGAGATTGAATATCTGCGCAAAAATGGGGTTGTTGACAATTTTGAGAAGATGGCCTATTCTGTCAACCAGGGTCTCTGGGGAACCAGCATCGGTGGCCGCGAGACCCTCACAAGTAACAAAACATTACCGGAAGATGCTTATCCTAAGCACCTTGAAAAGCAGGGTGAAGAAATTTTGACTCTCGATTTTCTCAAGGGGCAACTGAAGGCAGTCAACGGGAAGACTCACCTCAATCCGGTTGATGTCATCCGCGAAGTCGAAAAGATAGGCTCTGCCTGGGCCATCGGCCGCGACATGCATGTCGGAGATACGATCATTGGTATCAAAGGGCGCGTCGGATTCGAAGCTGCGGCTCCAATGTTGATCATCAAGGCTCACCATCTACTTGAAAAACACACACTTACAAAGTGGCAACAATATTGGAAAGAGCAGTTAAGCAACTGGTACGGAATGTTCCTGCACGAAGCCCAATATCTTGAGCCTGTCATGCGCGATATGGAGAAATTCCTCGAAAGCAGCCAGGAAAACGTAACCGGGAAAGTGATCATCAAGCTGATGCCTTATACTTTCCAATTGGTCGGCATCGAGTCGGAACATGACCTGATGAGCAGTAAATTCGGTCAGTATGGCGAGATGAACAAAGGCTGGACGGCCGATGATGCGAAGGGATATACGAAGATTCTGAGTAACCAGCTGAAGATTTTTTATGCTGTGAATAATGAAAAATAGGTTCTAAAGTGCTCCAGCAGATTTGTAATCTGCTGGATAAAGATTGCCAACAGATTGCAAATCTGCTGGAGCGATATTTACTGGAGCGATATCTGCTAGAGCGATATTCACCTGAGTGAGTTTAAGAATAATAAAATATGAGCAAGGCGAAAATTAAGGTTGGGATTATTGGCGGAGCAGGATATACTGCCGGAGAGCTGGTTCGGATACTGCTCTATCATCCGAAGGCTGAATTGAAATACGTACAAAGCAGCAGCAACAGCGGCCGGCCGGTGACTTCGATTCATCGCGACCTTTTCGACGAGACGGATCTTGTCTTCTCAGAGGTAAATTTGCAGGATATAGATGTGCTTTTCCTCTGCTCGGGTCATGGGAAATCGGTCGAATTTATGTCGAAGACCACTCTCCCGGGGAATGTCAAAATCATCGATCTCAGCCACGACTTCCGACTCCAAAGAGAAGGGAATGATTTTGTCTACGGCCTACCGGAACTGAACAGAAAAGCGATACAATCCGCTGCCAGAATTGCGAATCCTGGTTGCTTTGCCACCGGTATCCAGTTGGCATTATTGCCGTTAGCCGCGGCAGGTCTCATCCATGATAACCTTCATGTGCACGCCATCACCGGTTCGACCGGAGCGGGACAGGCGCCTTCGAGTACCTCCCATTTTAGCTGGCGGGATAACAATCTATCTGTATATAAGGCTTTTGAACATCAACACCTCGGTGAAATTGCACAAAGTCTGAAACAGTCACAACCCGGACTTAACCACGATATCTTCTTTATCCCCATTCGGGGAAACCACACCCGTGGCATTTTCACCACGATCCACACCAGTTTTGAAGGCCCATTGGCAGATGCCTGTCAGCTGTATTATAACTTCTATAAGACCCATCCTTTCGTCCATCTGACAGATGAGAATCCGGATCTTAAGCAAGTCGTTAATACCAATAAATGCCTGCTTTACCTCGAAAAACATGGTTCTCAGCTGATGATCATCTCCTGCATCGATAACCTTTTAAAGGGCGCTTCCGGTCAGGCGGTTCAGAATATGAACCTGCTATTCGGACTAGAAGAAACCGCCGGACTTTATTTAAAAGCAAGTGCTTTTTAGCAAAATAAAATAATACACATGAATCTTTTTGACGTTTATCCCCTGTATGACCTCACACCGGTCTCGGCTTCAGGCTGCACCATCACCGATGATAAAGGCATTCAATACCTCGATTTGTACGGAGGCCATGCAGTTATTTCTGTCGGGCACAGTCATCCGCATTATATAAAGCGCATCAGCGACCAGCTCAAGGGCATCGGATTCTACTCGAATTCTGTTCAAAACCCCATGCAGGTTGAGCTGGCAAAGAAGCTGGGTGAGCAATCAGGGTACGAAGATTATGCCCTTTTTCTCTGCAATTCAGGAGCGGAAGCCAACGAAAATGCACTGAAGCTGGCTTCTTTTGTGACCGGCAAGAAGAGGGTCATCGCCTTCGATAAATCTTTCCACGGACGAACGTCTGCAGCTGTTGCCATGACGGATAATCCCAAAATCGTGGCCCCTATCAACGATGTCCACGACAGGCTGATCCTGCCACTCAATGATGTGGAGGCTTTAAGGAAGGCCCTTGCAGGGGGAGAAGTGGCAGCTGTTTTGGTAGAAGGTATCCAGGGAATTGGCGGTTGCAGGGTGCCTGATCCGGCCTTTTTAAGGGAAACAAGCAGGATGTGCAAAGAAATGGGGGTAGTTTTCATCTTGGATGAAATACAATCCGGTTATGGCAGAAGCGGAAAATTCTTTGCCCATCAGCACGCCGGAATCCGCCCTGATGTGATCACCGTTGCCAAAGGGATGGGGAACGGTTTCCCGGTAGGGGGAGTCCTTATTTCGCCTGAATATAAACCCTGGCATGGGATGTTGGGAACGACATTTGGTGGAAATTACCTCGCCTGTGCTGCAAGTCTTGCAGTACTTGAAATTATGGAACAGGAGAAATTGATCGAAAATGCGGCTAAGGTAGGAGGCTTTCTGATGAATGAACTGGCTTCTTTCAAACAGATCAAGGAAATCCGGGGGAAAGGCCTTATGATTGGTCTCGAATTTGATGGACCGGTTGCAGGGCTGCGGAAGAATCTTCTGTTTGACGAGAAAATATTTACCGGCGTAACCGGGACCAATGTCATCAGGATTCTGCCTCCGCTGACTTTAACGTTAAATGATGCCTCCCGTTTTCTGGAAGCCTTCGCACGTTTGTCGAAAAATATGTAATTTGCACACAATATATATAGGTAGGTCATGCAAATCAAGAACATCAACATAGGAATCATTGGGGGCGGAAATCTCGGTCTGTCGGTGGCAGAAGGCTTCCTGAAAGCCGGTATCGATGCCTCAAAAATCACGGTCACCAGACGCAGGGTTCATCTTTTGGAGGATCTTCACAAAAAGGGCGTGCGTATTGAAAAGGATAATTCAAAGGCCGTTAACGGGCAGGAGGTCATTATTCTTGCCGTTAAACCTTATCAGGCGGTGGATATTCTCAAAGAGTTGCGCCCCTGTCTGAAGCCAGGACAAATTCTCCTTTCTCTGATGACAGGCATTACCATTGAAGAGATGAGCAAACAGGTCCCGGAAGGAGTGCTGATTTTCAGGGTCATGCCCAATACTGCCGTGGCTTTGCAAGAATCCATGACACTCATCGCGGCTCCGGATTGTGAGGAAGCCGTTCAGAAAATGGTCGGTGATCTCTTCGACACGCTCGGGAAAGTCATTTTTATCAACGAGGAGCTGATGGCCGCCGCGACCGTTCTGGGAGCCTGCGGAATAGCATTTGCACTTAGGTTTATACGTGCCGCTATTCAAGGAGGGGTAGAGATAGGCTTCGGTGCCGATGTTGCACAGCAGATTGTAGCTCAAACAGTTAAGGGCGCTACTGAATTGATTTTGCAAACCGGCCGCCATCCTGAACAGGAAATTGACAAAGTGACGACACCCAAGGGCATTACCATCTCCGGATTGAATGAAATGGAGCATCAGGGCTTCTCTTCAGCGCTGATCCGCGGACTCCTTGTGTCATACAATAAATTGAACAATATTAAATAGACCTGAAAAAATACTGATATGGAACGACAAATCATTGAGATAGCTGACCGTCTCAGGAGTATGCGCGAATCCTTGGAAATATCACCCGAAAAGGCCGCCCATACCTGTGAATTATCCGTTTCGGATTACTTGAAACTGGAAAGCGGTGAATCCGATATTCCGGTTAGCATTCTGCATCGCATGGCCCGTCATTTCGGATTTGATATTACGACTCTTCTCACCGGCGAGCAACCGCATGTCCATACTTTCGACCTTACCAGGAAAGGCAAGGGGGTAGTTGTACAACGCCGTCACTCTTATAATTACGAATCATTGGCATCTAATTTTGTCAACCGGAAAGCCGACCCGTATTTTATGATCGTCGAACCCAAGGAAGACCCGGAGATAACGGTCAATTCGCATCCTGGTCAGGAATTCAATTACGTTCTGGAAGGGCAGCTGAAAGTATGTATTGGCGAAAATGAATTGATCCTGAATCCCGGGGATTCTGTTTATTTTGACTCGGCAATTCCTCATGGAATGCAGGCAATGAATGGTCGCGTCGCGAGGTTTTTGGCGGTGGTCCTTTAATTTCTAAAAATAATGGGTGATTCTCAGATATTCAAGAAGATTGTCGTAAAAGTTGGCAGTAACGTCCTCACCAGAGAGGACGGGATGTTGAATATCTCCCGGATGGCACATATTGTCGAGCAGATTGCACAACTGAAGAAAGAAGGTGTGCAGGTGATTCTGGTCACTTCTGGCGCCGTTGCAGCCGGTCGGGCAGAAGTTGAACCTCTCAGAAAACTGGATCCTGTATCCAGCAGACAGTTATGGTCGGCGGTCGGACAGGTGAAATTGATCAACCGATATGCAGATCTTTTCCAGGAACAGGGAGTCACGTGTGCGCAGGTGCTCACCACTAAGGAAAATTTCGGCGACAGGCTTCACTATCTGAACATGCGTAACTGCATTCAGACGCTCCTCGAAAACGATGTTGTTCCCGTTGTTAATGAGAACGATACGATTTCTGTTACGGAACTTATGTTTACCGATAATGACGAACTCTCCGGATTGATCGCCTCCATGATGGACATGGAAGCATTGATTCTACTATCCAATGTGGACGGCGTCTACACTGCCTCCCCGGAACAGGAGGGCAGTAAGCTGATCCGGACAATTCATCAAAACCGATCCACTGAAGGAATAAATATCTCCACCAAGAAATCGAATTTCGGTCGGGGAGGCATGCTCACAAAATATCACATCGCTGCCAAACTTGCCGGTCAGGGTATCTCTGTTTTTATCGCCAATGGCTTCAGGGAGAATATTTTAAATAAAATATTGAAGGGGGATACTGAATCAGCTTTTACCCATTTTCTTCCTTCTTTAAAAAAGTCCAGTGGTGTGCGCAAATGGCTTTCCCATTCTGACGATTTCGCCCGGGGTGAAGTAGTGATCAACGAAGGTGCCAAAACGGCCCTGCTTTCAGATCGTGCCGTCAGTCTGTTGATGATAGGAATATCCTCTGTATCAGGGTATTTCAAGGACGGGGATATTGTGAGGATCAAGGACGACGAAGGAAATTTACTGGGACTTGGCAAGACCTCCTTTTCTTCTGAGGAGACCGAATCTGAAAAGGGGGGTAAGCGGACAAAACCATTTATTCATTACGATTATCTTTATCTGATCTGATGGCTGAAAAATATACCGAAATTTTTAAACTTGCCGTCCGGGCAAGCAGAAGGTTGGCCCAAATTCCTACCGGGAAAATCAATCAGCTACTTCTGCAGCTCGCCGACGCCACCGAAGCCTCCGCCGACGAAATCCTGTTACAGAATCAGAAGGACCTCGACAGGATGGATCCTTCCGATCCGAAATATGACAGGCTCAAATTAACCGTAACGAGAATCGGAGCTATCGCTGCAGATATCAGGAATGTGGCTGCTTTGCCTTCCCCGGTAGGAAAAATTTTAAGCCAGGAGACGCTTTCCAATGGATTGCGAATTACGAAAATCAGTGTGCCTTTTGGAGTGATTGGCGTCATCTACGAGGCTCGCCCAAATGTGACATTTGATGTTTTTTCCCTCTGCATAAAAGCTGGAAATGCCGTTGTTCTGAAGGGAGGAAGTGATGCGGTCTATTCCAATGAGGCGATCACAGCCATTATCAAACGGGTGCTGAAATCCTGTGATATGGATGAAAATATCCTGACGATGCTTCCACCGGACAGGGAAGCAACAACGGCTTTGTTAAATGCCCGGGGCTTCGTTGAGCTGATTATCCCAAGAGGAAGTCAGGCTTTGATCGATTTCGTGAGGGAGAATTCAAAGATTCCGGTCATCGAGACAGGCGCCGGCATCTGCCACACTTATTTTGATATAGAGGGTGATTTGGAGATTGGCCGTAAGGTTGTTTTCAATGCAAAGACACGGCGGGTCAGTGTTTGCAATGCCCTCGACTGCCTGGTGATTCATCGCGGGAGAATAAGCGATCTGGCTTCTCTGGCCTCACCCCTGGCCGGTCGAAGGGTGCAAATATTCGCAGATCCGGAAGCATTAAAAGCATTATTGGGTAAATACCCTTCCGAATTACTGCACCCTGCCGTTGAAGAATCTTTTGGAACCGAGTTCCTGGATTACAAGATGGCAATAAAAACAGTAACTTCGTTTGAAGAAGCCCTGGAACACATTGCGACCTTCAGTTCAAAGCACAGTGAAGCGATCATCACTGCCAACCGCGAAACGATTGCCAGATTTCTGTCAGCAGTGGATGCGGCTGCCGTCTATGCCAATGCCAGTACCGCCTTTACCGATGGAGCGCAGTTTGGTTTGGGAGCTGAAATAGGTATCAGCACTCAGAAATTGCATGCCCGCGGACCGATGGCGCTGCAGGAGATCACCTCCTATAAATGGATTGTAGAAGGCGACGGACAAATTAGGGAATAATAAATAATATATAATGAGAAATTTTACTTCAGTATACGATATTCCCGACCTCAAAGAGGCGGTAAAAACAGCCCTGGAAATCAAGAAAAACCCCTATACCCTTCAACATCTTGGTAAGAACAAAACCATGGTGCTGATCTTCTTCGACTCCAGTTTAAGAACCCGTTTAAGTACCCAGAAGGCGGCCATGAATCTGGGTATGAATACGATGGTGTTAAATGTCAAACAGGACGGATGGAGCCTCGAATCCGAGCTGGGTGTCGTGATGGATGGCGATAAGCCGGAACACCTGCGTGAGGCGATTCCCGTTATAGGTACTTATTGCGACGTGATAGGCGTTCGGGCCTTCGCCCGTTTTGAGAGCAAAGAGGACGATTATCAGGAGAAAATCCTGAACCAGTTTATCGAATTTGCCGGCGTCCCGGTAGTAAGTATGGAAGCGGCAACCCGCCACCCACTGCAGAGTTTTGCTGATCTTATTACAATCGAGGAATACAAGCAAAAAGCTAAACCCAAAGTCGTCATCACCTGGGCTCCTCATCCAAAAGCCCTTCCACAGGCGGTACCCAACTCTTTTATCGAATGGATGCGGAAGACCGATTATGAGCTGGTTGTCACACATCCAGCTGGGTATGAACTGGCTCCGGAATTCATGGGTGATCTGAAAGTTGAATACGATCAGAACAAAGCCTTCGAAGGTGCCGACTTCATCTACGCTAAAAACTGGTCGGCTTATGGCGATTATGGTAAGATTCTGTCCAAAGACATGAACTGGACCGTCACCATGGAAAAGATGCTGCTGACAAATAATGCCAAATTCATGCATTGCCTGCCTGTCAGAAGAAATATGATTGTGACAGACGAAGTTTTGGACAGTAATTTGTCTATTGTTGTGAAGGAAGCAGAAAATCGTGTATATTCGGCCCAGACAGTTTTAAAAATGATACTGGAGAATAATTTATGAGAGATCATCTGACCATAGTGAAGGTTGGCGGAAATGTCGTTGAGGAAGAAGCTTCCTTAAAATCCTTGTTAAAAGACTTTTCCCGCATTGCCGGGTATAAGATTCTGGTTCATGGCGGTGGTAAGACCGCGACGATCCTGTCTGAAAAGCTGGGCATCGAAAGCAAGTTGGTCGAAGGACGCAGAATTACGGATGAGGATACTTTGAAGGTCGTAACGATGGTTTATGCCGGACTGGTCAACAAGAATATCGTTGCCGGACTGCAGGCGCTGGGGAATAATGCTATCGGATTAACGGGTGCAGACCTGAATATTATCCTTGCCTCCAAACGACCTGTCGGAGAAATCGATTACGGCTATGTTGGCGATATAAAATTCGTTAACTATCAGTCTTTGAATGAATTACTTAACAGTGGCGCTGTTCCAGTGATGGCTCCTATCACACATGACGGCCGTGGTCAGCTGCTCAACACCAATGCTGATACCATCGCCTCTGAACTGGCTGTGGCCATGTGTTTCGATTATGATGTCCGGCTGATCTTCTGTTTCGAGAAAAGCGGTGTCCTGATGAACGAGGCAGATCCTACTTCCAAAATCAATGAAATCAATCCGTCTCTCTTCGCGGAGTTGAAAAAGAATGGTGTCGTTTCCGGGGGTATGATTCCAAAATTAGCCGATGGTTTTGCCGCCTTAAACAGAGGCGTCGGTGTGGTGGTTATCACCAATCCTGCCGGTATCTCCGAAGGGTTAAGAGGAACCAGACTGGTTCTGGAATAATTTTTATCCAAATGAACCCGGTTTACATCGAAGATTCCATTGCCCTTTTGCGATCCATGATCAGGATCCCTTCTCTGAGCCGCGAGGAAGGAAATGTTGCCACTATGATCGAAGAGCAGCTTGTTGTGTGGGGCTATAAACCCTACCGGGAAGGCAATAATGTCTGGATTTTCTCCTCCCAATGGAACGAGGATCTTCCCACTATTTTACTGAATTCCCACATAGATACCGTACGTCCGTCCAAGGCCTGGATCCGCGATCCCTTTGGAGCCGAGATCGTTGAAGATAAATTATATGGTCTGGGGAGTAATGACGCTGGTGCCTCAGTCGTTTCGCTCCTTGGAGCCTTCAGACAACTTGAACAGAAACCCCAGCCTTATAACCTGATCTTCTGCGCCAGTGCCGAGGAGGAAGTCTCCGGTATGAACGGCATTGCCTCCATTTTGGAGCAATTTGGTAAAATTAATCTCGCGGTGGTTGGCGAACCGACCCGAATGCATATGGCCATCGCAGAAAAAGGACTGTTAGTACTGGATTGTGAAGCGAAAGGGAAGTCGGGACATGCGGCGCGCAATGAAGGTGAAAATGCCATCTATAAGGCAATGGCGGATATTAAGATCCTGAATGAATTGTCTTTACCAAAGGAATCTCCTATCCTTGGTCCGGTGAAAATTACCGTCACCCAGGTAGAAGCCGGTAACCAGCATAACGTCGTTCCAGACTCCTGCAGATTTGTCGCAGATGTAAGGACGAACGAATGTTATACCAACCAGGAAGTCTATCAGATTATTGATCAGGCTATTGAATCCGAAGTGACACCCAGATCCTTCCGGCTTAATTCTTCCGGCATCCCTCTTGATCACCCTTTTGTTCAACGTGGAAGTTCCCTTGGACTAACATCTTACGGATCTCCAACCACCTCAGACCAGGCGGTAATTCCCTATACTTCCGTGAAAATCGGTCCGGGTGATTCCGCCCGTTCCCACACAGCCGACGAGTACATCCTTCTCAGCGAAATCAAAAAAGGCATTGAAATTTATTTTCAATTACTAGATCAGCTGGAACTTTAAAATCAGTTGAACCGTAGGTCGTCGTGTTCAATTGTATCCGATGCATCTTCCTCATCTTCATCTACTTCACCCTCATCGAGAGGAATGTCGCCATTGATAATTTTGGTGAAATTTTCGGGTATCTTTTGCGCTTCAGGAATATAAGGGAAGACATCTACGATCGGGCTCTCGGTGATGCCGCTGATTTCGAAATCGGCCATCATCCCTTTCATCGCCTCGATGATCTGATCGTAAGCATTCCTGACCGTATTGGAGAAAACCAGCACATACTGGCTTACCCGTTTCTCTTTCCCATTTTCCTCATCGAAGGTGATGAAGGTGACCTTGGCTTTATACCACCGGTCGCCCGTCTCAGAGGGAATGATTTCGGCCAGGTTGGTCCTCGAAATCCTCGTAACCGAGAATTCGCCGCTCACCATGGTAACGAGCTCCTTGTATATCCGTGTTTCTGCTTCCGTAAAGGAGATGGCATCGAGCAGATAGGTCTCACTTACTTTCTTTTCGCGGCCATTTTCATCCATCTTGGAATACTTTGCCGTACATTCAAACCAGGTGTTCATATGCAAATTTTGATTATTCGTTTATTAATTATTATTCAAAGGTTAAAGGATAAAGGTTAATGGTTAAAGTGAAGAACGCATTGATCAAGGTTAACACTAATTATACAACTCATACCTTTTAACTCACATCTTATTTACCCTTTACCCTTTAACCTTTAACCTTTAACCTTTATCCTTTAACCTTTCCCCTTTCCCCTTTAACCTTTCTCCTTCAACCTTCTGTCAAGCTCATCTTTGATCAGCTTCCCCCAAATCTTGTAACCTTCGCGATTCTGGTGCAGGTGATCTTCACGGAAGAGTTCGTCACGCGGTTCACCCTTCTCATTCAGGTAATTTTGGGCAGTCTCGATGAAGTACAAATTTTTTCCTTTTTTGCAGAAATTTTTCAGCAACGCATTGGTTTGCTGAATCTGCGCCCAGGATTTCCAGCGACTGGAACAAGGGGTTATTTCGATGATGAAAATAGGTTGTTTCTTGTATTTTGCCCTGATAATCTTCACCATCTCCCTGAAATTGTGAAGCGTCTCTTCTTGCTTCAAATCATTTGGAGCTCCTGTCTGGTCATTACCTACAAAAAATACCACTGCCCTGAAATTGTGCGGATAGACAAGCCTCTTCTGGTAATAGACCACATCCGGAGTTCTGGATCCACCAAAGCCACGTTGGATGAATGGGTAAGGGGCAATATCTTCTTTGAGCGTGGACCACATACGAATACTGGAACTGCCAATAAAGAGTATGGAGTTGTCGGCATATTTTTCTGTCTTGTCGAGTTGCTCGAGGTCAATTATTTCTTTTTCGAATTTATTTTCCTTTGGCTGCTTGTTTTCCTGGGCATTCAAGGAACAAATAAATAAGAGCGTGACGAGTAAAATCGTCGAAAATCTCCTCAACGGATTAATCTTTTTCATGGTGATTTTGTTGGTGAATCGGGAAGACAAAATAAGGAAATTAAACGATTTCACCATAGAGGTCAAACTCTTCGGCATCAGTAATTTTCACGCTATAATAATTACCGATCTCAATGTTTTTGCCTTTTACAAGCACTTCACAATCTACTTCAGGTGAGTCAAATTCCGTTCGGCCAACATAATATTCTTCTTCCTTGCGGTCGATGATCACTTTCAGCACAAACCCAATTTTCTGACGGTTGATATCGAGGGCAATTTCCTGCTGGATGTCCATGATCTCCGCAGCCCTCGACTGTTTGACTTCCTCCGGAATATCATCGGTGTAGGATTCCCCGGCAAAAGTGTCTTCCTCGTGCGAATAAGGGAAAACACCCAGTCTCTCGAATCGCATCTCTTTCACGAATGCCTTCAGTTCCTCAAAATCCTTTTCGGTTTCACCGGGATGACCGACGAGTAAAGTTGTACGGATATGGATACCCGGAACCTCCGCCCGGATCCTGTTAATCAGCGCGATGGTCTCCTCTTTGGTGATATTTCGCCTCATCAGTTTCAACATGTTATCGCTGCAGTGTTGAAGGGCGATATCGAGGTATCGTGCCACATTTTTGTTTTCACGGATGACAGGAAGAAGGTCGAAAGGAAATTTTGTCGGGTAGGCGTAATGCAGCCGGATCCATTCGATTCCGGGAATGGAAGCCAGCCGACGTGTGAGTTCTGCTAGTTTTTGACCTTTGTAAAGATCTATGCCATAGTAAGATAAGTCCTGTGCAATGACCAGTAACTCTTTGACTCCCTGACCGGCAAGTGTTGTTGCCTCTTCCACCAGATCTTCCATGGGAATGGATTTGTGCTTGCCTGTCATACGAGGGATGGCGCAGTAGGAGCAATGCCTGTCGCAACCTTCTGAAATTTTCAGGTAGGCATAGTGGGGGGGTGTCGTCTGGTAACGTTGATGGGAGAGGCTCATCTTATATTCTGCCTTCAGATCTTCCACCATCTTTTTGACCTGAAATTTACCATAGAAACCATCGACTTCAGGAATCTCAGCGATTAAATCATCTTTATATCGTTCTGTCAAGCAGCCGAATACAAAAATCTTATCGATCTCACCCCTGTTCTTGGCTTCCACGAATTCGAGGATGGAGTTGATGGATTCTTCCTTGGCATCCAGGATAAATCCGCAGGTGTTGATGGCGACAATCCGGGCATCCGCAACACCACCATCATGTACCACCTGGTAGCCGTTTGCGGCCATCTGCGAGAGGAAAAGCTCCGAATCTACCAGATTCTTGGAGCATCCCATAGTGACCACATTGATGCTTTTTGCCATTTGAAAGTAAGGAAGATGAGATATGAGAAAATGAGAAAATGAGAAAATGAGAAGATGAGAAGATGAGAAAATGAGAAATTGAGAAAATGAGATATGAGAAAATGAGAAAATGAGATTTCTTACAATTAGCACATTAGCAAATTATTTAAACAGCGAATCGACGAATTCTGTCCGGTTGAAGATCTGCAGATCGTCCAGCCCTTCGCCAACACCGATATATTTTACGGGAATCTTAAACTGATCGGAAATGCCTATCACCACGCCACCCTTTGCCGTGCCATCCAATTTGGTAAGTGCCAACGCAGTCACCTCGGTGGCCAGCGTAAATTGTTTAGCCTGTTCGAAGGCGTTCTGTCCGGTAGATCCATCCAGCACCAACAAGACTTCATCGGGCGCATCCGGGAATACTTTTTGCATCACCTTCTTGACTTTCGACAGCTCATTCATCAGGTTGATCTTGTTGTGTAGCCTGCCTGCCGTATCGATAATCACGACATCCGCACCGGATGCCCTGGCAGAAAGCAGTGTATCGTAAGCGACTGAAGCAGGATCGGAACCCATCTGCTGCCTGACAATCGGTACCCCGACCCGGTCAGCCCAGATCTGAAGCTGATCGATAGCAGCGGCACGGAAAGTATCTGCGGCACCCAGTATCACCGTTTTTCCGGCAGCCTTGAACTGATATGCCAGCTTACCAATGGTGGTAGTCTTGCCAACGCCATTCACACCGACAACCAATATTACATAGGGGTTCCCTGTTTTTGGAAGGTCAAAGTCCGCAACTTTAGCTGAATTATTCTCCTCCAGCAGGGCCGCGATTTCGCTTCGCAGAATGCCATTGAGTTCGGAGGTTCCAACATATTTATCGCGCAATACCCTCTTTTCGATCCTTTCAATGATCTTCAAAGTCGTATTCACGCCAACGTCTGAAGAGATCAGAATCTCTTCCAGACTGTCGAGTACCTCATCATCTACTTTTGTCTTTCCAATGACGGCACGCGAGATCTTAGAGAAAACGCTCTCTTTGGTCTTTTCGAGGCCTTTGTCGAGACTCTCTTTCTTAGATTTTGTGAAACTGAATAACCCCATAATTAAAATGTTTAAAAAAAAAGAAAGCTTTCATCAAAACTGACGAAAGCTTGCCTTTAATTTCTTAAAGCATGAATTACTTTTTGGCAAAATAATCTTTTACCATTTCGTTGGGAACAATCTCCTCAACAAAAGTATACGCACCGGATTTTTCCGATTTAACCATTCTGATAACCTTGGAATATGCTTTCCCGGCACCTTTCTGAAGTGTTGCAACTACTTTCTTTGCCATAACTCAATTATTTTATTTCGCGGTGTACGGTGACACGCTTCAAAATTGGATTGTATTTTTTTAATTCGAGGCGCTCCGGTGTATTTTTCCGGTTCTTTTTTGTTACATACCTGGAAGTACCAGGAAGACCGCTTGCTTTATGCTCGGTACATTCCATGATAATCTGCTGTCTGCCAGTTTTTTTAGCCATTGTTCAGTCCTATTAAAAATTATCAATGAAGCCCTTTAATTTCGCCTCTTTCAAGGTAACATTCAGGCCGTTTTTATTTATCGTCCTCAACCCGGCGGCTGACACATTCAGTTTGATCCATCGGTCTTCTTCCGGCAGATAAAACCTTTTGGTGAAAATATTCACCATAAATTTCCTTTTGGTTCTCCGCTTTGAGTGAGAAACGTTGTTCCCAACCATCACTTTTTTACCTGTAATCTGACAAACTCTAGACATTATACTTATTTTTTAATCTTCTGTCCTACTTTTTTTAAACAGTGTGCAAAGTAACTACTTTTTGTTTTAATAATCAAACAATGCGACAAATTTTATTCCAAGTTTTTTCACTCAAAAAATAGGACTAAATAAATTACATTTGAAAGGATTTAACGTATTGATACTGGTGAGAACAACCGTAAAATATTATCCCTCATTTTGGCAGGCAGTCAACCTGATCGTACTCTATACTTTCCTGCAATCGATCATCGACTTCCCCCTGGCGTTGTACGATTACCAAAATGGAACAGACTGGTTACAAGAGCCTTTGCTTAAATTGCCGGTGTTCTTTGGCACTACATTTATCATCCTTTTTCTCGGCACCCGTTACTCAGGTTTACCCTACCGGGAAATATATCCAATGAAACTTTTCCACTGGCTCAACATCCCGGTGATCCTGGTTTCCTTGTTCGGACTTCAATTTTTTATGAACGAAATCTCGATGAATGTCGATAAGCTGTTGCCTCCGCCTTCCTGGTTCATGGAACTCTTTAATCGAATCTTCGAATCAGATTTCGGAATTTGGGGCGGGATCTTCCGGGTAGTTTTATTGGCTCCTGTTGTAGAGGAGCTGATTTTCAGAGGGGTCATTTTTTCTGGTTTCCAAAGAAATTATCACGCCTTCTGGGCGATCTTCTTCTCTGCCCTGCTTTTCGCACTCTTTCATTTGAATCCCTGGCAATTGGGACCGACTTTCCTGCTGGGACTGATATTGGGCTGGGTCCGGCTGCGAACGGGATCGCTTCTGGCAGCCATTTTTACCCATGCCCTGCACAATGGAATGATCTTCCTGATTGTTTATTTGAAAACGGAACCTGCGAACTATCTCCTGCCTTCGAACAAGATTCTCGATTATGTATTTTGCCTGACCATTGTGGTGGTAGGTGTTATACTATTATATTATATCAACGAAAAAAAGAGGTCCCCTGGACAATTAAAAAGGACGGCGTGATAGCGGGATTTGGCCCGCATTATTTTGCCACAATTTTATTTGAACCTGGAATAATTTGACTTGAAAATAATAGCTTTATGCCGCGGCTTTGCGCACTTATGAGAAAACTACCGATCAATGAAAAAAGGTTTTAGCATTTTGTTTTTTTTGATTCTAATTATTTCCTTCCATCATTTACAGGCTCAAAATCCTGTTCCATTTCAGCCATTAATTCATGGAGATCAACAGCAATATCACAAGAATAACCTCGGAAATCAGGTCTTCATTTTTGATCCGGCAATGGACATCCATCAGATTCAAACTCTGATCGATACCATATATAATGTACAACACGAAAGAAAGAGTGAATTCTGTACCCGGAGATATGCGCTGCTTTTCAAGCCTGGAACTTACCGGCTGGATATCAGGTTGGGATATTATACGCAGGTATTGGGACTAGGAAAATCGCCCAATGATGTGATAATTAATGGTACGTTGATATCCAAAGGGCTGAACAACGGGAACGTAACTTGTAATTTCTGGCGTTCAGTTGAGAACCTGACTTTCCAACCGATAGGTGATTCAACACTCGTTTGGGGGGTTTCGCAGGCAGCGCAGATGCGTCGGTTGCATGTGAAAGGGAATATCCAGCTGCACGACAAAGGCTGGGCCAGCGGCGGTTTCCTGGCCGACACAAAAGTGGATGGTACGGTCTACTCGGGACCGCAACAGCAATGGTTTTCCCGCAATGATAATCTAGGAAAATGGGTTGGCGGAAACTGGAACATGATGTTCGTGGGTGTAAAGAATGCACCGGAAGATAAGTGGCCGGATAATCCATATACGGTTATCAGGGAAACTCCTGCGGTTAGGGAAAAACCCTATCTCATAGATGACCCCTCTGGTTTCATGATGCGGGTTCCCAGAATAAAAAGCAATAGTTCCGGCGTGAGCTGGATGGATGCTAAAGAAAAATTTGACTTGTTGCCTTTCAATAGTTTTTATATTGTTAAACAGGGTGTTGATGATGCAAATACCATCAATAAAGCCTTGAAATCAGGCAAGAACCTGCTGATTACCCCGGGTATTTACCCGCTTGAGGAAAGTCTGAAGATTGACCATCCGGGTACGGTAGTCATGGGAATCGGACTCGCGACATTGATGCCAACGAATGGAACCCCGGCCATGGAGATTGCAGATGTGGATCATGTAACGGTCTGTGGCATAATAGTTGACGCAGGCTTGGCAACCTCCGGCACGCTGTTGCAAGTGGGAGAAAATGGTGCTGCAAAGAGTCATAAAAAGAAGCCATCCTACTTGTTCGATGTGTTTTTCAGGGTTGGCGGACCGGCAGAAGGTTCTGCGGATGCCTGTCTGATCCTCAACAGCCACGATGTCTGCGTAGACCACACCTGGATTTGGCGGGCGGATCATGGTAATGGAGTTGCCTGGGAGAAAAACAGGGGAAAGAACGGATTGATTGTCAACGGAGAAAACGTAGTGATATATGGCCTTTTTAATGAACATTTCCAGGAATATCAGACCCTGTGGAACGGTGAAAACGGTAAGATGTACTTCTATCAGAGTGAGTTACCTTACGATCCGCCAACCGTCGATTCCTGGAAACACGATGGAATCGGGGGCTATGCCTCTTACAAAGTTGCGGATCACGTGAAGCGACATGAAGCCTGGGGATTAGGTATTTACTGCGTTTTCTACAAGGCGCCGGTGGTGGTGAACAATACCATTGAAACGCCACCTCTGCTTGAAAAGGACATTCACCACAAGATCATTTTCTGGCTGAATGGGAACAAACAAAGCCTTATCAAAAATGTCATCAACGACAAGGGTGGGAGCGTGCATGTGGATCACCGGAAAGTAGTGATGGAATAAAACTATATATATGGAAATAATTCCTACCAGGACAGAGGCATTCGACCTCTTGTGTGAATACAACCAACAGGATAGCCTGATTCGTCATGGATTGGCGGTCGAAGCAGTCATGCGCTATTTTGCCGAAAAAACAGGAGAAGATGTAGAGAAGTGGGGCGTTATTGGATTGTGTCACGATCTTGATTATGAAAAATATCCGGAGCAACATTGCACCATAACCAGGAAAATTCTGGAACAGCACAATTGGCCTGAGAGCTATATCAGAGCCATCATCAGTCATGGCTGGGGACTCTGTTCCGATGTCGAACCGATCGAATACCTGGAAAAGGTGCTTTTTGCAACCGATGAGCTCACAGGGCTGATCACGGCATGTGTGTATGTCAGGCCCTCAAAAAGCATTCTTGACCTGACGACCAAATCTGTCATGAAGAAGTGGAACACCCGTGCTTTTGCCGCCGGCGCCAACCGTGAAGTGATTTCCAAGGGTGCGGAAATGTTGGGTGTGACGGTGGAAGAACTTGTAGAAGAGACCATTGCAGGTATGCAGAAAGAGGCTGACCGGATCGGTCTCAGGGGCGAACTCTGATTTCGTCCATCTTTGATGAGGTGGATAATACTCATTTTTTTCTCTGCTTAATTTTATTATTATTGTCGTACAGAATATTTGTTAACTCATTAAAAATCAAATTAGATCATGTTTAACATTAAGAAAGCCGGATGGTTATTCCTTATCGCCATCATTTTATCTGCCGGATCACTTCGTGCGGATGAGGGAATGTGGTTACTTCCACTGATTCAAAAACTCAACAGTAAGAAAATGTCTGAGTTGGGGTTTAAGCTCTCAGCCAAAGATATTTACGATATTAACACAACCAGTTTGAAGGATGCAGTCCTCAGCTTTGGCGGTGGCTGTACTGCTGAAATCATCTCCAAAGACGCACTGGTTTTAACCAACCACCACTGCGGTTACGGAACGATCCAGAAGCTTAGCACTGTTGAGCATGACTACCTTGAAAACGGATACTGGGCTAAGAACCGCGACGAGGAGTTGCCGGCGAAGGGTCTGACGGTGACCTTCCTGGAAAGGTTTGAAGATGTTACGAAAGCGGTCACGGATGCTTTGGTAGGAAAGGATGATCCGACCGCAAGAGAGGAAGCATTGAGGGCCATTTCTGATCAATTGACGACTAAGGCTATTGGCGACAGTAAATTTCTGCGTGCGAGGATTGCTTCGTATTTTGGTGACAATCAATATTATATGGTCATTACCAAGACGTACAACGACATTCGTTTCGTTGGTGCGCCCCCGGCTTCCATTGGAAAGTTCGGTGGAGAAACGGACAACTGGATGTGGCCGCGTCATACCGGAGACTTCAGCATGTTCAGGATCTATGCTGACAAGGATAATAATCCGGCGGAGTATGCCAAAGACAATGTCCCTTATAAACCAAAGAAATTTCTGACTATATCGTTAAAGGGTGTGAATCAGAACGATCCAGCGATGATCATCGGCTATCCTGGTAGGACCAACCGTTTCATGACTTCTTATGAGGTGAAGGAGACCAACGAGATCACTAACGCCATCACCATCCTGGTAAGGGGTGTACGTCAGAATATTCTGATGGCCGACATGGAGGCAGACCCAAAAGTAAGGCTGCAATATTCAAACAAATTTGCCGGATCCGCTAATTTCTGGAAGAAGGCAATTGGGATGAATGAGACCTTTGCCAAGCTGAATGTGCCTGAAAGAAGGGCCGCTGAGGAGAAGACTTTCACCGAATGGGTGTCGGCTGATCCGGCCAGAATGCAGAAATACGGTAAGGCTCTGGCAGATGTGAAAGCATCCGTAGAGGGCAGGGCTAAGCTGCAAATAGTTTCAAAATATTACCAGGAAGCACTGGGTTCAATAGAACTGTTTTCTGCCGCACAACGTTTGGGGCCAGCGGTTGAAAGGCCCGCTGGTGAAGGCAGAGGCGGAAGAGGTGGCGGTGGAGGCGGTGGCGGCAGGCCATTCTTCCAGATGAGTCCCGCAGATTTTTTCAAGGATTACAATGTTGCAACGGATAAGAAGGTAGCGAAGGCGTTGATTGCGCTCTTTAAGGAAAAAGTTCCGGCTTCCGATCTGCCTGATTTATACAAGACGATCAATGAAAGCTACCAGGGAAATGTGGATGCCTATGTGGAGGCACTTTATGGCCAGTCTGTTTATGCTTCCGAGGAGAAACTCAAGGCAGCACAGGCCGGAGACAAGAGTGTCCTGACTAATGATATGGCTTATAAGGCTGCATCCAGCGTTTCTACAGCTTCCATGAAATACATGCGTGAACTCGAAAAATACCGCGCTCAATATGCTGCCGGACAAAAACTTTACATCGCCGGAATGCTGGAAATGAAAGCCGGACAGGCGATCTATCCGGATGCCAATTCTACCATGCGACTGACTTATGGCAAGGTAATGAATTACTCACCGAAAGATGGCGTTATTTATGATTTTGTGACGACCATGGACGGCGTTATGCAGAAGGAAGATCCTAAAAATTATGAGTTTAAAGTGCCTGCCAAACTAAAGGAACTTTACAATGCCAAGGATTTCGGGCAGTATGCCATGAAGGATGGCCGGATGCCGACTTGTTTTCTTTCCAACAACGACATTACGGGCGGAAATTCCGGTAGTCCGGTGATGAATAAGAAGGGCGAACTGATTGGTACTGCATTCGATGGTAACTGGGAATCCATGAGCAGCGACATCATCTTCGAACCCGGGCTGCAACGGACTATTAGCGTAGATATTCGTTATACCTTGTTTATTATGGATAAATTTGGTGGAGCGGGATATTTGCTGAATGAAATGAAGATCTCTAAATAGTTCTTTCCGGGTACGGTTGATTTATGAATTATCTGGCGCACATATATTTATCGGGAGATTCTGACGAGATTAAAATCGGCAATTTCATCGGTGATTATGTGAAGGGCAATAAATTTCTGGATTACCCCGAACAGGTATCGCTGGGTATCAGGATGCACAGGGCTATCGATTCATTTACCGACCAACACGCTGATGTCCGGGAGTTTAATAAATTACTCAAGCCGGGTTACGGGCGGTATTCGGGTATTGTTTCGGACATTTTTTTCGATCATTTTCTGGCCTCCAACTGGCAGGAATTTTCGGTATTTACTTTAAGAGAATTTGCCTGGAGGGCTCACAAGGCCTTCCTGGCAAATTTTGGTTTACTCCCGTGGAAGGTGAAACAGTTTCTTCCTTTTATGATCCGGCACAAACGGCTCGAATCGTATGCCGATCGAGAAACCATGTTTCACGTGCTGGAGATCATGTCGCGGCGAACCTCGCTGCCTTCCAACAGTCACTGGGCCGTTCAACTGCTGGAGGATGAATACGACCAGTTCGAAGCGCTGTTCAGAACTTTTTTTGCCGAACTGGTTTTGTATGTAGAAACGGAGTTCGCGATACAGATTTCAAAACCCCCTTCCCAGTTGGCAATTTGAATTTTACCTGTTATGACAGGTCTTTTCATCTCAAAAATGAAATATCGGATAATTTACCCTATATAGGGGGTAAAATAACCGATAATTTACCCTATGTAGGGGGTAAAATATCGGATATAATACCCTCTGCATAGATTAATTCATAAAATCTTCTTATATTTGTTGTAAATTTTGAGTCTATGATACGAAGGAGGCTTTTCGAAGATTTAAGGATGCATCTCCCAAAAAAAGAATTTTCCATTATTACCGGGGCACGTCAAACGGGCAAATCGACCTTGATGAAACATTTGGAGGAATTTTGCAGGGAGACCGGGATTCCGGTAGTTTTTCTAAATCTTGAAAACAAAGCAATTCTGTCTGAATTGAACGAAAGTCCCCTTAACTTATTGAAATTCTTGCCAGAATCAACCAAAAGAATTGTGGCATTTGTTGATGAGATACAATACCTTGATGACCCATCCAATTTTTTGAAGCTTTTGTATGATGAACATTCAACTCAGATTAAGATAGTAGCCACTGGAAGTAGCGCGTTTTATATGGATGATAGATTTAAGGATTCGCTGGCAGGAAGGAAGAAAATATTTCAATTGTACACTTGCTCATTTGATGAGTACCTTGAGCTACGTGGAAAATCGAATTTGCTTGAAGAAAAGAATTCTATTCTTAAAAATGAAAATTACAAGAGTACATATATTGATTTACTCCGCGTTGAATGGGAAGCATTTATGATTTATGGTGGATATCCGGCGGTGATCACAGAAACTGATATACAGGAAAAAGTAAATCGTTTGAAAGATATCAGAGATTCCTTTGTAAAGCGGGATATCCTGGAGTCGGGAGTTGTAAATGAGACAGCATTTTATGCACTCTTCAGGATTCTGGCTGGGCAAACCGGAGGGATAGTAAATGTCAATGAACTTGCTTCTACTTTGCGCATCAAGAATGAAACAGTGGAAAATTATCTTGCCATCATGCAGAAATGTTTCCATATGGCTATTGTTAAACCGTTTTTCAGGAACCTGAGAAAAGAATTAGTCAAGATGCCGAAGGTTTTTTTGCTTGACACCGGGTTAAGAAATTGTCTGCTGAATAATTTTCAACCAATATCGATGAGAACTGACATAGGAGAATTGTGGGAGAATACTGTTTTCAGAATTCTAGCGGATGAGATAGGATTGGATTCGATCAATTACTGGCGCACAAGCGGAGGAAATGAGGTCGATTTTGTATACTCTGACCATGAAAAACAAAAGGCTATCGAGGTGAAATATAATCAGAACCAGGTGAATTTGAATAAATATAAAATATTTAGCAGCGCCTATCCGGAAATTTTACTGCAGTTTAGGTGGTTAAAACCGTTCGATGAGAATTTTTTTAGAAGGAGCTATTCGATCAAACATTCCGCTTAGAATTCTGCAATATTTTATCAAATAAAAGAAGTAACTTTCGTTGTTGATTTTTTCCATTGAACCGTATTTCTGTCGATTAC
>JBAXKJ010000004.1:0-208728 GCA_037137375.1 Prolixibacteraceae bacterium
TCGGGAAAGGGGATAGCGCTTTGATCCGTTCATCAATAGTCTTTGGGATGTTGGATGCGAAACGAAACATTGGCCACCATTTGGAGGCGATGAATACCTTTCCCGGCTTTTGTCCTGCCGCCAGAAGCGCCTTGGAGAGCGCTTTTTCTGACGCTCCGTTGCCGTATATCTCGGCGGTATCGAACCAATTGATTCCCCCTTCGAGGGAGAGGGACACCACCTTTTCAATCAGGTCATCTTCCAAAACAGGCCAAAATTTTCCGGCCATGTTTTTTTGCTTGCTGAACTGCCAGCAACCGAGTCCAATTGGAGTTACCTGCAGCCCGGTCTGACCGAGCGAACGCAAAACAATATTGTCTTCCATAATAATGGTCAATTTACTCTTTTATCTTCACAAATTTAGCATCATTTTTGGTTAGTTTCCAAGGCTTGTCAGGAAGGTGGAACAGATTTAAAATAAGATGTCCCGGACTCATTGAATCCGGGACATTTATATTTTTTTCAAGAATCTAAGTAGATAATCGGCCTGCTATTTTGCTGGGACCATGTCGGGGCGATGTGACCAATACTTGGTACGCGCCTCTTCTGGATCGACATCCATTTGGACATAAATCCGGGTTTTTGCATCAATCACGACTACTTTTAACTTTGAAATGTCAGGCGAAGTGAGATCGTTCTGCTTTTTTTCAAACATAAGATAAGTGCTCCTTTCTTAATTGTTTATCAATAATTATCAGCACAAAAGTACTCATAAAATATGACATTTTTCATGAAAATCAAATCATTATACAATCATTCCTGCTTTGTGCAGGTCGGATGGTTATTTACACGGTAAAAATACTTTTCATCCTGATGTAAAACGGGGACTAATGTAATTGCATTTTGTTAATTTTCGTCCTACATTTCATTTTATACAGATGAAGACCAACGAAATCATTCACCCTTTTCCGAATTTTAAAAAGTTAGCATTCCTGGCCTTTATAACATTATTATTCCTTCAATTGAGTGGGAAACAAAAATTTCCCGCTTTAATTCCCATGCCGCAAAAGGTCATATGGAAGGATTCTAATTTCAAGAAGGAGTGTAACAAGCAAAGAATTATTGAGAAAATTGTTGGCAAGATTCCTGAGGCTATCCTCCATCAGGATGAAGCCTACCGGTTGCAGGTAAATGCCGATTCTGTTGTTTTGACGGCAACGACTAAGATGGGGCTCTTCAGAGGCAGGCAGACCATCAGTCAACTTACCTTTCTAAAAAATGGAGAGGAATATATTGCTGGATGTACGATCATTGACTGGCCTGCTTTCCGGGTACGTGGGTTTATGCAGGATGTCGGTCGAAATTTCATGTCTGTAAGGCTACTAAAAGAGCAGATTGACGTGATGACGGCCTATAAATTCAATGTTTTTCATTTCCACGTGACGGATAATCCGGGTTGGCGACTCGAAAGCAAGGTATATCCTCAGTTAAGTAAAGCCACCTCGATGAGCCGATGGCCAGGAAAATTTTACACGCAGAAGGAATTTACCGAACTCGTCGATTACTGCAACGAACGCTATATCACTCTGATTCCGGAGTTCGATGTTCCGGGTCATTGCGAAGCTTTCAGGAAGGCTTTTGCATTGGACTCTATGAGAGATCCGCGAGTAAAAAATATTCTGATCGGGTTGATTGATGAATTGTGCAGCCTGGTTCCCAAAGAAAAAATGCCCTGGATCCATCTGGGAACGGATGAAGTTGGACGTAACTATGAACGCCCTGCACCTGGAATGATTGAGGCGCTAATGGAAAGGGTAAGGTCTCATCAGCGGGAAGTGATCGTTTGGCGTCCGGGACAGCAAATTGCTTCGGATCATTCCTCAATCACCCAATTGTGGTCCTCTGGTGGCCGGGCAAAGGAAGGTCATCCATTCATCGATTCACGGCTAAATTACCTCAATCATCTGGATCCGTTGGCAGGGGTTGCCCAGCTCTATTTTGACAGGATTTGTAATGCATCACATGGGGATTCCCTGAAATTGGGGGGGATACTTTGCTGCTGGAATGATAACAATGTTCGTGATGAATATGATATAATCAAACAGAATCCGGTTTACCCGGGAATGCTAACCTATAGCGAAACAGCGTGGAAGGGTCAGCCGACGGATTTGGGGCAGGAATATCTGGCAAAAATGCCTGCTCCTGATAGTAAGTTATTCCTGGAATTTCAGGATTTTGAGAACAGGCTTCTGTTACACCGAGATCTTTATTTCAAAGGGAAACCCTTCCCCTATGTCAGACAAACGCAGCTGGTTTGGGAAATGACGGGTCCCTTCGATCACAAGGGAGAACTGGATAAATCGTTCCCTGTGGAGCATTCGGATGAGAAACAAATTGTGATTGACGGTAAGACCTACCAATGGACCGGACCCTATTATGGAGGGACTATCCACATCAGGCATTTCTTTGGATATCCTTCTTATTTTAATGAAAAGAGTGGTACCGTCTATGCCAGAACCAATGTTTGGTCCCCTACGAATCAAACAGTTGGGTGCTGGATTGGCTTTCATGACTGGTCGCGTTCGGGTGGGCGAAGAGGCGGTCCATCCCCGGAGCAGGGGCAATGGCACAATACCCATCCGAAAGTGTGGGTTAATGGTGTGATTATTGAGCCGCCACATTGGCAAAATCCGGGACTGACAGCCAACTCTGAAGAGATCCCATTTACGGATGAGAACTACTTTTTTAGAGAACCAACCAAGATTATCCTGAAGAAGGGCTGGAACCAGGTTCTCTTAAAAATACCCCAGGGAAGCGCATCCTGGAAATGGATGTTCACTTTCGTCCCGGTGAAACTTAATGGCACCAATATGGGAGAAATTGAAGGATTGCGCTATTCTCTCAATAATTTTTAAAGTATTTTCCCGTCTTGTTCGTCTGCATAATTATATGGACGAATTAATTGCAATACCGATGGCACAGCGACAACTAAGTATCCAGAATGCCGTGCAGAACTATGGGAAGCGCTTGTTCAGCTTCATCCGCAGCCGGGTGAAAAATGACGAAGACGCCGAAGATATTCTGCAGGATGTTTGGTACCAGTTAAGTTCCATCATCGATACCGAACCAATCGTGCAACTTAGTTCCTGGCTTTACCGCGTGAGCAGAAACCGTATTGTGGACAAGAAAAGAAAGCAGAAACCACAATCGCTGGAAGATCTCGCCTATGAAGATGAAGAAGGGGAAATAGTCTTTCCGGAAACGTTGCTGCTGGATGGGACCGACCCGGATACAGAACTCGAAAGGGCTTATCTGAAGGAGATATTTTTCGATGCCTTAAGCGAATTGCCGGAGAAACAACGCGAAGTATTCGTATTGAATGAAATGGAGGATCTGACACTGCAGGAAATTGCTGACAGAACCGGTGAAAGCATTAAAACGATCATCTCCCGAAAGCGTTACGCAGTTGCGCACCTGCGTGAAAGGCTTCAGGAAGTATACAATGATTATTAATATTTAAAATTTCAAAATCATGATGTTTAACAGACACGAACGGGGAAAAGGCTTCTGGATCAAAAGGGCAATATTTATCCCCATAGCTATCGCAGCAGGAGTATTTATTTTCGGGAGCGTGGTCATGCTCTTATGGAACACCCTGCTTCCTGCCTTATTTGGCTTTAAAATTATCACCTTCTGGCAGGCGCTTGGAATACTGGTATTGTCGAAGATTCTTTTCGGCGGATTTAGGGGAGGCCACGGCCATCACAGATGCCACGGACATTCACACTGGCAGCATGGCAGATGGATGCACCTTAGCCCTGAAGAAAAGGAAAAGATGCGGGCCGAATGGAAAGGCAGATGTGAACCTCAGGCAAAGCCGGAATAGGATTCTGCAACGAATAAAAAAAACACTTATACTGAAAATGTGTAAGTGTTTTTTTTTTTAATACCCAAAGAAACACCTGGATGATCTAAATAGGATTTGGGATTACAAAAGGCGCCCGGTATTTCCTTGTTAATAATTTGTCGGCCTCCGGATCATTTACAAACTTTTCAGTTGCAGAATTGAAGTTCAGTTTCCGGCCTGTACGGTAGGAGATCACCCCAAGATGCCCCAAAGCGGCAGACATGTGTCCTTCCAGGATGTCATTGTCGAGATCTTCCCTTTTACGGCTTCTCACACAATCGATGAGGTTTTTCCATCCATTGTGCAGCTCACTTGCCTGAAAATCCTTGTCCGATCGGAAAGGTCCAGGCTCATTCTTTTTCCCAAAATAGGTCTTATAACCATTCGGGCTGATCGTCATCCAGCCCTGATCGCTGTAAATAAAAACATCACCTGAATCAGGCAAACCCTCCGGATTGGTAGCCAGACATCTTGCTTCGTTCTGAATTATTACACCATCAGGGTATTCATAATCAGCCATTAAGAGGTTTGGAACCTCCTGGTCGTCGTCCCTGCCATATTTCCCTCCGGTGCAACTGATTTTTGTTGGGTGTTCATTCTTGTTTAAGGCCCAACGGGCTGTATCCATCCGGTAGATCCCGTTATTTCCGAATTCTGTGGTACCCCCGGTATCCCAGAAGAAGTGCCAGTTGTATAGAAACCTGTTTTCGTTGTACGGACGCAGGGGGGCCGGTCCGAGGAAAAGATCCCAGTGCAGGCCTTCCGGAACCGGACTGTCTGCCACTTTTCCTATTGAATCACGATACCGGTAGGTCACGCCTTTGGCCATGTATACCTTCCCAAGTTTACCATCATGAACAAATTTGATCCCTTCTTTCACAGCTTTGCTGTCGCGGTAGCAAATTCCAGCCTGGACGATTCGGTTGTATTTCCTGGCTGCCTCCACCATTTTGCGACCCTCGGACAGGTTGTGGCAAACGGGTTTCTCGACATACACATCCTTTCCTGCCTGACAGGCCCAGATGGTCATGATCGCGTGCCAGTGGTCGGGCGTTGCTATTGAAATAACATCAATATCCTTGTCTTCCAGGACTTTACGATAATCAAATTCGGTCTTTGGCGCTTCACCGAATTTTTCCTGAATGATCTTCACTTTCTCGGGGAACAAGCGTTCGTCCGCATCGCAAATAGTTTTGATCCTGACGTTCGGAATCCCGGCGTAGTTTTCAATATGGACGATTCCGCGTCCGCTGATGATACCCCTGACACTGGGCCGTTTTCCGGCTATTCCAATGAGCGCCACATTGATCCTTTCATTAGGACTGTCAGTAATCATGTTCCTGACAAAAGCAGGAGTCACCAGAACGCCACCTGCCATGGCGACTGAATCCTTGATAAATTCTTTTCTGTCAATCGTTCTCATAATTATAATGCATTTTGTAAGGCGAGGAACAACGCACGGTAATATTTCATGAACACAACAGGCTCGCAACTTTCTCCAACTTCCGCATTGCAGTAACCCTTGTATCCTGTGTCAGCCAGTAGTTTAAAAAACAATCTGTAGGGGTAATTTTTGTCATATAGGTCATGCAAATGCACGCCTTTGATCCGGTCTTTCAGCAGGTTGAAATTGTGCTCAAAACCTTCGCCAGTGGTGTCAGGTTCCCCGCAATTCCAATTAACATATACGTAAGGGCTTTGAGAATAGTCGATTATCTTCTTGATCACGGGTGGGGTGTTGGTCCCATTACCATGAACGCATACCCTTATTTCAATCCCATTATCATGGCCATAAGCTGCCACTTCTGCCAGGGATTTCCCAATCTGTTCCATGGTTTTTTCCTTATCGGTCCCATTGACGAAGGCATTGGGGAAAACCCTGATGCCGGTAGCTCCGACATCCTTTGCAAGATTGATATATTCTTTAGACCCTTCAATATTTTTTCTGACTTCGGCCTGATCAGTTGAATGGTACTGGAAAGCGCTGGCCAGGCTGATGGTCTCCAGTGCTGAATCTTTGAACCGCTTCTTCACTTCGGCCCGTTGAGCGGCCGACAAGGTTACCTCCACTCCATGCTTATGGGTGGTCCGCAGTTCAACAGATTTCCATTCAGCCTCGGTGCAGTTCTTGATAATGGTCTCAATGTCCCAGTCTTTACCTAGGGTGTAGGTCATCAGTCCAATCTTCAGCGGATTTGGATTTAGCTTAATTAATTCTTTTGGTTTCTTTTCTTTTTCGGCTGACAGGCCAATGGCGGGTATCATCATTGCGGATGCTGAAATCGCCGATGTTTGAAGAAACATCCTTCTTGAGAAATCTTTTTTCATGGTAATTAGTTTTTATAAAGATAAAATTTCTAGTTGAATTTTAAACTTTTTTTGGACGGCAAAGACTGGATAGTCTAACATTATTTTCTGTTATATTTACATGGATATAAATTTAAACTACGAGGAATGAGTTCTTTAAGATTATGCCTGTTCGGATTGCTCATTTTCTGCAGTCCTGTACTTTCATCCAAAGAAATTTATGTTTCCACGAAGGGAAACGACAAGAATTCCGGGACAAAGGATCAACCGGTCGCAACTCTGGAGGGCGCGCGGGACCTGGCACGAAAGCAAAAAGCTACCGGAAGCTCAAAGTCAGAAATCCGGATCATCGTGCAAGATGGCACTTACCTGATGGACAAACCTTTGGTGTTGACCAACGAAGATTCCGGCAGCCAGGATGCTCCGGTTATTTTTACCGCGGAAGAGGGGGCAAATCCGGTCTTTGTCGGCGGAATCCAAATTGTGAATTGGGAGAAGATTTCAGATAAAATCTGGAAGGCCAAGGTTCCGGAGGTTCAGCGTTTTGGGCTATATTTCGAGCAATTATTCGTAAATGGCCAGTTTGCAGTACGGGCAAAATCTCCTAACAAGGGCTTTTATTTTTTGAAGGAAGTCTCTGAGACCGTCCACAGTAAGGGGAACAAGAAGGCATTGGCATTGGCGGTTCAGAAGTTGAAATTATTTCCACCTGCTATCGCGGATTTTCTCAAATTTTCGGATGGTGATTTTGAGGATGCAGTCTTGACATTCTACCACAAATGGGATAATACTCGCAGAAGGATAGCTGGATTCAATGCGGATAGTGCTGCTGTTTATACTAGCGGAACCGGGATGAAACCCTGGAATCCGCTCGACAAACAGAGCCGGTTTACCATCGAAAATTACAAGAGTGCACTGGATACCTGTGGGGAATGGTACCTGGAACGCAACGGCGATTTGTACTATATTCCCAAACCGGGTGAAGATATGCGAAGCGCGAAAATATATGCTCCGCTGACTGACCGTTTCATTCAACTCGAAGGTGATCCTAAGAGTGGTAAAAAAGTTGAAAATATACGGTTTGAAAATATCCAATTTAAGGTTGCAGGTTACAAAATGCCTTTGAAGGGCAATGAACCAGCACAGGCGGCTTTCCCGATTGAGGCTGTAATAATGGCCGATTTTGCCCATAAGATCGATTTTGTCAATTGCGAAATTTCCCAGGTAGGAACTAATGCTTTCTGGTTTCGCAAGGCATGCACCGATTGCCTGATATCGCATTGTTATCTGCATGAACTGGGAGCGGGTGGCGTTAAGATCGGGGAAACGGCAATTCCTCAAGATGAGGGCGACTTGACAAAATCGATCAGGGTCGAAAATAATATTATTCGTTCCGGAGGGTTCGTCTTCCCATGTGCTGTTGGCGTGACGATATTTCAGTCGAGCGACAATAAGGTGCTGCACAATGAAATCGCCAATTTTCGATATACTGGCATCTCGGTAGGTTGGATTTGGGGATATTCCTACAGTCCTTCTAAGCGTAACATCATAGAATTCAATCACATACATCATCTTGGGTGGGGTGAATTGTGCGACATGGGAGGTGTTTATTGTCTGGGTGAAGCGCAAGGCACCAGCGTTAGCAATAATGTGATCCACCATATCTATTCATTCGATTATGGGGGCTGGGGACTCTATACTGACGAAGGGTCGACCGGTGTTCTCATGGAAAATAATCTCGTATATGCCTGTAAGAGTTCGGGTTTTCATCAGCATTACGGGAAAGAAAATACCATCCGCAACAATATTTTTGCTGCTAATATCAAAGCTCAGCTACAGGCTACGCGCATAGAGCCGCATCTTTCATTTTATTTCACCAACAACATTGTTTGGTATAATTCCGGTAACTTGTTAAGTAATAACTGGAGAAAGATCAACATTCAATCCGATAAGAATTGCTACTGGGATACCCGTACCAAGGATATCAAGTTTGATAAGCAATCGTTCAAAGAGTGGCAAGCAAGTGGGAAAGACCAGAAATCGGTGGTTGCTGATCCTGATTTTGTGGATCCGGCTGGCTTTGATTTCCATATCAAAAACAAGTCTTTGCTGAAGAAAATTGGGTTTAAAACTTTCGATTATTCCTTGGCGGGAGTTTATGGATCAGACGGCTGGAAGAATCTGGCCAAATTTGATCCGGAGTTGGCTGCGAAATATGATTTAGCGGTTAAGGAAGGCTTAGCTGCTGAAGCTTTAAAAGGTAAGTAGTTATCGTTGTCAGGTTTAGAACAAGTAATATGCCAGAACTTTATTGGCAAAATCATTGTACTCTTCCTTTCCTGAATAATAATACATGTTCCAGAGTGCGGTCAGGACGCTGCTGTAGGCGACTTGTTTCTCCTTGCCCAGAAATGTTTCTCCGCCAGAATAGACCCTTGAATTTCCATCGGTAGTGATTTCCCCGGTAGGTTTAATACGCGTCATTTCCCAGCGGGTTGCACAGGCCAGGTTGTCGTATAGGATCTGGCGAATTGGCTCATCACTTACCAGGATGGAGAGCAAGCGAAATCCCATGGCGATACCGACGCCCTGGTAGCTGCTGTCGAACCCGGAACCCTCCATGAAATATCCTTCAGGCTGTTTTTTGGCAAGGGCCAGATTAGCAAAGTCGATACCGTATCTCATGGACTCCTTGTCGTTGAGGTATTTCCCCATGGAATAGAAGGCGAGGGCATCGAAGAATAGCCGGTTAGGGGCATCCGCATCTATCTGTTTCAAGAGGGATATTTTTGATTTCAGGTAATTCAATGAAAGTTGATATTGGGGGATAAGGATTTCGATTCTTTTTTTAGCTGCCAATTGTGCCTGGTAGCCCGGATTTTCTTGGAGTGCGAGCAATCCGGCGCCGAGTGCAGAATAAAAAAATGCCGTTCCGCTGACTCTGTCCCCTTCAGTTGCCGTGCCGGTGTTGACCAGGTCGGGCGGGATGACCAGAAGGAAATCCCCATCTTGCAATTGATATTTGAAACTGTATTCGACAGCCCTGACGACCATCTCAAGGGCGGTTGAGTTCTGGGCGTCTACGGCATAATCGGCCAGTGGTGAGATGCCCATCTGAAACCGAACATGAAAATAGGCCGTTTTGTTCCTGTCCAGTGCACCGTTAGCATCCGTCTGGTTGGAAGTTGCGAGCTTTTCGATGACATCATTCCGGAAGGCTGCCGTCATTTCGTTTTGAGAATAAAAGCGAAGGTTGGGGTCAACGGTACAGCGCATCGGATCGAGGCTGATTTTCTCCTGATTACCGCAGTTACAGAATGACAAAATCAAAATTAGGAGAACAGTGAGCTTCATTAAAATTTACAGTAATTGCGATCGTAAAATTCAGAAAATAGCCATCCGGCGAAAAAGGGAAATGAAGTCTGCCTTGCTTTAGAATCCGGACGTTATTCAACAGGGATATTGTTGACCTTAACATTCTTCAGTTTTACTCCATTAATCAGACTCTTGTCGAACGAATTTTTCTTTGCTTCAATAGTCAGATCCTCGAAAGTAAAGTCTTTCAGCCGGATGTTGGCATCGATAGCCACATCAAAGAAAACCTGGCACTTCAAATCAATGTTTCTTAAGGTGATATTTTCAGAGTAGGACACAGGTTTATCTTGACGTCCTTTCAGATCGAAAAACTGTGTCCATGGTTTGATGTATAATAAACTAAATGCCTGACCTTTAATATTTTCAACGGTAATATATTCATATCTCTGAGGTGTGTCCGGTCTCATCTTCAACCATAAGACCCTCATTGCCTCGTTGATATGACAATTTCTCATCAACACATTTTTGTTGTGAATTGCTTCACTTCCACAGGTTAGTGAGGAATGACAGAAACCAAATTCACAATCTTCTATCAGGATATTGGTGTTTTCACCATTGTTTGGATCCTTATCCGCCCAGGGACCTTTGCCCCCTTTTAAGGCAATCGCATCGTCGTTAACAGACATATAACAACCAGATATCAAGACGTTTGAGCATACATCAAGGTCCATTGCATCTGTACTCGGGGCTTTCACTTCGGCGTGAGGGGAGAAAATATGCAGATCAAGAATTTTCACGTTTGTGCATTGGTAATAATGGCTCGTCCAAAAACCCGAATTATGAAGTTTTACATCCTGAACTTGAACGTTTTTGCAATTCCAGATAAAGACAAGTCGTGGGCGGGAGACTTCGAGATTGGTACAATTTCTATTTTCCCTGCGCCTTTGCCAGAATGATTCCCAGTATTTAGGTCCGTTCCCATCGATGGTGCCTTTTCCTGAAATTGAAAAGCCATCAACACCATAAGCATTGACCAGGGCTGGAAAATAATCGAGGTTCTGTCCTTCCATTCTTGAAGGCATCATTGGATAATTGGAAATATCATCCGACCCTTTCAGGACTCCACCTTCCGCCACATGAAGATGAGTCTTGGGTTTGAAAAATAGCGCTCCACTCAGATAGGTTCCTTTTGGAATGATGACCACCCCGCCTCCCTGTTTGGCAGCTTCATCAATGACCTTCTGAATGACAGTAGTTTGCAACACCGTACTGTCATTTACCGCGCCAAAATTGGTGATGATAAATTGTTTGCCGAGTTGCTCCAGTTGAAGTTTGGTTTTGGTGAGAAACCATTTCGGGATTTTACTGCCATCCGGAAATACATTTTTCGGATTCTCTTTTGCTGCGGCAGAAAGCATAATTCCTAAAAGCGCAAAGATGAAAAGGACTCTGTTTTTCATTATCCTGGGTTTTTTAGCCATGGCGGCATTCTTTTTAAGAAATTCAAATTTACAGATTTTTTTATTGCCCCGAAGGCCAGTCTGATGACTGAATTCTTCTCACTTGGTTGGGAAAAAATAGCTTCATTTTGCTAACTTTGTAAGTAGGCTGCCATGTACGTAACCAGGTTCGTGGCACTTCCAAAGATTACCTGAATAACTGTATAATATGGATACTTTGAATAAAAGACGATTCCTCTGGATTGCCCGTCTTTTGGCGTTGATGCTCTGCCAGCAATCGTTGTCAGCGCAGGATTTATGGCACAACCAGTCCCGCGAGATGCGATACCGGCCCGAAGGAAATGAATTCGTCATCAATAACGGAACACATCGTTTCAATCGGGCGCTCTATGGGACAAACACTGCCTTTCGGGTGGAAACCGGCGATCTGCCTGAGTTTGCGCTCTACTTACCAGGAATGGGGGGTAATCTTCATCTGGGACTGTCGCAAGGTGATTCGTCCAAATGGCTGACTGATTTCAGATCCATTGAAGCACGTTATCATGCCGGTTCCATGAAATACAGGCTCGGCGATCCGATGCTGAAAAAAGGTCAGATGACCATTCAGGTTCTCGCGCTGAGTGATGGAGAAGGTATAATTCTCAGGCTTTCGGGAGAGCAAATTCCTGCCGGTTCGAAATTGATTTGGGCTTTTGGAGGAGTGACGGGTAAGAAATTTTCCCGGGACGGAGACTTGGGAGCGGACCCTGAGTCCTCTTTTTACCTGAAGCCAGAATATTGTGCAGACAATGATTTTCAGCTTTCCGGGAACACTTGTATCCTGTCTTTCGGTTCGGGCCGCGACCGAACTACCAATGAAATTTATGAAAATAAATACATTCCTACCAAAGAAGAACTGGAGAAAACCCGGATTTTGATTAAGAAGCAGTTATTTGGGCTGTTCCCTGAAAATTCTGAGCTGAAGATTACGGATGCTACACGTCTAAAAAATCCCGTTCAATGTTTCGACGCTGAGAAATCCGCAACTCCTATTGTCTCAGGCAAAATGGTTCTGACTTCAGGCAAGGACTATTATTTGTTCATCCTGAATCCGGAAACGCGTCAAAAACCGGCATATTCTGACTTAGCCGGAATCTTCGAAAAGGCGGACTCCGCGCGAAAATCACTGGCAGAAAGGATTAAGATTGAAACACCCGATACCTACATCAATGCAGTGGGCGCCAGTATTTCAACTGCCGCGGATGCTGTTTGGGATGGTCAATCTTATATGCATGGGGCCATCGCCTGGCGCATGCCCCTGAATGGATGGAGAGGTGCCTATGCCGCGGATTGGCTTGGTTGGCACGACCGTGCCGAGACTCATTTCAACGGATATTTTAAGGCGCAATATACCGAACCTGCCTCGGGTCCCTCGGTTCCTGATTCTGCCACGAATCTGGCCAGACAAAAAGAAAAGATTGGAACTGCCTTATTTACAGACGGATATATCAGCAGGAGCCCGGGGAAGATCAACAGTCCGCATCATTATGACATGAACCTGGTCTTCATCGATCAATTGTTGAGGCATTACAATTGGACCGGCGATTTGGATTATCTGCGCAGTAGCTGGCCGGTTTTGGTGCGTCACCTTGCCTGGGAAAAACGAAATTTCGATGGTGATAACGATGGTTTGTATGATGCCTATTGCTGCATCTGGGCCAGCGACGCACTCCAATACAGCGGAGGCGGCGTAACCCATTCGTCTGCCTATAACTATTTTGCCAACAAGATGGCTGCCGAACTGGCTGTTCGTATCGGGAAAGATCCTAAACCTTACCAGGAAGAAGCAGATAAGATCAAACGTGCTGTAAACAAACGGCTTTGGCTTCCTGATAAGGGCTGGTTTGCTGAGAATGCAGATTTATTGGGCAATAAACTGGTACATCCTTCTGCCGCCTTGTGGACCTGCTATCATGCTATAGATGAGGGATTAGCAGATCCTTTTCAAGCCTGGCAGACTACCAAATATATCGACAATTCGATCCCTCACATACCAATAAAAGGCAAGGGCCTGCCCGAAGGGAATTATTTTACCCTTTCGACCTCGAACTGGATGCCTTACGCCTGGTCTATCAACAATGTGGCATCCGGAGAGGTCCTTCATACTGCCTTGGCCTATTGGCAGGCGGGTCGTCCTGAAATTGCTTTTCAACTTACAAAAGGCGTTTTCCTGGATTTTATGTTTCTGGGCAGCAGTCCGGCCAATTTTGGCCAGCTTTCTTTTTATGATGCCTTCCGGGGAGAGCTTTACCGCGATTTCGCAGATGCAATTGGAACGGCTTCCAGGGCACTGGTTGAAGGACTCTTTGGGGTTAGCCCGGACCTTTTGAACAAGACTTTGGCAATCAAACCGGGTTGGCCTTCAGAATGGCCATTTGCCAATTTGGAAACCCCGGACCTGAAGATTCAGTTTCGTAAAAATGGATTGGAGGATAACTATAAGATCAAGAGTAATTTCCCAATGCCGCTCAAGTTAAAATTGCAGTTAAGTGCGGGATTCGAATCTGTCAAGTCTGTCAGGGTAAACGGAAAGGAGATCAAATGGAAATTGACTGAAAGTTCAATTGGTAAGCCGGAAATGGTGATAGAGACCCCGATGGGTTCCACTTTTGACGTTTCTGTCGAATGGCAGGGCGCAGCCCTGGTCAAGGTTTCTACGGCTGCATTTTACGCCAAAGGCGAGGCTTTCAAACTAGAAATTAATGATGCCAATATCCTTAAAGTATACGATCCGCAGAAGATTTTTGTCCGTTTGGCTATTGGAAAGCATTCACTGGAAGCCCATCTTCAGGGAGAACCGGGAGGAAGGAGCGCATTTGTTCAGCTCCGGCAAGGAGAGATGCAATGGTGGCAACCTATTACTTTTGAGTTGAGAAACCGGTTACAGGTCATTGCTCCAAAAGATCAGTCAGCCAACAATTTGAAGTTCATCGTGAGAAACAACGGGGAGAAGGCCTTTGAAGGAACAGTCGACCTGAATGGTTTCACAAGTAAAATTGTGGTGCAGGGAAGATCTGATTCTTTCACAATTCAGGTTCCGGCAGAATTTCTGGTTCCGGGAAGTAATCAGGTTACTATCCGGAATAATGATGCGGCCCATCTTGAAAATGTAATCAAATGGAACCTTCCTTCACCGGCAAATGCGAAGTACGAATCAATGGATCTTACCGGGAAATTCAACGACCGGATTACAAATATTTTCAAAGAGCAATATTTCTCTCCGCGATCACCCTATCCGACCCTGGCTATCCCTGTGCAAGGCATTGGCGACTGGTGCTCCTTCAAAGAGACGGCTTCAATCGATGATTCCGGACTGCGTAAATTGGCCGGTATGGAGAATAAAATACTTTCCCCTCAGGGCATCCCATTTTCCATCACAGGTAAAGAGATTCCCAATATTATGTTTACTTCCATGTGGGATAATTATCCTTCCAAAGTTAGTCTGACCCTAACCGGGAAAGCCAAACATCTGTATTTACTGATGGCAGGAAGTGGTCATCACATGCAAAGCAGGATGGTCAACGGGTTAGTAAATGTTGAATATACCGATGGGACAAAAGAGGAACTCCCGTTGGTAAGCCCCGATAATTGGTGGCCGATCGAGCAGGATTTTTATGAAGATGGCTACGCTTTCAGCATGGATGCGGTCCGTCCCCCAAGGTTATATTTGAAAACCGGCGAATGGCAACTGATTTCTTACGATATTTTATCGAAAAATAAGCCAAGAAGGATTGATGGAGGGGCCGCATCCATTTTGGATCTACCGCTAAATCCACAAAAAGAACTTAAACGGCTGACACTGGAAACCAAGACGAACGATGTTGTTATTGGCCTCATGGCTGCCACTTTATCAAGATAAAACCTTTACTTATGAAGAAGTCTAAAATCTCTGTTAATCAGCTAATTCTGACTGGAATTTTGCTTTGCTGTTTCTTCTTGAATTTGAAGGCACAGGATCCACGAGAACGAAATTATATGTATCCGGTCCTGAAGCCAACACACGAACAGAAGCCGCTTGTTAAGGGCTGGGCTACGCAAAAAATGACGGAGAAATTCAACCGCGGACTGACAGTCAGGCAGACTGCTCCGGCGACAGTCTACCTCAGTTGGCGGTTATTGGCTGAGGACCCACCGCAAACGTCTTTTAATCTTTACAGGGAAGAACCAGGAAAGAAGGCTGTCCGAATCAATAAAAAACCACTTTCCCAAACTACAGACTTCGTAGATCAGATTCCTGGTAAGCAGACGACAGCCAGCTATTTTGTCTGTCCGGTCGTTGAAGGTAAAGAGCTGAAAGCTTCTGAAAAAGTCTCCGTTTCTTTAATCACAGATTTTAAGAACTATACCAGCATTAAATTGCAGGGAAAATATAAACCGCAAAGAATCGCGCTGGCCGATCTGAACGGGGATGGCACGATGGATTATATTGTTAAACAGCCCGAACAGGGCATCGATCCTGGTGGTCAGCCAAATACCGATGGGCTTACCTATAAAATCGAAGCCTATCTAAGCGATGGCACTTTTCTTTGGCGGAAAGATTTAGGTCCCGGATTGGAACCGGGGATTTGGTATACGCCCATGATTGCCTTTGATTTTAATGGAGATGGGAAAGCCGAAATAGCTGTAAAGACGGGCCCGCCGGATGTGCGTGAGGCTGACGGAAGGGTGAGGAAGGGCCCGGAATGGTGCTCGATTTTGAACGGCATGACCGGAGAGGAAATGTGCAAGGTTGACTGGCCTGAGCGAAGCTGGCGTTTCGGCGATTACAACCGGAATAACCGCAATCAGATGGGTATGGCTTATCTGGACGGGAAAACGCCTTGTTTACTGGTTGCCAGGGGTACCTACCGGCTGATGATGGTGGATGCCTACCAAATGGTCAATGGAAAACTTGAAAAATTGTGGCGCTGGGATGGCGATGAGGAAAATCCAATTATCAGGCACCAGGGCGCTCATGGCATGCATACAGCCGATGTGGATGGAGATGGGCGCGATGAAATCGTTCTTGGGTCGGTAGTGCTCGATGACAATGGAACGGCTTTGTGGTCGACCGGTTTTGGTCATCCTGATAAGTGTTTTGTGACCGATATTGATCCAGAACGGCCGGGACTCGAGATTTTTTATGCTTACGAAGACTGGCATGACGATGGTAACGGAGTTTGCCTGGTGGACGCAAAAACGGGAGCTGTGATTTGGGGATTGGGCAAGAAGACCCTGCATGTCGGCGATGGGATGGTGGCCGATATTTTACCTGATGTTCCGGGATTGGAGTGTTTCGCTGCCGAAGATTCCAAGGGCGGATCCCGAAGTAAATATCTTTTATCGGCAAAGGGAAAACTACTGGCAACCGATAACGACGTACCCGGATGCCGCAACTGGATCTTCTGGGATGCCGATAAATTGAGGGAAAGTATTGTCTCTCCCGGTTTTGAAAACAGCATGTGGGACCGGTTCGATGTCAACAAATTATCCATCGTAAAATATAAAGGAGCGACTTTGGAAACGAAAATCGAAGGTTCTGTCATCATGATGGCCGACCTGCAAGGTGACTGGCGAGAAGAGTTGATTACCATTCTACCGGGCGAATTCAGGATCTATTCTACAACCATTCCGGCAACCGACCGAAGGGTATGCCTCATGCAAGATCCATTTTACCGGGCAGAAATCGCGCACCGCTCCATGGGGTATGAGCAATCTCCGGTTACCAGTTATTATTTGGGGCAATAAAGAATCTTTCCTGGCAACACAGAAAAAAATTAATTGAAGGAAATCTTTCTCGTGAATATTTTACCTGACAAAGAGATCCGGCATAGAAATATTCCCCTTGATTTGAATGTCCCTGAGAGATCCCTTGGATCCCAGGTCATGGAATATTTTCCTGGTAATTGGCGGCTATTTAGCAGGGTTTTAATTTTTTGACCATTCATATTAAAGATGTCGATGATCACATATTCGGAATTATTGATTTCATAATCAATTGTGACATAATTCTTAAAAGGATTAGGATAGACATTCATCGAAACACTTTTATCTATCTGAGGGGTAACAAAAATTCCCGTAATAGTGGAATTGCTAATCTGTAAAGTATCCTTATTGGTCAGATAGATGTTCTCAAACCAAAGTGACTTCCCCTTCAGATCCCCCTGTTCAGAAACGATTAAAAAATTATCTGTTGCTTTCCAGTCATAAGAGCCTATGGGACTGTACCATACATTGTCATACGAACCCATTTCTTTAAAATTCTTAAGAGGAACATATATCTTGTGCCATTTTCCATCCCAGGGAACTAAAGTTTCATCAATGGTATATTCCATACGCCATGGATGATCCAGGGGATCAGTAGTTTTAGTGTCCACAAACCGGATGTCGAATTTAGTCCCGGGGGTATTTCCCCTTACCAGGAAACTGACGGCATAATTATTTGCAACCAGCCTGGACAAGTCCTTGTTTGGCACGAAATTAAAACCTATGTATCCATATTGTGCCGTACCTGTCCAGTATATGCAATATTTACCATTGTTTGGCGATGTGGTTGAATAGTAGTCGATGGTTCCACCTCCAACATTGCTTGATTCAAATATTTTCTCCCCGATATATTCCCGGTATACCGGAAATCCTACCGAATCCGGTTTTAACGAATAAATTTTCTGGACAGGCGCTTTCAGCCCCAGTGCATTGACCATCGGAATGTTGAGGTTGTAGTCAAAGAGCGCATCCGAACCATTTTGAAATAATCCGAATCCTCCCTGGTAATCCCAGATGGTCCATGGAATGGCCTTCTCCTCCAAATATTTTCTTACCTCATTGTACCACGAGACACGGAAAGCATCGTTGCTATTTTTCATGTAAACGCCGAATTCACCGCAGAAAACAGATACTTTCCTGTTATTCTTAAAAGTAACGGCAATATCAATAAGTTGCTTGACTTTGGCGATGGTCCCATCATTCTGGAAGTTGTTATAAGAGCTATTTACCCATGATCCAAGCAATTCAGGTGGGAGCGGGGGCATCGGCGCCGCACCATAAGGAAACGGTACATTGGCCAGTGAAGCCATTGAAGGTGTTACCCAGGTGGCACCCTGGTGGGTAAACAAAAATGGGTCATAAAAGTGAAAAGTGTAAATCAGGTTGGCATCAGTATATACGGGCAACAGGCTAAGTTCGTTGTAGGTGTTGAAACTCGAAGGTCCGACAACAATCGTATGTTTGGTGTCTGAACTCCGAATGGCATCAATTGCTGATTGCTGGATTTTCCCCCAGATGGCAGTTGTTATTCCATTGGGTTCATTCATAATTTCAAATAGCAGATAGTTGGATCGGCTTTTATAGTGACCGGCCATTTGGGTCCACACCTTGACCAGTACATTCTCAAGATCAGGGTTCTTGCTTGCAAGGTCATCACTGGTGTGGTTATCAAGCATCAGATAAATATTCAACTCTTCTGCCCAGTTGACAACCTGATCCAGAAAATCATAAAAAAGTGGATCGATTTTATAATCCGGTTTTCCTGCCGTCATATAAAACAGGTTGATAGGGAGACGGATTACATCACATCCAAGACTCTTGATGTTTTCGAGATCTTTTTTGGTGTATTTCGTGAATTGTATCTGTTTGGTACTCGTAGTCTGGAACCATCCGGTCAGGTTTACGCCACGTTTGAAAGGCGTTTGGGCCATCGGAACAAGTCCGGAAAACATTACCACAAAGAAGAGTAAAAACGGAAGACAAGTACGACGATGTAGGGAATGAATTGGTATAATCACTTTATTTCCAGTTAAAAGGCAGATACCAATTGGCTTTATCCGACAATTTCGCCTTGACGGCAGCTGCATCGGCACTTTGCGAGGCATCAAATTTGGCTCCGATTTTTTTGGAAAGATAGTTGGGATCCGTGGCTTGTCTTCGTAAAGCTATCCTTAATAAGTCCCCCCAGCGATTGCCTTCGAAAGCAGTTTCCAGTCCGGATTCTGCGATTAGGAGGTCATCCATATCGTTAACCAAATTCACACCATTGGTCAAAATCCTTGGCGTTACTGTCATATTGAATGACCTCGTTGAATCAACCGCCACGCTTCTGTTCGAGGCCCGTGATCTAACGCCAATATTTCGATACCAGGTATTCCTGAATTGAGGATAATCCCCAACGCGGGCATCAAAGTAATATGGTGCGGTCTCGTAAGGACCGGTGAGATAATTTCCAAATCTGGTTTGTTGAATATTCGTCACATCTCTTGCATTGCCTCCACCCGGATTATTATCGAAGTTATTTACGATACCATCATTGAGAAAGCAATAGGCGATTCTGTCCCGCCCATCATGGTTCGCTGCCTCCGCAAATCGCAGGAATAAGTTAGCGCCACGATAAAGAATAATCTTTCCGTTGGTCTCAAAAGGCTGAAACTGGCTGTAATTATAGGTGTATTTATTTATTTCCGGTTGACCGCCAACAAGTCTGTAAGATGTATTTAGTCCTCTGATATCCGTAGGCGTTCCGGGTAAAATGCCGTTGTCATTTCTTATTTGGGCATTCCAGTTTTTGATGGCCAGATCTGAAGGTTTAATCAGATAACTTCCGGAAGTCGAGAACAGATCAATGAATGGACTTTTCGGATTGAAGTTCTTGTCATAAGGAAGATTCCAAATTATTTCATAATTGGAATAGCGTTCACCAAATGTGTTCCTAAAAATATTGACCCAGTTTCCTCCGCCAAGATTACTGGTATAGGCTAACTTATAATATTCATAATACTGTTCACCCATTGCTGCAACGTACGGAATTTCACCAATTCTCATGACTTCCCGGTAGGCGGTTGCGGCTTTTGTCCAACTTCCTTTCCATAAATAAAGATCTCCCAACAGACAGTTCTTGTTGATGAATATTTTTTCTGTATAGTAGGTATCGTAGGTGCTGAGGAGAGAACTCCCGGTAGGATAGGGCATTTTGTAAGGCAGTGATTCGACGAACTGAATCAGGTTATCGATCATCTGGTCGATACTTATCTTAGGAAATTTGGAGGCATCTTTTAGATCATTCACATTTTCAACAGGTTCAGTTACATAAGGTACCGTCCCGTATTGAATGGACAGTTGGAGATATAACCACGAACGAAGGGCGCCAATATCTGAATACCTTTGGTTATACTCGTCTTCGGTCATTTTAAATTCAGCCTTCATTAATTTGAAATTTTTCAAGGCATCATTACAGTTCAGAATGACTTCATAAAAGGGCCTGGGATCCGCATAAGGGTTGTCGACTGTAACGGAATGCAGACTCAACTGCTTTAAATATTGATTGGCATTTGGGGTGACATCAGTCAGGTCAGATCTCAATTCGTTCAATATGATATAGCGGTCCAGTACATTCAGGAACTTCCCATAAATACCTACCACCGCAGCATCCGCATCGAAGACATTTCGGTACATCTGCTCCGATGAAACGGCCGATTTTGGAAGAATATCAAACATCTTACTGCAGGAAAGGATACTCAGAAATGTGACTACCGTGAAGCCTGCAATCAATATTTTTAGTGCTCTGTTTTTCATTTGCGAAAAATTTGTTTTAAAGGTCAAATGGAATTATAAACCAATTCTTACACCCAGTTGTATGGTCTTGAACTGCGGTTCCAAACCGACGTCTATTCCCTTCGAAAATATACTGCCTGTTGCGCTGAATTCCGGATCAAAGCCTAAATACTTGGAAAACGTCAGCAAATTATTTCCTGACAAATAGATCTTTGCATATTTTATCAGAAGACCATCCTTGACGGGGAGATCATAAGACACCGATAAAGTCCTTAATCGAATGTAGGAACCATCCTCTATCCAGCGGTCCGAAAATCTGGAGTTACCTGATGGATCTCCCCAGGCGGCGCGTGGGACTGAAGTGATTTGACCGTTGTTTCTCCACCTGTTTATGACCAAAGGGGTCTGGTTTTCCGGTCCGGACATAGATTCCAGCGTAGCGCGGGTATAATTATATATATCATTGCCTTGACTAAAAGTGAAGAGTGCATCAAACGACCATCTCTCCCAGGACAGAACATTACTTAAGGATCCGATAAAATCAGGATTTGGATTTCCTATTACTTGCATGTCATTTTCGTCAATGACCTTATCCCCATTTGTATTGACGAATCTTACGTCTCCACCCTGAAAGGGAACCAAACTCCCTGCAGCGTTTCTATTTGATAAACCGGAAGCTGTGGCTTCAACATCTGAAGAGTAAATGCCGGAAGTTTTGTATCCATAGAAGAGATTTGCCGCACTGCCCAAAGCGGAAAGATAAGAAATCCCGCCAAAATGGGTAACGACTTTGTCATTTGGAATTTTAGTAATTTGATTTTGTGAAGTGCTAAGATTCAATCCGATATCCCATTTAAGAGCGCTGTTAATGATCCTTCCGTTTATTGCCAGTTCTATGCCATTTGTTTTCATTCCACCATTATTTGTAATGGCAAAGGGGAATCCACTGGCGACAATAATAGGCTCATAGACAATCATATCATTCGTTTTATTACTATAAAAATCCAAACTTAATTTCAGGCGTTCATTGAAAAGCGAGGCATCCATTCCTACATTGAATTTGTTTACACTTTCCCATTTAAGCTCCGGATTTCCAATATTACCCCTGACGAGTCCTTCGATTCCCAATAGATTCTGGGACACATAATATTTTCTTGCCGTATAATTCCCGATATCGTCATTACCGGTTAATCCATAGCTGATCCTCAATTTCAACAGATCAACAAATTTTACTCCGGACATGCATTTCTCGGAGGAAACCAGCCAGCCGGCAGCAACAGAAGGCATGATAGCAAATTTGTTTTTATTGAGGGAAAGAACCATTCCGTTGGATATTTCCTTGCCAAATCTTGACGATCCATCCAATGAAGCATTAAAGGAGAGGAAGTAACGGTTCAGCAACCTGTAATCGGCATTCAAATAGTTATTTAACCAGTTCCAATCACCAATTTCGCCGCCAACTTTTCGTAATGCGATGGATCCCATTCCAACACTTACAAAATTGTCTGTCGCAGAATTGAATCCCAGACCGTAATCAGACTGACTGCTGCTGCTATTGTATCTTGTGCCAATATTGGCAGAAATTGCATGGATATGGTTAATAGTCTGATTGAAGGAGATCCGGGTGTCGTTGTAAATGGAGAATAATCGCTGAACATTGCTGCCCGACCGGTTGGAGGCTATGGCAAGACTCAGGGTGTCGTGGGAAATGCCATTGCCTGGAATAAAAATATTCTCTCTCACTTTGTCAAAAGTGATCCCAAATATGGTATTGATATTTATTTTCTTAGACAGTTCATACTTTAATCCGAAAGAGCCCGAGAATCTGTAGTTCTTATTTAAATCCTGGATTTTCTGTATCGCGGCGGCGGGATTACTGATACCAAAGAGATCAGCGTCAGCTAGAATCGGAGATTGTGTACCATCATCTCCCAGCTGATACACAGGGAGAAATGGCGATTTTATAAGTCCAAGATAAATCGGATTGGTTTTGGAATTGATTCCCTGATCTTTTAGGTCCTGCTGGCTACTCGTAAATGCGAGATTTGCGTTGGCCGTCAATTTTGATGTCAGCTTCAGATTTGCATTGAACCGCATGAAATATCTGCTCAAACCGGTATTCCTGGTAATTCCTTTATTTGATGTATATCCAAGGGACAAAGCATAGGTAGCAATGTCATCACCACCGGTAACCCTAAGATGGTAATTCTGGTTAAAACTATTCTTCATGACCTCTTTTTGCCAGTTGGTTTCATTGTGATACCGATAGAAATCCGGGTTTGAAGGATTATCATTCATAAAAGGAATCGACTTGATAAAATCATCACTCAGTCCCGTAGTCTTAAGTAGATCAGACATATAGGTCCTATAATCAGCTGCCCCCAGTACAGGGATCTGACTTGGAACGAAATTATATCCGCCATAAGAGGCGAAGTCAATTTTAGTGGCAACATCCTTGGCGATACTTGTGGTGATTAATACTACGCCATTTCCACCCCTTGTACCATACATGGAGGCAGCATCCCTGATGACGGTAACATTTTCAATATCCTTGATGTCAATATCTGCGAGTGGATTGGTTGCATGGCCTGTTATCAAAGAATTTCCATAGGAATTTACATCATAAATAACACCATCCACCACATAGAGGGGCTGGTTTGTTGTATACATTGAGTTATATCCGCGCAATAACAGGTCAGCCCCAATAGAAGGGGTTCCGGATCGTCTCACAACATTAAGTCCTGCGACCTTCCCCTGTAACCAGGAATCCGGTGTTTCAGAAGTACGGTTCCAATTGCCGGAATTGCTGACAGAACTAACCGCATTTACAATTTGATTTAATGGTTTATTTCCGAACGGCATATATGCATCATCATAAATGGAATTGAAAGCTTCCTCGAATAAATCAATTTCAACAGAGGTCCTTCCTTTCAACGAGACTTCCCTGTATTGGAAACCGGGTCCGGAGACTTTTAACGCGACATTCTCATTGGGTACAGTAATACTGAACACTCCTTTATCGTCTGTCAATGCCGCAGAAAATCCTTGCACACTGATATTTATGCCAGGTAATGGTTTCTTGGTAGATGCCTCCCTGACTGTGCCTGACACTTTAAATTCACCTTTTTGCGAGAAGGATGCAACAGAAGCTTTATTTATAGTTGAGACCTTTTGAGCCGATGAATAGATGTTTGCCAACGCAATCATCATGCTCATAAATAAGATTCTCCTGGCAGCTTTAATTAATATGTACATAAAGTTGAGTTTAGATGGAAGCTTTTCATTAGTTTAAAACGGGTACCATTTTAATATAATCCAGAACGAGTGAATTGGCCCCGTTTGTTGTAGAATTGGCACCAACCAGATAAGTGTCCGTCTTACCGAAGCTGGTCACAGTGTAGTCTCCCAAATAGACTTCTGAATAAATCAAAATATCGATTTGTTTATATGGGAATGCAGGTAACACGGCCGTCGTACCAAATGCAAGCCTTTGAGAAAACATGACCGGAACAGCAGGCGCAACGGCTGTTGTATTGAAATCCCTGACGGCTACCCAATAGACTTTGTAAGTCAGATTATTTAAAGTTGGTTGATATTTTATCCAATAATTCGCAATTCCGGTATTATAAAAATAGAGTTCCCGAAAATCAACATTCGTAATTGGATTCCGGCGGGTAATGATGCTTCTGGTCCCATAATTTCCATAATGACTCACATAATTCTCGCCCTCAATTATCACGGGTTTAATTTTTCGCGACATCTTATAGTCAATACGGTTCATTACATAAACGACTCCATTACTGACATTTATGGTCTGTAAAATAGCGCCCTTATCCAGGTGTATCCTTGTACTATCAGTAGAAGTCAGGGTATCTGGCAGCGCTGCTAATGAATAATCACCTTTGAAAACCAGGTCTTTAACTACATTCCAATTTGTCAGACTGTCTGAAACAAAAGCATTACGTGCAGGTGTTGCAAGCGGGTCGTTTACTGAAAAATATTTTGAAATTTTTGTTTTCTCTGCGCTATATGCGGCATCGGTCAGGACGACAAATGTATACCTGACATCCTCATTGCTGATATCAGCGGCTTTTTGCAGATAATAATTTCTGGCAAAAAATCCGGTTCCATCTTTCAGGATAGGAATGCCTGTTTTAGGATCTATACCGATTACTTCAGCTCTTGAAGAGTCCCTGAAGGTGTAATTCAAGGAAAGTAAGAACGTCTTTTGCTGGGATGTTAAAGAATTTTTCAAATACTCCCAGGAGTTTAATTTTGGTAGAATTCCCATATCAATGGTATGTAAAACCCCATTCCCGACATACCTGTCAGGGACGATTATATTCGCTTCCTCAAATTTTGTTTTGGTGAAAAGAATATTTTTCCCGTTTAATGTTCTGATGGTGAGAGAAGGATTCGCCATTCTTGTGAAGTAAGACTGATTCGAAATATGGTTCGCAACAAAAGGCTTGAGTTTTGACGTGTCGTTAACAATGGATTGATCCAGGCTTTGTAAGGCCTTGTTGGTCGGGGCCCAAACTGTGAAAGTCTTGGATGAGGCAATAATTTTGTCATATCCTGTTTTTGACAGAAACTCGGCAAACTTGCTCAGATCCGTATTGTTCTGTATTTGTGAAAGCAGATTATCTGTCAGAACCGGATCCTGAATAATATTATGATCTTCCCATTTATCCTTACAACCGGATAAAAATAACCCTATCGTCAAGGCGAAGAAGATTAGAAATCTATTCTTATTTGTGATCATTTTTCTAGGTTTATAAAAAGTTTAAATCTATTGTCTTGGAATCAAAGTCCCGTCTGGTTTAAAACGAGGATAAACCTGGTCATCGTTAATCGGGATAAATTGAACAAGATCGAGATTGTTATTATTCTGGGTACCGGTGATATTTTGTATTCTGAATATGTGACGATCGGTGGTTTTAATATCAATTACACCCAATAGCCGGGCGCCAAAATTGGTACTCGCATTTTCACTGTATTGCTTCCATCCCTGAGCTTCCAGTTCGGCATCTGTTCCAACAGGTCTGGCCACCGTAAATTCCAATAGCTTTGGTAACGCCACCCCGTCAATAAGTATTTGATTCACGTTTAAGGAACTGCCTGATTGTTTTTGATTTCTATAACCAACCCAGACCTTATATTTTCCCCGGACTATTAAAGGCGTCTTGAATTCCATCCAAAGTATGCGGTTAGGTCCGCCGAGCGGGAGGATTAATAAGTCGGAGTACAGGGCATAGTTCGTTATTGAACTGGCAGAACTCCAGGAATAAGTAGGTCCAAAAGCCAGCGCGCCATCCTGCCAGTCGATGTCCACAAATGGATTCCCCGCAGTTTTGAGCCAGGATACAGTAGTGGTCGATTTTCGGAAGATGGAAGTCATCTTTCGGATTTCAGGCTGATCGGCAACATCCCAATCCACCCTGGATGGCTTCCTGATCTTTAGGGTATAATGCTGTGACACACTGTTCAAGACGCCATTTGTGGCAGAAATATCGCTTGCAGACCGGTCGAGCGGAGCTCCCGGCTCATGTACCCCAAGAAAAGTGACATCATTGATTAATATGGTAGTTCCAATCAGATTCGATGTCACGATCTCCAGTGGCGCAAGGGTTGGCTGGGATTGGGAGGAAGCGATGTCGGCCAGATACCGGGCATCATAAAGTATATGATAGGCCATAAATAAATGCAGGCTATCTTCAGCAATCTTGGGATTTCCTGTGGTAGAATACAGTGCTTTCAATTTAGCATAATCCGCGATTCCTGCTGCTTTAAAGACAGAATCGGATTCAGCCAATACCGTAAGGAATTTTCTTCTCATGTCGGGATTGTTGGCCGGAAGGACATTCAGGGTATCATACAATCCGGTCGCCTTAAGCGCTGCATTGAAAATGGAATATTTTGGATTGTTTTCAATCAGTTGAGCCACACTGTATTTGGCAGGTTGTAACACATGATCAATCACATGGATAATTCCGTTGCCAAGAGTAATGTCACTCTGGATAATGTTTGCCTGCCGGTTGACAACCACACTGGTCTTCCCGTTGACGTTTTGCGCACCTGTGATCAGGTATTGACCAAACATGGTAAGTGACGGCAGTTTACCATCGGTAAAAGTGTTCGACCGGATGGTGTCAGATAAAAGATGGAACCTTACAAGATTTTTTAAATCAGGGATAGCAATCTGCTCAACCGACTGTTTTCCAATTTCGGTCAGATAGATCTTGATGGCAGCATTGGTTGGAGCGAATAAGGTGTATGCTCCATAAGCATTCAAAAAACTTGCATTACCTGTCAGATCCAGTATTTTCCTTAAGTCGGAAAAATCTTCAGGATGTTTATCCAGATAGCTGGTGATGTTCGTGTCGGTTGTAGTAATGTAAACCAGCGCTTCACGTTTACAACCTCCTAATCCGATCATCACCACGAAGCTTATCATGATGCTTATCTGTCTGTATGTTATTGAAAACCTTCTCATATTAGTCGGATATTAAAACGTTAAATTATTGGTAGAAAGAGTTTTGTACCAAATTTTTATCTGTCTGTAATTCATAAATATGAATTGGCAGGTAATGACTTCTAACATCTTTGAATTTGTTAAGAATATTTTGTTGCCTGTTCGGCGGAGCGCTTTTCGTGACGATATCAAGCAAGAATTGAATATGCGCATACTTATTCCGTTTGGAATTCCGTAAAATATCATACCATCTTTTCCCTTCGAAGGCAAATTCACGTGCCCGCTCTTCCATAATATAATCTGATATCTCTACCGCGGAAAGTGGATCAGGTGATTTTTCGGTCGCGACAAGGGCATTTGCCCGATTTCTGATTACCTTAACAATATCAAGGGCATCTTTCCCTTTGCCCGTCCAGGCAAGCGCCTCGGCTTTCATCAGCAAAATGTCTGAGTAACGATAAACAAACCAATGTGCATAGGAGGAAGTAGCAGTCCTGACACTTCCTGTATTATTGGCTCCGCAGAATTTCCAGATCAATCCATCACTGCTGCGGATGGAAGCCATATCCCCGCGAATGTCTTTGTTTTTATCATCCAACATATCAATTGTATACATTTCGTCCATCACGAAAGAGGATCCTACAAATTGTCTGGTTGTGTTGATCAGGAAAGGGAAAAACGGATTGACCTGTTGATTGTCAAATTGGAATTCGAAAATACTCTCATTGGAATTTCCGTTATAGAAAACCGTATTAAACCATTGTGAATTAATTGATTCGTCTGGGTTTTTACCTGCAATCAAACCGAATTGCCCCGACCCGGTGACTTTGGTACAGGCGGTGATACATTCGGCGTATTTCTCCATCCAAAGATAGACGTCGGCCTGAATAGCGTTCACGGTATAACGGGTAATCCTGCCTTTATCGTAGTTCCTGTTGTTGTAGGTAGTGACCGCATTGGTCTCGGCAAAAGTAAGATCACTGACGATCTGATTATACACATCCAGTTGCGAACTCTTAGCCAATTGTTCAAGTTGGCTGTCGCTGGAAGTCGATTTTATCTGTAGCGGAACTTCTCCAAATGTCTTAAGCAGATATAGATACATCAATCCTCTTAAGGCGTAGGCCTCCGCCAGGTAAGCGTTTAGGTCTTTCTCAGTAAAAGTCTTATCAATATCCAAAACCTGAGGGGCGAAATCAATGACCGTATTACAATAATTAATTGTTTTATAAATGATTCTCCAGCTTGCAATGTCATTCGATGAAGTGATATTTCCATTGATGATGTCCATTTGATCACGGGAGGTCTTTATGGTCGGGGAGACCATATCTCCTCTGATTTCACCCCAAATAAAAAGCGTTTGAGCCATCGTTCCCAACAGAGAGGAATAGCATCCAATGACGGCAGATTTAACATCCTCTTTGGTCTTCCAGAAATTTTGTCTGATAATTCCGTCCTGTGGCTTTAAATCAAGCCAGTTGTTACAGGAAGTAGCCAGTATGATTGCCAGTCCCAGTAATGTTAGATATTTAATTTTCCGAATCATCTTTAATAATTTTAATATTTTACAATAGGTTAGAATCCAACTGTTACGCCCATTAAAATTGTCTTTCCAGGAGGAGTAATTGAATTATCCACATTGTAGGATAGAGGATTGTTGTCTCTGCTGGATGATACATCGGGATCCTGACCTGTGTATTTTGTCCAGGTAAATAGATTTTCAGCGGTAACGTAGAAACTAACCACTTTCATATTTATCTTCTTCAAATATGCCTGAGGGAGATTGTATCTAAGGGTAACAGACCTGAGACGGATGAAAGATGCATCTTCAACATACCTATCCGATCCGAGCCAGTTGTATCCACTGTTGTATAAAGCACGGGGCATATCCGTGACATCTCCGGGATTTCGCCACCTTCTGAGAACAGCTGTACTCTGGTTATTGTAACCGTACATATTGGTGGTATTCATTTTGGTTCCATTGATCAGTTGATAGCCCCAACGATAATTGAAAAATGCGGAGATTTTCAGGTTGTTTTTAAAAGTGATACTCGGGCCAAACCCACCCGTTAATTTTGGAATTCCATTGCCGAGATAGACAATATCACGGTAGTCGATATTGCCGTCATGATTGATATCCTCATACATCGCATCACCTGGTTTAAAGAGGTAATCAGTTGCCGGATAATTGAAGCGCATTTGGATAATCTGCCCATTGGGGCCAATTATCTGCTGGTCATTGGCATCCCGGGCAATTGTTGCGTCCGCATCCTTGTAGACACCCTTGAACCTGAACCCGTAATAGGAACCGAAAGGGTTGCCGACGGTTAAAAAGGTCTGATAGACACCGTTCTTGTCAATTTTCTGACCATTGGTTTTAGGATAAAATTCTGATACGGACCTGAGTTTATTGATGTTTTTAGAGATGTTAAAATCAAATCCGATCGACCAATTCTTGGTCCTAACGGGGATCGTATTAATGCCAATTTCCCAGCCCGCATTATCCATTGTGCCAACGTTCATTGAAACCGCATCAAAACCTGTAAATGAGGAAATTTGCAATCCGGGATAGAACATATCCCTGGTCGTGTTCAGATAGGCTTCGGCATCAACCTTCACCCGATTTTTCAGCATTCCCAAATTGAACCCGATATTTTTGCCTATTAAAGTTTCCCATTTTAGGTTCATTAATTCCATGTTGGAAGGATAGACGCCCGACATCCCCAGGTAGGAGTAATTAAAAGGTTGATAGTAATTGAAGAAAGAATAATTATCCTTTGGAACATTGCCGCTATGGCCGTAACTGGCACGAAGGCTGAGCTCGTCAATCAATTTTACATCTTTCATAAAAGGTTCGCCGGAGACGCGCCATCTCGTTGAAACTGATGGGAAAATACCATACCTGTTATTGGCTCCGAATCTGGAGTTCCCATCGAGCCTCACTCCGGCATTGACCAGATAACGGTCGAGGTAGCCATACTGAGCCGAAAGCAGCGCGCCAACAGACCTGTACTGACTCGAACCTGAAGACAAAGTCAAGTCCGAGTTTTGGGTTCTTGAAGGGTTGGAAGGATCCTGCAGAATGTCTGAGGCGGTATTTGTGGTTGCCACATTGTGTGATATGGAACGTGTATCGTTCGACTGTATTGACAACAACGCCTGGAATGTTTTTCCCTCCTTCAGCTTGGGGATATAAATAAAGTTTGATTTTGTTTGGATATTGAGTCCATCGCCGTCACTGTCTGTTGCCCGGTTGACAGATGTTTCATTTGCAGGTCTCCCGGTAGCTAATTGTGGCAGGAATGATTGTGTTTTAGAATTATTGATATCAAATTGAACATCAAAGGTTGCAGTTAACACATTGTTTGGGATCAAAGAATATTGAAGCTGAAACTTAGGCGTTATTCTTTCACCCAATTGATGATTGATGCCCACCATGGCCATTGCTACAGGATTAAAGGTGGTGGGATAATATCCCTGAATATTCTGGGCAGGGGAGAAGTAATTAGGAGTCAGATTACCATATTCATCATAACGATAAATGCTCATGTTTGGCATCTTGTTATAGGCAATTGCCCTGATCGTACTGGTATAATTGAAGTCTGTAACTACATGAGTATAGGTAATGTCGGTCCTGAACTTAATCCGGTTTGAAACATTATAGTCCAGATTTATTTTAGCCGTTATTCTGTCAAGCGAGGTACCAACAGTAGTTCCCTGTGTATTTAAGTATCCAACAGAAGCGTAATAACGTGCTTTCTCTCCACCACCCTGCATGGAGATATTATGATCCTGAGAATAACCGATTTGCGTGATCGCCCCTATCCAGTCGGAATTGCCCGAATAATTGTAATAATTTAAAGGGTCATTCGGATCATAGGCAAATTCCTTATTGGTGGTAATATCCAGAGGAAGTCCGTCTGCGTTCATCTTCATTTCAGGTATCAGCGTTGAATACTGATCGCCGTTCAATAAAGGGATCGCACTGGGTTGTCTTGAAAGGGACGCTTTTAGATTATAGGTAATCGCCGGTCTTCCGATTGTTCCGCGCTTCGTGTTGATAATCAAAACCCCATTTGCCGCACGGGAACCCCAAACGGCAGTGGAAGCGGCATCCTTCAAAACCGTGATGTCCTTTATATCTGTTGGGGCAATATTTAATAGTTGTGCATAACCCTGCTCATCTGCTGTTCCGAAATTGAAATCGGACGGGATTTGCGTTTCGTAAGGCATTCCATCCACCACAATAAGCGGATTAGCAGAGCCGTTAATGGATGCGGTACCCCTGATCCGGATAGACATCCCAGCACCTGGATCTCCTGTTGTCGTCCCGACATCGACGCCGGATAACCTTCCCGATAATGCCTGGTCAATGGAACTGGCCCCAACTTCCTGAATCTCTTTAGTCTCCAGTGTTGCAGTGGCGATAGTCGAACTACGGGCTTCCACATTAAGTCCTGTCCCATTATTGGTTGTGGGTTTAATAGTGGAGGTAACGACTACCTCACCTAATTCTGCGACGTTCGCTTCGAGTAGAATATTTAAGGATGTCCGGCCATTAGTTGACTGAATGATTGTTTTATATCCCATGTAAGAGAAGGATATAAGGTTCTGAGGATTCGATATTTTAATAGCAAAATTTCCATCAATATCTGTTGCGACCCCTGTGATGTAGCGCATATCCTTATCCTTTTCGACCACGTGGCATCCAACGATAGGTTGATTATCGGCTTTATCGAGAACTTTCCCCCTGACTGTTATTTTATCAGGTACATTTTGTGCTCTAAGTGAGTGACCAAATGGGAGTAATAAAGCAATGAAGCAATATAATAGTCTTGTATAAATTGGTTTCATGTGCTTTAGTAATTATAGTTTAAACAATTATCGATGGAATGGATCACGGTTCGATTCGAGAGATTATTGCTCTTCGAAAGGATTATTTTTGCACTATTGTTAAATGCATCCCTGAGTTCCATGTTATTCAGTTGATTAATTACCGTGATGAACGTAGGGTCACCGTTGCTGTTCTGGAGCAGCGTTGCAAACGCGCCATCTTTTTTCCCATCCGGAACGACGGTGTATTTATTCAGAATATGATAGGATAAAAATCTTACGACCAAATCCTTGTCCGACGAAAGGGTAGGTACAAAATTTGGTACACCCGTTGCCTTGGTCCCGGGTAGAAGTCCGGCTTTTACGGCATTTACGATAGCGGCATTGGTTGGGATGAGGATGGTGTAAAAATTCCCTGCAGTGGTTCCTATGATCGCAAAATTGGCAGCATCCCAAAGAGATGAATTGATCAGAAAACTATTGAACGAACCAAAAGAGGCGGGATCATCTGCCGCTAATGAATTGATATGAGCTCCGATACCTTTAGTCGTAAAAGTAAGTAATCCGCCCGTGGAGGTTTTGCCTGCCGGCACCTCTTCATGTGTGTAATATACGGTGCCATTGATGACATTTACGGAACTGTCTTTCACCAGATAATTTCCGTTGTCAATATTTCCGCTGGCATAGATTTTATTTGCATTGTATTTAATGTACTCTCCATTATACATTTCCAATATCCCCTGACCGGAAAGATCGGTCAAATTATTATTTGGCTGCGAGACGGATGTTTGAAGAATCCGGTAAAAATCATCCCGCGATTTTGTGGAATAAACAACGGCGACCCCGGGTGCGGCATAGGACCAGGAATTTCGTTCGGTACTCCAGTCATAATAGGCAGATCTTATGGACACGTCCGACATCATAAACATGGTGTACTTCGTAGCCGGATTGATGATAGAATACTTTAATTCTGCGTTGAGGCCCCTGGTCATCAGCATGTAGCGCGGATCCAGGTATGGTTTTGAATAGACTGTCCTAAAAACATTGGCCTCCTGAACTTTATCCGAGCCATAGAAGATTCCATTACTTAGCATCTTTTTATCTACAATATTCCCGGTGGAAATGGTGGGAACTTCCCCTTGAACGTTGACTGAACTTGCGAACTTATTAGGCCAGATCAGTGAGCTCCACATGTGGGCGTTGATGAAGTCTGTCAATATCTCAGGAGGTGCAGCATCAAATGAGCCAAAATACTTCAACAATCCTTTTGTGTAATTTTTTAATTCGGTGTTAGTGGGAACAATGAGGGCGTAACCGCCAGATTGTGAGTCTGTTCCGCCATTTGTGTAGTTCTCGTTGTTAGGTGAATAGCCGAGAGTGGAATTGTACATTTTGACGAAAACAGAATCTGTCGAACCTGTTAAAACCTGGTATCTATGAGTCAGATCAGCGTTTGAAACATAATAAGCCCGTTTCTGGAGCAAACTTCGAAATTCACTATAGTTTGCGTTTGAACCAATATATTGTTCAATACTCGGAATCGGAAGAATGACTTTGTCGATTTCATGAATCATCCCATTTTCGGCAACGATATCTGCATTAACCACTTTTGCATCCGCAACGTTAAACCCTGAAAAGGCGGTTCCGGGATAGAAAAAGTTATAATCAGATGCGCTCAATCCCTTTGTAGTCATGAAGTTATCAATGAAATAAGGGATGCTTTTATTATTATTGTCCCCAGCTTGATAAATTCCGTTTCTGTTGGTGGCTACGATTTTCCTTTTTTCTCCGATTTCGGTCTGTACGAAGTCATAATAGGCTGTTTTTCTTTTGAATGCTAAATTTGGCACGACGCCAATTGAAGATTGGTAATTTGTTAACTGGTCTTTGCGGAAGGAGTTATATACCAGGGAAAAAGTGACAATCTTCCTTGCTGTTATTGAGTCAATGGCATTTATACCACTAAGTTTATTATCTGTGAAGTATTTTTGAAAGGCTGCATCATTAGCGGCAAAAAAAGTCCAGTACCCAGCCTTACTTAAAATATCTTTGTATCCTGCTTTATCAATGATAGCCAACAAACTGCCAAAATTTTTTCTGGCTTCTAATTGCTGATAGATAGGTTGAGCCAGGTTATCTGGCCTCGCATAATAGGCATTAAACTCTTTCTTTACACACCCCGTCAGCAGAAGCAATATCAATAAGAACCCCATGGGGATTCGTATAATTCCATTCATAATATTGAATTCGTTAAGTGTTTGGTTATCTGGCCATCAGCCAGATAATCGAAAAAATTGTCTGGTATGTTAAACTCATTACAAAATAGTAAAAATTTACCAATTGATTAAAAAATAGAGGCTTTTTTCAAAAATGCCCTTCTTATTAAAAAAAGCAATTAAAAAGTAGTAAATTCATCGGCTTCAATTTTATTCAGTATTCCTTTAAAAACCCATGAATATGAGAAATGCATCAATTTCGAGACGGAAATTTATCGGGACGACAGCAGCAGCTGCTGCAGTTTCGATGGTTCCATTTAATTTTTCGTTCGCTAGTGGAGGTAAAAAGCCCAATTCCAAAGTGAACGGTGTTCAGTTAGGTATCACAACTTATTCTTACAGGGCAATTTCACACAGCCTCGAGGAGGTGTTGGAGTATGTGCTGAAGGCCGGTGTCAATGCTTTAGAGATGAGAAGTGTCCTGGAGGAAGGTCTGGGAATACCCGCCGGACCTGGCAGGGGAGGCCGTGCAGATTTATCCGACAAGGATAAAGCCGAGCGTGCCAAGGCAGCTGATGCAGCACGGGAAGCGCAACGCAAATGGCGTTTGTCCCTGCCTATGCAGAAGTATGTCGATGTACGGAAGATGTACAACAATGCTGGTGTCGATATCCACATCGCGAAGTTTGTTCCTTCAAGCTGGTCGGATGAGGAGATTGATTATGCCTATAATGCCGCTAACGCATTAGGGGCTTACGGAATAACCGATGAAGCCAGTGTGGTTGCCTGTAAACGTTTGGGCAAATTTGCTGAAAAGCATAAAAGTCTGGCCATCTATCATACACATGGCCAATTTGGTGAGCCTGGTTTTGACATTGACACCTTACTCTCGTATTCACCCTCAAACAGACTGAATCTGGATATCGGGCATTATTGGGGTGCAACAGGTAAACACCCTAACGATGTAATAATCAAGTATCACGACCGGATTCCGATGATACACGTGAAGGATAAGACTGGCCCAAAGAATCCTACTCCAAATGCTAACAGGCAGTTTGGAAAAGGCGAGACACCGATCGCTGATGTGCTACTTTTGCTGAAAAAGGAGAAATGGCCGATTGACTGTTTTGTCGAACTGGAATACGACATCCCATCGGATTCAGATCCGGTTAAGGAAACCATTAAGTGCATCGATTACATGAGAAATATTCTTGAGTAAAACCGACTCACATAATGTAAACGGCCCAGTCAGTTTTGCTGACGGGGCCGTTTGTATTTGAGTGTAGTATAGGAATTGCCTAAGCTTAAATCATGGCAACAATATCAAAATGTTTCCAATTCATCATGTCTGATGCGGTCAGTATTGGGACAATTTCCGCATGCGTACTAAATTCTGAAACGTAAAATAATGAATATCCGACAGCCTTCAATAAGTTGAAATGATCGGCACGTTCTTCCTGGTTGTTACGAAAGAAACATTCAGTGATAACGGTTGGTTTATATTTCATCAGAAGGCCTGAAATCGATCTGATGATTTCCTTATCATAACCCTCGGTATCTATCTTGACCAATTTCAGTTTATCGATAAACTCGGGATAGTTTTTCTCAAGAAATGGTTCGAGAACAATCCCTTTTATTTTAAAGGGGAAAGTGTATTTTCCGTGTGTTTTGTCAGGCAAGCTGGAAATTCCGCCATTGGAAAAGGATGCTTCACTTGAACTGTAGTAAAACTCTTCTTCCTGATGGGTGATGGCAAAATTATTGGTGACAATATTTGTCTTGTCGGCGTTTGCCTTCGCATTTTGCACCAATATTTCATAAACATAGGGATTTGGATCGAAGGACAAAGTCATGCCGGATTTTCCTGTGACCAATCCCATTTGAAGTGATTCATGTCCGATATTGGCTCCGATATCAATAGCAAGATCCCCTTCCTTCAAATATTTTCCAAAGAAATCCACCTCATCTTCAATTATGGCCTTGTTCAGGAATAAAGGATTTCCCCATTGTGAATAACTGACTGTTCCATACTTGCCTACTTCAAAGTTGACAAAATTGACTGGATATTTTTTGGTGATACGTCTGGCTTTTTTCCGTTTATACGAGTTGATAAAATAGTTGAGCATGCTAAGGTGGGTTAATTTGTTTCGGGTCAAATGCCCGCAAAGTTATTCTTTTTAACCCAAGCTTTCCATCAACTCATTCGACAACTCCTCAATCAGTGCCTTTACTGACACGATTTCAGTGCAACGGTAAGCGTTTGCACCTGCAAAAACAAAGGAATCCAACAGTTTCCCTTTGGAGGCATCGGTTAAAACTTTTGCAATGCAATAGGGCGCTGTGCGGGGGTTGCAGGATCTAAGGCAGTGGTGAGGACACTTGAAAGGGATAGTTTCTCCCTTGAAGACCCTCTTGGTAAATTCATTTTGAATCACTCTTCCAGGCAATCCAACCGGACTGTTGATGATCCCAATATCTTCTTTCCTTGAAGTGATATAGGCTTGTTTGAAATCATCGTGCACATCGCATTCGTGGGTACAAACAAACCGGGTCGCCATCTGGACCCCGGCCGCTCCGATTTTCAGGAATTTTGCGATGTCGTGGCCATCGAAGATACCACCGGCTGCGATGACAGGGATCTTTTCTTCCAGAGTTGCCACAAATTCCACGAGTTCTTTTATCAGTTCTTCGAGGGTTCTGGTGGTGTTGTTGACCATATCGTCGTAGGAAAATCCAAGGTGGCCACCAGCCATTGGCCCTTCAAGTAGTACCGCATCCGGAACTTTATTGTAGTTCTGTTTCCACTTTTTATAGATGATGTTAAATGCCCTGGCGGAAGAGACGATGGGAATTAACTTAATATTGGAACCTTCCGTCATGCGGGGAAGATCTAAAGGAAGTCCGGATCCGCAAATGATCATATCGACTTTCTCTTCCACACAAACTCCTATCAATTCTTCGTAATTGGATAGTACCACCATTACGTTCACGCCAATTATTCCATTGGAAAGTGCGCGGGCTTTCCTGATCGCAGTTCTTAAACCGTCGTTGTTGATTTCTACAAATTTGGATGCCGAAACATCTTCATAGCCGCCTAATCCGACACTTGCAATGATGCCTGCGCATCCTTCATTCGCTACTGCTGAGGCCAGATTTGCCCCTGAAACCCTAACGCCCATGCCTCCCTGAATGATTGGAGGACAAATTTTCAAGTCCCCGATTTGAAGAATGGGCAAATTTTGTTTTGACATTGTTAACAGATATTAGAATAGGTTCTAAATATCTTTATTATTATTCATTGTTCCAAATATTTAAATATGTTGTTAAAATTGCTGGTCAGCAACAACAATAACTACTCTTGCCTCTTTCAACCAGGGCGCTGAAAATGTGAGCCTAATGGTTCCTTCCTTGCCGGTTGCCAGAATGTATGCCAGGAGTCTTCCATGATACACCCGTTGTATATTATCACGGTAATTTCCCATGTCAGTGTTGTTGCTTGCCTCCAGCCCTTTTAATATTCCAGGGCCCTCAACGGTACAGGTAACTTCATCGTCTGATAGCATCACAGGAATGCCTTTCTCGTCAACAACCTGCACTACGACCTGGGCAATTCCACGATCTTTGCTGATCCGGGGCACATCCGACTGCGACGTCAGGGCATAAGGTCTGCCAGAAGTTTGTAAGGCATATTTACAAGTTTCGTGGTTATCCTTATCTAAGCCAACGACCTCGAGCCGACCTTCCTGGTAAGGGATGTCCCAATATATTATTCCCGTTTTATCATCATAATTCATCACCTCACCGACCTGTTTGCCGTTTAAGGTCAGGCGACTCTTTGCGGCGTTGGTATAACAGGCTATACGGATCATCTCACCTGGACTGTAGTTCCAAATGGGCCAGGCATCGGTGGATAAAAAATTTCTCTTTGGTTGAGGATAAGTCCCTAAATAGGTAACTGGTTTGGTACTCCACAAAGCTTGACGGAAATGTCCCCGAGGCTTCAGGAATCCGCCGAAATCGAGAAATCCGCTATAAAAACCACGGGATGGCCAGGCTCCGGACTCGCCCAGATAGTCGATACCCGTCCAGATAAACTGTCCGAAAATGTATTCAGTATCCCTGACTACTTTCCAGGATTCGATGCTGTGGCCGTTTTCGCTCCCAAAAATGACCCGCTTGGGATATTTCGCATGATCCTGCGCATAGCGGTTCTCGGTATAATTGTATCCTGTGATATCGAGCGCGTCCGGATATTCTGTCTCATTCGACATGACCACTCCCGCGAGACCTGCCGTGACCGGCCTGGAGGTATCAAGTCTGCGGACCACAGCGGCAAGCCTCTTTGAAATGCCGCTTAATCTTTCGGCTTTGGGATGATCCGGTAAATATCCTCCCTGCACAGGCTGGTTGATATTGGCATGATCCAGTACCGGGTGAGAATAAGGATCGTTGGGATAGTCGACCTCATTTCCGATACTCCACATGATGACGGATGGATGGTTTCGGTCCCTTAAAACCATGTCCGCCAGATCCTTGTCACTCCATTCGTTAAAATAGGAAGCAGCACCCTGAAAGCCGGGTGTGCCTTTGTTCCAGCCTTTTATCCATTTTTTCTTGGCAAATTCCCATTCATCAAAGGCTTCATCCATCACAAGCAAACCTATTTCATCACACAATTCATATACGTCCGGCGCCTGAGGATTATGCGTCATCCGAATAGCATTGCAACCCATATCTTTTAGCGTAAGCAGCCTTCTTTTCCATACTTCCCGAGGGACGGCAGAACCCAGACAACCGGCATCGTGATGCATGCAGACCCCTTTCACCTTCGTTGAAATGCCATTCAGTGCAAAACCTTTATTAGGGTCGAAAGTCAGTTCGCGAATCCCGGTTTGTTGTTCATTTTGATCGACCACTTTCCCGTTTTGAATAATGGACGTTCTGATCGTGTAAAGGTTAGGCTGTTCCAGAGACCAGCGTTTTGGTGATGGCAAAGTTAAATTCTGTTGGATGGTTGCTTTCGAACCAGCACCAACTGTCAGATTTTTAGAACCTTTTGCTACTACTTTTCCGGATGCAGGATCAATTATTTCATGATTAATTTTTACCGCAGAGCCAACCTGTAATTCATTGGAGAGAGTAGTTTCGACAGATATAGTCGCATTTTTGTCGCTCACCGCGGTTGTCTTAAAATAGACTCCCCAAAGTTCAATATGAATCGGTGCCGCATGAACCAGGTACACATTCCGGTAGATTCCCGATCCGGAGTACCAGCGAGAATCGGCATCCAGGGAATGGTCGACACAAACGGAGATCAGGTTATCCTGTCCATATTTTAGGAAAGGAGTAAGATCATACATAAATGAGATATATCCATTTGGACGTTTTCCCAGGGAACGACCGTTGATAAAGACTTCGCTGTGATTGTAAACGCCTTCAAAATAGATGAACGACTTGTTCCCTTTTTCTGTCTCGGGGACCGTAAACGTCTTTCTGTACCAGGCAATTCCACCGGGGAGGTATCCTGTCGCGCTCGCCTTATCAGGACTATAGTCACTTTCCACACTCCAATCGTGCGGGAGATTGAGCACTCTCCTTTTCGAATCATCTAAGCCTGGTTGGGCGCCATCCTTGACATCAGACAGGATGAACTTCCAGTTTTCGTTAAAAAGTAAAGCCTTTCCAAACTGGGGTTTTGCCTGGACAAAATTTACAGCTAAAAACAAGAAAACGGCGTTTATCACTAATTTGTATCTCATAACCAAGGAATTTATTATAAATTACTTCTTCTCTGTCAGCTCTTTAGTCACGGCAGCCACCTCTTTCAACAACAGGGGGAAGGCGGGTTCCGGCATTCCTCCATGATTAAAACCCTGCAACTCGTAAAGCGTCGTTTTCGTGTGTCCGCTTAATTTCATCATGCGTATCAGGTAGGCATTTTCCTCATAACGTCCGAGTAGCTCCTGTTCGCGATCTCCGGTTATCAGCAGCATGCGCGGGGCATCGGCACGAACAAAATAAAGAGGCGCATATTTGTCGATGATAGGCTGAGTATTGATAATTCCCTGTTCTTTTCGAATGGTGAAATGGGTAATTGCCTGTCCGCTGAAGGGAATGAGCGCTGCAATCCTGTTGGCATCGATGTTATATTTACCAAGATATTGCTTGTCGAGTGTAATCATCATGCCCAGGTATCCGCCTGCCGAATGACCGGAAACGAAAATCAGTTTATTACTGCCTCCGTACTTTTCGATGTTGTTAAACACCCAGGCAACAGATGCCGCGGCGTCTTCAATGTAGGCAGGCGCTTTCGCCTTTGGCGACAATCGGTATTCGACCCCGACAACTGCATATCCTTTGTCCATCAATGCTGTTGGAATTTGTTTTTTCCCTCCCGTGAGGCTCCCGCCATGAAACCAGATGATGGTCGGAAAGTTTTTCGCATTCTTTGGATAATACACATCCAGCGTGCATTGGGTTGACAAATAGTTATCTTTTTGATTGATCGAATCGGGATAATAATGGATGTTATTTTCTGTACCGTATTGCTGCTGGGCATTAACATAAAAGGCGCTCAGCAAAAGAAAGAGGAGAAGCAGATTTTTCATGGATTTTGGTAGGTTGGGAGTTAACAGATTATTCAAATTGGTTGCGGCGAACGATCTTAAATACAAAGGCATATTGACCTGGTTTTATCTTCGGGGTTTCAATTTTCATTCCCTCTTTTGTTATTTGCCACTTTAATTCTTTGCCATCTCCAAGCATGGTGACTGAGGCAATTTCTGATGGGTACAATCCTGCCCATGTATTTCCCTTCGCAGCCAGGCTTTTAATGATGATCTCTTCACCCGGCCAGTCCAGTACCGTTGCGTACAATACGTTTTTATTGACGGTGAAACGAATGTCTTGTCCGGTATACTGTATGTCATTTCGTTCATTAAAGCTGCCCTTTTTTTCCAGTTGGGTTGGTCCTTCCCCGGCAACAAACCAGGGGGTTGTGTTATAGATCGCCTCCCCATTCAGCTGAAGCCATTTCCCCAAACCAAGAAGACGCTCTTTGGCTTCCTCGGGGATTGTTCCATCCGGTTTCGGTCCGACGTTAAGGAGTAAATAGCCATTTTTGCTTACACGATCTACCAGATTGTCTACCAGGTTGTCAACAGATTTGAATCCCAATCCTTTAACGTAGCCCCAACCCTGACCATCATCTATCGAGGTATCCGTAATCCAGTCGTTGTATGTCAGCGTAGTTTCCTGTCCTAATTCAAGATCGAGCAGTCCTGCTCCGGGCGGCAAATCATGACCTTTGTAGGAAACGACCACTTCCTTGTGATTTTGAGCTGCATGATTGTAATAGTAGGCAAGCATCTCTTGTTTATAGGAATCTGTAATCAATCTTAACCCAAAATCGAACCAAATGAAATCGGGGTCATATTTATCGATGACTTCGATAATTTTTCCTTTCCATTGCTCGAGAAATGCCTTGTTGGGCAGCGCGTCTTTTTCGTGAATCGGACCATATAATCCAGAGAATTCGGGGTTACCGCAATCGTATCGCTTGTCCCAGGTCGGAAAGTAAAACCAATTTTCGGCATGGTGAAAAGCAGTTACAAACTTCATATTATGCTTCTTGATTGCCTTGGAGAGTTCCCCGACAACATCGCGTTTGGGTCCCATTTTCGCAGCATTCCATTTTGAATATTTGGTGTCCCACATGGAGAATCCGTCATGATGCTCCGCTACAGGTCCGGCGAAACGAGCCCCTGCTTTCTGGAACAAATCGGCCCATTCTTCCGCATTGAATTTTTCTCCGGTAAACATCGGAATGAAATCTTTGTAACCGAATTTTTCAAGTGGACCGTAAGTCTCTTCATGATACTTGCGTTCCTTACCCTCCGGTTTATTGTATAGCTTGTTGGCATACCAGGTACCATTCGGCCCCTGTGCGGGAACGGAATAGACACCCCAGTGCGTATAGATCCCGAACTTGGCGTCTCTTAGCCATTGGGGAGTATGCGAGTTGCTTAATGAATTCCACGTTGGCTGAAAATTGGTTTGTGCCAGAGATTGTGTCGGTGCAAGGAGGGTCATATACATCATTTGCAGGCAAACAAGGTATATTTTTACTTTTCGCATGGGTCTCTTATTTAGATGGATTATATCGTATTTAATTTAGAGAACAGAATTAATAGCTGCTCAATTAATAATATAGGAATAGGATTTCTTTGCTTCATCCGTTAGTGCAGGACTATCTTTCAACCAGCTTCTGACATAATTGACTTTCACCTCAGCAGAATTCACCGTGATATAAAGGAACCCTGAATTCGGCAGGATAACTCCGGAGGTGTAGGCATCCCTGTTGAAAGCGGTGTAGGTATCATCTGCCGGATTGGGAACAGACTGGTAGATGATGCCATCGAGTTCCTGCCGGGCAAAAAGATGGTCGTGACCCTGAAAGAAAATTGTCACCTTATTTTTGACCATCAACTGGTGAATCGGCATCGCCCAGGTGGGTCTGTTTTTGGCAAATTGAGAGGTTCCATCCCGGTCGAGTCCTCCCCATTCGAATAGTCGGGCATTCTCAATCCCCCCTCTGCCGGTCCCAAGCACATGATGCGAAAAGACGAATTTGAATTTTGCCCTACTTTTCTCCAGGGTGTTTTTAAACCAGTTGTATTGCACATCACCGAGTGTAATGCCCCATGGATCCTTGCGGTTCTTTTTCTCCTGGGTTCCGGGCTGGTTATCCACCGGAATGTCTGAATGCCAATAAGGATCAATGACGATAAACAACGCATTGCCCCATTCGAAGGAGTAATAATCCTTTAGATAGCCTACGTGAGCAACAGTATCCCTATTACCTCCGTAGAAATCACCGGGGTCGGGCAGGGGGAAATACTTCTTCCGCGCATTCGCTGCCAGGACGGCCGGATTATTCGCTGACCCGTCCAGAAGATATTTCGCAGCTTGCTCGTGGTTCCCGTTTACCAGGAAGATCGGGGGCATCTTTCCTGCATTTCCCAGCCATGACAACTGATTTAGATATACCCTCTCCACATTCTCCTTGTTGGTCTGGTTGTTGACCAGTAGCTTGTCGATGCTGAAATCATCACCCATCATAAAATAAAAATCAGGTCTTCTTTGGCTGACGCTATCCAGGGTTTGAAGGTAGAGTAATGGATTAAACATTTTCCCTTCCCGTTCCGGATGAGAATCTCCCTGCACTCCGAATGAGAAAGTTCCGCCATATTTTTTCTGCGTGGAGAACCACGAAACCGAAGATTGCCTGAATTGCTTTTCGCCCGGCAAACGGTAATTAAGACAATAAGAATAGATCGTGTTGGGGGTGAGATTTTTCAGGACGATTTTGAGTGGTTCTCCATCCATGGATTTGCAGACGGCTGTTTTGTTTTTCTGTTGGCCGTTGCCGGTGGAGTATTCAAGGAATGCTTCGCCATCCTTCTCCAGAATAACACTGGCTGTAATGGAATTCGAGGTTGGCGATCCGAGGATGATATTGCCGTTCGCTACTTTTTCTACTCTTGATTTTCCTGGAGGTCTGTCATTTCTGCCTTCCTGGTAAGGGCCTTTCTTCTGACCTCTCCTTTCAGGATTTTGAGAATAGCCAGAATTTACTGAAAACAACACCAGCAGGACGACGAAGACCTGAACCATTTTTGTATCAAAATGCCAATTGTTCATCTTAAATATTTATTTGAAATGGCGTATCAATTCACCTGATGGGTCCCGTCTGGAAGAAATTTTACGGTCGGTTGCTGCCTGTTTCGGTTAAATCGATCGTAACTCTCCTTTAGATCAGCCCATAAGCTGATTTTATCCTTGTCCTTACTAAAATTAGATATTAATCCTGAATAATTTGCATCGTTCAGTCTGGTAGGATAAATAGTCATGCCTATTTCTTCCTGGCCACTGTTGTAAGCTTCGATACAATAAACAAACAGTTCCTTGATCCTGTCATTGGTGATGGCAAGGCATCCTGATGAGATGCAGGATCCGTGAATAAAAATGTGATTTCCCAGGTGCCCGCGAACCCCGCGTATACTGTCGGAGGCGTTTGGATAGTTTATCTCCATGGAAAGGTAGTATTTACTGAAGGGATTCAGTCCGGAGATTTTGTAAAACCCTTCAGGTACCTGGAGATCCCGGTATCGCCTCTTGGGGCCAACAGAACCTGAGATATCGCAGATCGGTAATTCCTTGATGAGCACAAATGCGGTATCGGAAATATTCTTTGCCCACACCTCAATGATTTTTTCTGTTTTGAAAGCACGGAGGTAGATTCTCATGCTATCGCGAACAATGGAATGCCCGGTGAGATTTTTATAAACGATTTTTCCTTTATCGTTGTAGGCTTCCTTTACCCGGGTGAAATTCATCTCCTTCTCTCTGAAGGTATCCGCAGGAATTCCTGAACCAAGGAATAATAAGGAGAAGAGCAAAATGAAGAGTTTCATGAATCAGGCTAAAAAATGACCGGACAAAAATAGCTGAATAAAGCTTAAAAAGATGAATTTTCGAATGCTTGATTAACTTTGGCATGATATGTGTGATTTTTCCGGCATAATATTTCCAGATAAATTAGTGAAACAAATGAGTAAAATCGTTATTTTATCCTTGTTGATCGCTTGTTTCCAGGGATTTACAACTCATGGGCAATCCGTCGTGAAAGATTCCTCGCCTGAAGGAAAATCCAACATCGATCTCGATTTCAGTTACGGTTCCAATTATTCGGTTTATGGAATTTTCAGTAGTTTCACTACTCAGCCAAACACCTCTCCATCTATCTACTATTCTGGGAAAAATGGACTATCACTTTCTGCATCCGGTTTTATCACAGGAAGCAGCAATGCTGCCGCTGCTTCGAAAAATTCTTCGGAACTTGACCTTACCGGCGGGTGGGACTTCAATTTTATGGATAACAGTCTGATTATTAGCCCTTCTTTTAGCCATTTCATCTATTCGGCAGGTGCCGCTACGGCAAAATCCAGCTATTCTGATCAAGCTGAAATAGATCTTTCCGGTTCTTTTAAATGGTTGAGGCCATCGTTTACAGCCGATTATCTTTTCGGCTCTAAAAAGGCAGTCAACTTAAATTTTACCTTGGGTTTCAACTTAAAAATCAGCAACCTTCTTGCTGAAGGAAATACCCTGGAATTTGAACCCTCCTTTGGCGCCAATTATGGGGATCTCTCTTATTCAGGTTTGATTGCCGCTAGATTGTTCCAGATTTTGACTCCTTTGCGGACAACTTATGGTGATAATATCACTATTCAACAGTTGGAAACTAACGGGGCATTTGCTAATAAGAAATTGGTTGGCAAGCAATTATCAATCTTAAATCCATCTGCCACACTTGGGCAGATCTTTTCTGCCGCCCGCCCTTTTCAGGTAAATTCCATCGACATTTCTCTTCCTCTAGCGTATAAGGTGAAAAATTTGACGATAAGTTCCGGATTAAACATTTCCAAACCCATGAATGTTCCGGTATATATCAACGGCAAAACTGTAGTCTTTTTTACAGCAGGACTAAACTATTCTTTTGAATTATAATTCTCAGCTATCAGGCAAGGCCTCTCCTCCCTGAAAACATTTACCTGGAGGCTAAGTCAACCGGGTGGACGAAATTTGCATGGATGATTCAAGAATTGACAAAAAATTTATAGTAAGGAATTCATAGATTCTGTAGTTTTACATCACAAACTAAATAAATCTTGATCCGAATGGTCTGATCTTCTGAGGAGATTTGTCATTCTGATCAGCCGTTTTAAGAGGCCAATCTTCTTCCGCAGGTCTAAAAAAAATTAATTCGTTTTGCCATGTTCAAAAATAAAAGAACAGTTTTTTTGTACTTTTTACTGATTGTTTCTTTTATTGCTTCAGTTCAACGATTAGGAGCACAATCAAGATATGAAGTGGAGTTAAAGGACAACTGGATTGTCGGCGAATCAAAGTCTGAATCTAAGCCAGGGAAAGCCCTTCCCCAAGACTTTCAAAATCCGGGAAGGGACTGGTTTAAGGTAGCAATGCCAAACCAAATTCAGGATATTCTTTACGAAAAAGGGCTAATCCCTGACCCACACATCGGAACAAATCCAACAAAATGCACCTGGGTGTTTGAAAAGGACTGGATTTATGCTACCCGATTCCTGACGCCAAAAAATAATGGTTCTGTTTTCCTGTGCTTTGATGGGATCGATACAAAGGCGGATATCTTTCTGAATGGTCACCTTATTGCTGCCTGTTCCGATATGTTCAGAAGGTATCGGTTTCAGGTAAATAGTTTTCTACAGAAAGAGGGGAAACCCAATATCCTTTCAGTGGTTGTTTATTCTCCTGTGAACTATGTCGCAAAGATCGTGTTGCAGGAAAAGGTTGTTGCCAATTCGGCTCGGAAATATTTACGGAAAACCGGAAGCGATTTTACAAGCTATCTCGGAGCGAATCCGAATTTTCTGAAAATGGGGATTTTTGGAAAGGTTTTTCTGGATGTGCCAGGAGAAGAATACCTGGGAGATGTTGCTGTCAGGACCACTCTGAGCAACAATTATACCAAGGCATCAATTAAGGTATATCCTGATATTCAGGGCAAAGGAACTTCCAGGATCAGATACACACACTCTTCTCCTTCAGGCAAAATAATCAGGGAAGCGACCATAAACCGGTGTGATTCTTTTGCCATTGACGTCGATCAGCCTGAATTATGGCAGCCATATACACATGGAAAACCGCAATTATATCATCTGACTATCAATCTTGTCAAAAACAACCAGGATGTTGATAAAAAGACCATCCCGGTAGGCATTCGCGAAGTCAAACTGGTATTGAAAGATGAAAAAACAGGCGAAGACCGGTTTGCTTTCAGAATCAACGGACAATTAATTTTTTTGCGGGGCGGTTGCTGGGCACCTCTTGAAGGCATGACACACGTCTGGAATGCGCAGCGGGCAAAGAAGTTACTGGATATTTTCCAGGCAGGAAATCTTAATTTTATCAGGGTATGGGGGGAAGGTGAGATTCCCAACGAGGAGTTTTACGACGAATGTGATCGCAGGGGGATACTCATATGGCAGGAATTTATGACCGCCAACGGGATGCAGTTTCCACTGGATTATGTTGGATATAAAGAAAATTTCAGGGCTGAAATCACTGACAACATCAAGCGATTGCGGAATCACCCCGGCATAATCATATGGTGTGGCGGCAATGAACATTATTTAAGCAACAAGGTCGAAGTTGAGAATAGAAAATTGCCGCTGGGAAGGGAACTGCTCGAAGAAATCATGCCGGAACTGGTAAAAAAGTATGATCACGACAGGACCTTTCATCGCAGTTCACCATGGGGTGGAAAGGATTGGGAGAATGGCAATTATCCTTTGGAAGGAGACTTCCATGATTACACCACTTATCGGTTCATGCCTTTGTCGACGGTTCCGCTGTTTACAACTGAGGCTTGTATGGTGAGCCCTTATTCGGCGAATAATATGCGCAAGTTTATGACTGAGGAAGAGCTATGGCCGACCGGATTTTCCTTCAAAATAGATAAACCTGGCAAGATCGCCTGGCCCGAAGCCTGGCAATATCATACCGCATCGAGTGGCTGGCAGAAAACCGGGAGGATTCAGGATTACCTTGATCCACAAAATGCCGAAGATTTGTGCCGGGTATTTGGAACGGCTCATGGAGAATACCTGAAAGAGAGATATGAGCGTCAGCGCAGAGGAGTGCCTGATGGTCAGCCTGATGGCAACCGCCGTTCGTGGGGCGCTGCTGTATGGCGTTTCAATGACACCTGGCCAATGATTTATATGAGCGTAGTCGACTATTATCTTGAGCCAAAAATACCCTACTATTTTCTCAAAAGAGCTTGTGAGCCGATATTGCTCTCGTTTGAACAGACACAGGAACGAATCTGTGCCTGGGTAATAAACGATTCATCTGCCAGTGTGAGTGATTCATTAATTGTTGAACTGAGGACTTTCGACGGTCTTTTGAAAAAAAGGGTAACCCAAAAAGTTGCCATAAATGCCGGAGAATCAAAAAGGGCAATTGACCTGACTCCGTTTGGCGAAATCGTTAAAAGAGGGGAATATCTGACAGGGAAATTTGGTAAACAGACAGTTTCTCAACTCTTATGGACGGAAAAATTTCTTTCTTTACCGGAGGCCACTATTTCCGTGGAAAGAGCCGCGGGAGGTATAGTCCTGAAAGCAAATAAGTTCGTGAAGGATGTTGCTCTGGCAATTCCAAATACATCAGGTGCCGTATTCGATGATAATTATTTTAACTTACTGCCAGGTGTTAGCAAATATGTAAAAATCATTGACCCTGCCGGAGGAAAAAGTATTCAGGCCAAAGGGGTAAATTCAAATAAAGTTGAGATTCCAATGTTATAATAAATTCAGGTATTTATGAAAAAAATGATCCTCCTAAAAAGATTTATTGGTTGTTTATTTTTCTTCTTTTTAGCACAAGTGTCTTCTGCTCAAAAAGATAATGTGCCCTGGGAAAATCTGTTCAACGGGAAAAATCTGGATGGATGGAAAATGGTCGGGGATAAAGGGGTTGCCTTCGTCGAGAATGGCGAAATTGTTGTGCATAGAATTAAGGGTACCAAGGAGCATACCTTTCTGACAACCAAGAAAAAGTATGACGATTTTATTCTTGAAATTGATTTTAAGATTGACCCGCCGGGATATAGCGCCGGCGTTTTGGTCAGATGTATTGATGCTAAATCCAACCCTGATACCACGAAGGTCCGTCTTTATGGATACCAGGTGAAAATAGATCAATCAGCCCGGAACTGGACCGGAGGAATATTCGATGATTTTGGAGGAACCTGGACCTGGATGTACGATTTATCGCAAAACGAACCGGCGCGTCAGGCATTTAAACTGCCGGACTGGAATACCTTCAGGGTGGAAGCTATTGGTAACAATATTAAAGTTTGGCTCAATGGTGTACCGTCCACTAATCTGGTTAATAATAAATATTCCAAAGGTTATATTGCGCTGAAAATTCATCAGATGAAACCTGAAGCCAAAGGGGAAGAACTGATGATTCATTTCAAAAATATTCGGATCATTTCTAAGAATCCCTCCCTATATACGCGACCGATGGATTTAAAACAGATTGTAGTTAAGTGAGTTAATATATCCTGTCAATAATCAAAAGATGAAAATCAAAACTTTGACTAACCGCATTTTTAAACGTTGCCCCCAATCGGGGAGAATCGTAGGCATCAGAAAAGACCTTCCTGCAAAGAAAATACTGTTCCCTATTATCGGAATAATAGCCATCGTATGGTTCATCGTTAGAGTCCTGCCAAAGCCAAGCAGAATAACCTATCCTTGTCAGCAACTTGCTTCAGGAATTGGGGTTAGTTTTCTGCTTTATCTGGCAACTTTTCTCTCCACATTTCCAGTGTTTAAGCTGCTTCATAAGTATGCTCACCGGAACCTGGCCTACCTGTTTATCTTCATTTTTATTGGGGGGAGCATTGTTTCTGTGGGTCTTGCCTTAAATTCGAAAGATCCCTTACCAGGATTCAGCCCCAATGAGGGAGCCAATGCTCCGATTGGGCAGGCAAAGGGTATTTATCCCGGACGGGTTGCCTGGGTGCGCGACACCACTTCCACCACCTGGGACGGTAAATCCGGTTTCTGGTGGGACGACCACAACACAAACCAAAAGGTAGTCAATACCATGTTTTCTGAAATGATCCAGGCTTATACCGGTAAAACAACTGATAAGGAATCCTGGAATGCCTTATTCCGTTATTATAACAACTCGCACAACAAAGGGAATAAGAGCTATAAAAAGGGTGAAAAATTTGTCATCAAGATTAATTGCAACCACGATAAAACCTCGTATACCTGGGACAATGAGGCACATCCCAGTCCTGCTGTAATAAATACCGTTGTTTCGCAATTAGTGGATATCGTCGGCGTACCAGGGGATGATATAATTGTTGCGGAGCCATCCCAACTCATTGGTAATCCGATTTATGATAAAATTCGGGCGAATTCCAATCCTGAATTCAAAAAAGTCTGGTTTGCAGATAAATTACTCGAAAAGGCGGCTCAAAGATTTTACCCTGAACCTGATACTACCAGTGGAGTTTATTTTACTATTCCTCCCACCAATAAGATTGTAAGATATTACCTGCCAAGATGTTACACAGAAGCCACTTATATCATCAATTTGGCAATCATGAGAGGGCACAGGGCTTTTGGAGTCACCATGGGTTCGAAAAACCATTTCGGATCGATCTACTGCCTGGATCTTCAAAAATACGTACCCGGAAAATCGGGAAGCAATATCGGAAACAGACCCTCAAATAATCCGCTATTGCATAATTTTTCGATGTGGGATTACGAGGTAAGCAACAAAACCGGTCAACCACATTGTTCTCCAATCATTTTGTCCCACAAGGATCTTGGCGGAAAGGAATTGGTTCAGATTTTGGATGGTATATACCCTACCCAGACAAATGAAAAAAATGTTGTCAGGTGGAAATCGCTCGATAATCACTGGTGCTCCAGTCTTCTAATTTCACAGGATCCTATTGCAATACAGTCGGTTGGACTGGATCTCTTATGTAATGAGCCAAATGTTACCAAAGATAATCCTTCTTTCACCCCTGATCTTGATAATTTCCTGCATGAATCTGCCCTGGCCAATCATCCGCCGTCAGGCATGAAATATGATCCGGAAAATAACGGAAAGTTTATCAGTCAAAGCCTTGGCGTACATGAACATTGGAATAATCCGAATGAAAAGAAATACAGCCGAAACCTGGGCACCGGGAAAGGGATTGAGCTACTATTTCTTGATGAAAATTCTAAAAAATGAAATTTGCTGAAATCGCTGGCGAAACAAGAAATGAATTTGGATTACGTGGTACTATCAAAATAATATAGAAATGATTCTAACAATTGATATCGGCAATACAAACATCGTTTTTGGGGTGGCCGATGAAAATGAATGGTTGAAGATCTGGAGGATTCAGACAGATTTGCTCAAGACCGCTGATGAATATGAGGTGATTTTCAGATCCCTTTTTTCCAGTGCAGGTATCAGGGAGAGTGAAATTACCCTTACAGTACTAAGCAGCGTGGTTCCCAGCCTGATCAGGCCATTCAGGGAGATGACATTACATATGCTGGGGCATCTGCCTTCCATGGTGGAGCCGTCACTCTATCAGAAATTGCCCATAGAAATATTGAGCCCTGACGAAATTGGAACTGATATTGTTGCCGATGCGACTGCTGCGTTTATTCGTTACGGAGGTCCCTGCATGGTAATTGATTTCGGCACTGCCCTGACCTTTACTACCATTAGCAAGAGCGGAAAAATCTTGGGGGTCGCCATTGCCCCGGGATTATTGACGGCGCTGAAATCATTGACCGGTAACACCGCGCAGCTTAGGGATGTTCAACTTGTCGCACCTCCCTCTGTCTTGGGCGACAATACGATCCATGCGATACAGTCGGGGATTGTATTGGGTTTCGGCGGACTGGTTGATTCGATGGTAGCCCTAACGGAGAAGGAGCTTTCCGAAAAGATCAAGGTAATCGCCACAGGCGGTTTATCATCCGTTTTACAAAATATTTCTAAAAGGATTCAGATCATCGACGAAAACCTGACACTCGATGGCTTGAAATACATTGCGGGCATTTTTTAATCTCAAACCAAGGGGTTCATTTTCGCGTAATATACGCGAATTTTTTCTTGAGAACAGGTTGAAATCATCTATGCTTAGCAGGATAGAATTCGACAAGAAAAAAAATAAATATTTCTCAATATTCAGGATCAGTCATTTACCTGACCATTTAACTCGTTTTACAATCTCTTGTTATTATTGGCATACCCTTTGCTTATTCTTCTTCGCAATTGGTTAACTAACACAATCGTTCGAGTCCAGCACATCATGGACTAACGCCTTTGGGTTAATCCTGAGCAAAAAGAGGTAAGCCGTCTCTCTAATATTAAGTACGGTACATACTAATTAAATTATAGGAGATTACAAAATGTCAGTAGAAAAAACAATCGGATCATCAAGTTTAGTAGAAGTTATTGACCGTATCCTCGACAAGGGTGTCGTAGTTGATGCATGGGTAAGGGTATCATTGGTTGGTATTGAACTGCTTGCTATTGAAGCAAGAATCGTTGTCGCATCAGTTGAGACTTATCTGAAATATGCCGAAGCAATTGGTTTAACTGCAAAAGCCGCATAAGGCAATTTGCGTTTAAGTAGTTATTCTTGCTAAAACATCCTTCCGGGTTTACCCAATAAGCATGATTACCAGGAATTACTTCTTCATTTCAAGAACGATCTAACCAGAATCATTTTTAAGAATTTTTAGCAGCCAGGCAGATGTGCTCAATTGTAGGGTAAATTCCACCCATAACGACTTTACCTTTTGATATCTTCTTCCCCAAAAGAAATAAAACCCCAGCTGCTTAATACATCACCCCAATTGCGCTGAATACTGCATTCTCAGCTCAAATTGTCTATTTTCCCAACCATACTGTCTCAGCACATAAATAATTATTGATCTTTTAGTTGTTTCAACCGGAATCTCTTTCTCGAAAATTTATTCTCGCTGGGAAATCAATATAAGATCTTTATAAAATCTTTATGTCCTTGAATAAAATCTTGATAATCCCCTTATGAAAGTATGCCTCTCTTTGCAGTGGAAATAATAATCGCAGAATAATCCATGACTGAAGCCGAAGAGAGTTACCCATTATTAGGAAGATTTAAGAACATTTTCATTGGCCGGGCAAAGGCAATACAAGATAAATCAATATTTCACAAACTCTCCCTGGTAGCTTTTTTTGCGTGGATTGGTCTCGGCGCCGACGGTATCACATCCTCGTGTTACGGTCCTGAGGAGGCCTTCCGGAATTTGCAAGGGCATTCGATGCTTGCCATTTTTGTAGGTCTTGGAACAGTTTTTACCATTTTTATTATCAGCACCAGTTATGGTCAGATCATCAGGCTCTTTCCGCACGGCGGTGGCGGATATCTTGTAGGAAGCAAGCTGCTGTCACCAACCGTCGGGATGATTTCCGGATGCGCCCTGATCATCGATTATGTACTCACCATTACTATTTCTGTCTCCAGCGGATCGGATGCACTTTTCAGTTTTTTCCCCCAGTCAATGCAGGTTTATAAATTAGGCGTTGCCGTCGGAGGTGTTTGTCTGCTGATCTTGTTAAATCTGCGTGGAGTCAAGGAATCTGTTGTGTCGCTTACACCGATTTTTGTGATATTTATGGCCTCGCACGTATTTATTATTATCTATGCGATAGCCCTTAAAGCCGGCGATTTCCAGGCAGTTTCAATTGAGACCTCCAATCAGGTACATTCTTCCATCAGTCAGTTGGGTATGTGGGGTACATTATTTATCATACTGAAAGCATACAGCATGGGCGCTGGTACCTTTACAGGAATTGAAGCTGTCAGCAACGGTATGCCTATCCTCAGGGAACCAAAAGTAAAAACAGCCAATAAAACCATGGTCCTGATGGCCTTTTCGCTTTCCTTTCTTGTAATGGGATTGATGGTTGCCTATGCATTGTACAATGTTCAGATAAGCGATCACAAAACTCTGAACGCAGTTTTATTCGACAACGTTACAGCCCATTGGGCTCCTTTCTGGTCCAGAAGTTTTATTCTTACTACACTGGTATCGGAAGCTGCCTTATTGTTCGTTGCCGCGCAAACAGGATTTATAGACGGACCTCGTATTATGGCGAATATGGCCATCGATAAATGGTTCCCCAAAAAATTTGCCTCCCTCAGCGATCGTCTGGTTACCATGAACGGTGTATTGCTGATGGGCGTTTCCGCTATTTTACTCATGGCGCTTTCAAGGGGTTCAGTTGCGTTGCTGGTTGTCCTTTATAGTATCAACGTATTCATTACCTTTTCCATTTCTCAGTTAGGTATGGTGAGGCATTGGTGGATCGAACGCGGCAAACTTCCCCATTGGAGAAAAAAACTGACTATCAATGGTATTGGATTTATCCTGACTACTTTTATCCTCATTTCCGTAACGATTATCAAATTCGGAGAGGGCGGCTGGATAACCCTGGTAATTACTGGATTTTTTATCCTGGTCGCGATCAATATCAAAAAACACTACTTCAAAATTGCCGTTCGTTTGCAGAAAGTGCGCCAGCAAGCCTTGTCAGAACTTCATGATTTTGTGGTTCATATTCCGACTTATAACCAGCACAATATTCCAGAAAAAGTTAAATTTAATCCTGATTCGAAAACAGCAATTATCCTTGTTTCAGGATTTGGTGGCACTGGTCTCTATACCTTTCTGAGAATCAATGAGAATTTCAAGGGCATTTACCAGAATTACGTATTCATCCGGATTGGTGTTATCAATTCAAAAATCTATAGAGGGTCGGAGGAGTTGGAACATTTCAAGCACTCAGTTAAATTGGATGGAATGAAGTATGAAAAGATAGCCAATCAGTTTGGATTCTACGGTAAAAGCATGTGGACAATCGGGACCGATCCTGTGAGCGAAGTGTACCAAATCACTAAGAAACTTACCAGGATGTTACCAAACTCAACATTCTTCGGCGGGCAATTGGTTTTTTCAAAGACCTTCTTTATGTCACAATTGCTACATAACCACACCATCTTCTCCATCCAGAAAAGGTTTTTTAAGTTCGGAATACCCATCGTCATCTTTCCTATCAAGATAGAATAAGGGTGAAATTTTATTAAATATTAATGTTATGAAAATTTCAGTTCGTACGCGTTTCATGTTAGGGATGTTGTTTTTCTTTATTGTGATAGCTGGAATTTCAATCCTTTCGGCCTATCATATGAACAGGCTATCAAATAAGACAGATGCTATTCTAAAAGAAAATCATTTCTCAGTAATCTTTGCCCGTGATATGTCTGACGGTTTAACACAACTTAACCAGGAAGTCACACGTTGCATCTTTACCGGTAGCAATCCGGATCGTGTTCTGATCAAAAACGCTTCAGATTCTTTCAGCGTGTCACTTAAACTTGAAAAGAACAACCTCACCGAAGCAGGAGAGGGCAAACTTGTATCAGAAATTGAATCAGGTTTCAATGAATACCTTGTCAATGTTTCAGAAAAGCTTAAGGTACCGGTTGATACTATCACCGAGAATTCGCTGCAAAAACAGTTTAAATCCCTTTATCAGCAGATCATGCTTTTATCAAAAATGAATGAGACTGCCATTATTCTTAAGGTCGACGATGCAAAGAGGTGGGCGGCTCAGGGACTGAAGCTGGTAACATTACTGGCGAGTATCTGTTTTGTTATCACCGTGACTTTTACCTATAATTTTACTTCCTATTTCAATAATAGGTTTTCGAAGCTATACAATGGCATGAGAGAAATCGGTTCGGGTAATTTCAGCGAGAGATTAAAGTTTGAAGGGGAAGATGAATTTTATGATATATCTTTGGTCTTTAATAGTATGGCAGCAAATCTTGAACAATCGAATCGGGAATTTGTGGGGAATACAGAAAGGGACTATGAGAAGGATTTAATTCTGGAACAGTCTTTGGAATTAAAGAGAATTTTGGGCCAAATGGAAGGTATTAAAGAACGTGCAGAAGATTTAATCAACAAATTGGAACACAAAGAATAGCAATGGATCTTTCCGAAAGTATCTCGGGTTCTGACGATTTTTTAGCCTCATTGATTCAGGAAGGAAAGAAGCTGAGGCGGGGAAAACTAAAGATCTTCTTTGGAATGTGCCCAGGTGTGGGAAAGACCGACACCATGTTGCAGAGGGCTAGAATCGAAAAATCAAAAGGCATCGACGTTATAATTGGATGTGTTGAGACTCATGGTTGTCAGGAGACTGAAATTCTCTCCAGAGAATTTCAGATGATCCAGATGAAAGGAGGAGAATCGGGCACGGCTTGCCAATCAGAGATTGATTTGGATGCTATCATTACCCGAAATCCCGAGACTGTACTGATCGGTGAGCTAGCTCACATTAATGATCCAAACTGTCGTCATAGGAGAAGATATCATGACGTATTGGAACTCCTTGAGCACGGGATCAATGTCTTCACGACTCTTAATGTGCAGCAACTTGAAAGCCGCTCAGAGATCGTTGCACAAATAACAGGAATTGAAATTTCTGAGACCATTCCGGATGAGATATTTGAAAATGCGGATGAAGTAGAATTGGTGGATCTGAGCCCTGATGAGTTAATCAAAAGATACTCAGAAGGAAAAGGTTGCTGGCGGAAGGGCTCAGAAATTGCTGACAGGAAATTTTACCGAAAAGGGAATATTACGGCGCTTCGGGAGATGGCCTTACGTGTCATTGCTGAAAATGTTGACAGACAACTTCATGACTACTTGAAGGAGCAGAATATCAGGGGGCCATGGAAATCCGGAGCACACCTGTTGGTCGCCATTGATTACCATGAAAAATCTACCCGGTTGCTGCGATGGGCAAAGAACTTGGCAAACTTCATGGGCGCCAACATACAGGCGATCTATGTTGAGGCATCGCGAAAACTGAGCCGAAATGAACAGGTTCAGCTCAATGAAAATATCAGTCTTGCCAAGCAGCTGGGAATTGTTGTTCGTATTGTGACAAATTATGACACAGTCAAAGCGATTGTAGATTATGCATTCAAGGAAAATGCGACTCATATTATAGTTGGCAAACCACAATCGAATAAAATTCTCCCAAGGCTGCGTCCCAATAATTTTTTAAGCCGGCTTATCAGGGACAGCGGCAATATCGATGTCTATATTTTTGGATCGGACATTGAAAAAGACGATCGGTACAACCGTAAAAATTTTGTACCTTCTTTTACATCAACCCTAAAGGAATACTTGTCAGCCTTCCTGCTTGTATTGTTTACTTCTGTCGGACTGTATCTTGTCAAGGACTATATTGGCTATCAGATTGTATCTTTTGGATTACTTTTTCTTGTTTCCATTCTTGCGATATTTTTGGGATCAGGTCCTATCTTGTTAGCTGCAGCTGCAAGTGCAGTCATCTGGGATTATTTTTTTATTCCTCCCCAGTTTAATTTGCACATTGAAAAGCCAGTTGATGTTCTGATGCTCGTAATGTTTTTCATTATTGCCATTGTCAATGGAATCCTTACATCACGAGTTCGTCGTCAGGAGCAAAAGATACGGATTAGAGAGGAAAGGACTCAGGCATTATACCAGCTAACGAAGGAATTGAGTAGTTCAACAGGTATAAAAGAAGTATCCAGGATAGCATCAAAATATGTTAAGAAATATTTTAGTCTGGATTCGGCGATAATTCTGAAAACCCGGTTTAACAAAATAGGGTTTTCACCTGAAGAAGGAAATGAGATTAAACTGTCGGAAAACGATTTCGCGGTAGCAGAATGGGTTTATAAAAATTCCGTCCCGGCAGGAAGGTTCTCCGAGACCATGTCTTCTGAAGCGTACACATTTTATCCGCTTGCCGGTAACAGTGGGAACATGGGAGTCATCGCAGTTGCCCTTGAAAATGTGTTTACGCAGGGGGAAGAACAATTTTGGGAAGCTTTTCTGTCTCAGATTTCTGGAAAATACGAACGTGAATTTCTGAGGAATGCGGCCAAAGATACTTATGTCCTTGCCGAGTCAGAAAAACTATATAAGACTTTGTTTAATTCCATTTCTCATGAGTTGCGGATTCCGGTTGCTACTATCCTTGGGGCTTCAGATACGTTGATTTCTCAGGATTACCCTGAAGCTACCAGGCAGGAGCTTTACTCAGAAATGAGCATCGCCGCAGTACGGCTTAACAGGCTGATAGAAAACTTACTCAATATGTCGCGGATTGAATCAGGACATATCAAGCCACGTTTCGACTGGTGCGATGTAAATGATCTGGTCAACAAGGTCTCCGAATCTCTTCAAATTGAATTAAGAAATTATCAGCTGATCACAATTATTCCTGCAGAAATGCCATTGGTTTGGATAGATTTCGGCCTGATGGAACAGGTTTTACACAACCTGATTCTTAACGCCACTCAGCATACGCCCGAGGGAACTAATATCCGGTTGAAGATTTCCTGCGAAGGCGGGTACCTTAACATCATGGTAATGGATAGGGGACCTGGATTTCCAGCTTCAGAACTCGAGTTTGTATTCAATAAATTCTACCGTGGCAAGGAGGCAAAAGCCGGGGGGACCGGACTCGGGCTATCCATTGTAAAAGGTTTCGTAAATGCCCACGATGGCACGATCATTGCTGAAAACAGGGCGAACGGAGGTGCAAGATTTGAAATCAGAATCCCTGTTAAAACTGCGGATATCGATCTTGATAAAAAATGAAAATACGATGAATTACGGTGATACCATCCTGATAATCGATGATGAGGTTCAAATTAGGCGATTGCTTGAAATCACTTTGTCTGCAAACGGTTATAAAATCTCGGAAGCAGCCACAGGTAAGGATGGACTGATTCATGCCGCAACGGTACATCCGGTGCTCATCATTCTCGATTTGGGATTGCCGGATGCCGATGGATTGGAAATACTGAAAAGGCTCAGGGAATGGTATCTTAAGCCTATTATCATTCTTTCTGTGAGAAGTTCGGAGGAAGATATCATCCGAGCGCTGGATCACGGCGCCAACGATTACCTGACCAAACCTTTCCGAACCGGGGAACTTTTGGCCCGGATTCGGGTGGCAATCAGGCAAAGCGAAGGTTCAAAGGAAAGTCCAGTCTTAGCTGTGGGAGACCTCGAGATTGACCTTGCGAGCCACACCGTAAAAAAGAAAAATGAATTATTGAAACTCACCTCCACAGAGTTTTCATTGCTGGCCTTGCTGGCCAAAAACGAGGGAAGAGTCCTGACACATCAATATATTTTAAAGGAAGTCTGGGGGATGGGCTATCTGGATCAAACACAATACCTCCGGGTTTTTATTGCCCAGCTAAGGAAAAAAATCGAAGACAATCCTTCAAAACCTTCATTGCTTAATACTGAGTCGGGTATTGGGTATAGATTTGGATGACAGAACAAGTGTGCAACCAATGAATTCTACAGCGAATATCTGAATGAACTTAAAAACGTTTGGTGATGTTGACAAAGAGCCGCTGGTAGTTATTCTGATTTTCGAAAGTAGCTTCAAAATCGGCTGTAAAAGTTAATTTCTTTGTTGCCCGGAGCGATAGACTAATCTGCCCGATATTTTGTCGCAATTTGGTGTTTGAACTCGTATACATATAATCCACCATCCGGTATTGAAATTCGCTGTACATTTTACCTGAGAACATATCCCTGGTAATTGAGGTGCCGTAAACCATGCCTTCCATATAAGTTGTCTTCAAATAAGTCGCATTCAGCGTCAGGGATACCAATAGTCCGGGTATCTGATAGTAACTTATGAAGTTGTTGGCATTGATGGATGGTACCGGATCGGATTTTTGAAATCTGTAACCGGCAGATCCTCCCCAGGTAAGGTTTTTGAAAGGTCTGAAATTGAAATTGAACCTCAATCCCTGTCTGGATTCGCGGTCAATTATACTGTCAATTTGGTTCTTGAAGGTCTCGTAATAATAGATGTTTTTCCGTGCATCGTAAGACACAAGAAAGGAAAATGTTTTCCACGGTTTAATCCGGAGAGATAGGTAAGCGCTTGTCAGATCGATTGTGGAAGCAGGCAATCCATTCTTCAAGGTATAAAAGTCGAATTCAAATGAACTAAAAAAATCCACATTCTTAATTAGTGAGTTGCTATGCTGAAAATAGGCGAATCTTCTGTCTGTTTTGAAGTTATTCAACTGATTAAACAACGCAAGCGATGCCTGCACATTCCCATTTGCTGACTGTTTACTGTATCCTGCAAATACACCAAATTGTACTAAAGAAGGATTAAAACCATAATCGAAATAATCGGGTCTGGATCCGGCAACGGCGCCATAAGTGAAATCTCTGTGTGTAGTCTCAAACTGCAATCCATCCACGGCCCCAATGTTGGCCATATTCATATTTATTTTTCTTCCGAACGTAAGATTAGTGGAGGAGGAGAAGTCGTACTTCAAAGCGAGACTGTAAACTTTCAGGTATTTCTTTACATCCTGACCGATTGATGAAAATTCGTTTGCCTTGTGAGTGAGTGTGATATAGCTTTCCGCAGAGAATTTGGAATCATTAAAATGAGTGGCATTGAAAGACAGATTTTCCCTTAGCCTGTGATCAGTCATTGAAGTGCTGAAATTTGAGTAGGTTGAAAAGGATAGTTTCCCATCGAAGTGGGATTTTGTCATTTTGGATTTCTCAAATTGACCAATTTCTGTGATGGTTTTGTCATTGGCAGACTTCGGTTCCTCTACCTTCCCCGGAGAAGGCTGAGCTGGTTTGACCATCTCTTTTACCTTGCCATAAATGGGAGTTGAAAGGGTCAGACCGGTTTTGTTAACCTCCGTACATGCACAGGAAGTTGTAGAAAGGTTTAAGACTTTAACAGCAGGAATTAGAATGTTATTTCTGGAAACAAATAAGGTGTCACCAACTTGTATCCCGGTAGTATTTTCAAATTTTATGTAAATATTTTGCGCACTGATAAAAGAGACCGTCCCCCTGACCAATCTTCCTTCCGACTGAGCAAAAATGTTCAGCGTGTACAGAAATAGCAGACTAAGTAAAGTAATTCTCATCAAACTTTTGAATGGCATGAATAACAGGTGGCACTATTATAGACATATCCGGACCTCCCTTTGTGTGCTGAATCCATTGAGGCCTTGCTGTGTTCATGACAGTCAATACATGAATAGGTCGCGTAATTTGAGGCATTCGTATGACATTGGGTACACAATGTCCAGGTGCCTCTATGTCTGCCACTATTTATACGAAAGTATTGGGAATCATGGTTGTATGTGGATGGAACCCAGGCTGTCATGTTGTGGCAAGACTCACAATTAGTCGGAAATTTAGCTGCAGAATGTGCCGGATTGGTGGTCTTGTTGTAATCAGGAATATGGCATCCGGAGCACAGTTTTGTAGTTCCGACATAACCTGTAGCATGACATTTGAGGCAATCCACCCCGACATGACCTCCGGTCAATGGGAAAGTTGTTCCTGTAGTGTGATTGAATGTTGAGGGTTTCCATGCTGTAACCGTATGGCAGACAGGACAATCAGTAGGGAATTTGGCAGCAATATGAGATGGATTGGTTGTCGCATTGTAGTTGTTCATATGGCAGCCTGAGCAAATTTTTGTCGTTCCGACATATCCGGTAGTATGACATTTGATGCAGTCGACACCTACATGTCCTCCTGTCAGAGGAAAAGTTGTACTGGTATTGTGGTTAAATGTAGATGGTTTCCAAGCAATCATGCTATGGCATTGGGTACAATCTGTCGAGTATTTTAAAGCTACATGCGACGGATTAATAGTTGCCTGATAGTTAGTTGAATGGCAGCTATAGCAATCTCTGGAAGTCCCGGTATAGCCAGTGGCATGACATTTTATGCAATCTACGCCTAAGTGTCCTCCAGTTAACGGGAAAGATGTACTGGTACTGTGGAAGAAGGAGGAAGGTTTCCACGCTTTTGTCGTGTGACATAAAGTACAGTCAGTTGGAAATTTAGCACTGACATGCGATGGATTAATAGTAGCCTGGAAATCCGGGGTATGGCAGCTAGAGCAAACTGTTGAAGTTCCGGTATATCCTTTTGAATGGCATTTGATACAATCTACACCGGAATGCCCCCCTGTCAAAGGGAAAGTCGTTCCCGTGTTGTGGTTGAAAGTAGAAGGCTTCCATACGGTCTCAGTATGACATTTCAAGCAATCAGTGGAAAATTTGCTTGACAAATGTGGCGGATTTATCACTGAATTGTAGTCTTTCTGGTGGCAACTGATGCAAGTAACCGGGATGCCGGCAAAACCTGTCGTGTGGCATTTGATACAATCTACCCCAATATGACCTCCCTTTAGCGGGAAGGTGGTCGCAGTATTATGATTAAAAGAGGATGGTTTCCAGGCTATGTCTGTGTGGCATTTTAAGCAATCTGTAGAAAATTTTGCATTCTTATGAGATGGATTTAGACTGGCATTATAATCCGTTTGATGACAATTGACGCATTCTTTCGATACAGAAGTGTAACCATTGGTGTGGCATTTTATGCATTCTACTCCAATATGTCCGTTCTTCAACGGAAACCCGGTATTTGTATTGTGATCAAATTTTGCCGGCTGCCAGCTTTTATCGGTGTGACAGAGGAAACAATCTACTGGAAATTTCGAACTGACATGAGGAGGATTAGTGGTGGTGATGAAGTTCTTTGCATGGCAGTCTTTACATTCAATTCCCAGCGGATCAAACCTTAACAGGGAAGCAGATGAATGGCACTGGTAGCAATCAACCAGGGCATGTTGTCCCTGCAGGGGAAACCTGCTGACCCTATGAATTTCTGATATATTTTTTACGATCCATGTTTCAGGTGTATGGCATCTTTGACATTCCTGCCCGACAGTTTGCTGGTGTACATCCAAATGACAGGAATTGCAATTTGTCTGAGCATTCGAAAAATTCAAATCCTTGTGACACTGCCGGCAATTGACTGCATTGTGCTGGCCGGCAAGGGGGAAATTAGTTTTTGAGTGGTCAAACTTGTTATTGGCAGAATTGAATTTCCATCCTTCCTGGGTATGGCAAACATCACAACGGATCTTTAGCCCGGCTCCATGCGGAGATTGTGCGAGTAAGAATACAGGCATCAACAGGACTATAATGAACGATGACAGTCTGAGCATAGCAGTTTGTTATTTTTGTATTCAATATATTTTCCCTTCGCATTAATAACTTCAGGGTGGCATTTGGCACAGGTGATCTGTTTGTGTACCCCTTCCAGTTTGAACCTGGCACTATTGTGATCGAAAATGCTTTTGGTCCAATTTTCGTACCCATGACATCTTGTGCAATCGGTCCTTCCGTTTTCATCAAACTGTCCGGCATGGGAATTTGTGTGACATTCCTCACATGAGGTGGAAAGTCCTTTGAATTTTTGTGATTTTAGCTTGTTCTTTTCTCCGGGATAATGACATTTTGCACAATTGGTCAGCAGATGAGTCCCTTCGAGTTTGAAATTAGTCGTGCCATGATCGAAACTGATGTCTTTCCAATGAGATGTCTGATGGCAGGCCGGGCAACTTTGAATGGGGTAATATTTGTCCTGAATAAATCCTTTATGTTCGTTATTATGACAATCCACACAGGCGATTCCAATATTTCTAAAATTCCAGGCAGGTTGTTTTTTGTGGCAGGAAAAACAGGGGGTAGCAAGGTGACTTCCATCCAGTTTAAACTTTGTTAGGTTATGTCTTTCAATCGTAAACAAACTGGGAGTAAAACCGTCATGGTTATGGCAATCAGAACAATCAGGATTCTTACCATTCCTTGCGAATTCTTTCTTATGGTAATCGGTATGGCAATCGGAGCACACATCGTGCTTGAGAGGAGTGGTCAGACTGATCTTATGACAGCTCTTACAATTTACGGTATTATGTTTTCCAATCAGTTGAAAACTCGTTTTGTCATGATTAAAGGTGCTGATTCCCTTTACATTGTGAAATGACTCTTCTGAATGGCATTTAGTACACTCTTGTCCGAATTTGTTTTTATGCACATCAATATGGCAATTCGTGCAGTTATTAAATGCCAATCCTTTGAAAGTTTGAGTTTTCTTTCCACTGACTATTTCCGGCTTATGGCATTTTTCACAAGCCACCTTTTTATGTTGACCAATTAGGGGGAATTTTGAGGTGCTGTGATCAAATCCGGTTGCCCCTTTGAAGGTGGTAAAACCATGACAATTGGTGCAATTGGAAGCCATTTTCCCCTGGTGAAAGTCCTCATGGCAGGAGGTACATTCCTGTGTCAAACCCAGATAGGTTGAAGTTTTCTTCTTGATTTCAGGATCTTTTATGTTGGCCGGTTTGTGACATCCTGTGCAGCCACAATCTTTGCAATTCTGATTCAGGTGTTTTCCCTTAAGTTCAAAACCGGTCAGTTGGTGATCGAATTTGTCTTTTTCAAAGTGAATCAGTTTAAAATTACGGCCGTGATGGTCATTGTGGCACACGACGCACTCTTTGCCTTCAACTTCCCGGGAGGAATGAAACCCTTTTTTTGCAATGATCCGTGATTTGATTTCCTTGTGACAATCAAGGCATAATTCTTTATTCACCTTGTTACCGACGGTATGGCATTTTGTACAGTTACTAACTCCTTCCAAATGGGCATGAGGTGTTGCCAGATCACCGGGTGATATCTGTGCCGATGAGTTGGACGCGAATCCCATCATCACTAGAGCCAGTAGAACAATCTGTCCAAATCTCATTTTATTATCTGTGTTTCATAACAGTTTCGCCACGTTTGGTGGAGACATCAATACCAATCTTTTTAAGGAATTCAGTTGGAAGTTCGCCTCCCGCAAAGATGTAAACAAGGTCATTCTCCATCTCCAATATCTCTGAAGAGTCTTTTATAGTATATCTTACAGTTTGATCTTCAATAGATTTGATGTTCGAACTGAATATCACTTTAATAAGTCCTTTGTTAATGGCATCCTTAATTCTCTCCGAATTTTTTGGCTTGATCCGGCTAAAAGTGTCATTTCTGTAGGAGATGGTGACCTGGTTATCATTCGCAAGTAGTAGGGCTGATTCAATCGCGGAATCACCTCCCCCGACGACCAGTATCTTCTTTCCTGCGAGGTGTTCAGGTTCAAGAAGTCTGTAGGCGACTTTCTCCTTTTTTTCACCGGGGACATCCAGTTTGCGGGGTGACCCGCGACGACCAATTGTTAAAAGGACGGCTTTCGTGGTAATTTGTTCTCCTTTTATTGTTTCGACTTGAAATATTCCCTTAACCGGGGTGATGGATTCGACTTTCGAGTTTTCCTGAATGGTAATATTGTTTTCCTGAAGAACCTTCTGCCAGAGCTCAAGGAGCTGTTGTTTAGAAGTTTCACTGAGTTTTACTTTCCCATGGAGTGGTAGATCCATGGGGGATGTCATGACGATTTTTCCCCTGGGGAAAGAAAATACGGTCCCTCCCAAGGTCTCTTGTTCGAGGGTGAGGGCTTTCATATTCAATTTCTTTGCAGCGAGTGATGCAGATATCCCAGCCGGACCAGCCCCGACAATGACCAGATCGTATGTTGCTTCAACGTCTTTTCTCAAAATTTTTGCGATGTTTTCAACGGCTTCCTGTCCCTGGGTTACTGCATTCCTGATAAGCCCCATTCCACCGAGTTCGCCGGCAATAAATACACCTGGGATATTTGTCTCAAAGGTTGGACTGATGTGTGGAAGGTCGACACCTCTTTTCTCTGTTCCGATGCACAGGGAGATAGCTTCGACGGGGCAGGCATGAAAACAGGCACCATGTCCGATGCAGCGGGAGGCATTGATAATTGTTGCCCGGCCGTTTCTGATTCCAAGAATGTCTTTCTCGGGGCAAGCTTCAATACATGCGCCGCTTTTGATGCAACGGTAAGGATTTACAACAGGGTATAAAGAGACTGGTTCGTGTAATCCAAGCTCCTTTGCTTGTTGAATTTTCTCCTCTACCTCTTTCGATTCCTTTTTCATTTTCCTTATGTAAATGAACAGGACGACGACGACGAGAAGTGCTAAGAATCCATAAATAAGAACTTGTTCAAATAGTGTATCCATTATACTATAAAATCCATTTATAACCAAAAGTCAATGCGACAATAACATGTATTATCATGATGACCAGCATGATCAAGGCAAAAGGTAAATGTGCCACATGCCAGTACCTGAAAATACTCTGCATCATCTCCAGTCGTTGGATCCGCTTGCTCAATTTTCGTTGATTATTAATCAGCAGGCTGAACCCTCTGAACTCGTTTTGCGGAAGATTCTTATTTTTAAACTCTTTCTCCAACGATTTGGAACTTGAGGAATTGAATTCCGAAATATCAATGCCGTATTTGTCTTTTATCAGGATTTCCAGATCCTTTTCAATATTCTGCACTTCCTCCATTGTTAGCTCCCTTCCCTCGACTGAGTGTGGAATCTGCAAATAGATAAACCGGCCGATGACACCACTTGCCACAACAATGACGAGGCTCCAGAAGCTGACAGCCACAAGTCCGCCAAATTTAAAAGAGGTATGAAAAAGGATTAATATCGGGCCTAAGGTGCACATGAAGATATGGAATTCCAACCAGTACTTTAGCGTTCCCAGGCGGGAAAAGACTTTCAGGCGTTTCCTGGCCATATAAGAGAACAATCCAATGAGCAGGATGAGCGTTCCAAATATTCCTAGTCCGTGACCAATGATCCCGCTGGGCTTAAGTGCTGCATAATCAGGACTGTAAAACCTTTCTTCCAGCGGAAGTTTGTAAAAGGCCAATCCGGCATAACACAGTGAAATAATTGCCGCCAGGACAATCAGCACATATAAAGTCCGGGATAAGCGGTGTAAAAATGGAGTCATTTGCCAATCTGTTTTCAAAAAGTGTTCTTTTAAATACCAAATGGATCGCAATTAGCCATTTAGTTTGAAAAAGTACAACAATTTTCAGTGAATTATTCTTTTACAGTTTATGGCAATTTATAAAAATAATGTATAAAATATTGGAAATTAGTCAATTATTAATAAATACTGGGCTTCCCCTTATAATAATTTATAATGATTATAAAATTACTTGCCTCTCGTTACATATTTGGTAACCTGCGCAGTTTCAGTTGCCGACAGCCCGGCCCTTGAAGCCATACTTGGAACAATTGTTTTCCAGTTGGCAGCTGAATAGCTATCAGGGTTGTAAAGGTTATGGCAACGCCCGCAATTATTGATGAAAACTGTTCTTCCAGCCTGCAGATCGGCTAGTGTGGCGGTGGCTGTAACATCAGAAGTACTTGGGACGTACAATGCATCTGTATTGTTTGTCAGAGATTTGCTGCAAGCTGTAAACATCAATGCACCGAAAGCAAAAAGCAATGTTAAGCGGGAAAATTTTCTGTAAAGAATGTTCATATTCGTACTATTAATTATTAAAATTGTTTTCAATATAATTTCTAAATAAAATACAATGGCAGAAGAAAAAAAAGAACGCTGGATGACTTATATGGCCATCACGACTGTACTGGTAGCGGTACTTGCTACCTTATCCACTTTTAAGGGTGGAGGCTACAGCACAAGGAGCCTTCTTAATCAAACGAAAGCAAGCGATCAATGGGCGTTTTATCAAAGCAAAAGTATTAAAAGTTATTTATATGATATGCGCCGTGAAAATCTGGAAATCCAGAAAGAGTCACTTGAAAGACAAAAGGCTGATGAAACTTTAATCCGGAAATATGCTGAAATGGCAGACGAATACAAACTTAAGGTGAAGAAGTATGATGAAGAGAAGGAAGAAATTACGAAGGTAGCAACAGGTTTCGAGACGCTTCGTGATGAAAGTAAGTTGCATTCCGATAAATTCGGAATTGCAGTAATCTTCCTGCAGATCTCCATTTTACTTTCTTCCATAGCGACACTCTCCAAGAAGAGGTTTGTCTGGATTTGCGGATTAGTATTTGGAGTGGTTGGACTCTTCTTTTTCCTCGATGGATTTTTCCTGCTCATGTGATCGCTTATTGAAAACACAAAAGACAATTTATTAGGACTCCCTGAAGGAGAATTTGTTAGAAATAGCCCTGCCTGCGAATATTTCTTTTAACTTTGGTTTCACACAAATTTAAACCCGAAATTGTATGGATCGCAGGAAATTCTCAAAAAGTCTTCTGACAGTAGGAGCGCTTTCTCTCACAGGAATGAACTCCTTCAGCAGTACCACGCGTAGTAAACTAAAGATTACTGACATCAAGGTATTGCCAATCGACAACTATCTTTTCGTTCAGGTCCATACGGATGCGGGTATTACCGGTCTTGGCGAATCCGGGGCATGGGGTTTCCTGGAAGCTTCCGGTACTGTGATTGAGAGTTTTAAGAGCTATCTGATCGGACAGGATCCTTTGAGGATTGAACACCACTGGCAATACATGTACCGCTCCTCCCATTTTACAGGCGCCGTGATCATGGGTGCCCTCAGCGCCATCGACATTGCTCTCTGGGATATTGCAGGCAAATATTTTGGTGTGCCTTGCTATGAACTGCTCGGAGGCAAGACCCGTGATAAGGCCCGTGTCTATTACCATGTTCGGGGGGATACCAGGGAGAAACTGGTCCAGGGATGTATCGATGCCAAAAAAGCCGGGTTCACTGCGGTTGGCCACCTGACTCCCTTCCTGGATGAATCGAGGGATAAACCATATTTCAAGACCTATGCCGATAAAATCGACGATGCCGTTGATGCCGTGAGACGCTACCGCGAAGCCGTCGGCAACGATGTGGATCTTTGTATTGAGATTCACAGAAGGCTATCTCCCGGTGAAGCCGTTGCGCTGGCCGAGGGAATAGCCAAGTATAATCCATATTTTTATGAGGACCCAATCCTGCCCGATAACCTGGAAGCCATGGATTTCATCTCGCGCAAGATCAAAATCCCGATAGCCACCGGTGAACGATTCTTCACGCTGCAGCAGTTCGAGACCTTGCTTGAGCGAGGTGCGGCCCAATACGTGCGGACTGATATCTGCCTGGCCGGCGGACTCTCTAACTGTAAAAAGATCGCCGCATTGGCAGAGACGCATTTTGTTCAGGTCGTCCCTCACAATCCGCTGAGCCCGGTGAGTACAGCTGCCTGCATTCAACTAGCCGCTTGTATTCCGAATTTCGCCTTGCAGGAATATCCGGTCGGGGAGAATGAAGCCCCTAAGAATCAGATCGTCAAGAGTGTCCTGAAACTTGAAAAAGGATTTCTGATCGTTCCTGACGCTCCCGGTATCGGCGTGGAGCTGGCTGAAGACGCCATGAAACGCTTCCCATTCAAACCCCGGCCTATCAAGACCAGACTGAATACTGACGGTTCTGTCATGGATCAGTAATTTAACTGAAATTTTGTAAATTTGATCATTATAAACTCAAAACCTTTAGCCATGATTTGGATTGTTCTTGGAGTAATAGTGTTGATTATCTTTTGGTTAATTGGCATTTACAACAGTCTGGTCCGTCTTCGCAATACCAGACAGAATGCATTTGCCGACATTGATGTACAACTGAGGCAGCGACACGACCTGGTTCCACAACTTGTGGAGACTGTGAAGGGTTATGCCACTCATGAGAAGGAGCTGTTGATGCGGGTGACCCAAGCCAGGACGGCTGCTATGGGAGCTACTACAATTGATGAAAAAATCAAGACGGAAACGCAACTCACAGCAGCTTTGCAGGGATTGAAAATATCGGTCGAAGCCTATCCTGACCTGAAGGCTAACCAGAATTTTCTGCAACTTCAGGAAGAGCTGAGTGACATTGAAAACAAGCTGGCTGCCGCTCGCAGGTATTTCAATGCTGCCACTACTGAATACAATACCGGGATCGAAACATTCCCATCCAATTTGATTGCCAATAGTTTTGGTTTTAAAAGAGAGACGCTCTTCGATCTGGGCCAGGACCGGGCAACCATGGAAGAACCCCCTAAGATCAGTTTCAATTAATGCCTTACGTTGGAATACAAACACAAATCAGGAGAAACAACTTTAACAGTCTTCTCCTGATTATTGCTTTCCCAATCGTCTTGCTTGGGATGGTATACTCTTGTCTGTATTTTATGGAGCGGAAGTCTGATATTCAGGTTATCAATGATACTTTCATCCAGGTTATACCCTTTGTGATACTGGGTACGACGATCTGGTTTTTGGTCGCCTGGTTTTTTCATAACAGTCTGATCCGTTTGGCTACAGGATCGAGGCCACTCGAAAGGATGGAAAACAAGAGGGTTTATAACCTGGTCGAAAACCTGTGCATCTCGAAAGGAATGAAGGTCCCTCAAATTTTCATCATCGATGACGAATCTCTCAATGCCTTCGCCAGTGGCATCAACGAGCGCACTTTCTCCGTTTCATTATCACAGGGAATTATCAATAAACTCAACGATGATGAGCTCGAAGGGGTGATCGCCCATGAGCTTTCGCATATCCGTAACCGGGATGTCAGGTTGATGATAGTGTCGATCATTTTCGTCGGTATCTTTGCATTTATCGCAGAAATGGCTTTTAGAAGCATCCGGTTCGGGGCACTCTCGAGGGGAAAAAAGGATACCGGAGTAGCCATCCTGGTAATTATTGTAATCTCTGCGATCTGTTACCTGATCGCACTTCTTCTCCGTTTCGGCATTTCGAGGTCACGCGAATACATGGCAGATGCAGGAGCAGCGGAGATGACACATAAGCCCTACGCGCTTGCGGAAGCATTAAGAAAAATCAGCCAGGATCCCCTGATCGAAGCTGTACACAACCATGATGTCGCCCAGCTGTTTATTGAAAACCCAGAGCCTGAAGAAAAAAAATTCTCCTTCAGCAACCTTTTCTCCACACATCCTCCGATTTCGAAAAGGATTGAACTGCTTGACCAGTTCGCATAGAAATACTAAGAAGAAAAGGCAAAGATGAGTTCAAACTACATTGTTTACCAGGCATATTCTTCCATTGATAATCTCAATGAAGTCGTCTATTCAATTGCTTCGTTCTTCAGGTTAAGCAATCAGCTTCCTGTTAATATCGTGGTTTACACTGATAATGAGGCATATTTGAGAAGGCTGCTTCCCTCGAATATCATTTATCAAGATCTGCCGGCGGAAAAACAAAGGATGTGGCGTGGAGAAATTGATTTCGTTCATAGGTTGAAAATTGAAATGCTTATTGACTTTTGCAGCAAGTACCGCGGAAATATCCTCTATCTTGATACGGATACAGTTTTCACGCTTTCTACTGATTCATTATTTCAGTCAATTGAGGAAGGGAAGGGTGTTATGCACACCTGCGAGGGACCATTATCCGTCCCAATAACATCTGTTTTTGTAAAGTTGTCCAGGAAAATTAAGGGTAGGTTTTTCCTGGTAAGGGGCGAAGAAATGAAGATTCCAGATGATCAGGAGGTATGGAATGCGGGAGTCATTGGATTTAAGTCCGGGCAGGCTAATTTATTGTTTGACGTCCTGGATCTGACCGATTTAATATATAAGATTTATCAATCACACATCACCGAGCAGTTGTCTTTTTCAGTTGTTTTTTCCAGAAACTTCACACTGGTGAGTGCCTGGGACCAGGTTTTTCATTATTGGAATTTCAAGGAATTCCGTGTTCTTCTCAAACAGTTTCTGGCGGTGAATTCTAGTTTTGAAATGGTACAATCGAACTTTCTCTCTATTGACCCAAAAGTGCTGATTTTACCAAAGCGTGAGTTTGAGAGTCAGCCAAAATGGAAGAAACAATGGCAAAAACATTTTCTGGGGAAGAAATGGTACATGCCCGTATACGACGATATACTTAACCGAACTTAATTTTTCTTGTAAAATTTCAAAATATCCTTTTGGATGAAGTAGCTCATAGAGGCTTTGTAAGCTTTGGCCCTCTTCATGAGTTTCAAAAGATGCGGGGATTGTTCGGGAGATGTGGGCTCTAGAAGCAGCGGATTTTTTGTTTGCCATTTATAAAAAAGCGGTTCAGGCAAGGAGACACAGCCTTCCTTGCTGAAAGCGGTGTAATAATAATTTGTAACGGCATCATTATTTCTCGCGGCGGCCGAATCGAGCAGATTGACTCCTGCGTTGAGATAAGTTGCACCAGACAAAGACAGATTGTAAAGCGTTGGGAAGATGTCCCTGTGCGATCCGATACAGCTGGTATCCACCCGGCAGTTTTTCAGATACTTTTCAGGAACATAAAGTAACAAAGGCACCCCGTGTTTTTGCAAAAGCTGACTGTCCTTATAATCGAAGACCTGTCTGGCGTTGTGATCTCCCGTAGCGGCGATGATGGTATTGTCCCTGAATTTTGAATTTCGGATCTTCTCAATTAGCTGACCTAGACAATTTGCCCCATACTGATAACCGGTAAAATTTTTGAGCGCCAGATCTTCATTTGTGACAATCAGACCCTTAATGCTGTTGGGAATATTCAAGGGAAGTGGTTTGAAAGTTTCGGGAAGGGTAAAAGGAGTATGATTGGTGCAGGACATTCCAAAGATGAAATTAGGTTTTTCATTCTCCTCATTTAAAATCTGGAAAATCCGGTCCATCATAAATTCATCGTAGGCTCCCCATTCATTTGTTTTCGTTCCCGGAATTTTAAGCTCAATGATTTCGCAGCCCTCGACCTGATCGAAATGCTGGTTTTTGATGAAAAGGTCCATGTTCCTCCATCCCATCTGGGAGCTGGTCACAAAGTTGGTCCTGTATCCGGCTTTTTGATAAGGGATGGCACAGGAGGAGGAGAATGCAACATTCATATAAATGGATTGGGAGATATGAATGAAAGGGTTGTTGATCAGGAATCCCTCCAGAGTCTCAATCGTCCCATCCGAATAAGACAGAAAATTTCTGAAGAGAAGACAGGAACCCAGTTGCTTCTCCAGCGATCCGAGTAAATTGAATTCAGGTGAGTGGTAATTAAGAATATGGTTGCCGAAACTTTCCATCTGGAGGAAAATGACATTTGGCGGATTCCTGGTAAGAAAAGTGTCTGTTTTAGTGGTTGAAAGTAAAGATTTTATGGGATCCTCCCTGGGGTCAATTTTTCTGCCAAGATACTCTCCGATAGCTTCCTGGGGGGAGCTGAATCCGTTCTTTTTCAGTTCTGCCATATAGTCGGTATCGATATACTGGACGGACAGATCACTGATCCCGTTCTTGAAGGTGAAGATGCCATTGGTTCCGATAGCGTTAATAAATGCGTTGTTGGAAACCATCGCGTCTTCGTTTTTTAAGGCAAATTTATCCAGGGACCCTCTCATTCCCAGGCCATATAAAATCAACAGGGTCAATACAAGCAGGATCTTACCCGTTGTAGAGGAGTACGGATTCATGTACTCTTTCACTGAGATTTTTCTGAGAATAAAAGATAAAAACACCAGCAAAAGAGCGTAGCAAAGAATAATTCTGAAAGTAGGGAAGTCGGTCCAGACAGATTTGAAAATGGCAGTGGTGTTGTCCTGAAATAGACCCCAGAAGAGCACATTGACGTGAATCTGAAAGAACCGAAAAAAATAGAAGTCGATAATCAATAGAATTAAAAAGACCGCCAGCATCAGAAGGCTGAAAATATAGGTCATTCGTCTCACAAAATCGTAATAGGCCGATTGCCTTTTCGGGACGAAGAGCAAGGATACGGACAAGGCAAAAGGGACCGCCAGACCATATGTAATTGCCTGAATATCAAACTTCAATCCGACGTAAAAGGCTTTAATCAAATCTCCTCCATGACCCTGCAGATCATTAAACTGACCATAAGTCCAGATGAAAATCAACCGGGAAACCAGTAGAATGGTTAATGAAAGCAGAAAAATCCTGAGAAGATGGCTGTATTGATTGTAAAAACGCGAAAAGTTCACTTTTTCAGATATTTCTCAAAGAATCTGTCCTGCTCCCAAAGCAGATGAAGAATGTTCTCCTTTGCCACGTAACTGTGTGCTTCCTTAGGCAGTAACACCATGCGTACAGGCGCCCCGAGTCCTTTCAGTGCCTGAAAGTAACGTTCCGTCTGCAGGGTAAACGTACCCGGATTGTTGTCGGCTTCCCCATGAACCAAAAGGATCGGGGTCTTCATTTTCTCCGCGTTCATGAAGGGCGACATGGCATTGTATACTCCTGGAACTTCCCAGTAATTGCGCTGCTCATTCTGAAATCCAAACGGCGTCAGGGTACGGTTGTACGCCCCGCTTCGAGCGATTCCACAAGCGAATAAATTACAGTGAGTCAGGAGATTGGCCGTCATGAAGGCGCCATAGGAATGGCCTCCGACTCCGACTCTTTTCCTGTCAATATATCCCAACGAATCGACTGCGTTGATGGCAGCCTCCGCATTGGCGACCAGCTGGCTGACAAAGCTGTCATTGGGTTCGGTCTTTCCTTCTCCAATGATGGGGAATGCGGCATCATCCAGCACAACGTAACCCCTTGTCACCCAGTAAACAAAGGATCCATAATAAGGGAATGTGAACTCATTCGGGTTCTGTGCCACCTGCCCGGCACTGTTCTTGTCTTTATATTCTGCAGGGTAAGCCCATATGAGCAAAGGAAGTTTTTCTTTCTTCACTTTATCGTAACCGGCAGGGAGATAAAGGGTCCCGGAAAGTTCCACGCCATCCTTGCGCTTGTACTTGATCAGGGTCTTCTCAACGTTTCGGATACTCTCAAATGGATTGGGAAATTGGGTAATCTGAGTCAGCAGATTTTTCTTCTTAATGTTTCGTATAAAATAATTGGGGAAATCATTTTTCGACTGGATCTGCACCAGCACCTCACCTTTTTTCAAGTCTTTGATCGTTTGAATTTTTTCCAGTTTGTCGGTATAGACCGATTGATAGATGCGGCTCTTCTGAAGGTTTTTGATGTTATATTGGTCAATAAACGGAAACTGTCCGTCTTTGGTGAAACCATCCCCAATCATGAATAAATTGTCCTTGTCAAAAAATAACACCTCGTTTCCAAATGAGTTTTTGACCGTTTCAAACTGTCCGGGGTCGGTATAAATATCCTGTGAATTTCGGTCTGAAATGACCCTGGGCGCTTCTGCAGGCTTCGAAGGATTAAATAAGTAAGTCCTGGTATTCCTATTATCAAACCAATTATCAACCATCACGGCAGTCGTTTCGTTTCCCCAGATGAGGCCACCAAAACGATCCCTGGTACTGGCCAGCAATACCGGTTTCTCCTCAAAAGGCACATTCCACTGATAAATACCATCGCGGAATTCGACTTTCTTCTCCGGGTCTCCGCCATCAAACGCTTCCACGAAATAGAGTGAGGAAGGCAGGTCATTTCTCCACGTCATGTTCCGTTTGCCCTTTCTGACCGCATTAAATCCTTTTGGCATGACTTCGGTCAGCGGTACTTCATTGACCACTTTTATCTCTTTCCAGGAAAGATCGTACACCACACTTTTTGAGGGGAAACGGTTGAGCGGAACGATGTAAGAGAAGGGTCTGTAAATAGTACTTACCAGGATATATTTCCCATCGGGAGAGAAGTTTTCGCCTGAATACATGGCTTTCCCGGCTACTAAACCGGCTTCTCCGGTCAGGCTAATCTGATACAATTCGGAAGTGACAAGTGTCTCGAAATTTGCCTCGTCGGCCTTGTTCTTCAGCATGTCAGGATAGGTGCGGTTTTGCGATTTCGCCCCATCACTCGTTGAAACGACTGGTCCCTTCGGAAGCCCTTTTTTCGAATCTATCAGCGCCGGGCGCTTGTCGGGGATCATGCGGACAAGCAGGTGCTGACTATCTTTGTACCAGCTGAAAGGCCTGCCCATATTAGCATTCAGTGGTTTCCCTGAAATCTTTGACGCAGTAGCGGATGCCACATCCAGCACCCATAATTCAACGGAATTAGCAGTGGTGTTGGTGAAAGCCATTTTCTTATCATCAGGCGACCAGGACAGATAGGTGATGCGTGGATTGTTCGGCAATCCCTGAACCTGTATCAACTCTTTATCAAGCAATTTTCTGACTTTGAGGTTGTTGAAATAGGTGACGGAACTGGAAATATTTGTCAATGGATTTATTCTTAACCCACCTAACTGCAATTCCTCCTGGTTCAGGTCATCAAGAGTCTTATAAGTATTTTGATAAGTGAATACCATGTATTCCTTTTTCTCATCCATTGTTACTCCGGGAGCTCTCTGATAATCAACTAGATTCATGATTTCTTGGGGAGGTACCTGGTAGGTGAGGTTCTCCTGCGCTTTGCTTGTAAAAACAGTGAGAATGACAGCTGACAATAAGACAATAATTTTCTTCATAATATTAATCGTTATTTGTGTTTAGAGTTTTCTTAACCACTCGGTTATTCCATTTCGGATCTTTTTAGCGACGTCTCGCTGAAACTTCGGATCCATGATTCTTTTTTCATCTTCCTTGTTACTCATGAAAGCCACTTCAACCAGACAATTCGGATATTCTGTCGGGCCATTCAGGGAAAAATTGAAGCTGCCGATATTCCCAAAATCGGCCAATCCGAGTTTGAGCATATTGTCCAGAACATGAACAGTGAGAGGTTTAAATCCGATGTGCCTGTAGTAGGTGCTGACCCCTTTCACTCCTGCATTGCCCGAGGCATTGTGATGAATGCTGATCAGAAGATCAGGGTTTTCGGCCTTGAGACTATTGATACGGTCGGTCATACTCAGTTCTTCGTCTGCATTTCTGGTCAGGAAGACCTCTGCGCCCCTTCGTTTTAAATATTTCTCCAGCTCTTTGGCTATTTTCAGGTTGAACTCCTTTTCGTTCAGGTTGCTGGTTACCCCTGTCGCGCCGGTGTTGGATCCGCCATGCCCGGCATCTACGGCAATTTTCAGGTGTCTTAAGGACAGCTGCCGCGGTTGCCGTTTGATGGCAATCACAAGGGTCTTGTTCTTGTAGGAGATCGAATGGCCCCAATGCTGCTGGTGTTTCAGAAAGATTGTCACGCGAAAGACGTCATCTTCAGTTTGCTCATAGCTGACATTTTTGATCTCTTTGGCCGATTGTAGCTGCGTGATCCAGTTGGTATTCCCGGTCGCGCCGTAAATATCTACGACAATCCGCGAAGGCTCGATCATTTGAATGCTATTATAGGGAAGCCGGCCGTCGAGATGGATGGAAACATAGTCTTGCCTTTCATCACCGGAAACAGTCCAGGAGGAGGTGAGAAAATAATCGTTTCTTTTGACTCCGGGAAAAAGCCTGACATTCTCTTTTGGGATGAAGGCATGGTGATTCTTTGAAAGTCGGACGATGTAATCATTTTTCAGGCTATCGACTACCATTACCATGATGGCGGTATCCAGGTAGGTCATCTTGGCTCCGCCGAGACGGTCTGCACCCGGACCGTACTTCAGATAAGGCAGGATACCCTGAGTCTTGCCGGATATTGGAATTTCTGTTTTGTGCAGGGCTAAACTGTCTGTTTGACAGAAGGTAAATGTAGCACAGAATATTCCGGGAAGGAGCAGCAGAACTCTTATTAGCAGGATATTCAGGGTCGGAATCAACAAGTTTTTCATTAGAATAGAGGTACTGGAAAAATGTGTTTGAAGGTAATAAATTTATGTATTTTTCAATATTTATAAGACAGTGGAGATTTTCGGTTTAATGCGGTACTTTTTCGGGATTTTGGTTACAAAAGAGCAGGTAACTTCGTATGAGTAAACTGGAACGAAAGGCGACCGCGCTGAAGGAAATTGCCTGTTGATTGATAAAAACGGTTATTTCATTCGTTTTTTTTTCAGATCAGCAGGGGAAAAATAATTTTGCGGGAAGGACTTTCCTGGTAAGTTTGGCAAGAATTTGTAAATGGTTAATAGTAAACTACATACTGCTGGATTTTTAAAAATCTTCAGGGTCAGAATACTGATCCCGGTATTACTTATTTTATTTGTTCTAATTACCAGTATTACTTTTACTTATGGAGTTTCAGCTTACCCGAATCCCATTACAATCACCCAGCCAGACGGATCCAAAATTGTCGTAAACCTGAAAGGCGACGAACACTTGAAATGGGCTCAGACGACCGATGGATATTCAATTATGCGAAATAGCGAGGGCGTTTTTGAATATGCAAAGCTGGACGCCAATCAAAATTTGGTGCCATCCGGGTTACGGGCTAGAAACGAGCAGGAAAGGAGCAATACGGAAATTCAGTTCCTGAGCGCGACGCCAAAGGGTTTGACCTATTCTGTGAGCCAGGTGGGGATCATGAAGAGTATCAAGCGGATGAGTCAGAAACAGTCGTATAAATCCGCTCAGATCACGGGCACCAGAAAATATCTATGCATCCTGATTGGCTTCACAGATAAGGCATTCACAAAAACCAAGGCCGACTTCGAAAATCTCCTGAATCAGCCTGGATATACGGCAGAGGGCGCCTCCGGAAGTGTTTTCGATTATTACAAGGAGAACTCCTATAACCAGCTAAATCTTTCTTTTACAGTAGCCGGACCGTTTGTGGCGGCTCATAATTTATCTTATTATGGCGCGAATAACAATCAGGGCATCGACGTTAATCCGGAGGCCCTCGTTACGGAAGCCGTGAAACTTGCTGATCCGACCGTCGACTATTCTGAATTTGACAACGATAAAGACGGGACCGTTGAAGGAGTTTATGTCGTATATGCAGGTTATGGAGAAGATTCCGGCGCTTCAGCGAACACGATATGGGCGCATACTTCCAACATTCCTCCATTAACGCTTGACGGAAAGACGGTCAGCGATTATGCCTGTTCTTCTGAGTTACGCGGAACAAACGGCACTGGCATCAACCGGATTGGGCCGATCTGCCACGAACTGGGACATATCCTGGGAGCCATGGATTTTTATGATACAAACTATAATACGAATGGTTTATATGACGGTACCGGGAACTGGGACCTCATGGCGAACGGGGCCTGGAACAATAACGGGATAACACCCGCTCATCATAATCCCTATGATAAAATATTTGTTTACGGATGGGCTGCCGCTAAAACGTTTACGTCAGGTGTTAGTATCACCTTAAACGATGCCGAGACGAACAACAACAGTTTCTATATCGTCAATACTACCACTACCAATGAGTATTTCCTGTTTGAAAACAGACAGAAACAAAAGTTTGACGCCTATATTCCGGGTCATGGAATGATCATCTATCATGTGGATGGTAACTTCATCAGTGCGGCAGAAGATGAGATAAATATTGGTAGTCATCAGGGGCTGTATCCGGTCTGTGCCAATGCGACCGGGCTTCCTCCGTCGTCGTACGGGGTCATAAATGGTGCCGGATTGCCTTTCCCCGGAACCGGGAATAAGACCTCTTTCACCGATTTTACGAGCCCAAATTCTTTGTCGTGGGCATCCACCAAGACCAATGCGCCTATTACCAATATTACGGAAGATATTGCCAACAAGACCGTCTCATTTACCGCGCCGGTCATACCGCCGAGACCATTAGCCTCCATCGCCACTTTGGCAACCAACATTTTTCAATCTTTATTTTATGCCAACTGGGATCTTTCTTCAACGGCCACTTCTTATCATCTGGATGTTTCCACGAATGCTGCATTTACCACTTTTGTGACTGGATACAATGATAAAGATGTTGGGAACGTCAAAACTTTCATCGTAACAGGACTCAATGCACGAACGGTTTATTACTACAGGATCAAGGCGCTCAATGTTGGCGGTATCTCTGACTACTCTAATATTATTACGCTGAAGACCCTATCCAATCCTCCCCTGGCACCGTTGAACCTGACTTCAGTGTCGTGCAACAACCTCGTTACACTGAAATGGCGAAAGAGCAATGATCCCTATTTCAAGCGTTACCGTATTTATGGCGGAGCAACAAATTTTCCAGATGTGAAAATCGATTCCACAGTCAATGGTAATGCGGATACGACAAAAATAATATCCGGACTGATTCATGGGCAGAATTACTATTTCCGTGTCACAGCAGTCAATGACGACGGACCGGAGAGTGTTTTCAGCACCCAGACTTCCGCCCTGGTAAAGACGGGAGTGATTCCGGTAATATCTACAAAATGGTCGGATATTCTGATATGTTATAACCTGGGAGACTCCATAAAAAATTACCAGTGGTACAAGAACAATACGCTTATTCCGCAGGCGACGGGTCAATATTATTCTTCAGGAAAACTACCGGGAACTTATCACGTTGTAACTACAGACCTCGAAGGGTGTGTGAATACTTCCAAAACAATATCGGATCCGGGCTTAAAATCCATTTCCTTGTACCCCAATCCGGCCAGTGCCAACTTCACCTTACAGGTTAATGATCCGACGGATGGGGAGGCGATCGTCAGCATCATCAATTCGTCCGGAACGAAAGTGATGGAGTTTAGGACAACTAATTCCGGAGGGGCATTGGAGAGGGTAATCCAAAGCAACAACCTGGAAGAAGGAATTTATATCGTCCATGTTTTGATCAACCAGAAAGTAGTGTATTCGAAAAAAATAGTCATCAAAAAATAAATGTATCCGTGACTGAAATGAGAACCGGAATGAAAATATTCACCTTGAAAATCAGGCTCCTGTCGATCATTATTTTGTTAATGACCGGATATCAGGTTGAAATTTTTGCTCAGGGGCAGGAGGTCAAGGCGGACAGTATTATTGCGGGGCACCGAGGGTTATTTGTCGGTTTATCGGTGGCTTCTTATCAATCGCTGATCTCCCAGGAGGGCATGCTGTCGGTTTCGGGACTGAATAACCTTGGGAAACCAGGAATTTCCGGAACCGCTGAAATAGGGTATTCCCTCTCAGATCATTTTGCGATATCCTCGGGAATTAGCTTTATTTCCCTGAATAACCAGGTAACCCTGAAATCCTACCAGAATAAGTTCAACACAACGGACACTGAAAAAGAAACCTATGAGCGGCAGGTCACCGCAACTAATATCACAGAGGATCAAAAGATTTCTTACCTGGGAATTCCTGTCAATCTGAATCTAAGGATCCCACTAGGCAGAAAGCTGGGATTTTCGTTGCGGGCAGGTATCGATATGGCCATTCCGGTTATCAAGAATTATCACACAAGCGGAACCTTTACTTACAAAGGTTATTATCCGAGGTTTAATGTTCTCCTTGAAAATCTTCCGGCTTACGGCTTTCCTGATAAGGCAAGCCTCTCTTCGGACGGGCAGTTGGAACTCAAACCAGTCTGTTTTGACGGAACCGTCTCTGCCGGATTGGATTTCCGGATCAATAAAAGGTTACAAACCATAATTTCGTATTTTTATACTCAGTCGCTTACTGGTATCCAATCGTATAGTTCGCCGGAAAAATTTCAACTCTCATCAGATATCACTCAGATTAACAGCATGATGGGAGGGAGTAGTAAGGTAAATTTCCGGTCGACTGGAGTACAGTTCACACTGAGATATTATCTTGCCAAGATTTGGTAAAAAGAGAAGTAGGGGATTAGCGAATAATAGAAACTAGTTTTATAACCAAACAAAGATAAGAACCAAACAAATATTTTTAGTTGTCTTATAGAAGTCCTGTAAAATATTATTCTGTGCTGAATTTCAGGTCATTCTCATTGTATTGCCTGATTATCTTTTTAGCTTTAAACTCAGTACAGGGTCAGCAGCCCTATTGTCAGAATTTGGGATTCGAAAATGGTGATTTTACCAACTGGACGGGTTACAACTGGATATACAGCACAGAGGTTCCATCCATTAATACTTCAAAACAAAAGGTCACGCTGCCAACCGCCAGAAGGCAGGTCATCATCACAGATGTAAATGCGTATGATTCCAATACGGGGAATAAATTAAAAATGATACCACCGGGGTACCAATATTCCGCTCGTTTGGGTGACATGATTTATTCCGGTGATCCTAATCCCAGGTGCTGGGAACAGAGCCTAAGGTATACCATGACAGTCGATTCTTCCAATGCATTATTGGTGATGAAATTCGCCTTGGTGCTTCAATATGCCCTTGATCACACGACCATAATGGAACCAAGGTTTAAACTCACCTTGTTTGATCAGAATGGGGATACAATTCCGGATTGTACCAATTATGATGTGTACTCTTCCAATGGTAATGTAAAGGGGTTTCAAATGTATACACCGGCCGGCGCCAACGCCCCCGTTGAATGGCGTGACTGGACAACTGTGGGGGCAAACCTGTTAAAATATTACGGACATACCATTACCATTGAATTTATGACCGCGGATTGTACCAAAAAATTTCATTATGGATATGCCTATTTTGTTGCAGCCTGTCATCCGCTTTACATCACCGTAAAATATTGTGCCGGCGATTCAATTGCCAGCCTGACTGCTCCGGAAGGCTTTGAAAGATACAGATGGACGACCAAAAAGGGGGTATTGGTTGATACGACCCAGATCATAAATCTGACCAACCCTGAGGAAGGTGCAGTCTATTCCTGTTCCATGACTTCTGCCACCGGATGTGATATAACCCTCAAATCAACCATTGCAAAATATATAATTAAGGCAGATTATAAAACAAACATGATAGATTGTAAGTCGAATAAGGTCCAATTCACCAATCTGTCGACTTCCTCACGAGGGCTGCTTAGTTATCTTTGGGATTTCGGAGATGGCAAAACCTCCGCAGAGGTGAATCCTCAGTACACATTCTCTACTTCTGGCCTTCATGATGTGAGCCTTGAACTTAAGAATCCTCCCTCTGCATGTACCGAAAAACTCATTCGTAAGATAGAATCATTCTCGCCACCTTTAGTCGGCATTACAGGCTATTCGACTTATTGTCCGGGACTCAACATCTATTTAAAAGCTTATGGTGCGTTTCGGTATTCGTGGAGTACCGGATCAGGTGCAGATTCCATTAAAGTTGGTGACCCCGGAGGAAAATATTGGATGTTAGGACGTTCAAGCACGGGTTGTGTCTCCGACACTATTTATAAATCAGTGACCAGAGATCCTGACTGGGTTTTTCAGGATTATAGTGATAGTGTCATGTGTAGCGGGCAGAGGTCGCTTTTGAGGGTTTCCGGCGCTGCGGGATATCTTTGGAGTACGGGAGCAAGAACTGACACTATTTCTGTAACAAATCCCGGAATATTCAGGGTAACGGGTTCAAATATAAGGGGGTGTCAAAAGACCCGGATCATTACCGTGAAGGATTTTTCCTTGCCGGCAATCGACTTCAATATCTCCCCTTCCACTGTGGATCGCAGACACAATCAAGTTTCCTTCATGGCACCAGTAATGCCTGATGTTAACTTTCAATGGTCCTTCGGGGATGGCGCCACCAGTAAGGGTCCTTCTGCTCAACACTCCTACTCAATAGAAAACAACATTTTAAGTTATAAGATCAACTTGAGTGCGGTCAACTTATACGGATGTGAACAGGGCGCAGACAAGAGTATTGAAGTAATCCCTTTTATTCCAAATGTATTCTCCCCTAACGGCGACGGTGTCAATGATCTGTTTATGTCAAATGTCGATTTGCGGGTATTTGACCGGTTCGGCATTGTTTTGTACTCCGGATTAACCGGATGGGATGGAACTTATCAGGGGAAGGCAGTGGCTCCTGATACCTATTTTTATATTTTGGAATATACCGACAAGAACCAGGTCAGGCAAATCAGGAAGGGATACATCACTTTGGTGAGATGAGGTAAATGAAGATGCGATATAAATCACTTTTGCTGCTGTTAATTGTAAATTTCTGGAATGTATATTGTGCATTTGCCCAGGCGGATATCAGTATGGCTACACACTGGTACAACCGATCAAACTACAATCCAGCTTCTATCGCCAGGACAGAATACATCTATTATTTTTCGAACATCCGACAGCAGTGGCTAGGATTGGAAGGAGCGCCAAGCGTCTTAAACATTCAGGCGTCTGAATACATTCATCACCTTAAGTCAGCATTTGGCATCTCTCTCGTGGGTGAGAAGATCGGGGTTTCGACGGCTTACAACCCTATGCTAACCTATGCCTACAGGATCTCGGGTGAGCGGGATTGGTCCCTTTCCATGGGTCTTTCAGGTGGTGTGTTTGTCAGGACCCTTAACGGAGCACTTTTTGAGGCAGAAAATATCACTGATCCGGCAATTTCCTATGAGACCGGCAAGAGAATTTCGCCGGATGCCAATCTGGGTTTTGAATTTCAGTCAAACCACTTTATTCTCAGCCTTTCATCAACGCACTTGTTTTCAATCAATCAATCCAATCAATTATATCTTAATTCCAATCATCGCTACGGGTCAGTCATCTATAAAAATGATAATTCGGAACTAATGAATTATCATCTTGGAATGCAGGTTGTTAATCGAGGTAACCTTACGATTCTGGAAGGAAATGTGAGTGTGAGATTCAAGAGGCCTACCGGGCTGGTGAAGGGTCCAAGGGAGATCTTCGAACTTGGATTTACCTACAGAACCTCTCATCAAATTACCGGTTTATTTGGAATGAACCTATCTCCTAACGTCAGAATCGGATATGCCATCGACTGGAGTTATTCGATGGGGTATAATCAAAATGGGACGCATGAGCTGATGCTCGAATTCCGTATCCCATCCTCAATTTCTTCCACACGACCTCAATGTCCGAATCTCGATTACTGGTACCATTAAATTTTATTTCACGAAAGCTTGCTATCTTTAGGTTGATTTAACCTTTATACTATGAAGAATCTTCTGCTGATGTTTCTGGCCTTGCTGAATGTTTCTGCGGGTAAGGCAGCCGTGAAAAAAATGTACGGAAAACGGCCAAATATTCTTTGGATCCTGATTGAGGACTGGGGTTATGACCTCTCCTGTTACGGAGCGAAAGGGGTAAAGACTCCGAACATTGACAAGCTGGCCGGGGAGGGAGTGCGGTTCAATCACTCTTTCTGTACGGCTCCGGTCTGCTCTCCCTCACGCTCAGCAATGATGACCGGATTTCAACAGATATATATCGGATCCGGTCAGCACCGCACGGAGGGTCCGGGTTTTGAGAGGAAAGAACTACCTTTTGGCATCAAACCAATTCCACATTTACTCGAAGAAGCAGGCTATTTCACCTGCCTGATGGATAAGAAAACGGATTGTAATTTTATTACTTCCAGACCGCTTTTCATGGGCAAAGACTGGTCGGAAAGAAAGAACAATCAGCCTTTTTATGCGCAGATTTCCTTTCAGGGAACTCATCGTGTCTGGAAGCGGGATACCATAAGACCAGTTGATATTCAGGCTGTTGAAGTTCCTCCTTTTTATCCTGATGTTCCCTTCATCCGTCGCGACATCGCCAATGGAATGGAAGCAGTGCAGAATGTAGACAGGGAGATAGGCAAACTTTTAAAGCGTCTCGATGCGGAGGGTCTAACTGAAAATACGTTGGTATTTTTTATTGGCGACAACGGAAAGTGCATTGCCCGGGGAAAGCAATTTCTGTACGATCAGGGAATGGTCGTGCCAATAATTGCCAGATGGCCCGGGTATATCCCTGCCGGACAGGTAAATGAGAATATGGTCATGACTATCGATATTTGTGCCACAATTCTGGATGCGGCAGGTGTAAAACCCGTACATGAACTTCATGGTAAGAATTTATTCGGGGAAGAAGTTGCGAAACGAAAATATGTCTTTGCCAGCCGGGATAAAATGGACTGGACTTTTGATGCGATGCGGGCGATCCGGTCCAGGGAATATAAGCTGATTCAGAACCTCATGCCTGAAAGGGCTTACTGTCAGTTCAATGAATATAAAGAAAAAAACTACCCGGATCTTGCAATGCTCAATCTCATGAATCTGAAGGGGGAGCTGACGCCTGATCAGGCAAAATTGATGGCGAAAAGCAAACCTGAAATTGAACTTTACGATCTTGGGAAGGATCCTTTTGAATTGCATAATGTTGCCGACGACAAGGCCTACACTACCGTGAAAACCGAGTTGTTGAAACAGTTAACTGCATGGCGAAAATCTGTCAATGACCCCGGCGTGAGCGAAGAATTCAGGAAAGGTGGCTGGCCCGCCGTTTACCCAACAAGATCCAAAGAGGAGTGGGCACAAATCGTCGGACAATGGGATAAATGGCTTTTCAGCAAACCGTACACCAACGCGGAATTTCCAAAGATCGGCTTAATTCCTGGCGCTGAACCAATTAAGTTGAAATAGTACCCGAAGCAGTAAATTATTTAGCTTTTCCTTTTGCCTCGATATGATATTCCTGGATCAGTGGAGGGTTTTCAGGAGTGAGGGTGAATCCTATTTCTATATCCTTGTTTTCACCTTCCAACCTGAAGAAACCGCGCAGATTATTCAGGGGCGTCAACTCCCCAACACGTTTAATTTTGCCTGCCTCCTTAAAAATTTTACCTGCTTCCTTTCGTAGATCGTCAATGAAATAGTCCAGAAAGAAATTCTCGGCAAAAATGTGGACGGCTTCCGGATTCTTCCAATCAGGTAGTAATCTGATCAATTCCTCTTTCCGCTGGTTCAGGATAGATGAGATTGCCAGCTCACGTGGACGGAGTTTTACTATCTGGACCAGGGTGTCCAGAGCTTGTACATTGATGACCGACATTGGCGCATAAGTAAGATTGCTGAAGGAGATGATGCCAATTCCATAGTCAGGCATGATTCTCCAGTTACTGCCAAAACCTGGCAATCCGCCGCCATGACCGATGAATACCTTGCCGGTGCAATCTTTGCTCCACCCCAGACCATAACAGTACGCCGATAATGTCGGACAGCTACGGCCACTGGGATATTTATATTGTAGCATCATTCCATTCATGTTCCAGGGGAATTGCATCTCCCTGATTGAACTTCTTTTCACAGGCCCGGTTTCAGCATCGTTCCTTGGTGGCCAGGCAGAAAGATGGAAAGCAACATATTTGCTGAAATCTTTAAGGGTAGTAATCATCCCACCCATCGCTCCATAAGCCCCGCTGTGCAGAAACGGTTGCTCTAACCACTTTTCATCGACCAGCCGGTATCCGTGAACCAGCTCATTGGCAGGAACCTTGCTGTATTCCCAATAAGTATGGGTCATGCCAAGTGGTTTTAAAATGTTTTCGGTGATATAGTCCTGGTAGCTTTGGCCGGTTACTTTTTTGATGATATATCCAAGCATCGTGAAGCCCAGATTGCTGTATTCAAATTTTAATCCTGGAATATTAGAAAAGGAGATCCCTTTTTTAATGAGACTCACTAAATCCTGATCTGATTTTCCCAATTGGCGATCTCCCCATGGATTATCTTCCGGGAATCCGGCCCCATGCGTCAGTAAATTTCTAATCGTAATTTCAGCGGCATCTGTCGAAGGAAATTTTTGTCCTTTCATTTCAGGAATATACAGATAGACCGGATCGTCGAGCCTCAGCTTACCTTCATCCCTGAGTTTCAGTATCGCCATTGCCGTAAAGCTTTTCGTCATCGAAGCGATGTGAAAGAGCGAATGAATATCGGCAGGAATTTTTTCCGCCAGATTGGAGTAACCGGTGTGTCCGGAATGAACCAGTTTACCATCCGCAACGAGGCCATACACCATTCCGGGCAAGTGATTCTGAACAGCGTAAGACTCGAATAATTGGTCGATTAGAGGGAAAGTCGCCTCAATCTCTTTTGATCGTGGCACATTTGTTTGAGAGTAAAGCGAATAATTAAAGCAAAAAGCTAAAATTATTGTCAGAAGCAGCGCTGGGGGCATCGGCTTGTTCATCTTTTATTCGATTAATCATGTAAATGTACCAATTATTGCAAAAAAAAAGACCGCCTCAATTTTCTTGAGACAGTCTCTGGATATGAAGGGAGGGAAATATTAATTGTAGTTCAAAGTAACCTGGAAAGGATTCTGAGCGCTGTAGTTGCCTGCGATCGGGATGCCGTTGACTTTCAGTGTCGCATCGATGTTGATTACGCTGGCATTGCCTTGCTGGGTATTAAGCGTTGAACTGGTGAAATTACTGACAGTCATGCTGCCTGAGTCATTGATGATGGTTAGAGCTTCTGAAGGAAGGGTCACATTGAAGGTACTCTGACTGCTACCCTTTATGGTGAATGAGGCTGCGGTTCCGGAGTGACTTGGTTGACCTATAACGGTTTGATTGATAGTTAAATCGGTTGATTTTCCAATTCCTATTGGGGCTACCACTTCACAGTAGATGTTAGCATATGCAGTACTTTGACCAACCGAGCTGAAGCTGCTTGCTATGATTAAGATTGCGATTCCGAGGATGATTCTTGCTTTCATGTGAAGTGCTTTTACTTACCTTTTGTACATGCAAAAATATACCCGCACGGCTCCATGGGCTATAAGGGAAAAGGCAATACGATCTTCGAAGTTGCTGATTTTGTTGTAGGTGAAATGACTACAAAACTTAAGTTGTTCGATATTTAAGAATGATCGGGGCAGCTTACAGGATTGAATAAGTGAGAGGACTTATTAATATAGCAGTAATTCAGGATCCATGGATTACGATTTTTTATGTAATTTTTACCCATCATAACTGAAAAACATTAAAAGGAAAATTATGATTGGCAGACGCAATTTTTTAACTACCGGGACACTTGCAGGAATCGGTGTCGTTTCCGGGTCAGAACTCTTGGCTCAGAAGCCTGACAGGGGACTGAGAGTCGGAATCATTGGACTGGACACCTCCCACTGCACTGCTTTTACCAAAGCGTTGAACGACCCCAAGGCAGGAGATACTTTTGGCGGCTATAAAATAGTGGCAGCCTATCCAAAAGGTAGTCTCGATATTAAATCCAGCGTAGACCGGATTGAAGAATATACGGCTCAGGTAAAGAAAATGGACGTTGAGATCGTGGATTCCGTTGAGGCTCTACTCCTAAAGGTGGATGTCGTCTTGTTGGAGACCAACGACGGCCGTCGCCATCTGGAGCAGGCCATACCTGTACTTAAAGCAGGTAAAAGGCTATTTATTGACAAACCAATGGCGGCCTCCCTCTCGGATGCGATAACAATTTTCGAGGCCGCCAAACATTATAATGTTCCCTTCTTTTCGGCATCTTCATTAAGGTATATTCAAGGTATGGATGAAATAAAAAATGGCGTGGCCGGAAAAGTTCTTGGAGCCGACACCTTTAGTCCGGCTACTTTGGAGAAGACCCATCCCGATTTCTTCTGGTACGGCATTCACGGAGTGGAGACCTTGTTCGCCGCTATGGGCATTGGTTGTCAGACTGTTGTACGTATCACCACACCTGATACGGACGTTGCTGTCGGAACCTGGCAGGATGGCCGCATTGGGACCTTCCGCGGACTGCGGGCAGGAAAAAAGGATTATGGAGGTACAATTTTTGGCGAGAAAAGTAACAAAGCCCTGGGGTCCTACAATGGATACAATCCATTACTTGCTGAGATCATCAAATTCTTTCAGACCGGAATAGTTCCGGTTCAGCCGGAGGAAACAATCGAAATACTGGCTTTCATGGAGGCAGCGGATGAAAGCAAAAGGAAAGGTGGAGTTCCCGTGTTGATCAGTGAAGTGATGAGGAAAGCACAGAAACAAAGCCGGAAGCAGAAATTTTAATCCGGATCAGACAACAATGTTGCCACAATAAATAAATAGTATGGGCGCTCATGGATAAAAAATCTACCGTTATTTCGGTCGCCATCATTGGCTTCATGTTCTTCATTTTCGGATTTGTCTCATGGGTGAACGCCATCCTGATCCCCTATTTTAAGATCTCTCTCGAGCTAACGAATTTCAAGGCATACCTCGTCGCCTTCGCCTTTTACATCGCCTATTTTGTCATGTCTGTCCCTTCTTCTTATTTGCTTGAGAAATTGGGATTCAAGAAGGGCATGATGCTGGGTTTCTTTGTGATGGCAACCGGGGCGTTCCTTTTTGTCCCGGCAGCCCTTACCAGGATGTACGGGATATTTCTTTTCGGACTCTTCTCCATCGGTACCGGACTGGCAATACTTCAATCCGCTGCAAATCCTTATATCACCATCGTCGGACCGATTGATCGGGCTGCCCAAAGGATGAGTATCATGGGACTTTGTAACAAATTTGCCGGGATCATCGCCCCGCTGATATTCGCCGCAGTCATCCTGAAGGTGACCGATAACGAATTATTCCTCGCGCTCAAGAATGGGACATTTTCTGACCTGGACAGGAATGTTGCGCTGGTGAGCCTGGTGAGAAGAGTCATCGGACCCTACAGCATTCTGGGTACATTATTAGTTCTGGCAGGACTGATGGTCTATTATTCACCGTTGCCCGAGATTAATACGAGTCAGGCCAACAAGGAGGAATCGGATGTGGTGCATGAGGGTAAAACAAATATCCTCCAGTTTCCAAACTTGGTATTTGGTGCCCTGGCTATCTTTTTTCATGTGGGATCGCAGATAATTGCCATTGACACAATCATTGGGTACGCTCAATCCATGGGACTTACGTTGCTGGAAGCTAAAACATTTCCTTCATACACCCTCGGGGCGACCATGATTGGCTATGTAATCGGAATCATCGCTATTCCAAGATTTATCAGTCAGAAGAAGGCGCTCATCACCGTGACTGTCCTGGGTGCATTACTCTCAGTTGCTGTGTTGATGACCCATGGTGAAGTCCTGTTTTTTGGTCACCGGGTAGATATTTCCATCTGGTTTCTTGTTGCGCTTGGATTGCCAAATTCCCTGATATATGCCAATATCTGGCCCTTGGCCATCAAGGGGCTGGGCCGTTTTACCAAGCGCGGTTCCTCACTGCTTGTGATGGGATTATGTGGTAATGCAGTGACTCCTTTGATATATGGAACGTTGGCAGACCGCAGAAACGTTCATGATGCCTACATGATCCTGCTGCCTTGCTATCTCTATCTGGTTTTTTTCGCCGTATATGGTCACAAACTGAAACACTGGATACCTGCAAAAAGAATTCAGGGCTTTCCTACATATAAATAGATTGATTCACTGTTGATTCCGGTGAAAATTCCCAGTCCGTTCTCAATATTTGCTTTTATCTCCGAGATAGAGAGTGAGCTGCCGCTGTTTTCCTGAAAAAACAAGACATATTCCGGTTGAATTCTATAAAGTATTACCCTGTGAAGCCCATAGAATTTGAAAGATCTCGGATTCAATTCATAATGATCCGCGTTTATTGGCTGATTGCGGAAAAAATCGTTCCCGGTCGGACTTCTAGTGTCAATTGGAGTTTTCACGGCATCAACATTTTTGACGTAAATAAAGTAGTAACTCTGATCATTGTTCGTCCAGGAAATATCGATGGGAGACGGCCAGCCGGATGTCCCGCCGCTTCCCGGCACACCCATTTCTGAAATCGCAATGTTGGTGGCAGACAACTTCATGTTCATAGGTTTTTGAGGTACGACAGTTGTTGCCGTAATCACCGTTCCATTGTAAGGAAATGAGAGTTGATAGGTCTTGCCGGCCGCTATAATCAGATCTTTGTTGCCATAAAGTCCATCACCTGTGGAGGTGAGTGAATATTTCTTTCCAGTGCTGACTTCCATAATATCGACTGCGAGTTTATTGACATCCTCACTGGAATAGACCATATCACTGGTGAAAGCAATCAATTTTGAGACCTTCACGGTAGGTGTAAAATCGGCATAGAGGTAAGATTCGACAACAGGTTTATCCTGGAAACCGGTGACGACTGTGTCTTTGCAGGACAATAAGGCAAAAATGACAGAGAGGTAAATTATTTTTTTCATCACCTAAAATTTTACTGATAGTGAAACATTTGGGGTTATCCCCAGATAACTGATATCGCTTTGCATGATCACATCATCTACCACCTGAAACTGTCTGGAGCTAACGTTGATTCTGTTGTAAAGATTGAAGACAGAGAAGCTCAATGAGTTCGGACGACCCTTTCGGCCAAAAAGATTGAAACGGTAGGAGGCTGCGATATCCATCCTGTGATAGTCAGGTAACCTGTTAGAATTCTTATCACTCACGGCATAAAAGGAGGCTGAGGTACCGTCGATGATGTTCAATTTGTAGGCTCCAACAGGTGCAGTATAAGGCCGTCCTGTAGCATAGATCCAGGAGGCGGAAAAATCGAAGTTACCGAATTTGTAGATGCCAACCATCTTTAATTCATTGGTAACATCCTGATTGGCATAGAAATACTGGCTTGACTGAAGGGGAAATCTGTTTTTAACCTGGCCAAGTGTGTAACAGATCCATCCATTTAAATTGCCTGCTTTCTTCTGGGCCAGCAACTCTATGCCGGTTGCATAACCATTACCTGTAAAAAACTGTTCCGTTTTTTGAACGCTGCTGCCAGGTTGAGGGATGGACCTGTAGCGCATGGAATATTCCGTCACGTTTTGGTTCAATTTGAAATATCCTTCGGCACTGAAAAGATAGTCGGGAAGGTCGTAATTAAGCCCGGTGTTAAAATGGGCGGAAGAACTAACCGGAATTTCTTTTCCGTCGGACAATATCCAGAAATCCCTGTTGCCCGACATGATATCTTCCCGAACCACCCGATTGGCGAATTGATAGTACAATCCGGTGGAGCCATTAAGGGTTAAATGTGGGGACAGGAGGTAGCTGAAATTGAGTCGCGGTTCAGGGTAAATCTTGTTGGTGGCACTGAAAAAATTCAGCCTTAGTCCGGGAGTTATTGTTAGCAAGTTATTGCAGAACAGCATTTTGTCCTGAAAGTAAAACCCTCCGATAGCGGCCTTGATGTATTTGTCCAGCACCGTTAAGGTGTCGTTCTGTTGATACCGGTAATCGATGGCATAATAAGTAGCAAAGCCGCCAAATTCGAAGATATTTTTGTCGTCCCGGATATATTTCCAGTCGTTTTTGACGCTGATATCGATCAGATTGTTGTTCTCCAGAATCCCGCTTTTCACAATTTTCGAGACGCTGTTCTGGTCAATCGTGATAGATCTTCTCTCATCCCTTGTACTGTAATAATCAGAAAAGCTCAATAACAATTCGGACGTTAGCGTCTCATTCAGTTTCCTTGTCCACTTCGTACTGGCTCCAACATTTCCATAGCGGGTAAAATCGGTATTGCTCATGGATATATTTCCGATAGCCGGGAAGCCTCCTCCTCCGCCTCCGCCACCCGGTGGGCCTCCACCTTGGCGCATTCGGAACTGGGGAGTATTATCCAGGTAATCCGTTCCATTGAAGAAGCTCAGGGTATAGACATCTTTGGCCGACTGTTTATAGGTAATTTTCCCGTTGAAGTCATAGAAATAGGAGGAGGTATTTGAGTTTTTGCCCCCCAAGAATGGTCTGGTTGAAGTGGTGGAAGATTTGCTAAGTGAGCTGATTTTGTCATAAAGATATCCCTGGTAAGATCTTCTGAAGGCAAACAGGGAAGTAATCCGGTCTCCCTTGGGTATTTCCAGGTAGGTATTCAAACTTAACAGGCTGATTTCTGCTCCCATCGTCGGTTTTTTTGAATTCCCGTCTTTGCCGGTGATTTCCGTCACACTCGAAAGCCTGCCACCAAATTTCGAGTCGAAACCGCCTTTGTGCAACTGTACATCCTTGATGGCGTTTGAGTTGAAGGCGCTATAGAAACCGTACAGGTGATCCACATTATATACCGTGAAGCCGTCATAGATGATCAGGTTCTGGTCGGGAGTACCACCCCTGACATACATCCCGGCAGAACCTTCGTTGGCTGCACTGACTCCTGGCATCAACTGGAATCCTCTCATGATATCCTTCTCCCCGATATTGGGTAATATTTTCAGTGCAATAGGTGATAATTTGATCTTTTGTTCGAGAGTGGATTGCTGCAGGGCCTTATCATCCTTCCGTCCGGTAATAAAGACTTCTGTGATTCCCACACTTTGCTGCTTCATTTCGACCAAGAGTGGCTTATTCTCTTTTTCGGGAGTTAATTCAATCCTTTTTGTGTGGTATCCGATATAGGAAACTACGACAACAGCAGTATCGGCCGGTACTTTTTCAAGGGCAAAATGACCATTCTGATCACTGGTTACCCCGATGGTAGTCCCTGCAATCAGAATAGTTGCGAAGGGGATTCTCTCGCCGTTTGAATCATCCACAATTTCACCTGAGAGCAGAAAATTTCGTTTGATGGGCTTAAGTGATTTTCTGGATTGTTTTCGCTCGATCTCAATGTTTTCTTTATTTTGCTGCAACCATTCCAGTTGAGCCTTGTCTTTTGCGATATAAATGAAGCCGTCCTTTCCTATAAGCGTGACCATATCCCATGATTTGCTGAACATCTTCAGGGCTCCGCTGACAGTTTTTTCATTTTCTGTCAGCAGGGAAGTTTTGAATTGCTTCAGATAGGCAGGATCAAATTTGAACTGAATATTGAGGTCTTTGCCTAGATCTATTAATATTTCATCTAGTGTGCCAAAGTAATTTTTGGGCAGTTTGAAACTTTCAACTGTTTGGGAAAAAGAAAAATGAGATGCCAATAGCAGCAACAGGATAGTGAGAATTTTCCGAATCATCAGATAATGAATTTTTACTCCCCGGCTAATGTAGAATCTCCGTAATTCAATAAAAATTGATTTCAATGGAATGACTATAAAAAATCAGTCAAACACCGAATTCCATCAGTGAAAAACTGAATTTTATACTTGTTTGTTCTTTTTTTTCAGATTCTGGGGGAGATGCGGATTTTTGGTTCTGGGATGAAAGTTAAATTGGATTTTATTCTGAGCACAATTGCGGAAAATATTATTCAATCAATTGTAAATGAGGGATAAAAAAGAAGCTGCTTTAATAGAAGCTGGTTCTCTTGTAGTCATTTCACCTACAAAAGAATCAGATATTCCGAATTTCTTTTTACCATTTTCCTTATAGCAGCGAGAACTGTAGGGGTTTATTTTTGCCTTTTCAGTTAGTTCAAAAACACCCATAACAAGAAAGATGAAAACAAAGCTGGCTTTAATGGGGGAATATTCCGGCATTAGTACCACTATTAATGTTGATCCGCGGTTTTTTCCCACGCTTTATTCTAAGAAATCAAACGAGGGTATCTGTCATGTAAGCGCTATGATAAAAGGGAAGGAGCTTAGTGAAATGAAGATGTTGGTAGCTGAAGATGATAAGATTAATTTTCTCATTATTAGTTATTTGTTGAGAGATAAAGTGAAAAAAGTGGACCGTGCGATTAACGGAAAGGAAGCTATCGAACTTGTAATGTCCAATGAATATGATTTGGTCCTAATGGATATAAATATGCCACTTATGGGCGGGATAGAGGCCACAACAATCATCAAGAAGATGTATCCTGATCTTCCAATAATTGCCCAGACAGCCTTTACTAATCCGGATGAAAAAATAAATTTTCTGAATGCCGGGTGTGATGATGTGATTTATAAACCAATAAATAAGAGATTATTCTTTGAAGTGCTTCTAAAATTCGCCACCAATTAACTAAAATAATTATCCTCCGGTTATCTCGATCGGATTTCCCTTCGCATAAAACTGACATAGCTCAAGGCAAAGCAAATCACGGTAGCAGCGATCAGTCCCGTCACCTGAGGCCATACCAGCAGCAGACTCTGACCAAGGTGAAGTGGTCCGGGAATGGTGCCGTAAACCTGTTCCATGGTCAGCGGTCCCAGACTTCGGACAGATGGCATCAGCAGGGTAGTGGTGGCTTCCGTGAAAAGTTGGTTGGGCATCACCCTCAGAAGGGCCAGTTTGAATTCTTCAAAATGGATGATGTAATAATCACTGGCTGCGGGGGAGGGTGTCATGGATTTTGTGATCAGATTCACGATCATTCCATAGAAGATGGTAAAGAAGAGCCATACGGCAATCCCCGAAAGGGCAGAGGTAGCAGGTTGTCTGAACTGCACGGAGAACAGGATCGACAGGTTCAGCCAGAATGCGACATAGAGAATGCTCATCAGGACGAAGGCGATGATCCTGAAAAATTCTTCAACAGTCGGAGGGATGCCGATGGTAACCAGCCCCAGTCCCATGACGAGGAATGCCAGCGCGAAAAACAGGATGCTGATTACTACCAATGAGGCCATAAATTTAGCGTTCAGTAAATAGTCGCGGTAGATGGGTTGCGATAAAACCCTGCTCATGGTCCTGTTGTTATGTTCCGAATTCACCGCATCGAAACCCAGGCTAATGCCAAGTAACGGACCCAGGAAACTGACAAATACCACAAAAGAGGGAAGTGTCCCATCCGTAATCGTAAATAATTTAAGGAAGAAAAAGGTTCCTTCCGGATCGTTTGGCTTGACCGCCTTCCCAATATTGGCAAGCGCGGTATACATGGAACCCAGACAGGTCAGTGCAATAATGGCAATCAGAATAATGAACCGCCAGCTTTTGACGTGATCTGAGATTTCTTTGTTCACGATAACCCTGAACGGATGGAGGATCCTGTCCTCCGGTAAAATGGAAGATAATTTATTCATCCTTTCCTCCTCCCTCAAAATATTGGTAGTAGATGTCGTTAAGTCCGTATTCTTTCTTGTTCAGAAAATTGAGTCTTGCGCCCGATTTGATGATTATTTCTGCAATTTCTGAAGTAGCGTCATGCGCGCATTCAACAAGCAAGTGGTGATCCTTTTCCTTGATTTCCACGATTCCTTCCATCTTGAGCAAAAGTTCTTTTAGTTGCTTGACATTATCAGCAGAACCACTTTCCTCCGGGGAGACCCCCACCTCGATAACGAAGGGACTCTTGTGAAACAGTTTCCGCGAAAGCGAAGGAATATCCCCTTCAGCCAGTAACCTTCCTCGAACAAACAATCCAACCCTGTCGCACACCTGCTGAACATGATGCAGATCGTGCGAAGAAAAGAGTACCGTCAGTCCTTCCGCCCTGCTGAGTGTCACGATTAATTCCAGAAATTCCTTGACACCCGTCGGATCGATCCCCAGAGTAGGTTCATCCAGGATGATTACCTCTGGGTTCTTGATCAGTACATCAGCTAATCCAAGCCTTTGCAGCATTCCCCGGGAGTATTTTCCGGTCTTTTTTTCCGCTTCATCGGAGAGGCCGACCAGGTTAAGAAGTTCTGCGACTTTGAGTTTAGCCTGACGGGTAGACATGCCGTTTAACCTGGCTGTGTAAGTGAGATTCTCTGCCCCGCTTAAGTTGTAGTAGAATCCAACATCTTCAGGCAGGTATCCGATTTTTCTTTTTACATCAATCGGATGTGTAGTCGGATCGATTCCACAGATGGTTGCGGAGCCCGAAGTCGGTTCAGTCAGGCCAAGCATCATCAGAATAGTAGTAGATTTTCCTGCACCGTTTGGTCCCAGTAACCCGAATATCTCACCCTTTCGGATCGATAGGTTCAGCTGATCTACTGCCGTGAATGACCCATATTTTTTGGTCAGGTCGACCAGATCAATGATATTCCCGTCCACAATTTACCTCCTTCCGTATTTGCGGAACAGATAATAAACGCTTCCAAGGGCCGCAAGCGTAATCAACACGCCAACCCAACCCCAGAGCATCGGGGTCTCGACGGAGATCCGAAAGGAAAGTTTGGAGGAAACTTCTGGTGTTTTGGCTTCGATATTTGCGACATAATCTCCAGGTATGGCCTTCTTGTCAGCCTTAATTGTAGCATAAACCCGCGCCGTCTTGCCTGGTTGCAAGAGATCCACTTTTTTCGGATCGAAGGTGACACTCCAGTTTACGGGAGCAGCAGCATCCGGTCTAATATCAGTAAGGTTCGATGATCCGTTATTGGTAATAACCAGTTCGATTTGTTTCGATTCTCCGGCTGTGAGGTCCGCACTAACTAATCCGGTAGGGGTGGTCATTTCCATGCCGAAGGAACCGGTGATGACTGCTTCCAGGTCGAGGTCTGAAAATGAAGAACCGCTTTCGGCCCTGACAGGGATCTTATATTTTCCGGCTTCAGTTCTTTCGGGTGCTTTAATTTCTATCGTGATGGGGGTAGTATTATTGGCTTCAACCTCTATTGCCGTGACTGGCTGATAGTTGGCTTTAAAAGTAACTGTCCAGCCACGGGGTGCATTGGCTACGAAAGCGTAATGTTGCTTGTCTGCGGAACGGTTTTTAATATTGGCACTAAAGGTAAAAGGGGTATTGACGTTTCCCTGCATATTGGCCTGATTAGCAGTGAATTCAGACTTCAAGGATCCCTGTTGAGAAATATTAATTACAAGTGGGAGGGACGATATCCCATTAGCGTTGACATTGAATTTATAATTGCCTTTATTTACGCCTAAAGGGACATCAACTTTAATCGAAATATTCTTACGTTCATTGGGAAGAATGGAGATTTGACTGATGGTCCAACCGCCTGATTTAACTGAGTAATTCCATCCACGGGGCATCCCGGTTACGGAAATATCTACATTTTGTACCTCTTTGCTATTGTTGATGACATCGATGGCATAATCGATTGTCTCGCCCGGGGCAAGAGATATTTTCGTGAATGGTGTGTACAATGTCACACTCTCGGGCGCCTGATTCGCGTGACTAACAATGCTGATTACCCCTATCACCAGGGTTAAAAACAGTCTTAACCATTTTGTTTGTGTTGACATAATTGAGTCCTCCGTATTATTTGGGTTAAAATTTCGGGGGGCTAAAATAAAAAACACAAAAAAAAAATCAAAAAAAAATCGCAGAAAAATTCAGGTAAGGGATAATTCTATCCTATTTTTGCTGCATGGAATATCTCTCACTGATCGGTACCGTCACGTTGCTGAACCTACTGGCAGCCATGAGTCCCGGACCGGATTTTGTGATGGTGGTTCGGAATTCGCTCTGTTATTCACGCAAATCGGGTATTTATACGAGTCTGGGTATCAGTGCCGGACTCATGATTCACCTGTTTTATTGTGCGGCGGGAATTGGCCTGCTTATCTCAAAGTCTGTCGTGTTGTTTTCCATTATCAAGGTCCTTGGAGCCGGATACCTGATCTACATCGGTGCCAGCTCTATCCTTACAAAATCCTCAAAACTGGATCTGAAAGGGATCGAAAAAGGGAAGGACCTGGATCTTTTCCAGGCTTTCAAGATCGGATTTCTGACTAATGCCCTGAATCCAAAGGCTACACTTTTTTTTCTGAGCATGTTCACTTTTGTAATTGGCAAGGATACACCACTTTATGTCATTCTGATCATTTCCGTCATCATCCTTTTGACAGCCTTTATCTGGTTCAGCATTGTTTCCGCCTTCTTTACCCAACAAAAAGTTCAGAAAGCCTTTTTCAGGTACGAACGCCTGATTAACAGTTTCCTAGGCATTATTCTCCTGTTTTTAGGTGTCAAAGTGGCGCTCACTTTCCTGTAAGATAATTTTTCCTGAAATCACAACATTTCTTCCGAAATATGAAACTCTGGAGAATTTTTTATGTAAATCTTTGTGGTTAAAATAAGTAACTTCACATGATATGCCAAATATAGTTTTACACCGGTCAGAATCCCGCGGTCATGCCAATCATGGCTGGCTGGATAGCCATCATACATTTAGTTTTGCCAATTATTATGATCCAGAAAGAGTCCATTTTGGCGCTCTGAGGGTGCTCAATGACGATCAGGTAGATCCCGGGATGGGTTTCGGTACTCATCCGCACGATAACATGGAAATTATCAGCATTCCGTTGGAAGGAGATCTTGAACACCGCGATAGCATGGGAAATGTCGCTGTCATCCGACATGGAGACGTTCAGGTCATGAGCGCAGGGACGGGAATCCGACACAGCGAATACAACAAAAGCAAGGACAGCCTGGTGAAATTCCTTCAGATCTGGGTCTTTCCAAACAGACAGAATGTGGAACCCCGCTACGATCAGATAACGCTGAACCCGGAGGACAGGCACAATAAATTCCAGCAGATTGTGTCACCAAACCCGCAGGATGCAGGTGTTTGGATACATCAGGATGCCTGGTTTTTTTTAAGTAAATTTGATAAAGGACATACTGCTGAATATAGGATAAAGAAAAAAGGAAACGGCTTGTACGCTTTCGTCCTGAGCGGTAGCATCACGGTCGAAGGACAAAAACTGAGCGCAAGGGACGGAATGGGTATTTGGGATTTTGAAAAAACCACTATCATTTCCGATTCACAGGATGCAGAAATATTGTTCATGGAAGTACCCATGGAATTCTAAATAATTAATTTTAAAAAGGAGGTAAACAAATGGAACCAAAAATTGCGCAAAAAGCGCCTTATGTAGTTGAATTGGAGGCAGGTAAAAGTTATCATTGGTGCGCTTGCGGACAAAGCAAGAACCAACCATTTTGTGACGGATCACACAGAGGTTCAGAATTCGTTCCAATAGCCTTTACAGCAGAAGAAACCGGTCCAAAATATCTTTGCGGATGCAAGAAGTCAAAGAATCCACCATTCTGTGACGGGACTCACCGGACACTTTAAGCCAGGGAGCATGCTTCCTGGAAGTAAGAAACCGTTTCAATAATGATTGAGACGGTTTTTTTTGCTGGTATCAGCAAAGCCAATTTTTAATAGAACTGTTTGATTACATAAAATTGATTTGCGATTCTTGTTGTCTTGCCTTGCGGTTGTAATGGACTGAGTAAATTATGCTATACGCAAATCCTGAAAATGGTAAAGCCATCTTTAGTGATAACTGGCAACACTTTCTTTGAAAGTGTATTGTAAGACCAGCCGTGTGAAAAGCAACATTTTTTTAAATCACCCCAGGCTTCATATTCATGATCTGGAGTCCTTAGCAGGATAATGAAGGGTCTTGAAGGAAGCGGCATAATTATATTTTTCCTGTTGTGTTGTACTGGCAAAAATATACCTCCTCCACGCGGGTGGCTATAAGGGAAAGAGTAATACCACCTTCAGACTTGCTGATTCAGGTGTAGGTAAAATGATTACAGAGATTCCTGAAATTCACTTGTATCACTCAAGTTGTGGACCATTTGTGGTCAAAACGTGGACAATAATTTTTTATCGCAATTTTAAATTAGTTAAATGATTTAAGGCAGATACTTTTGGTGTTATATGTCCAAATAAATATCTATTACTGGGTTTTTACTGCGGACTGATTGATTAATCTTCGCTATCAATGTCAGTGAAGTTCGCACAAGGGAATCAGGATAAATCTTACCATGAATTGGCGATTTTCCTACAAGGGAAAATTTTGGATATGCTATTTTTGGATTTGAATGGGGTATTTTTTTTTGCCCTGAACGATTGTTCTTGAATAAACCAACAATGTAATATCAAATCATGGGTGATTCGCATAATTCTCAGGATGAGCACTATAAGCTACTTCTGAATTCAGTAGCTGAAGGAGTATTCGAGTTAGATAGGCTCGGGAATTGTGTTTTTTGTAACAAAGCCGCAATAAGAATGTTAGGTTATCAGGACCAAGGTGATCTTACGGGTAGAAATATGAACGGATTAATCCATTCCTTTCATGTCGATTGTTCAGCTTTCCCGGTAGGAGAGGGTAAAATAATTGAAGAATTCCTCAGTGAAAAGGAGCAACATGTGGAGGATGAACTGTTTTGGACGAAGGATGGGCAGAGTTTTCCTGTAGAATACTGGTCATCCCCAATACGGAATGAGGGAAAAATAATCGGATTGGTGGTGACTTTTCTGGATAATTCTGAGCGCAAAAATGATAAGCAGGAATTGTTAAAAGGGGAACGCCGTCTCAAAGGGGTGATTGAAGGTACCAATGTTGGGACCTGGGAATGGAATGTTCAGACCGGAGAGGCCGTTTTTAATGAAAAATGGGCCGAAATTGTTGGCTATACGCTGGAAGAGCTGTCTCCTGTCAGCATCAATACCTGGACTAAACTAGCGCATCCCGAAGACCTGGAAAAATCAGAAGCGCAGCTCATACAACTGTTTACCCATCAGATATCCTATTACGATCTGGAATGCCGAATGAGACATAAAAATGGCAACTGGATTTGGGTGCACGACCGTGGTAAGGTAATAGAATGGACCTCCGATGGAATGCCGTTGATGGTTACAGGAACACATTCTGATATTAGTGCCAGGAAAGAAATCGAATTTTCTCTCAAAGAAAATGATATCAGGTTACATGAATTGAATGCAACAAAGGATAAGTTCTTATCGATCATTGCTCACGATCTAAGAAATCCATTCAATACCATTGTCGGTTTTAGTGAATTGCTTATGGGCAGAATCAAGTCTAAAGACTATACCGATTGTGAAGAATATGCGAAAAATATCCTGACTTCTTCGTTTAATACGCTAAATCTGCTTACCAACTTGTTGGAATGGGCCAAGTCTCAAACAAACAAGATTGCCTTAACCCTTGAATATTTTGATTTAAGGTTGCTCTTAAATGAAATTGTCAAATTTTCCCTTGAATCGGCTAATCAAAAGCAGATTTCTATTGAAAAGATAATGCCGGCGGACACCATGATTTTTGCAGACCGGCAGATGATAGGAACCATCATAAGAAACCTGCTTTCCAATGCTATCAAGTATACCGGTATTTCAGGTAAAATCATTATACAGGTCCAAAATATTTCTCAGGGAATTAAGGTGGAGATCCAGGATAACGGAGTTGGTATCCGGGCTGAGACAATAAATAAATTATTCAGAATTGATCAAAGTTTGTCCACACGTGGCACCATCAATGAAAAGGGGACTGGCCTGGGGTTAATATTCTGTAAGGAATTTATCGATAAACACGGAGGAATAATCGAGGCTAAATCAGAGGTTGGTAAAGGTTCAATATTCTCCTTCACAATACCTTCGCGAAAAACCAGTCTGAATCAACCAAAAAAAATAATGTCAACGGTTTGATGAGGATCATTTGCGGCGTACAAATCAATTAGTTTTCCTGCGTCAGGATAAAACCACTACCGTGGATATTCCGAATTTCGACAGTCGGATCCTCCTTGAAATACTTCCTTAATTTGGTGATGAAAACATCCATGCTGCGGGTAGTAAAATAGCCATCATCCCCCCAAATTTTTTTCAGTGCAACCTCCCGTGGTAACAACTCATTCTTATGCTCACAAAGCATTTGAAGCAGGGAAGATTCCTTGGGACTGAGCAGTTGTTTTACTCCTTCCAGTTTAATCTCCCTTAACCTGGCATCAAAAATATATTTGCCAATATAATATTGTTGATTACTAACCGACTCCCCTTCAGCCCTTTTCAACAAGGCTGCGATCTTATAAATCAGTACATCCGCATCGAAAGGTTTAACGATATAGTCGTCGGCCCCTAACCGGTAACCGGTGATAATATCTTCTTTTAACGATTTGGCAGTCAGGTAAATAATTGGGATTTTTGCATCTATCGACCTGATTTCCTTTCCAATGGTAAATCCATCGACATTCGGCAACATCACATCCAGCAGACAAAGATCATAAGTCCGTTCCCTGAAGGCACTTACAGCATGCTTCCCATCGTGCAGCCAGGTGATCGAGAAATTACAGATTTCCAGATATGATTTTAAAACAGCCCCAAAGCTGAGGTCGTCTTCAACGAAAAAAAGTGATTTCCGGTTGTTCATCGCTGTTTGATTAGAAACGGGATAAATACCACGAACCTGCTGCCCTTGCCAGGCTCACTGCTGACCCTGATGGTTCCGCCATTGGCATCCAGAATAGCCTTTACATAACTCAGTCCGAGTCCGAATCCTTTGATATTGTGGACATTCCCAGATGGAAGACGGTAGAATTTATCGAAGATCCGCGACTGCACCGCTTTGGTCATGCCAATGCCATTGTCCTCTACTGTGAGGAGGACACCCTGTTGATTATTAACTGTTTTTACCCTTACAAAGGGCTCAACAGAAGAGTATTTAATGGCATTATCCAAAAGGTTAAACACCAGATTTGTAAAATGCGTAGGATCCGTAGTGACTACCGGATTCTTAGCAGCCAAATCTGTTTCAATTCTACCACCCTTGTTCTCGACCTGAAGCGAAATCCCGGCTACGGCGTCTTCGATAAGTAAATGAATATCAGTAGCCTGGAAGTTGAATTCAAACTCTTTCCTGTCGAGGCGGGCAATCTGTAGAATTCGCTCCACCTGCTCGTTCATCCGGATATTTTCTTTTTTAATCATTCCGGCAAAGAACCGAACCTTTTCCTCCTCATTGATGACCCTCTCATTCGCGATGGAGTCTGCGGCAATGGAAATTGTCGCAATGGGTGTTTTAAATTCATGGGTCATGTTATTGATGAAATCAGATTTCATCTCAGATATTTTTTTCTGCCTGATTATTAAGTAGATGCAGAGTGAAAAGGTGAGTATAATAATCAATGTGAATACAACTGAGAGGGCTAACAACTGGTTCGTCTTTTGCCCGATAAAGGTGTCCCTTTCAGGAAAATATACGGCGAGCTCCAGATTTTTCCTGAAGATATCATCAGGAAACAGATTGACCCTGTACCATTTCTTCTGTGAACCCGAAAGACTTAAGGTCGCTTTCAGACTATCTCCGTTATTGATTTTTATTTCAAAATTGATTGGAATAGCCCGGTCCTGAAGCTCCTGTTTCAAAATTCTGGTGAGCTGTTTCTCGTCGATTTGACGGCCAGAAGTCCAGCCAATATATTCGCCCTGAACCTGAATGGTCAGATTCTTAAGTTGCTGAAGCTTCTTGTTTACATCCGGAGTAATCCTGGAAAGTTGGAGTCTTAGCAAAGAATCATCTGCCATCCCGTATATATTTTCTGTGATGATCCTGGGAGACTTCCTCTTTCCGTATCTTAAGGAATCTACCACAACAAAACTCTTGCTATGTTTTAGATTCCTTGAAGTGGTGGTCCTCACACTGATGACATGATGCAGACTATCCCTCTGAACGATGACATCCATATCTTCGGATGAAGGGATTGGGGGCGGAGGAGGTGGAGGGATTGTACCCTTCCACATAACTGAATCCGGTCCAGTCATATTTCGGATCACCTTCAAATCCTGACCCGTTTCAAGTCTGCGGACCGCCCTGTTCATGGCGTCGCTGACTGAGCGGTCGAAGAGTTCGTTGCGTACATTCACAGAATTGTTAAACCAATATACCTGCACAGCAATAATACCGAACAAGGAAATGCCCATCAGTACAACCAACCACGTGATAATTCGTTTATTCACAATTTATAGTCCGTTTATTGCTTCCATTAACGACTCAAAAATATATAATAATTAATCCTCGTTTTCAACTTTAACTTAGCCTTAACACTTTTTTAGCTGATCTTAACCAGGAACGATCCTGAAAGCAACTATTTTTGAATCATTGAAAATTTAAATTATTCACTTAAAATTACGAATATGAAATTGGTATTTTTTCTGGGATTATTTCTTGCAGCATCTATTTTTTCCTTTGGACAGGATGCCAAGGTAGAAAAAGAACAAAAAGCTCAGCAGAAGAAAGAGCAGCATGTAAAAGTCATGGTGAGCCAAAATGGCAAAACAGTCAAAATTGACACCACATTTAATTTACCTGACGAGAAACTCATCCAGTTCAAGGTAGACTCTATTCTGAAGAAGTACGGAAAGGGGGGCATGGCTGCCGGAGATGGAAAAGTTATCATCATGCGGCGTGGAAACCACCTGGATAAAATCAGCGAAGGCAAATCCCTTCCTGGCGAAGAGCAGTTCACTGTCTTCTACAATTCAAATGATACCGGCAAGGTAAAGCATGAAAGAAAAATCATCAGGATGGAGAAGAGCGGCAATTCAATTGTGATGCACGACTTATATGGTGATATGGTTCCCCCTCCACCCCCGGTTCCTTCTGTTGCTGGCGCACACGCCGTTCGCGTGCAAGGATTCAGATTACCTGGAGGCGATCCTTTCTCCTTCAATCCTGAAGATAAAGACATCATTTCCTACGATAAGAAAGACATTGGCAAAGGACTGGAAAAGATCACCATCGTAAGAAAGAAGCAAGTGGAAGGAACTCAGAAGAAGGATGTTGAAGTTAAATTAGAAGTCCAGGACGAGCAAAAGAAATAGCGTTTCAAACAGTGAAGTTTTCTATTGAGAGATGGTGCCCCCAAAAGGCATCATCTTTTTTTTTGTGCCGTGTATGATCTCGCGACCTCATAATTGTGAGTGGGAGGTTTAACCCATTTCCATTTTCCACTGGTTTCCAATTAGGACCAATGAGATGAAAAATTTGTACCATCAACTCAAATTTTGTATCTTTGATAGTATCAAATGATAGTATCAATGAAACCGCCCTACCAAATAACACATTTAATCCTATTGAGAATAGCCTCAATTTCAGAGAAAATTGGTTCGATAAAATCGTTTTTTTTAGAGAGACCTTCACCTTTACTCAGAAAACAGAATAAGATCAAAACCATTCATTCCTCATTAAAAATTGAAGGGAACACACTTACTCAGGAACAAATAACTGCGATTGTAGAAAAAAGGCGAGTGATTGGTCCCCAGAAAGATATTAAAGAGGTACTTAATGCTGTTAATGTGTATGATCAGTTATCACAATTTGATCCCTATTCAGCGAAATCCTTTTTATCTGCTCACTACTTGTTATTGGATGGTTTAATTGAAAATCCCGGAAAATACCGAAATCAGAATGTTGGAATATTTGAGGGTTCCAGGATAGCTCATGTTGCCCCTCCCAATGAGAATGTTCCGTTGCTGATGAAGGATCTATTTTCATATCTGAAAAACAAAGATGAACTAACATTGATTAAAAGCTGTGTGTTTCATTATGAAACTGAATTCATTCATCCATTTCTTGATGGCAATGGAAGAATGGGGAGACTTTGGCAGACGGTCATTCTAATGAAAGAATACCCAGTTTTTGAATATCTCCCTTTTGAAACGTTGATAAGTCACACACAGAAGGAATATTATGACGTCTTGTCTAGGTGTGATAATAAAGGCGACTCTACTGAATTTATTGAATACATGTTAAGCATCATTGATAGCTCTCTAAATGAGTTATTAAGTCTTAACAATAGACTTGTTACAGATATTGAACGAATTGATTATTTCATTTCATTGGGCATATCTGAATTTTCCAGAAAGGATTACATGAATGTATTTAGGAATCTTTCAAGTTCAACTGCAAGTCGGGACCTTAAAAAAGGATTAGACTTAAACCTTTTTTCTCGAACTGGGGATAAAAATAAAACACGTTACAGGCAGCGATAATCTGTTTAAAAATAAACGAACTTCTGAGCTGAATATTTCAGCACAAAACCAACAAACTCCTCCAAATCCTGGCGCCCACCTGGGATAAAAACCAAAACATCAACTAGTCGGCCTTTTCAGTGCTTGATTGTTCCAGTGGGCTCAAACTGGTTCTCATTTTCCTAAAAGGCGTTTCTCTGATATGGGTATTAATTTTGCCATTATCCAATGAAGATAATTTACCCAAATTTTTAGTGAAGACATGCGTGCTGAAAATTTAGCCACTTTGAATGAAATGAAATATTATTGGAATAGATGAATGTACTATCTTTAGTTCGCCAAACAATTATTTCTTTATTTTGCTTCTAATTCCTTAACAAGTATCTTTCATTGATGAGAATATTGATCACCGGCGCCGATGGGTTGCTTGGAAGTAATCTGGTAAGATTGCTTCTCGAAACAGAGCATGAAGTGAGCGTATTGATACATCCCTCTTCAAAATCATGGACCCTCGACGGACTCAATATCACCAAATATTCCGGTAATATTCTGTCTCCTGAAAGCCTGGATGAACCTTTTCATAACCAGGACGCCATCATTCATGCGGCGGCTTCCACCGCAGTGTGGCCTTCCAGATCAGAGATAGTCAGGAAAATAAATATTGAAGGCACCCGAAATGTCGTTGAGGCCGTACTCCGTCATAAGATTGGCAGAATGATCTATGTCGGTTCGGGTAGTTCCGTAAATGCTCCGGATGAGCCGGACGCCAGGTATAAATTTCCGGGCGCCAAATACGGACTGGATTATATCGATTCAAAATATGAGGCACTGAACCTCGTTCTGGATGCCGTCAGAGATCGTGGCCTGCCCGCGTTGGCCGTGTTGCCGACCTTTATGATCGGGCCCTATGACTCCCTGCCCGGTTCCGGGAAAATGATCTTAGCCCTGGCACAAGGGAAACTGAAATTCTATACCAGGGGTGGCAGAAATTTTATTTACGTTGGTGATGTAGCCAAGGCGATCGTCAACAGCCTCAGCATGGGAGAGATAGGGTCTTACTACATCGCCGGGAATGAAAACCTGACCTATCGTGAATTCTTTACCAAAGTAGCCGGGATCGTCTCAAAGCCAGCGCCCAAGATATTAATCCCGGACTTTTTGGTCAAGGCGGCAGGCTTAGCTGGCAGCCTTTCCGGCGCGCTTCTGAAAAAAGAACCCCTGCTTACCTATCCAATGGCAAGGATATCCTGCGACAAACAATACGTTTCAGGCGAAAAATGCAGGACAGAACTCGGGATGCCGCAGACAAGCATCGAACTCGCTATCCGCGAATGTTACGACTGGTTCCTTGAAAACAATTACCTTAAAAAGAATTAGGATGAACACACATTCAGTTATTACAGATTTTTCCTGGCACTTGGATGAGCTTGTCACCGTCCTACCCATCGTTCTTACCATCGTTTTTTTTGTAATTTTTTGGTTCACGAGTAAATCGGCCAAGATCAAGACATGGTTTTATCAAAAATACGATTTTGATCAGGCTTCTGTCAGACACATCACCTTCGGCCGACTGGTAGGTTTCCTTTGCATGTGTATCATCCCAGGGATCATCTGCCTCATCCTCCTTCCCGAATACTCTTTGGCAGACTATGGTCTGACTTACAATCCCGAGACGATACAGTTCACCATTTTTTGGACCTTCACCCTCTCTCTGCTGGTAATACCGCTGGCTTTCATCAGCGGTCAAAAACCTAAAAATCTGGTCAATTATCCCATGATCCGTGCAAAAGTCTGGAACAATAAAATCGTCGTATTGAATGCGCTGGGTTGGGCTTTGTACCTTTTTGGATACGAATTTCTTTTCAGGGGTTTGTTGCTTTTTCCCCTGGCAGAACATCTAGGCGTGTGGACTGCCATTGCCATTAACATCTCGCTCTATTCTGCGACCCATATTCCAAAAGGGCTGGAAGAGACGCTTGGGGCAATTCCTCTTGGACTCGTACTATGTTTGTTGACACTGGCCTCGGGCACCATCTGGATCGCTTTCTTCGTTCATGTGGCAATGGCCTGGACGAACAGTTTTACCGCCTTGAAATTTCACCCCGACATACACTACAAAAGATCTTCCTTATGAGTTTGGAAAAATTCCTTGGGAAGGTCGCGGTGATCACTGGTTCGAGCCGCGGAATCGGCAAGGCTACTGCACTCGCTCTTGCAAAAAGAGGAGCCTCGGTAGTGTTGAATGGCCGCGATAGTTCCAGACTTTCAGCAGTGGAAAATGAGATCAAACTAATTCAGCCGAGAGTCATCAGCGTATGCTGTGATGTTTCGACCAATGAGGGGGGAAGGCATCTGATCAGTGAAGCACTAAAAGCCTTCGGTCGCATCGATTTTTTGGTCAACAATGTAGGAGTCTCCATGCGGGGCAAGGTGCGCAACCTGGATCCGGATGTCTTCAGGGCTACTTTCGAGAGTAATTACATGAGCGCGGTTTGTCCAACAATTCCGGCGCTTGAACCCCTGAGGCTTTCCAAAGGCAGCCTGATTTTTGTTTCGAGTCTGGCAGGCATCCGAGGATTGCCGTTTATCTCGGCCTACTGCTCATCCAAGATGGCGCTCCGGTCCTTGGCAGAGTCCTTGCGGATCGAAGAGGCGGAGCACGGAATTCATGTGGGACTAGTCTATGTGGGCATTACCGTTAACGATGAGGGCAAAGAAACCCTGGCTGACGACGGATCAAAAATTCTGCTCGAACCCAGAAGTGGGAGTGGAGTCCAGTCGCAGGAATCTGTGGCCGACGCGGTTCTCAGAAATATCGCAAAGAGGAAATTTATCTCCGTATTGACTTTCGTCGGAAAATTGAATTATTTTATGCAGCCAATTGTGCCCAAAATTGTCGAACGAATTATCATAAAGAACATCCATAAATTTGAGGAACGCAGCAAATAAAAGTGCAATCAACAAAAATCAATACCATTCGAAATGAAAATATCATCCATCCTTATCGCAATCCTCCTGGTGCTGTCGCAAAATTGTTTTTCGCAGTCTTCAAAAATCAAACAGGAGAGATTAACCGGGTTTCAACTTCAGTCGTCCGAATTAATTCAGGAAACTGGAGAACTTATCTCCACATCCGACTATCATTCAAATGTATACTGGTTTCCTGTTAAGGTGCCATCTACCGTTTTGACAGGGCTGGTAGCCAACCGAGTTTACCCGGATCCCTATTCTGGAATGAACAATATGCTGATACCCGATGCCTCCGACGAATTCAACAAGACCTATAACCTGGAGCAGTTCAGCCACCTCCCGAACGTTCCGAATCCTTGGAAGAAACCTTACTGGTACAGGACGATTTTCAAGGTTCCTGTCACCGATAAAGGACGTCACTTCCAGTTGATTTTTAAAGGGATAAATTACAGGGCCGCCGTCTGGATGAATGGGAAACAGATCGCCGATTCCACTCAGATGGTCGGGATGTTTGCGGAATATAGCTTCGATATCAGCAAGTTGGTCAGGGCCGGAGAAGAGAATGCACTGGCAGTGAAAATCTATCCGCTGGATTACCCGGGGCTGCCCGCAAAAGAACAACTCAGGGCCATGGATGATTTCTTCGAAAACGGCGGACCTACCGGTGATATCGGTAAGAACGTCACGATGGTCTGTTCGGTAGGCTGGGATTGGGTACCACCTGTACGCGACCGTAATATCGGAATCTGGCAACCCGTTATCCTGAGATCTTCTGGTGATGTCAGCATTGTTCAACCCCATATTGTCACCGATTTACCCAATCTGCCGGACACAACCCAAACGAAACTCTCCCTGAATCTGACGTTATCCAATCACGGACAGACCAACTCAACCGGATCACTTAAAGTAACGATCTCACCGGAAAATTTCCCGGGAGCTCCGTTCGTGATTTCGAGGCAGGTTAATGTAGCCGCCGGGTCGCAATCGGCTGTTGCCTTTAATGCAGACAATACGCCTCAAATGTCTGTGAAACAGCCTCATCTGTGGTGGCCAAATGGTTATGGAACAGCCAATCTCTATCGCATTCGTCTTCAATATGAAACCAAAGGAGAGGTCACGGATGATACAACTTTTGTCTTTGGTATCCGGACGGTCAGCTCTAAGGCCACCGAAGTTCCCGGAAAATTTCTGCGCAGGGATTTCTATGTCAACGGACGAAGGATCCAGCTTACAGGTGGTGCCTGGGTTCCGGATATGATGCTGAACAGGGATTCCACCCGATATGATGCCGAGCTGCATCTCTGCCGGAACTCGAATATCAACCTGGTCAGAATCTGGGGCGGTGGGGTCACTCCTCCGGATATTTTCTTCGATCTGGCCGACCGGTACGGACTGCTGGTGTGGTCGGATTTCTGGGTTACCGGAGATACGCACGGCGAATTTAAAGGATCAACAGATTGGCCACTGGAACCGGAGGTATTTGTCAAAAATGCGATCAGCACCATTTACCGGATCCGTAACCATGCGAGTTTGTTGCTTTGGACGGGCGGCAACGAGGGCCATATCCGCAAAGATGTGTACGAACGGATGCGCCAAAGTGTGATTGATCTTGATGGAACAAGGCCATTTATCCCAAGCTCCTCCGGTTATGCCAAATTGCCCCCGGGATTTAGCGGCTCGTGGCCGGATAACCTGGCATCAGGCGTTTACAGCAGCGGGCCATATACCTGGCAAGATTCCAAAGTCTATTATAATCTTGCCGACAAGGCTAAAGACTGGGTTTTTAAGGATGAGACCGGTCTTCCTTCGCAGCCTACCTATCATTCACTGATTAAAATAATCCCGAATCTGGTTTGGGATAAAAAACTTCCTTTCCCACTGAATAACACCTGGGGTTACCACGATGCCGCCACCGGAAACGGCAAGTACGACAAGTATTATGAGTCGATGGTCAAAAGATACGGGGCGCCTGCTTCCATGGAGGAGTTCTCCGATAAGATGCAGCTTATGAACGCCACCGGCTATCAGGGTACTTTTGAAGCAGCTGGTCACAGGTTGAACGACATCGGAGGGATCATGCTGTGGAAACTGAACGCCGCCTTTCCGAGTGTGGTGTGGCAGGTTTACGACTGGTACCTCGAACCTAATGCCGGGTACTATTTTATGCAAAATGCCTGTGAACCTGTTCATATTCAGTTAAATCCACTGGATCATGTTGTGTCGGCCATCAACAGGACCTGGAAACCAGTTTCAGGGTTGACGGTCGAGGCGGATGTTTTTGGAATGGATTCGAGACTGCTTCTGCATCAGAAGGCGAGCATCAACTTATCAGCCTCAGATGTTAAAGAGTCCATCTCACTCGCAAAGGTACTCAAAGAAAATAAGGGGGTAAATTTTGTCGTTTTGAACCTGAAGGATGCTACCGGTAAGGTTGTCTCGCACAATGTTTACTGGCTGGAGTCTGACAATAATTTTTCCTCCCTGAATAAAATGCCGGTGGCCCGGGTCCGGACGGAAATCATGAAGAAGGAGCAGTTGAAAGCTGAGACCATCTGGACCCTGAAGTTCACGAACGCTTCCAAACAATTCGCATTTTTTGTCAATCCGAGGTTAATTAATGATGGAGAAGAGGTGTTGCCTGCATTTTGGTCGGCTAATTTTTTCTCCCTGGCTCCGGGTGAGTCGTTGACCGTTAAGGTGAGTGCGCATTCTAAGCAAATGATAGGGAAGGAGCAACAAATACTGGTCAAGGGCTGGAATGTCGGAGAGGAGAAAATCGATCTTCGGTAATCTAAAATGAACCTCGCAACCAAGGTAACGGATCAATATCCGGTAACCTCCATCGGTTTGTCTTCGTCGCTAAAAAGTTTGTAGAGCAGTGGATCTTTCAATACGTCGCTGAGTAGCATCGGTTTTTCGTCTATCAGTATCTGTTTGTTGATCAGCCTGATTCCATGACTGTAATCGACATACCACCAGACGTGTCCGCTATAGACAGGCTGAATGGGTTTTCCGTCTTGTTTATGCCACCCATAGATGACCACTTTTCCCGGCTGTGCCTTGATCCGGTTGGAGAGGATGATATCCTTTTGAATTCCTGCAACCAGATTACCCCTGGTCCCGCCAGATTCTCTTAATTGCCTTTCTATCTGAGCATTGTGATCCACGAATTTGGAAACCAGTTCATTGGCATTTCCTACCGGGACATAATTGTAAGGAACCAGTTTGATGTCCGCCACACGATAAATATAATCGCTTAATTTGGCTGTGAGCAGGGAAGCGCCAAAGGCATCAGCAAGTCGCTGAGCGGTGTAGGGGTTCATTGGGATCCGGCAGAAATCCTGATCGTTTCCAACAGCCAGGTAATCTGGCATGACTTCCAATACCACTTTGTGAATCGTCCCTGCAGAATCCGCAAATTCAGCCTTTAACACATGGGTATTTCTGAGAAACTCAGGGATATTTCCGGCTGAAATTGCCTTGAAGATCTCCTCTTCGCGTTCTTTCAAAGAGAGTGGATCGATTCTCTTCATGAAGGCGGAGCCGGATTCGGATTCAGTTTCCCTGACCGGTATATTTAGCCTGCGGATAGGGATATTCAGGCTATCACCGATAAATTCAGAATAAGCCCGATTTCCGAAATAGGTATAGCCTTTGTTCTCCTGTCTTGTTCCACTTTGCATACTGTGAATAAATCCATTCCGTTCGACCTGTGTGGTATGGAAAATCTTGTTGTCCGGATTGGTCTTCAAGATGATCTCTATCCTTCTGTTTAGAGCAGAATTCCATTTCAGGGTATCCATATCTTTATGTTTAAACCGGAAGGTGCCGGAGAGAAATTTTAGCATCATTCTGCTTCTGTACCAGGTTCCCCCGGTAGGTGAAACGAGCGGTTTCCCATTATAAATCACGACGCTGTCGTTATAAGCCAGGGTGCATAAGAAGTTGTTTTTTCCTGATTTCAGCCAGGTGGTAAGTTTTGGTCCGCAGATAGAATCCTCATAGCCATAATCGCTATCCAGGAAGGCGATTCTCACCACCTCCTCCGGAATAACTTTGACTGCATTGATGTAACTGAAGATGAACCTTCCGCCCCCGCTGTGACCATTTAGCACCAACTCCGGCTTCCATTTGGAGAAGAGATTCTTTGTATCCTCAACGATCTTCTTGATGGCGTTGACGGAATCTTTAGTAGCCGCCACCCAGGCTGGCCAGCTTTTTTGCCTGGATTCGACATAGGCCGTTACGACTGTTCGGTTCCTGATATGATGTCTAATGAATCTTGTCTGTGCGGCGATGTGCTGAATGTTGAAATGCCAGTCATCACCCTGCTGAAGTTTTTTACCCATGGTCTGCTCGATGGTATTCCCGTTAGGCAATGCGAAGAAAACAAGCAAAACTTTGTCTTTCTTTCCGAATCCCTGGAGGGGCGCATTGATCAGGATTCTGGTGCCAAGTTTTGAATTTTCAATAACCATCTGCTGCTCACTAAAAGTGCCCGATTCCCTGAATCCGGGAAGGGTTTGAGCTGACAGATAAATACCGTTGAGAACCAACAGCAGGAGGACCAAAATCGTCCTTTTCCAAAGACTTCCCGAAGCTGTATTATTGCGTTCAATTTCCCTTTTCAAAACATCCAGGTTAAAAATTCTATTAATGAGCATGCAGAATTTATGAGCGTTATTATTGGGATACCAGAAAATATGACATTTGTCATATTTTCTGGCTTATGTATTGTATCAATTTGTATTAAACAGAGAGAAACAAGGATTTTGATATAAAGCTACATAAAACTTATTCCGATCACCTAAAATTAATTAAAATGAACAATTCAAAGGATTTTTATTTCTGGTTACCGCGGGTTATCTGTATCGCTGCGATACTATTTGTTAGCATGTTTGCCTTAGATTCTTTCGGTCCGGGCCTGACCATCTGGCAACAAATTTTGGGTTTCCTTATTCATTTGATTCCCAGTTATGTTTTAATTGCCTTGCTGGTTGTTGCATGGAAATGGGAATATGTTGGCGGTCTTCTATATATCGTTTTGGGATTGATATTCAGTGTGTTTATTTTCAATATAAACTTCGTCCGCAACCAGTTTTCCTTTGGTCAAAGTCTTTTTAACGCTCTGATCATTGCTTTCCCGTTTGTGGTCGCCGGATATCTCTTTATCCTTAGCAATAAAAGGAAGAAGAAAGCGGGTCAGCAATAAATCCTGTTATTTGCCGGGGGTATTTGAACTCATCGCGAAATCTTTGAAAGACTGACCATCGATGACCAGATCGCTGATCAGAAAATGGTTTTCCCGGATGAAGATTTTCAGGTAGATAAGACTATTTGGATCCTTGAGTTTCCTGGTAAGACGATCTTCAGTATTTTTAAGGTCTTTATCTTCAATGTAATAGTTATTGAAGGGAAAGTTTATTACCAGAAAGCTGGAATCGGAATTTCTGATGTTTCTATATGCCCTGGTTTTCAACCAATCACTGCCCGATACCGGTTTGTTTTGATTACAGGTCTGCACCTTTGCGAATCCAAGGCTATCGCTGGAAAGATAAATATAGACCGGTCGCATAAGATTTAAGTTTGCGGTATCAGACTTGGTGTACCTGCTCGCTTCAAACTGCAGCCATAAGAATCTTCCCTGCAGGGTGGAGCCGGAATTTCCCCCGGATGGGAAGTCAGATTTCTGGTGCCTTACCTTGAATTTATATTCCTTACCCGTTCGGGCTATACCTGCCAGGTTACTGATCATATATTTTGGAACCAGCAATTGAGCCACTGCCACCAAAACAAAAACGATCAACAAAAGTGTCTTACGATTCATTTTCTTTCTTTTTTTTGAGCATCAACCAATTGGCAACAAAGAATCCAATTCCTACCAAAACAAACATGCTGCCTTTGACTACAAACTTGATGTCGGAATCGAATGAACGGCAGGCTGCCAGCAGGGCAATGATGACCAATCCTGCGTTGAGAATACTCATATTCATTCGTTTAGAGCCATCAATTACCATGAATGCCGATAGTATAAGTACAAGCAGGTTAATAAAAATGTAGGCTATAGAGGAATAGTTTCCCAGGACAAAAATGGCTATAAATAGAAGGAAAGTGACCTCGGCAAGTTTAAGGTCTTTCATTCCCATTCCTTTTTTCTGTAGGTACAAAAGAGCGGACGCAAGTAGTAAAAGTACCGAATTGGCTATAAATTCGGTGGTTGAAATCAGGTCCCCAAATGTGTAATGACTGGAATAAATGGCTTTCCAGCTTGGCTGAAAGGACATTACCAGAAGCGTAACAATGGTTCCGGCGAGTCCGAAAACCACGTAGCCGTTATATAAAATTGACTTATTCCGGAAATATGGAAGGTTTCCTGCCAGATAAAAAGCTCCGAACATGGAGATATAAGCCGTAGGAATAAGTGTTTTGAAGGTATGAAACGTGGCGAATAGAGACAGCGTCAGGACAAACGGGTATACCCAATGATGTAAAATCAGCAGAGGATTGTCGGGCGATTTCCTGATAAGTTTAAAATAATGAGGGAGCGGCAGGACCAGGAACAGCCAAAAAAGTGACTCGACGGGTTCCCCGGGAGAATCGATAGAGACAGACAGTCCGTAGCTCATGATTCCAATCAGATAGGCCAGGGAGACTGCGGAAGAGTCGAAAATATAGATTAGGAGGACAGTTAACATCATCCAGGTCCGAAGATAAGAACTCATGTCACCATTAATATGGTAAATCTGACTGATGAGGGAGATGCTGGAGCCGACTGCGAAAAACAATAAAAGAGCGGCGCATTCCTTCCAGACATTTTTATCCATTTTCTTTATAATCACAAATGCTCCAAGCAGTTGAGGAATGATCAGAAGAAGAAATGAGATGAAAGTTTGTGTAGTCTGTGAGAGGTCGTCCCATTGATTTGCAATGATAAACATGATGCCTATCCCAACTAGCAGAGCACCCAGAATTCCAAGTATCAACATCTGTCTGTTTGGGGAAGTTTCCTGTTTATTTTTGTAGTAATCAGATATTTGCTGAGCAATATCACTCGTGATTACGTTGGCTTTTACCAGTTCAGAGAGGTCTTTGAGTAAGCTCATGTTTCAATGATTTTTCTTTGTTAAAATCATATATTATCAAAATTACAAATGATTCTAATGAATTATCCTAAATTTCAGGTTCAAAGCTGGTGTTTTTCAGCACTTTTTATGATTTTAGGTCGAAAAGAAACAGAATATTCAATCATCAGATTCGATAAAGCCATAATTTCAATTTTCCCGATCGTCTTGATTCTGTTGATGAACAAAAAATAATTTGTCCACACTATGACCACGGCAAAAATATTTTCGTTTTATAAAAAATCAGAATTTTACCCCGTCAAACGACTCCAATAGATTCCAAAGGAAACCAATAGAAGCTATTAATTTTTAAATTCAACAGTGTGATTAGGGTAAAAATCGTTCAGGGAGAGGCCATAGACGTGGAAGAATTAAAAATTCGTCATGATTTTTTTAAATCATTTCACAGAATAGTATCCTATTGGCACAATTTATTTATTGATAGATTTCAGGTAGTTGCAGTCGATCCAGACATTGCCTCTCCAAAAGAAGGACTCGAGTATTGGGCCTGGCCTTGCGGTAATGGCAAAATTTATCTGATAGAACAGATTGGTGATGAAAATATGATTGCTTAAAGGTGATTGGTCAACAACCGGATATCTTTGAAGCTAAATTTGATCTGTTTATGTGCTGACTGCGGGTAATTATTTAACTTGCACCTCAATAGCATATAAATGATAATGGCGTGGAAACTATTTTGATTATTGAGGATACTCTGCAACTCCGTGAAAATATTGCCGAAGTGTTGACAATGGAAGGCTTCAGCGTCCTTCAGGCTGATAATGGGACGACTGGGGTTCAGATTGCCATGGAACAGTTCCCCGATCTTGTCTTGTGTGATATCATGATGCCAGGTCATGATGGCTATGAAGTATTGCAAATGCTAAAGCGTCCGGACGGCCAGATTCGGTATCCTTTTATCTTCATTTCGGCGCTCGATGAGCGAAAAAATGTTCGGGAAGGCATGGAACTGGGTGCGGACGACTATCTTATTAAGCCTTTCACGGTAAGTGAGCTTTTAAAGGCTGTTAGGGTCAGGCTGGAAAGGCACCGCTCTATTGAATCAAGGATCAGATCTGAAATTGATCAGATAGAGCAGGAGTTGCAAAAAGGAATGTTGGAACTTGGAAATATTATTGAAGAGCAAAAGAATCTTCTTGATGAAGTTATTTCAGAAAAGGATAAGATGGCCGGAGAACTGGGACTGAAGGAAGATCAGTTGATGAAGGATGCACTAAGGGCGATTGAGATAAATACCACCTTTATGCAAATGTCAGACCAGCTTTCTGATGCCTTGCAGCGACCAGACCTTTCAGAAGAACAACATAAAATATTAGCAGGATTACGTAACCGTCTGAGAAATAAGAATGTACTTCTCAATAACCAGACTGTCTTTCAATTAAAGTTTGACCTGCTCTATCCTAATTTCAAGACCATCCTTCTGCATAATTTTCCGAAACTTAAGAAACAGGACCTGGTTTTGCTTTCATCTACCTACCTTAATCTGGATACTTTCCAGCAGGGAATTATCTTGAACATCACGGCTGAAAGTGTACGAAAAAAAAGGTACAGATTGAAACTTAAGATGGGGTTAAACAACAGTCATGACATCCGTGAGGATTTGCTGTCAATGGATTTCAGAGATTTGAAAACGAGTTATGTAAATTGATTTTGTAAAAAAGAGAAATATGCATGAGTCTTCTACGAGTATGATTGAAGCAATCATCAGGGAGCAACGGATTTTCTTCAGGAACAATGTAACGAATGATCTGAATTTCAGAATTGAGAATCTGAAGAAATTCCGGGCAGCAATTATATTAAATGAGGAAAAAATCACCGAAGCTCTTTGGCTGGATCTGCATAAATCCAAGGAGGAGGCCTATCTGACTGAAGTTAGCATAGTCCTGAAAGAAATCGATACCCACCTCAAAAATATTAGAAAATGGGCAGCGCCTAAAAGGGTTAAAACGCCTCTTCATCTCTTACCCTCCAATAGCCAGATTCAGGTCAAACCGCTGGGAAATGTGTTGATTATTGCCCCATGGAACTATCCGCTGCAGATGTTGTTTCTTCCTTTGGTTGGCGCCATCTCATCCGGATGTTGCGCCCTGTTGAAGCCATCACCCTATACTCCCAACACGGCAAAAGTGATGGAAGATCTGATCAATGAGATCTTCGATCCTGGGTATATTGCAGTTGTTCAAGGGGGAAGAGAAGTCAATCAATTCTTACTCGAACAACGCTTCGATCTGATATTCTTTACCGGAAGTCCTGCCCTTGGAAAAATTGTTATGAAGGCGGCTTCAAGGTATTTAACTCCGGTAGTCCTGGAATTGGGCGGGAAAAGCCCTTGTATTGTGGATGAAGGTGCTAATATTGAAGTTGCTGCAAAAAGAATTGCCTGGGGCAAATGTATCAATGCAGGTCAGACTTGTATCGCTCCGGATTATCTATTTGTTCATTATTCGCTTAAGGATCAATTAATTAAAAAAATTGGCCAGGCCATCACGGAAATGTATGGCAATGACCTTAAAGAGAGTAGGTTCTATCCTAGAATTGTGAATGATCACGCCGTGGAAAGACTTCAGGGACTGATGAAGATGGGAAGAATTTCTTTTGGAGGTGATGTGGATGTTTCCCGGAAGTTTATTGCACCAACGATCATTGAAGATGTCCAGCCTGAATTCCCTGTCATGCAGGAAGAAATTTTCGGGCCAATTTTGCCTGTGATGACATACGATGATCTGAATAAAGTGATCACCTACATCAATGAAAATGAAAAGCCGCTTGCCCTGTATTATTTTGGTCCGGCCGATAAGGCCTCCAGGATACTTTCTGAAACAACGTCAGGCGGAGGATGTATCAACGACACTCTGCTACATATCGCCAACCCATATTTGCCTTTCGGCGGAGTCGGTAACAGCGGAATGAACAACTATCATGGACACCACGGCTTTCTGGCTTTCAGTCACAGGAGATCGATCCTTACCTCCCGGACCTGGATCGATTTATCTTTTAAATATGCGCCATTCAGACATTTTAAATGGCTTAGGAAAATCATTTAAGTAACATGCACGATAAAACAAGTCCTCAAAATACATTATCCGGTACAACTGTTTCTGAATCACTTATTGCCAGAGGTAATTTACTTCGGCAGAAGGTAGATCAGATCCTGGAGGAAAGCCTTAGCACGGATCAAATGACTCCCCAGGATATCAGGATAATCGGTCTGCTCAAGGAGATGTCTGATTATCAGGTTATCCTTGAAAAGGAGAATCTGGAGTCCGGGCTTCTAAAAAAGGATAATAACTTAACCAGCATCTCCCAGAGGACACTTTTAAATAATGATCCCAGTGATTTTCCGGATTTTTCTCGTGCTGAAATGGGCGAGGCAATTAAGGAAACTACCGGAAAATTGTCCACTGCCAATCAACAACTCGAAGAAAGAGCTGAACAGCGCATGCATGAAATCCTGGACTTGTCTAATTTTCAAAGAGCTATTTTGGATGGTGCCGGAGTCGCCATTATCTCGACAAATGCCGATGGTATCATTCAGGTCTTTAATCCGGCGGCAGAACAAATGCTTGGTTATCAAGCAGAAGAGGTCATCGGGATTCATACTCCGGTCTTGTTTCATCAAAAGTCAGAATTGGAACAAAAGGCCGTAGAGTTACAGGAATTAACAGGCAATCAGGTTATTGCGAAATTTGAAATATTTCCGACACTGATCGGATTAATAAACTCCAGTACTTCCGAGTGGATATATGTGAGAAAAGATGGGAGGCAATTTCCGGTGATGCTCACTGTTTCAAGTTTCAGGGATGAAGAAGGAACCATAAAAGGCTATATCGGAGTGGCCATGAATATTTCTAAAGAGAAACTCGTTCTGGAATCTTTGCGTGAGAGTCAAGAGCGATTTCAAAAATTATTTTATGATCATTCGGCAGTCATGTTACTGGTAGACCCATCCACCGGAAACATAGTCGACGCCAATAGAGCGGCAGTACTCTTCTATGGCTATAATTTTCATTCAGTGCCTGCATTGAAAATCTCCGATATCAATACGCACACCAATGAAATGATTAAATCGGAGATGAAGCGGGCGATCGGCCAGGACAAGAACTATTTCGAGTTTGAGCATAGACTGGCCACAGGTGATGTAAGGCAGGTGGAAGTTCACTCCACGCCGATTGAAGTCGGAGGGAAGAAATTACTATTTTCCATTATTCATGATATTACGGAAAGAAAGTGTATTGAGAGGGCATTGTCATGGAATGAAGCCTTCCTCAAAAAGATGACTGAATCATCGCCCCTCGCTTTTCTGGTTGTGGACAACAGGACGGATGAGATCCTTTACATCAACCATCAGTTCTGCGAGATATGGGGAATCAATCATCTGGAGGAACGTATAAGGAACCATGAACTTAAAAATAACGACATCATTCCGGATTGTCTTCCTGTTTTAAAAGATGTGCCGGCCTTTGCTGAATCTTGCAAGCCACTTCAGTACATGGATAACAGGGAAACTATTGAAGATGAGATACCCTTTATGGATGGTCGGATAATCAGGAGGTTTTCTACCCAGATCAGAGACGTTACGGACCAATACCATGGAAGGCTCTATATTTTTGAAGACATCACCACCAGAAAGACGATTGAGCAATTGCTCATACTACAGCGAGACCTGACCGCTCAGCTAAGTGCAACCTCCAATCTTCATGAAGCGTTATCTATTATGATGGATGCTGTCTTTCAAATTTCCGGTGTCGATATGGGTGGAATTTACCTGTTCAACGATCAGGGTACGGAATTGAGCCTCTTCGCCCATCGGGGTTTGTCTGAAAAATTTCTTAAAGAAAAGAGTTTTTATGGGGCGGATTCACCGAATGTAAAAATTGTATTGCAAGGGAAACCGATATACGCTCAAATGCCTGAGACGACCATGCCAGAATTGATTAAGGATGCAGACCAAAAGGTCCTAAGTTTAGCTTTCATCCCTTTTAAGCACGAAGACAAAGTGATTGGCGTAATCAACCTTGCCTCCATGACTTCAACCCGTTTCTACAGCGATATGCAGATCTCCATTGAATCACTGGCGGCTCAGATTGGGGGTACCATTTCAAGAATATATGCCGAGAACGCGTTGATTTCAAGTCAGCAGAATTTTCAAATGCTCTTCGAAACCATCGATGATTTCCTGTTTATTTTGGATATTGACGCAAATATCATTCAGGCGAATTCTATTGTTAAAAAGCGACTGGGCTATACAACAGCGGAATTAGCGGGGTTAAATGTGCTGACCGTCCACCCGCCCGACAGAAGAGAAGAAGCCGGTTATATTGTTGGGGAAATGCTTGCAGGAAGAGCAGCATATTGTCCGGTTCCCTTGTATGCAAAAGATGGGACATTGATTCCTGTAGAGACCCGTGTGATCCTGGGGAAATGGGATGATAAAGATGTTTTGTTCGGGATCTCCCGGGATGTTAGTGAAAGACAAAAAGGAGAGGCGGCGTTGAGGGAGAGTGAGGCAAGATGGAACTTTGCCCTGGAAGGGTCAGGAGATGGGGTCTGGGATTGGAATATAAAGGCCAATGAGGTCTTTTATTCTAAACAGTGGAAAGCAATGCTGGGATATTCAAATGAAGAGATTAGCATGAATCTGGATGAATGGAGCTCGCGTGTTCATCCTGATGATCTGCCGCAGGTAAGCAATGATTTGAACAGACACTTTAACGGGGAGACAGAAATATACAGCAACGAACACCGGGCATTATGCAAGGATGGCACTTATAAATGGATTCTCGATCGTGGTAAAGTCGTTTCCAGGTTTCCGGATGGCAAACCTCTGCGTGTAATTGGTACCCATTCTGATATTACCTCCGCAAAACAAATTGAGGAGACCTTAAGGCTGACTGTCACAAGGGAGAAAGAGCTGAACGAACTGAAATCGCGTTTCGTTTCAATGGCTTCACACGAATTCCGGACACCACTCGCAACCATTTTAATGACGGGAGATTCTTTGCTCGCCTATTGGAAAAGGATGGATGAAGAACAGATAAACACAAAACTGGGGAACATCAAAGACCAGGTTCAACACCTGACAAAGATCGTCACTGATGTGATGCAGGTATCCAAGATACAGGAAGGCAAGCTGTCCTTTAGTCCTCAGGATGTTGATCTTGTTGAACTCTGCCGCAAAATTGTCAAGGATTTTAACACAGATAGGCATCTGAAAACTAAAATCAAGTTTGAAAGCGAATTTGATTGCCTGGTTATTTCACTGGATAATACCTTAATGGTTCATGTCTTGAATAATATGATCTCTAATGCGATTAAATATTCGGAACCCAATCCGATCGTTGAGGTTAACCTATGGAGCGCAGAAGACGAAATCCTATTAAGCATTAAAGACAATGGAATAGGAATACCCGAGGCTGATCAGAAATACCTGTTTCAACCTTTTTATCGGGCAGGTAATGTGAAAAAAATCCATGGTAATGGGTTAGGCTTAAATATTGTCAGGGAGTCGGTAAGATTACACGGCGGGGAGATAAAATTTGAAAGTATCCAGGGTGTAGGAACTACTTTTGTGGTTCATCTACCCAAACAGATAATGAATTAATGATGAAGAAAATATTGGTTATCGAAGATGAATTATTGTTAAGGCAGGGCGTAGCTGAGGTTCTTAGCTTTGAGGGATATAACGTCTTTGAGGCTGAAAATGGTGAAGCAGGAATCCGGGCTACTCTGGAATATCAACCAGACCTGATCTTGTGCGATATCATGATGCCGGTAATGGATGGTTTTGAAGTCCTGTCTCAACTGCAACAAAACCCCCGGACCAAACTCATCCCATTTATTTTCATGACAGCTTTGGCGGATCGGTCTGATCTTAGGACGGGTATGGACCTGGGTTCGGATGATTATGTCACCAAGCCTTTTACGCGTGACGAACTCTTAAATTCAATATCCACACGGTTCAAAAAAATTGATGAAATTAATTTGAATCAAGTTGAGTTGTTGAATGAGTTGAGAACCAATATTATAGGACACCTTCCTCATGAACTGATCACTCCTCTGAACGCGATACTTTGTTATGGAGAGTATCTGAAGGACTATTCCGGTTCAGTGAACACGACGGAATTAACCGAAATAGGTACACATATTTTCCAAAGCGGCACCCGGCTTCACCGACTCATCGAGAACTATCTCTTGTATGCCCAGTTGGAAATTTATAACAACGAATCTATCAAGAGTATCAGAATGGAGGATCCTTTTGGAATATGCGAATCGAAAATTATAGAAATCGCTACTGTTTATGAGAGACTGAAAGATTTGGAATTCAACATTACAGAGGGGACTGTCCTGATGGGGAAGGATGACTTTTCAAAAATCATCAGTGAGTTAACTGACAATGCGTTTAAATTTTCAAATGAGGGCAGTCCGGTAATTGTTACCTGTGGAGCGAGTGGTTGCAAGTACAAGATTACCGTTCAGGATTCCGGGAGAGGAATGGAGAAAACCGACAATCCAAAAATTGGTGCTTTCATGCAGTTTGACAGAAGAGTCTATGAACAACAGGGCTCAGGTCTTGGACTTATCATCGCCAAAAGGATCATCGAAAGATATTTAGGTACCCTTACTATTCATAGCGATCCCGGTAAGGGAACCACAGTAGAAGTACTACTGCCGGCGTAAATTTGATATTTAAAATCTTTTTATCCAAAATAGGCTTCAATTTGCTATTTTTATTGAGACATTAATAAAAGTATCATGAGACGCATTGTAAGAATTGGAGTCTTCATCGTTTTACCGGTAATTTTCGGACTGATATTGGTTCTCCTTCTTCTACTTCCTTATGGTTTAAGGAAATATATCAATGAGCACGGTAACGAATATACCGGCAGAAAAATTTCAGTAAGGGACATATCGATTAACTATTTCAGTTCAGAATTGACAGTTCTGGACTTAAAATTGCTTGAAGCAGATGGTCAGTCGGCTTTCGTATCATTCGATTCCCTCCGTATCCGCATTTCTCCCTTTCCGCTTTTCCTTTCCAGACTTGAGGTGAAACAGCTGAGATTAGTCAAGCCGTTCGTAAATGTTATCAGAAAAGGCACAGTATTTAATTTCGATGATATCCTCGTTTTTCTGAATTCCAGGCCGAAAGCGCCTCCGGCCGAAAAGCCTTCCTCTCCTTTTGAATACCTTATCAGGAATATCTCAGTGGATCAAGGCGAGCTGATTTTTAACGATAAGACTGTCGATCACACTACAACCCTCCACGACCTTAATTTTTTCATCCCTTACCTGGGGTTCAATCAGGATGAAGTAAAGGATGCAGGAGTCAGGTTCCATTTCGAAAATGGAGGGTCTCTCGAAGCCAAAACCAATGTAAATCAGGTTAGCCTTGCCTATCAGATAGATTTTCATTTGGAAAAACTGGATTTATCCCCTTTCCTGCCATATGCCAGGAGTTATTTCAAAATTTCCGGGATGAACGGACTGGTTGGAGGTGATTTTCATATGGCTGGTAAAGGAACCAACATGGATTCGATCCTTTTCCGGGGGAAGGGCCATTTATCAGATTTTATAGCAAAGGATCTCACTAACAAGAAGATTCTTGGTGCAAAACAAGCAACAGTCTCCATCAGGGATTCTTACCCAATGTTATTCAAATTTCAGTTCGATGAGATCAAACTGACTGAGCCATATCTTTATGTTGAAATGAAGGATTCAACTATTAATTTGCTGAACGTGATGGTTGAAAGTGCCCCTGATACAGTTCCTTTCAGCTATTCGTACCGAATCAATCAGTTGAAAATTGAGAATGGTACACTCGATCTGAGGGACAATTCTTATGAAGAACCTTTTGATTATCATTTAAGTGAAATTGCCCTTAAAGTCGATACTCTTTCTTCTCAAAGCAAATGGGTGAAGATGTATTCGACCATGAAACTCAATAACAGGGGCAAACTGCAAGCGGAATTGGGAATTAACCCTTCCGATCCTTATGAATTATCTGTCAATTATGTCATCAACAATTTCCTGCTAAGCGATTTGAATATCGTTACAAATCACTTTGTTGGATATCCTTTCCTGGTAGGGAATATGTATTACAAGGGGAAAACGGAGATTAGAAACAAACAACTTTCCAGTGAAAACAAGCTGATTATCAGGAATGCAAAGGTGGGGAAGAAGGGCAAAGGGCTCTATAACCTACCGCTGAAACTGGCACTCTATCTTTTGAAAGATATCCATGGGGATATCACGCTGGATCTGCCCCTCTCCGGGGATTTAAATAATCCGCAAACACACGTCGGCAAACTCGTATGGCAGGTCCTGAAAAATGTGGTGGTAAAAGTGGTTGCCTCCCCTTTTGTTGCCTTATCAGGATTGCTGGGGGTGGAACCGGCAGAAGCCAAAGGCCTCGAATTTGGCTACGCTGATACGACTCTTACCGCAACTCATCTGAGAAGAATAAAACTGTTTACCGATCTGGAGAAGAAGAAACCCGATATGAAAATTGAACTGACGGGATTCAATGATGCCGGATTGGAAAGACATGAAATTGCCCTTAGCGAGGCAGCGAAGCCGGGAGCTACTGTTCCTGTCGGAGAGCATAGAGTCGATTCGCTTCAGCAAAGCCTTACCAGGATTAGAATCCGGAAGATTGAAGATGCCCTGAAAAGTTTCGACGCCACCTCGAAAATCAAGGTGCTGATGTCAAATAAGGAAGCCCCTGAGAACGTGGGTAGCCGACCTGTTTTCGAACTAAAATATTCTATTGAAGAATGAAAAAATCCGGATTATTCCTGCTTGTCTTTTTGATCTGTTCATCCTTTGTGATGAGCCAGACGGGTCTTCCTTTATCTGCAGACCAAAAAAATATCCTTGCCAAAGCTTCCAGGCATGAGAAAAATGGGTGGATCTATCTTCACATTGAAGGGAATGCCAGGGATCGTGGATTTCAACACGGATACCTGATGGCTAATGAGATAAAAGAAAATATCAGGCTGTTGAGCACGCGCTGGGTCCATGACACGGCCCTCGAATGGTCGTGGTATGTCAAACAGGCAGGCCTGATCCTGACCCCAAAAATAGATACCGAGAACCTGCAGGAAATCGAAGGCATCGCCAATGGTCTGAGTGCCGCGGGAATGAGTTACACCGTCGATGAGCTGGTTGCACTCAATGGGTATGTGGAGATGTTCGGCTATTGGTGGCCATCAGTGAGGGACTCCATCCACTCACATTCGACCGATCACCCAAGGGAATCCTGTAGTTCGTTCATTGCCACAGGCAGCATGACCAGGGATGGCAAGATCGTGCTGGGTCACAATACCATGGATTTATACTACAATCCGATGTGCAACCTGATCCTGGACATCCTTCCTGCTAAGGGCCACCATATCCTGATGCAGTCGCTGGCAGGATTTATTCACAGCGAGACAGACTTCTTCATTACAGATGCCGGCCTGGTTGGATCCGAGACTACCATCGGTGAGTTTTATCCGTTTGATCCAAAGGGCGTTCCTGAATTTTCGAGGATGCGCCGTGCCACGCAGGATGCTTCTTCCATCGAAGAGTGGTGTGAGATCATGAAGAAAGGCAACAACGGAGGGTACGCCAACGCCTGGCTGCTCGGGGATATTAATACCAACGAAATTGCCAGGCTCGAACTTGGACTCAAATTCGTCGGATTCGAAAAGAAAAAAGACGGCTTCTTCATCGGTTCAAATGTTGCAGAAGACTTGAAGATACTGCGTTTCGAAACAAAAAAGGATGAGACGAATATCAAATTTTCTTCCATCGCCAGACGCGTGCGATGGAAACAACTGATGAAAGAATATACGGGCAAGATCGACGTAAACCGTGCAAAGATCTTTGAAGGAGATCATTACGATACCTATCTGAATAAGAAGAATCCGGGAGGCCGTTCACTTTGCGGTCACTGGGAAATCGATGGTCAACCCTTTGGCCCTTCCGAACCGTTTAGTCCGGAAGGTACCCTGGACGGGAAGGTGGTGGATGCAACCATGGCAAAGGAGATGTCTTTTGTGGCAAGATGGGGTTCTTCGTGCGGTATGGCATTCGATGGAGAGAAATTTCTTTCCGACCATACCCAGTACGATTGGCTGACAGGCATGCTGAAGAACAGGCCAACCCAACCCTGGACTATTTTCAAAGCAGGTGAACAAAAATGAAGATTCGAAAAATTGAGTTGTATGAGATGCCTGTGAGGCTCAAAAAGCCTTTTGTGATCTCCCTGGGGGCCTTCTATTTTGCCAATAATGTGGTGGTGGTTATTCATACAGATGAAGGATTAACAGGTTTCGGCGAGTGCAGTCCTTTCATGTCCATCAATGGCGAAAGCATGGAAACCGGCATGATAGTTGGTAAATACCTTGCTCAGAAGTTACTGGGAATGAATCCCGTTCAGGTGGAAGAATGTTCAAAGGCGATGGACGAGGTCATTTTTACCAATAACTCCATCAAGAGTGCATTCGATATGGCACTTTACGATATCGCTTCACAAGCAGCCGGTCTTCCCTTATTTAGTTTCCTGGGAGGTAAAAATGACAAAGAACTCGTAACTGATTATACTGTTAGTCTGGGTGATAAGTACCAAATGGCGGAAGACGCTCTCCAAATTAAAAAGGATGGATTCCAGGTGATAAAAGTTAAACTGGGGGAAACGGGTGAAAAGGACGTAGAGAGGATCCGTTTAATCAGGGAAGCCGTTGGATACGACATCCCGGTAAGGATCGACGCTAACCAGGGGTGGGAGGCAGGTTCAGTCATTCAGACCCTGCAATCTCTGTTTCAATTTGATATTCAGCATTGTGAGGAACCGATACCACGATGGGATTTCATGGAACTGCCCCGAATCAGGGACAAGAGTCCGATACCAATTATGGCCGATGAGTCCTGTTGCGACCATCACGATGCCAAAAGGTTGATTACCCTTAAGGCCTGCGACCTTTTAAACGTCAAACTGGGGAAGTCCTCCGGAATCTTTAAAGCATTAAAAATTATTCAACTTGCAGAGGATGCCGGAATGAAAATACAGGTAGGTGGATTCCTCGAATCGCGTCTTGGATTCACGGCATCAGCCCACCTGGCTCTGACAAGCAAGAATATCGTGTGGTGCGATTTCGATACACCGCTCATGTTTACGGAAGATTCTGTTTCTGGAGGAATAAGTTACAATCGACAAGGCGTCATTACAGTGCCGGATCAACCCGGACTCGGTGCCTGGATAGATGATGATATATTAAAAAAACTTTCCGGAATAGTAATAGATTAAAAATGAATGCCATGAACAACAAGAACCTCATTATCGTCGTATCAGTTATTGTTATTGGACTGATAATTAATGGATTAATTCTTGGAAGATCCATTCAACGCTTTAAAAAGGAGGATCGGACCATCTCGGTTAAGGGATTCTCCGAAAGAGAAGTCAAATCCGATCTGGCGGTATGGTCCATCAAGACCCGTGTCGCCGACAACGACCTTGCGGCAGGCAGTAAGGCCATCGAGGAAGTTAAAAATAAGGTCATCGCTTTTCTGAAGGAGAAAGGCTTCAAGGACGATGAAATTCTTCTGAAAGGCCTGAGTGTCAATGATAAAAAGGCTCAGGAATATGATGTAAACAATGCGGCCATCAGTTTCAGGTTTATCATAGACAATACCATCCAGGTCAGAAGTAACCAGGTGGAACTGATTGATAAAGTCAGCCGCATGACCGATGAACTACTTAAGAGAGGGGTCCTGATCAGCAACCGGGATGAATACATGGGTATGGTCAGATATTATTATACCAAGCTGAACGATATCAAGCCTGAGATGCTGACCGACGCTACGAAAAATGCCAAGAATGCGGCTATTCAGTTTGCCAAGGAGAGTAATTCCCAGATTGGCAAGTTAAAAAAGGCAAGCCAGGGGCTTTTCTCCGTAATCGACAGGGATGAATCTTTATCCGGCCCTGCAGACCCAAATATGTATGCAAACGGCACGAATGACCTGATGAAAAAAGTTCGTGTGGTGGTAAGCGTGGATTATTCGATTGAGTAATTAGCAGTTAATTTTTCGTTTCTGTTTCGGGTGAGATCTCGCCCAGAAATTTATCCGATCCATAAATAACTTTCAGCCGGTGTGCAATAATTCCTACCGTGAAAGTGCCATTTCCTAAGGTTTCCCCGTCGGCCTCACCGGGAAGCGGGGCGTCGGCGGTAATGGTGATTAATTTCCCGGTGTGTGTGGAAACCCTGTAGTCGCGGATGAATTCTCCCGAGTAGAGCCCCTTGAAATTGGTCAAAATGCCCCAGATCCCTATCTTACGGATGATGGTGAGGTGAAAAAGCCCCTTGAGCGGATTGGCTTCCGGAACCTGCATCATCCCGCCACCATTAAATTTTCCGATCCCGATACTCGCACTGAAGAGGTTGACATCCAGTTTATTTTCATCAATTCCAATTGTTGTCGTACGGCTTCTGTAATTGACGTACCCTGAAAAAAGACTCTGAATATAGACTCTCATTCCAGTTATTCCTTTGAAATTCAGCACATTGGCTTTCCTGGCAACCAGGGCATCGAATCCGAAGCCTGCAATGTTTACGAAATATCTTTTGGTAGTCTTGCCATTGATCAGGCAGGTGATTTCTCCAACATCCTGCAGGACTGTTTTATGCTCTTTGATAATATCAATGGCTTTTTGGTAGTTGTCGGGGATTCCGAAGGTCTTGATCCAGTCGTTGCCGGTCCCAACCGGTAACATACCCAAAATTATCTGGCTTTGAACCTGCTGGTCGGCTTGAAAAATTCCGTTCACCACTTCGTTGAGAGTACCGTCACCTCCGGCAACGATCAGATGGATTTCACCCTTGTTGACGAGCTCCCTGGTCATTTCGATGGCATGACCCGGAAACTGTGAGATGGCCAACTTATATTTGATCCCTGACTGTGTCAGGAGCTGTTCGATTTTCTTTTGGTCATGCGACCCTTTCCCGCCACCTGCATGAGGATTTAATATGACCTGCCAAAGGATTTCCATAGACGAATATGTTACTACAAATCTAAAAAAAATCGGGTGCAGAATTCTCTGCACCCGAAAATCTATGAAATCACTAAAGATCGAATTTCTGAACTTATTCCTGAACGGCAGCAATACCAGGTAGTACGCGGCCTTCGAGGTATTCGAGCATCGCACCGCCTGCAGTGGAAATATAAGATACCTTGTCAGCAATACCGAATTTATTGACAGCTGCAACTGAATCACCACCACCTACCAGGGAGAACGCGCCATTTGCAGTTGCCTTTACGATGGCATCACCAATGGCTTTTGTGCCCACGGCAAATTTGTCCATTTCGAAAACCCCAACCGGGCCATTCCAAAGGATCGTCTTGGATTCACCGATTACCTTGCTGAAGATCTTGATGGTTTCAGGACCGACATCCAGACCGGACCAGTTGTCGTCAATGGCATAAGAGCTGACTACTTTGGTATTGGCGGTTTCCGCGAAGGCATCAGCCTCCACAACATCCACTGCAAAGTGAAGTTGGACACCCTTATCTTTGGCTTTAATCAGCAGTTCTTTTGCGAGTTCGAGGTAATCGTCTTCACAAATGGAACCTCCGATTTTGCCACCCTGAGCTTTCACGAAAGTATAGGTCATACCGCCGCCAATGATCAGATGATCAACTGAGTTCAGCAGATTTTCGATGATCGTGATCTTGGAAGAAACTTTTGAGCCGCCCATGATGGCCGTGAAGGGACGCTGAGGAGCTTTCAGAACCTTGTCGAGGCTCTCTACCTCGCTGGCAACCAGTAATCCAAACAATTTGTCGTTCGGGAAGAATTTAGCGATTACCGCGGTAGAAGCATGAGCCCTGTGCGCCGTACCGAATGCATCGTTGACCCAGCAGTCGCCTAGTTCGGCAATCTGACCGGCAAAGGCTTCATCTCCGGCTTCTTCCTCAGGGTGGAAACGCAGGTTTTCCAGAACTAGTACTTCCCCTGCTTTCAGGGCTGAGGCCATCGCCTTAGTAGCCTCACCAATACAATCAGGGGCCATTTTAACGGTCATCCCACCGAGTAACTGGCTGAGGTGCGGAACCAGATGCCTCATCGAAAATTTATCTTCCGGGCCTTTCTTCGGACGACCCAGGTGTGACATGATGATGACAGCCCCACCTTTCTCAAGAATGGCATGGATGGTAGGTAAAGCGGCAGTCATTCGGGTATCGTCGGTAATTTCGAATTGTTCGTTGAGCGGAACATTGAAGTCAACTCTGATTAAGGCTTTTTTGCCTGAAAAGTCATAAGTTTCAATCGTCTGCATATCGTTGTTATTAAATTTTGTGGAAAGCTCAAAGATAGTGGATATCTGTTGGATAAGCTCCAGTTTAGTGTTAATTTATTACTAATTCGAAGGCAGAAGGAGAGGTGCCGGCAGGGTGTGTTTAAATTTTTTTACTTTTGGGAAGTTAGTTAGGAATACAAATTTTTTGCCCGAATGATCGATGCAGTTTAAGGAAGTCACAGGACAAAATCCGACCAAAGAGCTTTTAATTCAATTAGCAAGGGAACATCGGGTTCCTCATGCCATCATGCTGATTGGTCCTCCCGGTAACGGGAAGATTGGGATAGCCTTGGCCTTTGGTCAATACCTGAATTGCAAAAATAAAACTGAAACCGACTCTTGCGGGGTTTGTAGTTCCTGTCTGAAATACAAGAAACTGATTCACCCGGATCTGCACTTTTCTTTTCCTGTCATCAAGACCTCGTCCCTTTCAAAACCTACCAGCACAGATTATCTGCCAAAATGGAGGGAGTTCTTCCTTGCCAATCCCTATCCGTTGTATGAAAGGTGGAACCAATTCATTGCCGAGGAGAACAAACAGGGAATGATCTATGTAGATGAAGCCTCTGAGATCATTCAAAAACTCAACAAAAAATCGTACGAAGCAGATTATAAAGTCTCCCTGATATGGCTTCCCGAAACGATGAACCCTACCTGCGCCAATAAGATTCTAAAGATATTGGAAGAACCACCCGCGAATACCATATTCATCCTGGTTACAGAAGAGGAACAGAAATTGCTGAGTACCATTCGGTCGAGGTGCCAGACCATCCGCATTTCTAAAATTGATGAAAAAGATCTCGCCAGGGCGCTGGCTTTGCATCCGTCCATCGGAGAAAACAACCCGGCCGTGGTAGCCAGAATCGCCAATGGGAATTATATTCTGGCGGAAGAGTTTCTGCTGGAGGATGAGGTCAGAAGATACAACTACCAGCAATACGCGGCTCTCATGAGATACGGCTACTCCCGGAATTTGCAGGATCTGCTGATATGGTCTGACGAACTTTCGGTGATTGGCAGAACCAGGCAGGTCAGTTTTCTCAGGTATTGCAGTGCCTTTACCCGTGAGAATTTTATGGCAAATTTCCAACAGCCGGATCTGGTTACGATGGATGAAAATGAAGAGAAATTTGCAAGAAGATTCTCTCCTTTTATCCAGGAAAAAAATGTGATCCACCTGTTTTCGGAATTTGAGAAATCACTCAGGGATGTCGCTTCCAATGGGAACCCAAAGGCTATCTTCACCGATTTGGCCATCAAAGTATCCAAGTTGATCAGGCTTTAATACTACGTGAAAATTGCTTATTTTTGTAAAAAACCGAGATATTGCATATGAAATACCCATGAGACAATTATCATACCAACCGAAAATGATTATTTGGGTATTCCATGCGACCTTTAAAAAACAAATTATATACGCATGAACTCTATACAAAAAGCACCTCGTGGATGTCAGGTTTCCCCTCACACCAGGAGTTGTGCCAAGCTGAATGTTTATAACTGGCTTCATGATGTCCCCAATACACTCAATCCTAACGATATTGTCGAAATTCGTTTCAAGAATACCCGCAAAGACTACTATACCAATGTGAACGATTTGCCCCTAAAGCCCGGTGATGTGGTTGCCGTTGAGGCAAGCCCGGGTCATGACATAGGAGTTGTTTCCCTGGTAGGCGATCTGGTTTTGAAACAGATGAGGAGACATAAACCCACCTTCGTGGATGGTGAACTCCGCAAAATTTATCGTTTAGCTAAACCGGTTGACATTCAGAAATGGGAAGAAGCAACCGCACAAGAGCATGATACCATGCTTAAAGCGCGTAAAATTGCGGAGGATCTTCGCCTGAATATGAAGATTGGGGATGTTGAATTTCAGGGGGACAAAACAAAAGCTATATTCTATTATATTGCAGATGAGAGAGTTGATTTTCGTCAACTCATCAAAGTATATGCTGATACCTTCAGGATCCGCATCGAGATGCGCCAGATTGGGGCTCGTCAGGAGGCCGGCAGAATTGGAGGAATCGGTCCTTGTGGCAGAGAACTCTGCTGCAGTTCCTGGATCTCTAATTTTGTCTCCGTAACAACTAATGCGGCTCGTTACCAGGAGATCTCGCTCAATCCTCAGAAGTTGGCGGGTCAGTGCAGTAAACTGAAGTGCTGCCTGAATTATGAACTGGATTGCTACATCGATGCGCAGCTGGATTTCCCGCCGAACAATGTCCAGATTGAAACAGAAAAGGGCAATTTCAATTACCTGAAAGCGGATATCTTCAAGGGCATTTTCTGGTACGTCCGTGAGAATTACCAGGGAGGTGGAGTCATCGGGGTATCAGTCGAGAAGGTCAAGGAGATACTCAGAATCAACCGAAGCGGAAAGAAAATTCCTGATTTGACTGGCGATGTGATTGAAATTCCGGAAGATACAGCTCCAACTTATCAGAATTCCGTTGGACAGGAGAGCCTCGACAGGTTCGATCAAACTTCAAATAAGCCGAGAAGAAAAAAACGTCACAAACCGGTTCTGACCCGTAAAAATCCTTCGAATTCCACCCATGACAATACGCAGGACAATCCGGAAGTTTAGTCTTTCAGGAATAATAATCTTTGGTTTAATTTTGCTGTTTTCATGCAGCAGAAACAGTGTTTTCAGTGATTATCGGGCACTGAAAGGAGCTAAATGGCATCAGGACTCAATCCTGAGATTTGATATGACAGTTCCGGATTCGACCAAGATCTATAACCTATTTCTCGATGTCAGAAATGAGGGTCGGTATCCCTTCAGCAATCTCTGGCTTTTCGTAAAAATCATCCCTCCCAAAGGGCAGGTTGTCAATGACACCATTGAATTATCACTTGCCACACCAGAAGGCAAATGGCTTGGATTTGGCCTGGGGGACCTTTATGACATGAAATATCCTTACAAACAGACCACCTTCTTTCCCGCCACCGGATACTACCGTTTCGAGGTCAGGCATGGGATGCGAACGGAGGACGGTTTCCTGAAGGGAATTCACGATTTCGGTATCACACTCGAGCGGAGCAATTAACTGTGAGTAAGAACAAACTTTCTAAATTTGCCGAAATCAAGACCCTCCCCAATGTTGTGGAAGTCAGTTATGCGGAATTGCAGAAAGGCCCTCATGCCTTTCGCGGGCGATGGAACAAGCAATTTTTTGGAAATGACCATCCACTGGTACTCGAACTGGGATGCGGGAAAGGAGAATATACGGTCGGTCTGGCCGAAAATTATCCTCAGAAAAATTTTATAGGGGTCGATATCAAGGGAGCCAGGATCTGGACTGGGGCAGTCACTGCTCATGATAAGGGGCTGAAAAATGCGGCTTTTGTACGTACTTATGTTGAATTGCTTCCCTCCTTCTTTGATGTGGGTGAAGTAGATGAGATATGGATTACCTTTCCCGATCCTCAAATGAAAAAGTATAGGAAACGCCTTACTTCCACCGTTTTGTTGTCACATTATTGCAGATTTCTGAGACCCGGGGGAGTAGTTCATCTAAAGACAGACAGCAATTTTCTTTTTCGCTATTCTTCCGAATTGGTTCATTTGAACGGATTCAGGATTATTGCAGAAACGGATGATCTCTATGGTTCCGATTTTGCTGACGACATTCTGGGTATCAAAACCTATTATGAGGAACAATGGCTAAACAGGGGAATGACCATCAAATACCTGAAATTCGTTCCGCAGGAAGGACTGCTGAAGGAACCGGATACTGAGATTGAAAAAGATGAATACAGAAGTTTTGGGCGCGACCGAAGATTGGAAAAATGAACGACTTTTACGAAAAGGTGTATGAAATAGTCCGGGTGGTTCCCCCCGGCAGGGTGACGAGTTACGGTGCGATTGCCCGTTATCTTGGCACCGGTCTCTCCGCAAGAGTTGTCGGTTGGGCACTGAACGCTTCGCATGGCATGAATCCTTTCGTTCCCGCGCACCGGGTCGTGAACAGAGATGGTCTCCTGACGGGGAAAGTCCATTTCAATCCACCTTCTGCCATGCAGGAATTACTCGAAAATGAAGGGGTCAAGGTAGACTCCGATCAGGTGATCAATTTTCGCGAATTGTTTTGGGACCCGATGATTGAATTGAAATAAACCTTCCTCCCGGAACATTAATCTTTGTGAATCGTAGAAAAAATAGCAAATCTTCCAATAAAAAATTCCCTATTTATGGCAATTGTACCAAAAAATATACTTGATTCCCTGAAAAGGATACTCTTTCCGGGTTCTGATAAAAATATCGTCGAGCTGGAGATGGTTCAGGAAATCCGCATCGCCGGCAAACGAATCAATTTTTCACTCGTTTTTCAGCAATTGGACGACCCTTCTATCGGTCCGGTTTCTGAAGCCTGCACGGATCAAATCCGACGTGAATTCGGAAGCGATTTCGAGGTATCTATCACACCCAAAAGCGCAAACAGAATGAGCCCGCCCGTCCTTCCGGGTGTAAAAAATATCGTTGCCATTGCCTCAGGTAAGGGTGGCGTTGGAAAGTCAACGATGGCCGTAAACCTGGCGGTAGCTCTCGCAAAAAGTGGTGCCAGGGTGGGACTGGTTGACGCGGATATTTTCGGGCCATCCATTCCGAAAATGTTCGGCGAGGAGGATTCCAGACCTCATTTCGAGAAAATTGACGGAAGGGACCGGATCATCCCAATCGAGAAATATGGCGTGAAGTTCTTGTCTATAGGATTCTTCGCCAATAAAAATGACGCCCTCATCTGGCGCGGACCCGTAGCCTCCAATGCGTTGAAACAGTTGATCATGGAAGGGAGTTGGGGAGAACTTGATTTTCTTCTGGTGGATCTGCCACCCGGGACGAGTGACATTCATCTCACATTGGTGCAGACTGTTGCCGTAACGGCAGCCGTCATTGTGACCACTCCTCAGGATGTTGCGCTCGCGGATGTCGTCAAAGGAGTCTCCATGTTTAACAGCAAAAACATCAATGTTCCCGTCCTGGGAATCATCGAAAACATGTCGTGGTTTACCCCTGCCGAACTGCCCGGTAATAAATATTATATTTTCGGAAAGGATGGTGGCAAGGAGCTTGCCGAAAAGCTCCAAATTCCATTACTTGCGCAGGTTCCATTGGTCATGAGTATCCGCGAAGGCGGTGACAATGGACTTCCTGTTGCCTGGGATGAAAACAGCGTTACCGGGATGGTTTTTGAGCAGCTGGCCGCAGAAGTGATCGTACAACTTGAGCACAGAAACATTTTTTTTAAACCTACCGAGAAAGTAAAGATCAGCAAAAAGTGATTTTTTCGGCAATTTTGAGTTAATTTGTGTACCACAATTTATTCAAATTCGCTTGAAGGGAATCAGTTTACACCGGATTCTATTGTTGTTGCTTTTGTTTTTGACTGCCGGATGTTCCACGCAGAAGAACACGGCTATATCCAGGTTTTACCATAATCTGACTTCACACTACAATGTTTATTTCAATGGTAAAGAGAGTGTAAAGGAAGGATTGAGGCGTATGGATAAATCTGTGATAGAGGATTATACACAATTATTGCCAATATTTCCTGAGACCAATCCAAAAGCCGTGCAAGCCGCTGCCTCGGAAATGGAGTATGCCGTGCAGAAATGTCTCAAACTGATCTCCACCCATTCTATCTCCACGAGTCCAAGGAGAAAGCCAAATAAATCTGAGGCTTACCTGGCATTTGCCTCCAAGGGCGAATACAATAAATGGATAGACGACACCTATCTTTTAATGGGTCAGGCAAGTTACTATTTGCGTGATTTTCATAAGGCGCAGGAAAGTTTTAACTACATCCTGCATAATTTTTCCGATCAGCCTACCCGTAATCCAGCTTTCCTGTGGTTGTCGAGGTGTTATCTTGAGACAGGGGAGAGTGAGAAGACGCAGGATATCTTTAAATTACTCGAGAGGGATGGCAGTCTGCCAGCCAGCATCAAGAAGGATCTTTTACTCGTCAAGGCCTATTATTATCTCTTGAAAGGAGACACGAAAGAGGCTGTTTCACTCCTTAATCAGACCCTGAAATTCAAGCTGAGCAAGCGGGAACAAAGCAGGTACAATTTCATTTTGGCACAGTTATATCAGCGACAGCAACAAAATGATCAGGCCATCGCGGCTTATAAGAGGGTCCTAAAAGCCAGGCCTCCTTACCGGATGAAGTTTGAGGCGAAGATTACACTCCTCGAGCTTTCGAATGAGAGTCCGGAGCAAACTGATCAGGAACTTGCAAAGATGATCAGGGCAGCTAATAGTCTGCCATTTCTGGATCGCATTTATTACGCCAGGGCAATGATCGCTCTGAAATCGGGCCGCATGGCCGATGCATTCAAGGCTTTGCAGACTTCAGTAGCCAAAAGTGTGGAAAATAATAGTCAGCGGGCTCTTTCCAGCCTGACTGTTGCCCGATTATTCTTTGAGAAGGGGAACTACAGAATGGCCTCGTGTTATTATGATAGTGCGTTAGCTGTTGTAGATCAGTACTATCCAGGTTACGAGGAACTGGTTACCAAGGCCAATGGACTGTCCTCGCTAGTGAAGAATCTGGACCAGATTAGCAGGGAGGATAGTTTGCAGCGAGTAGCCCTGATGAGTGAAAAAGATAGGCTTTCCTATATTAATAAGATCATCGAAGTCTTCACAGCTGCAGAAAATGCCAAGTTGAAGCAGCAACAGAATGAGCAAAATAACCAGAGCTATTTTAGGAATCAGCAGTATAGGAATATGTCCGACAACAGCCAGGGCGGCAGTATGTGGTATTTTTACAATCCGGTAACTGCCGGACTTGGGAAGACTGAATTCCAGCAAATCTGGGGGAAAAGGATTCTCGAAGATAACTGGCGACGAAAGAACAAGATTGCGGTCAGTGCCGATAATGATCAGAACAATGTTACCGCCGATACTCAGAAGAAAGAGGCGCTTAAACCAAAGATTTCTGACCCGAAGATGGTAGAATATTACCTGCAGGATCTTCCGTTGAAGGACTCTCTGATGCAAATATCGAACGAAAGGATCAAGTCTGCCCTTTTCGGTGCTGGCAGAATCTATATCAGTACCCTGAAGGATACCCCCCATGCAGTTGAACTCTTTGATCAACTGAACAAGAGATTTCCGGGAAGCATTTATGAACTTTCGACCTGGATTGAACTTCACAAGATCAACTATCAACCGGAAATTTACCGCGCAAGAATCACGCAAAAATATCCCGGATCAAACTATGCGAAGTTTCTTTCGAATCCTGATTTTTTCCGGGAGATGGAAAGCAGGAAACAACAGATAGAAAAGAAATATTCGGAGGCGACTACACTTTACCGCAAAGGCGATTATTCAGCAGCCGGTAAAATTGCCCAGGAAGTAACAGCGCTCCAACCCGATAGCTTTTTGCTACCAAGAGTTAAATTTATTGAATTAGTGGCAACTGGGAAAAATAGCTCATCGGACGATTTTGGCAGGTTGCTAGACAAGTATATTTCAGACTTTCCGGGTTCTCCGGCAAAACCTATTGCTCTTAAGATCAGAGATTTGATCAGGCAGAATTCGCTTGTGGAACTTGAAAAGGCGATAGCCAGGATTGATTCTGCAGGCCTTGCCGGAATTCAGGTGAAGAAATCAGGAACAGAGAATGATCCGTTTGGTGGAAAATATTCGTACGACGAAGATCTCTTCCACTACTTTTTACTTTCTTTTCCAAAGAATGCAAAGGTAGATGTCAACCGACTGATATTTGATATTGCGAATTTTAACATCGATTACTACACTTCGTTCGATTTTGAAATAGAAGAGATTAGTTTGAATGATCAGATTAACCTCGTAGTGGTCAGAAGCCTTCCGAATAAAGAAGAAGGGCTGGGTTATTTTGGAAATATACTGAAGCAAAAAGAGGCCTTTAAGACATTAAAAGGCGTTGATTATCATTATTTTATCGCTTCTTCACCAAACTATAGGAGATTGATTTCGGATCAGGATCTTCTGGAATATCTGAGATTTTTTGTTCAGAATTACAGCAAAAATTCCTCTCCTTCGAGGTAAGGCCCGGGATAAAAAATGACCCATTGGGGCTATTATTTCTTTAAATTTTTATTGGTTATTTAGATTGCAAAACCAGGCGGAATATTGTCCTGGCTTGTGCTTTGATAATTAACGTAAACTATTTTTTATGAAAAACCTTGTGAAACAGTTCACCTTTCTTTTGGCGCTGGTAGGTATGATCAGTACTACTGTTGCTCAGCAGGCTGCCAAACCTGCTAAAGATCAACTGGCAGAAACTTATTCACGTCAGTCGGTAACATTTTTCATGGGATCTCTGCCTGGCGTAAATGCCGCTCCGGTCAATAACGTCGGGAAAATAAAGTTCTCGGATAAATATTTTAATCACAACCTGGACAATCAGGTCCTTCAGCTCGGACAGGAGTTTAAGACACTCACTTTTGACAAGAAGAAGGCATATCTCCAGGACTTGCTTACCAAGCAGGGTGTAGGGAGACAGATGGTGGCCAAGTGGTTTAACAGGCAGGCGAACGGGATGATGAGTCTGGAATATATTCACAAAAGTGGACTATACAATGCTACTGACCAGGATGTTAAGATGGCCGTTGCTGCGAAAAGAGGAGATGCTTTCTTAAAAGATGCAGGACAGAACCTTGTCAATAAGACTTCTGTATTGATCTTAGTTCCCTATGATGTGAAATCGAAAGAAGACAAGGATTCACGCAGTTGGGACTGTTCTTACGATATGTTTTGTTTTCAGCTGGTGTTTACACCTGATGTAGTCGCCAATTTCTATAATGTATGGCCTTATGACGATGACGATGCTGCCATCAAACAAAGCAAGGTAGCTGCCTTTGATACCCTGACATTCAAGTTTAGTGAAATAAAGAGTAGCCCATTCTTGTCGTCATCAGCCAGTGACATTATTACGAAACTGAAGAAGACTAAGACTTTTGATGAGTTGGCTGCTGAGCTGGTTAATAAAATGTATGAGAGTTCAACGTTTACATTGGATAGGACTATTGAAGATTTCCGGGTAAAAACCAAAGTATCCCAGATTCATCCCACAAGAGCAAAAATTGGCAAGAAAGAGGGTCTGAAGTGCGACCAGCAATTTTTTGTATTTCAGTATACTTATGATGAAGCGACAAAAAAGGTGACACCGGTGAGAAAGGCCGTTATCAGGGCGACTAGTAAAATTGCAGACAACCGAACAATAGCTACCGGATCGAGCCCTGAAAGCAAATTTTACCAGACTTATGGAGGAACAGTGGAGGCAGGAATGATTCTGCAACAAAGGTTGGATTTCGGAATTTCTTTGATGCCGGGTTTCGCAGTTGGCGGGATTGGTGGACTTGAGGCGAACCTGATGTTCAGGACAGGCCCTTATTCAAATGTTACTGCCTTGTATGTAATTGGAGATTTTGGTATTGATGGAGGTAATTTCAAAACATCATTTAATTCTACCTCAACAAAATACAATTTTACCAGAATGGCCGGAGGACTTGGGAAGGGATTCCGTTTTGCAAGGATCGTGGAATTCACTCCTTATGCCATGTATGGAGTCGAATCTACCAAGGATAAAACTTATGAAAGTATTTCAACTACCTATGGAAAGTTAGGAGCAATGTTGGGATTCAACATTACACACAATGTTTCGGTGTTCGGACAGGCCAACTATTATATTATGGGCAATGCTACCGTTAAAAAAACCAAGGACAGTACGGAGGAATCTGCTTACAAAGGTTCCTGGGACAGTTATTTCACGGGACGCAATGGAGTGTCTATGAAGTTTGGTTTACGCTTCGAGTTCTAATTCAAAATTTATTCTATTATGAGAAAGAGTTTATTTACAATTATTGTCCTTTTGCTGGTCGTGGCTAACTCCTTTGGTCAGACCCGTAAAGAGCGCAAAGCCATGTATGATAGCCAATATAATTATGAACTGGCTTGTCTGGGTGTGGGCAATGATGGAACCAAGCTTTTGAAAGTGTGGGGCTATGGCAAAAAAGTGGATAATGCCATTTACGATGCAAAAAGAACTGCAGTTGCCGCTGTCATTTTCAGAGGCGTTCCTGCCGGAAACGGAGCTGCGCCTACTCCCTCCATCTTGCCTGTTGACGGATATGAACAACATATGGATTTCTTCGATGAGTTCTTTAAAGATGGTGGGATGTATCTGAGTTTTGTCAATCTCACCACTGATGGGACACCCGGCGGATCGGATAACATCAAGATGAGCCATGGTTATAAAGTCGCCGTAGCTGCGTCGATCAATTTTAGCGCTTTACGCAAGTACCTCGAAGAAAAAGGTGTGGTAAAAAGAATGGATGCAGGATTTTGATATAAATTTTATACTAATTCAATAATTCTCAACGTATGAACAGAATAATTTTAATCCTTGTTTTGTGCTTCGCTTCACTCGTTTCCTGGGGTCAGGCCAAGAAACCCATTATCATGATTGTACCTAGCGATATTTTCTGTGTATCACATGGGTATACCGTCAACGTAAATGCTAATGGCAAAGACGAAGTGCTGCCTGATTACAAGAAGGCCATGCAAAGTAGTGATGAGCTTCGAATGGTAATCACTAAGATGGGTGCCATTATGACTGAAAGAGGCTTCCCGTTAAAAGATCTGGAGCAGACACTTAAGAGTATCGACACACAGAGCGCCGAAATTTCCATGATGACCTCCAAGAGCTCCAGTGCGGCAATTAAGGAGACTCCGATCGATGTCTTAAAGCGAACCGCAAAGGCGGATATTATCATGGATATCGACTTCAACGTAAAGCGTCAGGGCCCCAATAATTACATCACCTTTGTGCTGAAAGGACTTGATGCATACACCAACAAACAGGTTGCAGCCGCAACCGGTACCGGGAAACCATCCTCTGCAGCATCTGCAGACCTGCTGCTGGAAGAGGCGGTACTGAGCCACATGGATACCTTCAACGGCCAGCTTACAACCTTCTTCAACGACATGTTTACCAATGGTCGGGAAGTTACCATTGCCTTGCGTATGTGGGACAATGCCGGAGTCGATTTTGAACAGGATTTTGACTATAAAGGCACCAACGATCAGCTGAGTTTCCACATCGAAAACTGGTTCACTGAGAATACTGTCAATGGTAGATTCTCCACCATCGATGCGACAGCCACCATGATGAAATTTGAACAGGTTCGTATCCCTATGATGTTTAACCTCAACGGACGGGAAGTGGCCATGGATACCAGGAGATATATTAACAATCTAAGCAAATTCCTCTCAGGGCCTCCATTCAACCTGGACAACAAGATTTATCAGCGCGGTTTGGGTGAGGCCTGGCTTATTATTGGAGAGAAATAACAAAAAAAAGGAACCATGAAAAAATTAATATTTGGCGGAATTATTTTGCTTATATGCTCTGTTTATACGCCTGTTATTCAGGGACAAAATAGCATGGGAGCCAGCGATGATTTCTCCCGGATTGCAATTGCCCCAACCATTCCTGATGCCATGAAGAATATGCCCAAAGGAGCGCAGGATATGCTTCTGGGCAAGATGCGGCAGATCATCGGGCTCAATGGTATGAGCGCCCTTGACAATGCACCGCTTTTTATCATGACCCCACAGTTGATGGTCTTAAGCAGTGATGTAACTCCTACTGCACCTCCAATTTATACTTACAATATGGAGGTAGTACTGAATATTGCGGACAGGTATACCGGGAATGTCTATGCTACTGCTTCCCAACAATTAAAAGGAGCCGGCAGAACGGAACAGCTTGCATACAATAATGCCTTTAATGAGATCAACATCCGTAACGGAAAGTGGAAAGTGATGATGGAGAAAGGGAAGACTGCTATCGTTGAGTATTTCAATGCCAATTGTGATCTGGTCATCTCGAGGGCCAAAAGCCTGGCCGATCAGCGCAATTGGGTTGCCTCCCTAGGTATCCTGAATTCGATTCCTCCGGTATGTCGTGAATGTTTCGATAAAGCCAATGAAGTTGGAGGTGAAATCGGTCGTAGTATGCCTATTATCTATACCACCGAAGAGCGGGTGAAAAAAGAAGCCGAGCCTGAATATACAGGAGGCCAGACCATCGATATCGGGAATAAAATTTTCCTGAGGTTTAAACAGGCCGTGGTCAGGGGTGAAAAGATCTACGCCTATTTTGAGCTGATCAATAAGAACCCGGAAGATTATATGCAAAAGATGTATCGCCTCTACGAGACCATGCTGATCAATGAAAATGGAGACGAGAAGCGTAATACCATGACGAAAATCGGATCCAGGGAAAGCAATAACTACTTGGATGTTACGATACTGCCCGATGTCAACACGGAAGTAATCTGTGAGTTTCCGAAAGTCAATGAGATTAAATATCTGCGATTCTATATCAACGACAATTACTTCAAATTCAAAAATCTGCCATTAACTAAATAAACTTCGTGCAATGAAAAGAATATTATTTTTCCTCTGTACGGTCATTTTCCCGCTTTCGCTTCTGGCGCAGTATTCTGTCACCGATAAGAGCGGTAAGAAACCTGACTGGACCATGAGCATGGAGAAGGGCTTTATCGTTGGCATAGGAAACGGAACAGCCGTTGAAGATGCTAAGGAGAATGCCATGGTAAATGTTAAGGCTCAGATTACTACAGCAGTGGCAGATCATATTTCCTCCACATCAGTCTCAAAAACGACTGAGATTACTGCCAATAAATTGAATGAGCTTTACCAGAGTTTCTCGAATGTAATAACCACCCAGTCCGGGAAGCGGGACTATCTTCAGGGGGTCTCAGCCTCTAATGTGGTAGCCTTCTACTGGGAGAAGCTGACTGACAAACAAACCAAGGCGGTCAAATACCAGTATTTCGTCAAGTATCCATTTAGTCAGTTTGATCTGGATGACCTGGTCGAAGATTTTAGGAAGAAGGATGCTTTGCTGACAGAAGAGATGAACAAAGCCCTCGGCCTTCTGGATACTTATACCACCGTCGAAGAGCTGATACAATGCCAGAGTCAGCTTGGCAAACTTGAAGCCATCTTCATCGATGAGCGCAAGAGCAAGTGTCAGGTTGGCATCGAGCGATGTAAGGCATTATTGGCTTCCACTTACCTTGCAGACGCCGGTAGCGAACTCGGGAAAGTAAGATACAGCATTAAGATCGGAGATAAGATTGTAAGATGCGCGAGAATTCCTGTCATCAATTCTCAATGCGCAAAGATCCAGGATCGACGTTTGGGTATCGAAGTATGTGAAATCTCTTACCTATTCGACGAGTGCTATGACGAGCCCGGAAACAATGTTAAAGTCTCCTATACCCTGGGAAATACACGACCCGAGAAGATGTTCTATTTTGATGTGGCCGAGACGAAAGCCGAACTGATGATTAGTGGAAATATTCGTATCATGGGTGGAGATGTTGTCGGGGATAAGGTTACCAACGCAGTCTGCGTGATTCCAATAAAATCAAAGTTCGATAGCCCATGCGCGGTAACAAATCTTAAACTGGAATGGAAGGAGTCGGGTATTGTGCTGGATCTACCAGTAAGTGAGACTTTAACTGGGAAAGGACAGCACGATCTGAAGGTCACAATTCCAAATGAATTACCAATTTCTAAAATTTCTAATGCAGTCAAGCCTTTCAAGCAACTGAATGGATCAATCATGTATAATTCAGTAAAGACAGGTAAGGCCTCATCCATAAGAATTTATCGTTTCGATTACACCACAGGTTGGTAACATATATATTGAACTGTCACTTAATAATTAACACTTTAGACTTAACAAAATGAAAACACGTAATTTTTTTCCATTGGTTCTCGGAATCTGCTGCTTATCCTTATTGGTATGCACCACAAGTTGTAAATCTAAGAAAGAAGCCGTTCCAAAAGGCGAAGAACTGGTAGATCTTCCTTGTAACGGTCCTGAATTTTTCACCAAGAAAGGTATTATCAGAGCCTCAGCTTCAGGTGAAAGTTCTGATCAAATGCTTGCAAAGAAAAAAGCTCAAGCCAACTCAAGAGAGCAACTTGCTGCCACACTTAATGTTACTATCAAGAGTGTCGTCGACAACTACTACAGCTCTAAGGCCATTGACAATGTTGAACAAGCCAAAACCCGTTTTGAAGGCTTAACCCGTCAGGTTGTTGATCAACAGTTATCAGGCGTTGCAACCATTTGTGAGAAACTGACCAAAACCAAAACAGGTACCTATAAATGCTACATTGCACAGGAACTGAACGGTGAGGAGTTACTGCAGGGAATCCAGAAAAAAATCTCAGGTGATGAAAAACTTAGACTCGATTTTGAATATGAAAAATTCAAAAACGAGTTTAACAAAGAAATGGACAAGAGTTCTAAGTAGGCGTAACGCGCTAATTATTTATTATTTATCATTTACCGGTAAATCTTTCCCAGCGATGGGAGAGGTTTGCCGGGTATCTGCATTTTTCGCAGCTCAAGTCTTTACCAATCCTATAAATTAGGACACCATGAAGAAGAATCTTTTTTTAATCCTGGTTCTGATTCTGGCCTGCATCTTACCGGCAGGTGCCCAGACGTACGAAGAATACCTGAAACAACAACAGCAGCAATATAATGCTTATGTTAAAGAGCAACAGGAAGGAATGCTGAAATTGCAACAGGAGTACAACGACTTTGTCAAAAAGCGAAACGAAGAGTTTGCGAAATACCTCGAAAAGGAATGGTCGAAATACGAAGCGTTTAAAGCGAACAAACCTGTTGATGCCCCAAAACTTCCTGATCCTATCAAATATGAACCGCCTAAAATGGTACCGCCACCGGTAAAGGTTGTGGTGAAGGACATGCCAATGCTTCTCCCATTAAAGGCTGAGCAGGAGAGGCCCCAGGTTGTACCGATTCCTGAGAAGACAAACAGAAGACTGGAAGTACCGGTAGAATTTTTTGGTCAGAATCTGATCATCCGAACCGACCCCAAATTATTGGAGTTCACCCTAGGGAAACCTGGACAGAATGAGGTGGCTCGTTTCTGGAGGAAAGTAACAGAATCAAATTATGGGGATTTACTCTTGCAAATTGGTCAGTTGAAAGAGCAAATGAACCTGAATGACTGGGGAGTATATCAGTTAATTGATCATTTTTCGGCAAGGATCTCTCCCAACAATAACAATACCAGAACACTCTACAATTGGTTCCTGTTGACGGTATCCGGATTTCAGAGCAGGCTGGCCTATTCTGCTGAGTCCAACAAATTGTACCTTCTTGTACCTTCTCTAAATAATGTTTTTGGTTGTCAGTTTCTCAAATTCAACGGTCAGGAATATTATTTTATCGCAAACTTTGGTGAGGAGGTCGGTGCTGTACTGACTTATGACGAAGAGTATGGTGATGCGAAAAAACGGATCAATCTGGCGGTCACTAAGCCGCTTAATTTCAGGGAGAAGTTTGTCACTAAGAAGTATAGTTTTTCATCAGAATATCCTGAGTTAGTAGTGGATGTTCCTCAAAATGAGATGGCTTTCTATGCAACGTATCCACAGACTGATTTCTATGTAACCATGAGTGCACCTATGAATCCAGGCATGAAGGAGTCGGTGATGAATTATTTTCAGAAATGGACCAAGGGGAAGAATGCTGTGGAGACAGTAGCTGTTCTCCTTGAATTCACGCAAAAGGCATTCCCTTATAAGACTGACCAGGCTCAGTTTGGATACGAGAAATGGGATTTTCCGGACGAAATATTTCATTATCCCTACTGCGATTGTGATGACAGGGCCGCCCTTCTCTCCTGGTTGGTATTCAATGTTGCCAGGCTGGATGTCATAGGAATCCTCTTTCCAGGTCACGTAAGTACAGCCGTTTTATTTCCGAATGATGTTCCTGGCGATTTTGTCACTTCCAGGCAAAAGAAATACACTATTTGTGATGGGACCTTTATTGGTGCTCCAGTCGGACGGTGCATGCCTCAGTTTGCCGGAAAGTCTGGCGAGATCATCCAAAGAGCAGGAATTTCTTTAGACGAGCTCCTTGCTGAACAGATCTGGGACAATGTCAATCAACATGGCGGGTATCCGGGAGAGGGGAAATGTGATATTTCAGACGGACAAGGCAATATCATCCTTACCGGCTGGTTCGACAAGGCTTTCACACTAGGGAAAGCTCCTGTAAATCCGATGGGAGGACGTGATTTATTTGTCGCCTCGTTTAATTCTCAGACCAAACTTAACTGGGTGAAAATACTGGAAGGTTCAGGAGCTGAATTTGTTACAGGAATTGTAAAGGATCCGTTGGGAAATTTCATCATCTCAGGAAACTTTTCGGGGAATTTCCAGGCAGACACCAAAAACATCAAATCGGAAAAACCTGATCAGTCACTTTTCCTTCTTTCTATGAAACCCGGTGGAACCATTAACTGGCTTACCCCGGTATTATTCGACGAAGTTAAGACCCGCGAAAATATCTATTATCAGGTCAGACTGGACACTAATGGTAAATTGCTTGGGACAGATTATTTGCCTCAACAGAATTCTTCCTGGAAAAATATGTTAGTTCTGGATGAGAAGAATAACTTGCTTGCGACAGGCGGTTTTAGTACCCTGCCTGGGATGATAAAACGCACCGGAGCCGTTAATGCTGAGGCTAAATATGACATCTCCACTTTACTGAAGGAGAAAAATGACGAGCTCATCAAGAATGGTTACGACAAGGGTGTAGCCGGCTTATTTGCGGTCTTCCAGATGCTTTCCGACTTTGAGTCCAAACTTACCGGTGAGATAGTTCAAGCCACCTTGGATAAATATAATCCTACTTTCAAGACAAAGAGTCCGGAACTCTACAAGAGTCTTTTGGTGGTGGAGTTTTTGAAAAACAGCAATGGCATCGTTACCCTCCGTACACAAGATAATAAGTTTCTCGAATTTAGTATGTTGAAGGTAAAGAACGAGACCAGTATGAAAATGGTTTATACTCCCGAAGGTGACGCCCGAATCGATTTCATCTCCGGCGCAAAAGTGGGTAAGGCATTTGTCTGGTTCGGCTTAAATAGCATTACTGTCATCAAAAAATCGGGAGACCTTGTTTTCGATTATGGAAAGGATAACTCCAAGAAGAATATGAACATCAACAAAGACATTCTATACTAAATAGATTGTCTAATAGAAAAAATATCCCTGTCTGGTTAATTCCGGGCAGGGATATTTATTATAATAGAAAACTCAAATCGTCCTTCTCACTTAATTCTACCGGGATCGTCCCTTTCCTGAAGATCCGGACATTCCTGGAACCGATCAGGGAAAGCCTGTTTTCTTCCCGGAGAAGCATCGTTCCTTCACGCAATCCTACCACGCTAACTCCTGAATTGATCTCCAGAAACTCTTCTATCCGTTGCTCGCGTGTCTCACCACCATGTCCCTCGGGATTTTTGTCCAGGTAGTGCGGATTGATCTGAAACGGAACAAGATTCAGGCAATCAAATCCCTTCGGATCGATGATTGGCATGTCATTCGTAGTGCGTAGCGTGGGACAAGCAACATTGGATCCGGCACTCCAACCGATAAATGGAGTGCCTTTCAAAACCTGTTTCCTGATTAAGGGGAAGAGGCGATTATCGTTCATCATCCTCACCAGCTGCCAGGTGTTGCCTCCGCCGACAATGATAAAGTCTGCTTCTTCAATTGCCTTTTCAGGATCTGCGCACCGATGGATCCCGGTTACCTGATGGCCCAATTCCGCAAATCGCTCACTAACCCTGGCTTCGTAGGCATCAAAGGAAAATGTAACGGCAGCAAAAGGGATGAAGATGGCTTTAAGAGGCTGATTACCAAGAAATTTCTTTATTTCAGGCATTGGATATCTAAGGTACTCTTCTCCGGGCATGGTGGAGTTACTGATCAATAATAATCTCATATTCAAATGTTTATTTAGTGCTAAATTAAAACAATTTCCTCGTTTTACCTTACTATTTCACCCAGCAGTCTATTACTTTCTCTTTTCTCATGTCTCATGCCTCCTCTCGCTTGTCTCATCTCATATCTCTCATTTCCCACGTCTCATCGCCCCTTTTTCACCGAATTTTTATACATCTGGGTCAAAAAAGTGTTAAAAACGAACTAAACTAACCATTTTTACGTACAATGAGGTTGAAAAGCGGTTTTTGAAATTTGCTTTTTCTCTATTCCAAAGGATAAATAAATATTTTTACCCCCGCTAAAATTTTTCAAAGATAAAATATGGGAAAAACGATTATTCCGGTCACCATAAAGAAAATCCTCATTGCCAACAGGGGCGAGATTGCTGTAAGAATAATGCGATCATGCCGTGAAATGGGAATCGAAACTGTGGCTGTTTATAGCGATGCTGACCGCTCCTCTCTTCACGTACGTTATGCAACGGAAGCGTACCATATCGGACCGAGCGCATCTTCAGAGAGTTACCTCCGGATGGACAAAATATTGGAAGTTGCGCGAATATCAGGTGCAGATGCCATCCATCCCGGATATGGATTCCTCTCCGAAAATTCATTGTTTGCCCGGAAATGCAAGGAGGCAGGTGTGATATTCATTGGACCCTCAGCCGAATCTATTGAATCGATGGGTGATAAAATCAGCGCCCGGAAAAGGATGATTGCGGCTGGAGTTCCGGTTGTTCCGGGTACAACCGAGAAAATCGAGGATGAGCAGAAAGCCATTAAAGTAATTATGGGAATCGGATTGCCTGTCATGATCAAAGCATCTGCGGGCGGCGGTGGAAAAGGGATGAGGCTGGTAAGGAAAGAAGAAGATATTATGTCTGCCATCAGCGGAGCAAAGTCAGAAGCCAGAACGGCCTTTGGAGATGATTCGCTGTACATTGAGAAGTACATCGAATCACCGCATCATATCGAATTTCAGGTATTGGCCGATAGATACGGCAATGCGGTACATCTCTTTGAAAGGGAATGTTCCGTTCAGCGACGCCACCAGAAGGTCATTGAAGAGACGCCTTCACCAATCATGACACCGGCCATCAGGGAGAGAATGGGCTCCTGCGCAGTTGCAGCGGCCAAAGCGGCAGATTATGAGGGTGCCGGTACGATCGAATTTATCGTCGATGATCAGCTCAATTTTTATTTTCTGGAGATGAATACCCGTCTGCAGGTTGAGCATCCGATTACCGAAAGGGTGGTTGGAGTAGACCTTGTCCGGGAGCAGATCCGGATTGCCGAAGGGCACCCACTGCCCTTTACACAGAGGCAGCTCAAAATGAACGGACATTCGATGGAATGTAGGATTTATGCTGAAGACACAGAGAATAATTTTATGCCGAATCCTGGTAAGATTACCCATATCACGGAACCGATGGGATTAGGTGTAAGATGCGACGGATACATTCATGAAGGATATACCATCCCGATATATTATGACCCGATGATCAGTAAATTAATCATCTGGGGACGCACCAGGTCTGAAGTTATTGAACGTATGCGCCGGGCACTCTTTGAATACAAAATTTCGGGAGTGAAGACCTCCATTAAATATTTGTTGAAGATCATGGAGACTCCTGATTTCAGGAACGGCACCTACAATACGCATTTTATCGAAAAGAATGAGGTATTCCTTAATACCAAAGTCAAATGCGACATACATTGCGAGGATATTGCGCTGATTGCTACTTTTTTCGAACATGCCTCCAGAGTGAAGCATACTAAACGGGTAGTGCCACATGAGAGAACTATCGGTGCCAAAGGATGGAAGCACAGGGGCAGGAGAGTAGGAATTCAGAGGTTATAAATAAAAATTACAAGGATATTATATAAAACTATGCAGCTTGAATTTAAAGTAAATGATCGGACGGCAGTCGTCAAGGAGATCAGCCGGGATGGTAATCTGGTGACGATTTCGGTAGACGATAAAATTTATGAAGTTGATATTGACAAAGTAAGCGGGGAAGAGTATTCCATTCTTTCCGAAGGTAAATCATATAATGTCGAGGTGATTTCAACAGATGACCCGAAAACCTATCGGGTAAACACCATTTATTTTGGCTTCGATGTCAGCGTCAATGATGCTGAAACTCGTTACAATCAAAAGCGCAAGACCAAAGAAAGCGATGGTACGACAGATACCATCAAGTCTCCGATGCCTGGCAAAGTAATGAAGGTATTGGTGAAAAAGGGCGAACATGTTGAAAAGGGTCAGACAGTCGTAATCCTTTCAGCCATGAAGATGGAGAGCGAATACAAGGCCGGATGTAGTGGTATAGTTTCGAAAGTTGCTGTCAAAGAAGGGGATACTGTCGAGGGTAACCAACTGATGGTGGTGATCGGGAAAGATGTAAAAAAATAAATTCATTATAACGATGATTGATAAGTACAAAGAACTGGAAAGAAGAGATCTGGAAGCAGAAATTGGTGGGGGCCAGGAACGGATTGATAAGCAGCACGCAGCCGGCAGAAAGACCGCCAGGGAACGTGTGAATGACCTGGTAGATCCAGGTTCATTTGTAGAGTTCGACAAGTTCGTGGTACATAGAATCCATGATTTCGACATGGAGAAATCACTTATTCCGGGCGATGGTGTCGTGACTGGTTATGGCAAGATTGATGGCCGGCTGGTTTATCTTTTTGCCCAGGATTTTACCGTCTTCGGTGGAACCATGAGCCGCACCAATGCGGATAAGATCATTAAAATCATGGATCTGGCCATGAACATGGGAGCTCCGGTCATTGGTCTTAACGACTCAGGCGGCGCTCGTATCCAGGAAGGTGTTCAGAGCCTCGCAGGTTATGCCGACATTTTTTACAGGAACGTGATGAGCTCCGGCGTCATCCCTCAGATATCTGCCATCCTGGGGCCCTGCGCAGGTGGAGCAGTTTATTCACCCGCAATTACAGACTTCATCGTCATGGTGAAGGAGTCCAGTTATATGTTCGTCACCGGACCAGATGTGGTGAAAGAGGTCACGCACGAAGAGGTCACCAAAGAGGAACTGGGCGGTTCAGTTACCCATGGCAGTAAAAGTGGTGTGACGCACCTTACAGCAGACGACGATGAGCATGCCATGCTGATGATTCGTGAACTATTCAGCTACATGCCCAGCAATAACATGGAAGATCCACCTTATGTGCCGACTTCAGACGATCATTACCGCGAGGAGCCGGAGCTGGATCAGCTGATACCTGCAGATCCAAACAAACCCTACGACATGAGGGAGCTGATTGATAAGGTAGTAGATGACCAAAAATTCTTCGAGATCCAGCCGGATTTTGCCCCCAACATCCTCATCGGATTTGCCAGATTGGGCGGTCACAGTGTCGGCATAGTCGCCAATCAGCCTGCTTATCTCGCAGGTGTTCTGGATATTAACTCATCGGTGAAGGCGGCCCGTTTCGTTCGTTTCTGCGACGCATTTAATATCCCGCTTATTTCATTCGTCGACGTACCCGGATTCCTCCCCGGTACCGTGCAGGAATTTGGCGGAATTATCCGCCATGGAGCAAAACTGCTTTATGCTTTTGCTGAAGCCACAGTACCGAAAATTACCATGATTACACGTAAAGCTTATGGTGGTGCCTACGACGTTATGAGTAGTAAACACATCGGGGCCGATATTAATTACGCCTATCCATCGGCTGAAATTGCAGTGATGGGAGCGGATGGCGCCGTCAGGATTATCCACAGGGGAAAACTAGATGCGGCATCCAAGGCTGAAGCGGTTGAAAACTACCGTGATACCTTCTCAAATCCATACAAGGCAGCTGAGTTGGGATATATTGATGAGGTAATCTATCCGAGACATACACGCCAGAAACTTATTCAAGCCCTGGAAATGACTCATAACAAACATAAAACCAATCCGCTGAAGAAACACGGCAATATCCCGTTGTAAAACATAGAAACTTAAAACAAAAGTGGCTGTCCAGAGATTAAGGGACAGCCACTGTTGTTTTAAGCTTCTTGTTAACTGCTTGTTTAAAAGAGAATTATATAGTGATGCAGGGGGGGTCAGTTTAACAATCCTATTCCGACCGTAATTGGATCCATTACCGGTCCCCTGCCATCCCTGAACAAGGGCGTATAATAATAGGTGCCGAAAATATTGAATTTCTTATACCCCATTCTAACTGTTGTACCTCCACGGAAGGGGTTGATGTTGAAATCGCTGTGATCCTTTGTCTTGTTTCGGTCAATGATTACTTTGGTATGTGAACCCATCTTGAGACCTGCGATGACGCCGAATGAAACCCAAAAACCCGATTCTCTTGGCAGCTGAAATTCCAACAAGAGAGGAACTGTCAGAAATCCTGTAGATAATTTCGACATCTCCAGTTTAGGGTCGGTAATGGCAACGGGAACAGTGTATCCCATATTGTTCTTAATGGTGTAATTGTTTGAAAACCTGTAGTCATTAAAATTGAGTCCCAAGCCGGTAACCAGCCCGATGTCATTGTTCTTTTTCTGCAGGCTGATGCTGTATTTTAGCAAATTTATATTGACTTCCAGAGATTTATTTTGGTTCAAATCCATGAAATTGGCTACTGCATATCCTTTGTAATCAACTGTTGAAAAGGTATTTACTCCCAGCTCAAGAGTTGACCAGTGTCCTTTGAATTTTGGATCATGACCGGTCCAGTGCTTGAATTCCTCATCATTGAGCTTGTCGTATTTTACAGAAGTTCCATGGTGCCCTTCTGAAATGACCATCGTCTTTCGTCCGACCCTGATCTTCACAGTATCTTTCTTATCATCTTTCACATCAATTACATGGTCGCCAATCTTTACGTCAGTCTTCGATCCGGCTTCCACGACCGTAACTAAGTTCTTCCCCAGAACACTGACCTTGACAGTATCCTGAGTGCGTGAATACATATTGATAGATAATAGCAGGAGAGCCGAAATTAGAAGTTTTGTTTTCATTGAATTTATTTTTGGTTGATTTTAATTTTCTACTATGACGGTTAGAGGTGGCGAAAAGTTACAACCCCCTGTTCACCGGAATTGAAAAAGCCAGAAGTTGTGTGCTGAAAGTAATGGATTTCAATCTGCCATCCGTACCCTTTTTCCCTGTTAACCTGCGTCCGGGTAACCAGGAGAAGAAACGTAACCCGGCAACTGCAAGTCCTTCCCGGGAGAAGACCCCTCCAGTCCCGCCGGCTTTAAGTTCACGAAATTTATCAGTGAAGAAAGTGGACATGAGAATATCGTTGCTGGCAGCATATTGATTTGCTGGTTCCTTTAGAGGTACAAGGTCGGCAAATTCCAGTTCAAAGGTGCTTACTGGGGCAATTCTCGCCTGCATGGCTGAAATAGGAATGTAGGAACGTTCTTCCACAGACTTTATAAGAGTCTTCTGCCGATTAGTCCTCTTTAAATTCCTGGATAATTTCTTTTGGTTTGTAACGATTTGTGCGGTTTTTTTCGCAGTAGTCAGGGGCAAAGATCTTGCCGAAGCCAGTGGAGATAAGGAAGGAGTAATCGCTCCGGAAGGACCAGGGATTTCGACGATGGTTGTTGCCGGTTGATCACTTATTCGTTTCTCCGGTTGAAAGAGGTAAAATAGCATCAGCAATATCGCTGCTACCGATGCAACCCTTATCCATACGACTTTCAGGGTACTTTTTTTCTTCAACTTCTCCCTATCAGGAAAAACAAGATCAAGATCCGGTTTCAACCTGGTATTTTCGTATAAGTTAACTAATTGCCTCTTCTCAGGATGATGATTGAGCCATGCATCCAATGACTTTTTCTCTGTTTCGTTTAGGTCGCCTTCCATCCGGGCGATGATCGAGTCTTCAAGAATTTCAGGATCTTCGAAAGGATCCTTTTTTAATTTTTCTTTTCCCGGGAAAAGTATTTCCGAATCAGAGAAAAGCGGTGGAACGATATTTTCCATCTCCTCCGCGAGATCTGGATGCTGACTCATGAAAGTGCGCACCTCTTCCGTCTCCTGCCGGTTGAGTCTTCCCTCCATAAAATCGAGGAACCAGATTTCATAATTTTCTCTGGTAATCTTCATAGGACGGCGTCGATTGTTCCAATGTAATTTTTAAGGAAAACTCGCGAACGGTAAATATATACTTTTACCTGGGCCTCAGACAAACCGGTTATTTCACCGATTTCATGGTAGGAATAGCCTTCGTAATCCCGAAGCAGCAGGACTGATTTCTGAACTTCAGGTAGTTGATCAATAGCCTGATTCAGAATCTCCCGGAGATCGCTGTAACCATGTTCGAAGGATCTTTCAGGAAGCTTGTTGCTGCCGGATAATATCTCCCGTTGCGATTTTCTGATCCCGTCGACCATGGTATGATGGGCGGTTGTAAAAAGCCACGACTTAACTTTTAAGGGATCCAAATTTTCGCGGTGGATCCATAATTTTTCGTAACAATCCTGGACTACATCTTCTGCCGCCACCGCTGATCGCAGATTTTTAACCGCATAACGAAACAGGCCATCGGCCCATGCGTCAACTGCCTGGTTATAATCTGTAATGGTCATAGTCGGGTAATCCATGTTTTGGAATAAGACGGTTAACTCCTTTAAAAGTTACAACACAGGCAACTATTTGACAACTGCCCCGTATAATCGTTTGATATTATTCATCTTTCACTTTTTATTTTTCACTTTTCACTTAAAGGAAAGCGTTAAATATTCTGAAAATGCTTTAATTGGGATTAAAAATTACATCAATTGCATCTGCCGTTTCGTTTATATAGTATTTTTGTCGATAAGTTAAAATTGAGTACCATGAATAGGAATAAATTTAGCATTTTAGTGCTTTGGATGACAGTGATTTTATTCACTTTCACACAATGCAGAAAGGAGGCAACCTTGCCGGTCGATCCGGTCGTTACTCCTCCCGTCGTTACGCCACCCGTCGTGATCCCTGCATCATCTGAGGTGAATAACTTTGTTTGGGGTTCCATGCACGATGTCTATCTCTGGAATGCTCAAGTTGCCAATCTTACCAATACTTACTACCAGCCACTTACTACCAGCAGCGCGAATTATAAACGGAATGTGGACAGCCTCAATGTCTTCCTGAATAAATATACCGATCCTTCACTCCTTTTCAACGCCCTGATGTACCAAAAGGGAACCGTTGATAAGTGGTCATTTATCGTAAATGATTACACGATCATTCAAGACTGGATTGCTGGCATTTCCAAGACTATGGGATATGATTATCAGCTATATCTTTTAAATTCGACCTCCGATGCAGTCATTGGTGTAATCAGGTACGTATACCCTGGGTCGCCAGCTGAGGCAGCCGGAATAAAGAGGGGAAATATTTTTACCAAGATTGATGGAACCCAGCTTACAACTTCCAATTATTCTACCCTGATTGCTAAAGAGACCTTCACCCTTACACTGGCAACCTTGTCTAATGGAGTATTGACTACTTCAGGGACGACACCTGTGATGACTGCTGTTCAGATGCAGGAAGATCCGATTTTCCTGAGCAAAGTACTCACGGTTAATGGTGCGAAAGTTGGATATCTTGTTTACAATGGATTTACCTCAGATTTCGATCTGAAGTTGAATACTGTTTTTCAACAATTCAAGACGGCAGGAATCACCAAACTGATTCTGGACCTCAGATACAACGGTGGGGGCTCTGTTCAGACCGCTATTTACCTGGCTAGCATGATCTATTCTACGAGTACAGCGAAAATTTTTACCAAGAGTGTCTGGAACAGTCTGTATTCTCAGTATAACAGCAGCGATAGCTTCACCGATAAAATCACGACCACATCAGGTACAACGCCTATTAATTCACTTGGGTTATCAGATGTTTATTTCATCGTTTCCGGGGAAACTGCTTCCGCTAGCGAGCTATTGATCAATGGTCTCAGACCTTATGTCAACGCGAGGGTAGTTGGAACCAATACCTATGGGAAATATGTTGCCTCTGTTACTATCTATGATTATGCCCTGGACAGTAAAGGTAACCTGATCCCTGACGGTAAAGGGGATTATGTAAAAGTCACCAATCACAAATATGCCATGCAGCCAATTGTGGCAAAGTACGCCAATTCTCTTGGGGTGTCTGATTTTGTAAATGGACTTACTCCTGATTTGGTCACTCCCAAAGAAGATATTGGCAATTTACTTGCATTGGGAGATGAAAATGAACAATTGTTAAAGGCGGTCCTGGACTATATGAAAGCGGGTAAATCAATTAGTTTGTACAACCCAACTAGTCTGGTCAACTCAAAATATCTCTTCGGACCTAAAGACCAGTACGGATTCTATCGCGACATGTATGTTGGACAGAGAAGAGTCTTAAACAGAACTAAATAGAAAAGATACAAAAAAAGATAGGAGATATAAGACATGAGATAGGAGACATCTCATGTCTTGTGTTTTAGGACGCTAAGACAGAAATAAACGGAAGTACCCTGAACCATGGATGAAAAACAATTGAAGCTTGACGAAAGATATCTGAAGATGGCTGCGATATGGGCTGAAAACTCCTATTGCAAGCGTCGGCAGGTCGGAGCCTTGCTGATCAAAAATAAGATGATCATCTCAGATGGTTACAATGGTACTCCTTCTGGATTCGAGAATATCTGCGAGGATGAAAACGACAAAACAAAACCGTATGTGCTTCATGCAGAGGCAAATGCAATAACAAAAATTGCGAAGTCCCACAATAGTAGTGAAGGGGCTACCCTTTATGTTACTTCTTCCCCTTGTATTGAATGTGCAAAACTAATCATTCAGGCAGGTATCAGAAGAGTCGTATTTTCTGACCCCTATCGTATTAACGACGGAATAGAACTTCTGCAAAGAGCAAAAATTGAGGTAGTTCAAATAGCAAATAAGTAAATTAGAGTATTTAAAAGATAAATGGAAAATAATAGCAGAAGATTTTCGACCTGGTTACCGGTCATTTTAGGTGTCACGCTGATATTTGGAGTATGGCTTGGTATCAGGCTTCAAAGCAGAAAACAGGTTGCAAGTGGAATGCCGACGATGTCAACCACCCTCCACAGTAAACTCGATCAGGTCATCAATCTGGTAGAAGGAAATTATGTGGATACCGTTAACACAAAGAAGATCATTGAGGATGCTATTCCTGAAGTACTGAAACAGCTCGATCCTCATACCGTCTACATTCCTGCCAAAGAGATGGTGGAGGTTTCTGAGGAGATGGCCGGTAATTTTGGTGGCATTGGGGTTCAGTTCTCGATTCAAAATGATACAGTGATGGTAGTCGACGTTGTTTCTGGTGGTCCTTCACAAAAACTTGGAATAAAGGCGGGCGACAGGATTGTTAAGGTGGGAGACTCCACGCTTGTGGTTAAAAATTTGAAAACTGATATGGTTTTCAAGAAACTCCGCGGACCAAAAGGCTCGAAAGTTAAAGTTGGAATTTGGAGAAAGGGGCTGCCTGAAGTCATCAATTACGATATTACCAGAGGAGAAATTCCTATTTACAGTGTGGACGTCTCCTATATGGTTGACAGCAAGACCGGCTATGTTAAGGTTGGGCGTTTTGCAGATAAGACCTATGATGAATTTATGGCTGCGCTGGCAAAGCTGGATAGCGGCGGTGCAGAGCAACTCATTATCGACCTTCGTAGTAATCCCGGAGGGTACATGAACTCCGTTATCCGCATGGTTAGTGAATTCCTTGATAAGGGGGAATTGATCGTATACACCAAAGGAAGAACACAGCCGAAGAAAGAGGTCTTTGCCGAAAAAAGAGGTAGATATTTTGGAAAAAGAGTGATTGTTCTGGTCGATGAATATGCTGCCTCTGCAAGCGAGATTTTTGCGGGAGCTATTCAGGACAATGACCGGGGAACGATTTTCGGTCGAAGAACTTTTGGAAAGGGCCTGGTGCAGGAACAGATGTTCTTTTATGACGGTTCCGCCTTACGCCTGACTGTGGCAAGATATTATACTCCGGCTGGTAGATGCATTCAGAAGCCTTACCTGAAAGGAACCGAAGATTACTATGCAGATATCAACAAGAGATTTGCACATGGGGAATTCACTCAAAAAGACAGTATCCATATGGCGGATACTGTGAAATATTATACGAGGCTGAAACGTATTGTTTATGGAGGCGGAGGCATCATGCCGGATGTATTTGTACCGGCCGACACGACAGGAAACTCGAACTATCTTTTCAGGCTCATTCAAAAGGGACTGGTCAATAAGTTTGCCTTCGAATATGCCGACAAGCACCGTGTAGAGTTGTCCCATTTAAAGAGCGGCGCTGACTTTTCGGCACTTTTGAAGAAAAGATCGGTATTGAATGATTTCCTTCAATATGCAGTCAAGAATGGTGTACCAAATAATGAGGCTGGAATCAGGATGTCAGGCAAGGTCATTGAGACACAGCTGATGGCCTATATTGCCCGCAACATCATCGGTGAAGAGGGTTTTTACAGTATCATCAGCGATATAGATAACACCTTACAGGAGGCTGTTAAGGATATTAACAGCAAGGATAAGTTGGTCAGTGTAGAATAATTGCGAGGTTCCTGATTAAACCAGGTTCTCCAATTTTTTGTACGCCTCGTCGATTCCAGTGATGTAGTCTTTCTTCAGCTTTTGATAATATGCTTTAACCAGTTTCGGGTTTGCCTTACCATCCGGGCTGTTAACCTTATCAACTGTGCTGTTGTGAAGTGCCACAACATCATCAATTACTTTCATTGCCTCAATTTCTTTCCCATTAAAAGCCTGCACAAAATCGATGCTGTCACCGATTACCTGTGCTGATAGAAAAGCGATTTCCTTCTTTAAATTTCTGATACTTGCCATAACTTAAATTATAATTAATTAGAATAGCCTTGTCTGCTGCGGCTGGGCGTTCTTTTTCTTCTTGTTCTTTAACTTCTCGGCTTCAGCTTCCTCATCGACAATCTTCTTTCTGAAGCTTAATGGATCCGGGAGTGTCCATGAAGGTTTGTTTTCCCAGTTAGAACGGATTTTGATGACAGTTTGATAATAGCACACTTCCTCAGGTTCCGTTTTCTCTTTGAGGTCTCCTGAATCCCACTTCCCATTGTTGTTTTTATCGAAGATGGCCTTCATCAGGTATTTTTTTGGTTCAAGGAAGGGGATCGTAACTTCCTGATCCTTGTCGATGCTGATAGTCTTCAGTACTGGCTCATCCTTGTTAAAATCGAGAACCTGAATAAGAGTCGGACCTTTGACATTTTGAACCGAGACGACAATTTTGCCGTAATGTTCCTCTTCCTGCGTCTTAAAGTCAGACTTGAATTCTTTTCCGTACAGTCCATAAATGGTATTCATCGCAGTGGAATCGATTCTGAGCCGGTATGTGGTGGCAAATTCCCAGGGGAAGGATAACCTGTATTTCCGTAAACTAACTGAGTCTTTTCTGATTTTGGGACTAATCCGGAAGAAGGTAGTATCCCTTTTGACGTAAAGTTTGATTTTGGATGTATCAAAGGATTCGATAGGTTCTGGTGCTTCTATGATGACTTCCCGGTAGGGATCCAAAACACCTCCAATATTGGTGCCAAACTGCACACCCTTGGGTTCGGCGATGATTTTCTTACGAGCGTTACGTTTGCTCTTGTCTTTGGTGTCGGATTTAAATGATTGATCCTCTGGTTGATACAGCTTAATAGTATCCTTCTTGGTGTAAAAAACGCCAAGACTATCTTGCTGAAGAAACGATAATTTAAGCACAAGAGTATCTCTTTTATATACTAAAGAGTCTGTAATCCAAACCTTTAGTGTGTCAGAATTTCTGGATTTTTCAATCAGGTTCCAATTACCTTTAGGATGCACATTCACCGTTTCAATGTTGAATGTATCGGCAGTTGAGGCAGTAAAAGTGAGGGCGATGGTATGTCTGGTTGGACGGGTGTATTTGTCGAGGCTAAGATCAAATCCCTTTTCAAAGAACAGTGAGAAATTGATCGGATCAGGATAAAACCTGGTCTTCCCGACCACCACAAGGGTATCAGAACCGGTAATGATCGTATCTCTCTTGGGTTCATAGACGGCAGAAGGAGTAATCCTGGATTCGAGAAAGGAAATTGAGTCGACACCAGCCGTATATTTTAGGTTATTGTCGATATCACTCATGGCATAGACCATATAACTTGCCGCAGGCAGATTGGTGATTGCGAAGAAGCCTTGAAAGTTTGTTTTGCCCACATAATCAGGGCGTTTCTTATAGATTAGCGTATCCGAAGTTCCTTTGTAGAGCAAAACGTAACAATTCTTCGATGGCTCAAGGGTGAAGGCATCCCTTACGAAGCCTACGATGCGCAGCGTATCCAGATCCGGTCCGGTGGAGAAGGCAAGTCGCAGGTTCTTGTATTTGTTTTTTTCGTTGTTGTCGACAATCCCATCCTTAAAATCCAGGGAATATGTGGTATTAGGAAGAAGTTTTTCATTAAGGTCGACGATAAAAGTCTTTCCTTTTGACCGGAAGAGGGGCTTCTTTAAGGTAGGAGGGGAAACGATGAACTTCTCGTTCAGATCCTCTTGCACGACAAATTCATTAAAGGTTATCCTGACTTTGTTATCCTTGAAATTGCGCTGATTTTGTTCAGGAGTGCTTCTGACGATAACAGGAGGAGTCTTGTCTTTCGGCCCTCCTTTGGGCATTCCCATATTGGCACACGAGTAGATCAGAACTATCGGAATCAACAAAGAAACGATATTTTGCAGAATCTTTTTTACCACAGTTCGTTTCATATTAATTTACTCTTCAGCAACTAAATCCGCTCGATCAGCAGGCTGATTTCCGGATCTCAAAAAAAACACCGTTGCAATTATTGGTACCGGGTATATTTTATTTGTAGTTGGATCGGCTGAGAACTGTTTCCACCTTTAAGAACTACACGGCTTGCAGATCCATTGCGATCGGAATGTACCAGATAAAAGCTGGTGGTCTTAATTTCTTTCTTGATGATTTGTTCGAGGTGACGGGTAATGTTAAAAGTGTAACTGGCAGTAGTTGCGTCATATATCCCCCCATAATAGGAACTCGATAATTCACTATCCTTCGGAAAAGTTTCGGTTCCAGTTTTATCCATGTACTTCAGATACAGGCGGGAAGGCATTTGATACCTGCGCGTATCCGTCATTAATGTATCAACAAAGATTACAATCGAAGCGCGGCTGATAATATATTGCGAGGAATCCTTCCATTTATTCAGCGAAGGGATATCAATCTTAACTTTGGTCCCACCTGTTGGCTGCACATACACAAGAGTATCCTGTTTCAGATCCTGGTTAATTCCGGCTGAGAATACGCTTTTTTGATAATCATGAGAGAAGGCAGCAACATTGGCAGAATTACCCGAAACAAAATAAGAGAAGAAGAGGGAGTCTTTCTTTGCCGTATGGTAATACAACCCCATTCCTGTACTCGTCGGTGAAATTCCAATCAGGGTACCCTTCCTGCCAACTGGTGAAGCTTCAATGTACAATCCCTTAAAATATTGCAGAAATACATCATTTGAGACCATTTTAAGTGTATCAAGTTTCAGGAGTTTTGTTCCGAAGGAGGGATCCAGCCTAAAACGAACATATTGAATGGTTGTATCCGCTTGAGTAGAGTCTGTCTTGAATTTAGGGATAAAACTGGTTGTCCCGATTACTTTAGGTGAGACAAGGGATTTGACATTAAAGGAAGAGAGGTACTTGGCATCAAAATTCAGATCGCCTGTCAATTCGTATGCCTTGAAGGTCTGTACAGTAGCAGTATCACCGTAAATTTTCTTATAGGTAAGGCGTAGTACGAGTGAATCAAGAACAGAGGTTGCATCGAAAGCCGGATTAGAGGCGAGACGAAACTGAGCTGCAAAAGCAGCATCTGTCCGACCAAATAGAGGATCGTTGAAACTACCAATATAATTGAGTGTTGGACGGTCAACTCTTATCTTGTCATCTGTATAGGTAAAAGATCTGATAGAACCCTTTTCCTGGTAATCTCTGTTAAAAAGAGTGGAACTTCCAGGCAGCAAATTCTTACCCAGACTTTCGTCTCCACTTTTACATGAAGCAAATAGGATAGATATTATTAATAGAGCCCAGAAGATGGGGAAAGCTTCAAAATTTCGATTTTTCAATGGAATCAACTTTTTATTAAAATCGGCGCAAATTATAAAATTTTATTGTAAAAATCGAAATAGGAATCGATGTAACTTTCTTTGGGTTGAAAGTCGAGATATTGTATTCCTGAAGTCTTTATATACTGTTCAATATTGGCATTTATCTCCTTGCTTCCTTTGATAGCAGCATCCGAATAAGTCAAGGCAAGCTTGGTGTAATTCTCGAAATTCGGTTCGTTAAGGATAGAGATATCACTCTGGGCGATACCGTCTTCTGAGATTTTTCGGGCCATTTCGCCATTAAGTGGAGTCTCAAAATGGTCGTTGTATACAGAATATACGATACGCGTATTGGCAAATAAAGGATTGTCCTTGTAAGTTTTCTTAACGAATAACGGTACCATTCCAGTAAACCATCCATGACAATGAATGATATCCGGTGACCATCGCAACTTGATGACAGTCTCTAATACTCCACGGGCGAAGAAAATAGCCCTTTCATCATTATCATCAAACTCAACATTGTTTTCATCTTTCAGGGAATATTTCCGCTGAAAATAATCTTCATTGTCAATAAAGTAAACTTGCATTCTGGCAGCCTGAATGGATGCAACCTTGATAATCAACGGATGGTCATTGTCGTTAATGATCAAATTCATACCAGACAAGCGAATTACCTCATGGAGTTGGTTTCTTCGTTCATTAACATTTCCAAAGCGCGGCATGAAGGTACGGATCTCTTTTCCCCGTTCCTGTATCCCCTGAGGCAGGAATCGCCCAATTTCTGCGATTTCCGATTCTGGCAGATAAGGTGTTATTTCTTGTGAGATAAATAGAACCCTCTTTTTTTCCATTCCTATAACTTAAATATTTTGCAAAAATATATAAAATTTCCGCAACTTTCAATCATTTTCAAGATGCTAAAAGTTAAACTAAGTGAAACAGCCATAAGCAATTCTTTGACGTGCAAGGGGAGGATTATTCAATTTCGCCTGCATACAGTTATAATAGTCACTTTTATTTAGTTATTTTGCGTCTTCATCTCTCACGATAAATGCAACTCTTAAGGAAAATAAATGAGTTAAAGTCCATCCTCGGCACAGACCGTCACAATGGACTTTCCATCGGTTTCGTGCCAACAATGGGTGCTTTACATCAAGGTCATCTGTCACTGGTAGATCGTGCTGCCAGCGAAAACGATCGGGTGGTGGTCTCAATTTTCGTCAATCCAACACAGTTCAATGATCCCAATGACCTTAAGAATTATCCCAGAACGCTCGAAACAGACCTTTCACTACTATCCTTGCACTCATGCGATTATGTCTTTCATCCTTCAGTAGAGGAGATGTATCCTGAACCGGATGCCCGGAAGTTTGACTTTGGACCCCTCGAAACTGTCATGGAAGGAAAATTCAGACCCGGCCATTTCAATGGAGTGGCGCAGGTGGTGAGTAAGCTTTTCTCCATAGTAGAACCTCATAAAGCCTATTTTGGACTGAAGGATTTTCAACAATATTCAGTCATTAAAAACATGGTTAACCAGCTTGAGATGCCGGTACAACTTGTTGCCTGTGAAACGGTCAGAGAATCAGACGGGCTCGCCATGAGCTCCAGAAATGCCCTGCTTACAAAGGAACATCGTCAGGTAGCCCCGCAGATTTTCCGCATCTTACAAGAAGCAAAAAACGAGTCAGCAACTCATTCTCCGGAAGAGGTACGACGTCATGTGATTGAAAAGATAAATTCCGTTTCTTTGTTCAGACTCGAATATTTCGAGATTGTAAATGATATTACATTAAAAAGTGTCTCCAGTTGGGAGGAAAAAGGGGAAAAAGTCGGCTGCATCGCTGTTTTTGCTGGCACTGTGCGGCTGATTGACAATATTTTATTTGAAAAATAACATGATTCCTAATGTTTATAGAAATTTGTAAATCGAAAATTCACAGGGTTACCGTTACAGGTGCCGACCTTCAGTATGTTGGAAGTATCACCATTGACGAAGATTTAATGGATGCTGCTAACCTGATTGAAAACGAAAAAGTTCAGGTGGTCAACATCAACAATGGTGAACGTTTCGAAACTTATGTGATCAGAGGCAGAAGAAAATCAGGTGATATTATCCTCAATGGTCCTGCTGCCCGGAGGGTCGTTGCCGGTGATGTCATCATCATCGTTTCTTATGCAACCATTGATTTTGAAGAAGCCAAGACCTTTGTCCCTTCAATTATTTTCCCGGATACTGAAACCAACAGGTTGATATAAAATAAATTGGCAAAAGCTAAAACATCTTTCGTCTGCCAGAACTGTGGTTACTCCTCACCAAAATGGATTGGACATTGTTCCTCCTGCGGGGAATGGAATACGTTTCAGGAAGAGGTGTCGCTTCCTGTTAAGAATCAGCCGTCATACTCTATGCCCCAGGCTGCCTCAAGACCAGTGACACTCGATGAGATCGAATCGATGGAGTTACCCCGGATTGATACCTGTAATGCCGAGTTCAACAGGGTGCTGGGAGGGGGAATGGTCCCCGGTGCACTTATTTTGCTTGGAGGTGAGCCGGGTATCGGCAAGTCAACACTCGTACTTCAGATTGCCCTCCAACTTCAACAAAAAAAGGTACTCTATATTTCTGGAGAGGAGAGTCTTCAGCAGTTAAAGATGCGTGCCGGAAGATTGGGAGGTCATAACCCGGACTGTCTTTTCCTCTGTGAAACGATACTGGAATCGATTCTCCTGCACATTGACCGCGAATCTCCCGATCTTGTCATTGTTGACTCAATTCAGACCGTCAGCAGCGAGAGTATAGAATCAACAGCCGGAAGTGTGACCCAGATCAGGGAGTGTACCATTGCCATCATGAAACTTGCGAAGAGCAGAAATATTGCTGTCATATTAATTGGGCACATCAACAAGGAAGGAAGTCTGGCCGGACCAAAAGTCCTCGAACATATTGTCGACACAGTCCTGCAGTTTGAAGGAGACAGAAATCATTTTTACAGAATTGTCAGGGCGGTAAAAAACCGGTTCGGATCGACATCAGAATTGGGAATCTATGAGATGCAACAATCCGGTCTTCGACAGGTTTCCAATCCATCAGAGATGTTACTTTCCTTGCATAACGAGGGAATAAGCGGAACTTCGACTGCTTCTGCGATTGAAGGCATGCGCTCTTTTATGATAGAAGTACAGGCATTGGTCAGTTCTGCTGCCTATGGCACTCCTCAGCGTTCTGCCACCGGTTTTGATCTCAGGCGGATGAATATGCTTTTAGCCGTTCTTGAAAAACGGGCCGGATTTAAATTAATGGTGAAAGATGTATTTCTGAATATTGCGGGAGGTCTTAGGGTGGATGATCCAGCAATGGATCTTGCAGTTATCTGTGCCATTCTTTCCTCAAACTTCGACCTGGCAATTGACAAAGGGACTGCATTCTCAGGTGAAGTGGGTCTCACGGGTGAGATCCGTCCGGTGGGCAGAGTAGAACAACGCGTCGCGGAAGCCGAGAAGCTAGGGTTTAAAGAGATATACATCTCCAAATACAACAAAGGAATTGACTTCTCCCGTTTTGAGATAAAGGTTCACCAGATTGAACGTGTGGAAAAACTGGTCAGACTCTTGTTCGGAAAGAAGGAAAGCTGATTAATATTCCCAAAGATCCTGCTCGAAGTTAAAGATAGCAGTCTTGATTCTTTCTGCTTCTTGAGAGGCGTACTCTCCGGATGCATAGGAAAGAATGTCACGGTTGTCATAAACGTTTTCCTCTTTGATGATATAACCATCAAAATTCCTGATGAGAAATAAGTCGTCAAAGCTGAAGTTCCTGGCCCCATTCCGTGCGTTTAAAGACTCGTTCTTAGCAAGAAGGGGTCTGACTTCAGGATAGAATACCCAGAATAGTTTCTTCCTGAGTGGAATTTCCTGGTTGGTATCTTCATCGCGATAATATACCCGGATTGGACAAACACCAAGGATCCTGACTTGAAGGGAAGATCTTTGTTTGTCAAAATACCAGATCTCCTTAATCATTAGTTGTTTAACTTCTTCTGTAGGAATATCCTGCTGAATGGTAACCGGTTCCATCTGACCATTCTCGAAATTCCTGCGCATGACGGTCTTGGTAACTGAGCCAAACTGAGCCTTGACCTGTTCAAAACTCATCGGTGTAGTGAACTCATTATTGTCCTGAATTGGTGCTTCAAAAGCGGTAATAGTATTTGCTTTAATCCCTTTCAGAAGCAGATTGATCAGGTTGACCCGTCCCTGAACTTCAGTCTTGGGGAAATAGAAATGTTGATTAGCCTTTTCTCTGAGATCAACCAAGCGCCAAACGGTCTTCGACCAGGTAACGTCTGCCTCGCGAACGCCGGGAAGGACGGCCGGTTTGCGCTCGAAGGTCATCTTCTTGTCATAAGCGCCATTGTTTCTGTTTTTTACGAGTTCCTCTATCCCCTGACCCATGAGTGAACTGCAGACCGAACTGCCGGCAATAAATATTAAAAGGAAAAATGATAATCGTTTCATAATGCTTAATTAATTTTAAAGCTTATCGCAGATAAAGTTCTGGTAAATCCGTCTTCACCTTTAACAACAATATTGTCGATATAAAGACGGTTTCCCTTTGTCAAACCTTTGAACAAATCTCTTTGTTCCTGTGAGAACCGGGCCCCCTGGGTTGATTTATCAACTACAAATCCACCGCTTGATGAGGTTGAAATGTTAAAAGAGAGAACCTGGAATTTCATATCAAAATCGAAATCTGGTATTTCCGCAAAAACACCCTGTTCCGCCATTAATTCGTTCTTGGTAATGAGTCCTTCATTTTTTCCGGCAACTGTTGCGAGTGGATTTGGAACACGTTTTACCCTGAACTGCATAGTTCCAATTTGCTTGACTACCTTATCAACAGTAGCGCTGACGGAAATAACCGAGAATACCCCAACTTTGTCAGGGAAAGCCATAAAACCATCGGCAGATCTCTCGATACGGCCATTGGTCATGCTGACTATAATATCTTTAGAAGAGATTCCTGGTACCGAGACAGAGACGGGATTTGGTAGACCGGCATATAGAATATTCATTCTCGTTGGAGAAACCGTCATGGATGGTTTTACCACTTCATACTGCTGCTCAAACGGATATTGAACGATACTTCCGCTTGGGCTCTTAAAATTGATGAAACCCCTCCAGGTCACAGTCTCCACTTTATTGGTTGTAACCTTATAAGTGCCTGCATTTTCACCCGGTAAAATCGGTAGTCTGGCCCCGTTAACGATAATATCAGGGATGACAGTTGTATCGATAGCCGAAATAAAAACCTTGGCTTCGTAAGCATCCCCCTGAAGAATATAACTTGATTTAGGAATAACCTGTGCTTTCAGCTTATTGAATTTGAAAGAAGATTCATCAATCCTGGAGTAATAGTAGTTAATTACGTCTGATTCACTGTTGCGGATATCACTTTGCATCTTAGACATCAAGGTGATTACTGCGATCAGTGGATAACCTGCGAATTTACTGCTTTCCCATGATGGGGTACTGCCTGCCACTCCTGGTGGAGCAGATGTATCGAGACTCTTTTCAATGGATGCTATCAAGGAAGTCTGGGAAGCGTCAATATTGGAAAGTAGAAAACTCCTGTAGTCTTCGATGGCTTTCCTTAACTGCGTCCCGTATTTCTTGGTAATCATAATTTCTTCGGCGTAGTTAAGATCCTCTTTGTTGACGATACTGTCGATTCTTCCTGCAGGACCATCCGCCTTCCTGACTATCATCTGCTTGTAATGTGTGATCAAACTATAAAGAGTATCAGTCTTCTCTTTGATATTCAGTACCTTGCGATTTAGCTCCCCGACTTTTTGAGGATTTTCCTGTGCCGCATTGTTGAATTTATTATATACGCTTTGATTTTTGTTGCTGAAGTTTTCAATAGTTTTCATGAATCCCCTATCCACCAGCGCAAATGCATCCACAACGGATTTGTCAACATTAAGAGCCAACATAGCCGTTAATACCAGGTACATCAGGCTTATCATTCGTTGCCGGGGCGTTTCCGGACAGTTTTTTACTCCCATGAGGTCAGCGAATTGATTAGATTAACCTTTGATATTCATCGCTCCGAGCATATTACCATAAACCTGATTTAGCGCTTCCAGATTCTTGTTCATCCGCTCGGTCAGTTGTCGGTATTTCTTTGCTTCTTCGAGCGTTTCATTCACCATCTGCTGCAGCCCGGCCTGATCAGTCACACTCTGAGAGGAGGATTCGCTGAGTTTCTTAACATTTTGAAGATGGAGCTCATAGGATGAATTCAAGGAAGACATACTAGAATTGATCTTTGAAATCTCTTTTGAATAGGTCTTTGAGTTCTCGTTGATAGCAGAAATATCCTTATGCAAAGAATCAGTGAATTCTTTATAAGACACAGTGAGTTTTTCGCTCGTAGATGAAAGCTGACTATTTATTTTTCTGGTTGATTCCGAGAAATTTTCTGCTAACTCTTTTGAAGAGCCTGAGATTAGTTTAGAGGAATGCTCATAACTGTGAACCAAATCGCTAAGAGATTTTTCAACCGAAAGAGTAGCTTTGTTGTTAACCTCAGAGAAGGAGTTCATTGACTGAGAAGCATTACCCAGGTTCTTGACATACAGTTCAGTTGCGAGGGTAGCACTGGAAATTTCCGAGATGCCCTTGGCTGTATTGGTAAGATCCTGTAATCCTTTCTTTAATTTAGCCAGCATATCAGGAGTGATTTCTGCTTTCTCCAACATCTCATCCAGACCTTTTGTGGCTGGTTTAGCTTGAACTTCCAATCCTTCTTCGAATTCATATTCAGGATCCAATTGAGGATATACTTTTGACCAGTCCGGGGTTTCAACCATGGGTTCGAATGCAGAAAGAAAGAATATCAAGGCTTCGCATGACATTCCTACCATAAGCATCTCACCTCCGCCGGTCCAATGCTCAAGTTTGAATAGTGCTCCCAATAGTACGACAGAAGCGCCGATACTATAGAAGTAATTCATGGTAGATCTCCATTTTCGGGAGTGGGTCAATTCAGCAATTCCCATAATAAGTCTGTATTTTTTATATTTTGTTAATTATTATCACCGATAGAAGAACGGACACACCTGAAACCAACATATGATTTCGCAGTATCCTGATATTCGAAAGTGCGCGTTCCAACTTGAATATAATACGCAATGTCTTTCCATGAACCCCCTCTGATTACTTTACGTTTCATCGTAGGTGGATCGTCAGATAATGCATTGTACTCAAAGTTTGGATTCATATCATGCATGAAATTATAGGTAGACTCATCATAGGCTGTAATTGTCCATTCTGCAACATTACCGGCCATATCATACAAACCATAGCCATTAGGTTCATAAGTTGCGACCTTGACTGAAGCCTTACCTCCGTCATCGCTGTAATTTCCGCGCATCGGTTTAAAGTTGGCAAGAAAACATCCGGTCTTGGATCGGGTGTAATACCCTCCCCATGGATACATTGAGTTATCCAGTCCACCTCTGGCTGCAAGTTCCCACTCGGCTTCTGAAGGCAGGCGATAGTCCTGGACAGAATAATCTCCCTTGCCCGACAAACTCTTGTTTTTGAATGATGTTCGCCACATACAGAAAGCCTTGGCTTGTTTCCAACTGACTCCGACAACAGGATATTCGTCAAATCCGGGATGTGAAAAATACATCTTTGCCCATGGTTCATTGAAAGAATAAGTGAAATCACGTATCCAAACTAACGTATCAGGGTAAATATTGACAGCTTCACTCATGATAAAGCTCGAACGGTTTTGAATCGGAACAACTTTGCCTGTCAGATCTACAATACTTCCGGTATAGGCTTGCTTAGTATAATCGTAAGAGTTCTGGCGTCTTGCGGCCTGTTGTAGATCAACCCAATAATAATTGTAATTCAACTTCCGGACATCGATCTCTTTCCTGCCAAAGATTCTTTCCGCTTTATCATAATATAATTGCTCAAGCTCGGCGGCATAATCAGCTTTTTTCCAATTGAGCTTGACATTATAGTCAAGAATTGGTGGATCGATGGGTTCTCCTCTTCTGGTAGTTGTAGGTTTGAATTCAGGAAATTTTTGCGATAAGAGTTCCCTGGCAACCGAATCGCGTACCCAATAGACAAATTGGCGGTACTCGTTATTGGTAATTTCAGTGTCGTCCATCCAAAAAGTGGCTAGATCGACCGTGCGTGTCGGGGTAATAGCCCCTGTAATATCCTGATCGGAAGGTCCCATATTGAAACTCCTTCCAGGTATCAGAACCATCCCTAGCGGTGAAGGTTCCAGGTACTTACCGCGCTTTTGAACTCCGGTCAGTTCGCCGTTCCCGCCGTTATGACAACCGGATAACAGCAACATGACCGAAAAGCTGCCATAAGCAAACAATCGTTTTATCGTTCGACTCATATCTTGTGAACCACTATATATTTATTCCAAAGTTACAAAAACCTCACACTTTTGGTTTTTTGACCTCGATTTTTATTTAAAATAACAGAGTAAGATACAAAAAGTTCGTGAGAACCAGAATTATAACGAGATAAAACAGAGGTATTCAGATCATAAGAATAGCCAATTTTCAACCCGTTTTGCATCTCAAACCCTAAAAAAACAACCATCGCATCCTGGTTGCGGTATCCAATTCCGCCCCAGAACCTTTTATTATATTGAACAATAAGATCCAAATCAACTTGTGATGTTGAACCATCAGATTTAAAAAAGAACGAAGGTTGCACAACGAAACGATCGTCATCCGGTTCGAGGTTGTACCCACCCGTGAAGTAATAATGCCTTCGAAGGGAATAGTGACCCGACTCCTCGAATGAAAACGAAGGCTGGGTAAGATGCAGGGAAGAAAATGCCAGATAATATTTCTTGTGCCTGTAGAATACCCCCGCCCCAAAATCCGTAAGAACGCCATTAACCTCTTGTTTGGGCAACGATGGATCCGAACCGTCAACCAAGTCCCCGCCTTGTGATTCTGACCAGCCAGGACGAAGATTCTTATTCATCATGCCAACTGAACCACCACAACCCAATAGCCCCTGCCCGAGTTGAAATCGGTAGGAGTAGGACAATGCAAAAGAGACATTGTTCTCATAACCAATTGCATCCTTAACTACCGTGAAACCTAATCCATCGGTATTTCCAATTAACTTGAAGGACGCGTCAACCTGAAAAGCAGATGTCACAGGCGCCCCCGGGAATCCAACCCATTGCTGTCTGTTCAACAGTGAAAGATTGACCAACCCAGTATTTCCGGCATATCCCGGATTAATCATCAAATGATTGAACATATGCTGACTAACCTGCGGATCCTGTTGTGCACTCGCAGCGAAAGTACATATATTTAACAAAATCCACAAAAGTCTGTTAAATTTCATGCTCTTTAGTAACTTTTGTTGAATGATGCCCACCATCTGTCTGGGATTTCATTCTTGCAGGCCCTGCGGTAATCTTTTTTTGAGCAGGGTATTCTTAGAGGGAAGCTGTCACAATCGGCTGAAGGAACCTCCATCCACCATCGCTTCGAAACAGGATGTTTGAGAAAAGTTACAGGATCCGGGATTCCTTCAATTTGAACAATAAAGTGCATAAAATCAATTGCCTCATCCTGAGGTATATCATCAGATTTTTTTGATTTCCCATTTAGGAAATACCAGCCAATCTGAGCTGCCATCATGGCACCGCTGCGGCTCGGATCCAAATCCGGATTGTAGCCGAAAAGAGAAAACCAGCACGGTTTCGTGGAGATGCCTGCATACCAGGAAAGCTGGCAGGCTTCTTCACCTGTTAACCCGTTCGGAGAATTTCTGATCTGACCCGGCGCCTCACATAATTTCAAGGCCCCAAAATCAAAGCTCACAAGATCCGTTTCCCGAAGATAAGGTTCCATCTCTTCAATTTCGCTTCGCAATTCACCAAGGGTAAAAAGAGATCCGTTAAACTCTTCAGTGAATGTTTCTTTGCTGTCAGGGGATACAAAGAATGACTGTACCGCCATCATGTTAACAATAGTTTCCGTGGAGAGATTATTGAGGAAAATATCATCACTGACTCGTAATTCCTCTGCAAGACTGTCAATACGGTCATCAATTACTGTCAGTACTGAATCGCTTTTGTTGAGCCCAGCTATCAAAGGAACCGTATAACTTTGATTACCTCCTAAAAATAATAGTGGAATACCCATAGAAGCTATCTCTTCAGAAAGAAGACGGACGGCCGCGATTGTGTCCGCAATATCCTTACCTGTCCTTACATCTCCTAAATCAACAATGCGAAAAGAGTCTGAGAGTCCCTTGAGCTGGTAAAGTTGCTCTCTGATTGCGGCTGGAGAATTGGCAAAACCAGTGGAAGTTGCAATACGGTCGTCATTTATTCCAAGAATCACTGCATCAGGCAGATAGGAATCATTCCAAACTGTACGGATGAGTTTGCTTCCCAGGCGGTCCTGATCTCCGGAGAAATTTTTGACAACCGATAAAGATTTGGCCGGAATAATGAGTTCCTTAAACATAGGTCTATGTTTTCTTCTGTTTTGGTTTTTTCAATTCAGCATCAATAACCTCTTTGCAAGTCAGATAAGTCAGCTGTTCCGGGTTAATACCCTTATTCAGCTTGAAATTCTGCTTTTTATAAGCGATGTATGGGCCCCAACGTCCTTGTAACACCCTGATTTCCGGATCTTCAGGAAAGGTCTTTAAAAGTGAATTAGAAACCTTTTCCCGTTTCTCCAGGATAAGTTCAATGGCCCTGGACAAGGGAATGGTGTAAGGATCATCGACACCTTTTTTTAAAGATACAAAATTTGAATCATGTTTGACATAAGGTCCAAATTTACCTATTCCAACGATCACTTTCTTCTCCTCAAAATCTCCGACTTCCCTGGGCAGGTCAAAAAGTCGTAAAGCCTGTTCAAGTGTGATAGTCTCAATACTCTGGCCTTGTTGTAAACTTGCAAATACCGGCTTTTCACTGCCGTCTTCAGAAGTTTCACCGATCTGAATAAAGGGTCCAAACCTTCCGATTTTGGCTGATACAGCCTTGCCAGATGCAGGATCTATACCTAGAGGCCTCTCCCCTCGTGCCCTTTCAGAATTGGCAAGGGCATCTTCTATCAGTCGATGGAACGGAACATAAAATTCATCGATCATTTCCTGCCAGACAATATTTCCTTCTGCAATTTCGTCAAATTGTTTTTCAACGGAAGCTGTGAAGTTAAAATCCACAATTGGCTCAAAATGTTTCGTCAGGAAATCGTTGACAACCAATCCGATATCTGTTGGAAAGAGTTTTGCTTTCTCCGTACCTATTGTTTCTGATTTTTCTTCACGCTTAATATTCCCCGATTTCAACAGCATCTGAACATACTGTCTCTCGGTTCCCTGACGATCTTCCTTAACCACATAATCTCTCTGTTGAATGGTGGTAATTGTTGGTGCATAGGTCGATGGACGGCCAATACCCAGTTCTTCCAGTTTTTTTACCAGGCTTGCCTCTGTATAGCGAGGTGGCTTCTGGGTAAAGCGTTGTTGAGCCAAAATGGATTCAAATTCAAGTTTTTGGTGAACCTTCAACGGTGGAAGTAATCCTTTTTCTTCATCTGTGAGGTTCTCCTCATCACTCGATTCGAGGTAAACACCAAGAAAACCTTCAAATTTTAGTACCTCCCCGGTAGCAAGAAACCTTTCAGTAGCCGAAGAGATATTGATCGTTACATTGGTGCGTTCGATCTCAGCATCAGCCATTTGTGAGGCTAGCGTACGTTTCCAGATCAGGCTGTATAATTTTTGCTCTTGTGAAGTCCCCTCAATCTCCTCCTGGAAAAAATCGGTTGGACGAATGGCTTCGTGAGCCTCCTGAGCACCTTTGGAATTAGTCTTGTAATGACGGATCTTTACATATTTATCTCCATACGTCTCCAAAATTTTCTTCTTTGCACCATTCAGTGCAGTCTGCGAAAGATTCACTGAATCGGTACGCATATAAGTAATTCTTCCTGATTCATAGAGTCTTTGAGCGACCGACATCGTCAGGGATACCGGGAAACCCATCTTTCTGCTGGCTTCCTGTTGAAGGGTAGAGGTTGTAAATGGAGGAGCCGGCGATTTCTTTGCCGGTTTGGTCACGATATCGCCGATCACAAATTCCGCTTTGCTGCACTTTTGAAGAAATAGTTTTGCATCTTCTTCATTCGCAAATCTCTCGGAACACTCTGCTTTAAGGATCGTGTTTTTACCGGACTTCTCGGGCACGATAAAAAGTGCGTTGACCCTGAAAAATGGAACCGTATCGGTATTGGTGATCTCACGCTCTCGTTCAACAATTAGTCTTACAGCAACCGATTGCACCCTGCCAGCCGAAAGAGATGGCTTAACCTTCTTCCAAAGAACGGGAGAAATCTCAAATCCAACCAGCCGGTCCAGGATGCGTCGCGCCTGCTGTGCATCAACCAAGGCCTTGTTCAGCCGACGTGGATGTTCGATGGCATGCTGGATTGCATCCTTTGTGATTTCGTGAAAAACAATGCGTTTCGTAGTCTTTGGATCAAGTTTTAATACTTCCATCAGGTGCCAGGCAATGGCTTCTCCTTCGCGGTCCTCATCCGAAGCGATCCAAACGGTTTTTGCAGTCTTGGCGATCTTCTTCAGATCCGCAACTACCTTTTTCTTGTCCTCCGAGATGATGTAATTTGGTTCGTAGCGGTTATTAAGGTCAACGCCAAAATCCTTCTTTTCCAGATCACGAATGTGTCCGAAACTGGATTTGACCAGATAATCTTTGCCTAAAAATTTTTCTATAGTTTTTGCCTTGGCAGGAGACTCGACAATGACCAGATTTTCTTCCATAATAACAGCTAAGTGACCGGTGACTTTTTAAAAAACTTTGCAAATTAACGAAAATCAAAACCTAACTTGCAAGTTTTTAATGCATTTAATATTCAGATTTGTTTCAGACCTGCTCATTTTCCTTTTATTCCCTGAAGGATATTCAGGTCATGAAGCCCTCATATAATACAAGTTAACGCATTATTTTGCCAGAACAAAATGAATTTAAAATTCGATCATAATTCCTATCGTAGGAAGGACAGTTCCAGAGACAGAGGCAATTGTTTTCAATAAATACTTCGAAGGATCTTTAGGATCGATAAGCGGAAGACCCTGCGCATCTGATTGCTGAATAAGACTTGGAGGAAGTGGTGCCTTGAAATTATAGGCATTCTGGACGTCCATATAGAGCATCAGCGACCATTTCCTGTAATAGTATGCCTTATCTACCCGTAAATCCAATTGATGAAAAGCACTTAGCCTTTCCTTGTTAAACCTGGAATAATCCAGATAGCCTCTGCCCTGTGCATCCCAGGCAGTTTTTACCGACGACTTATTGATGTCCCAGGGCGTATATGGGGATCCTCCAATATACCTCCATTTAAATCCAAAATCCCAATTTTTCTTAAAGGAACGGGTGGCTGTAATCGTCAGCAGATGGCGATTATCCCAGGAGGAGGGAACATAATTACCGTTGATATCTGTAAACTCACTTCTGACAAATGTATAGGTCATGACACCCTTGAATCCTAGTAGCTCCTTATATCTTGATAAAAACTCGACCCCATAGGCACGGCCTTTACCGTCTGATCTGATCTCTTCATCGCCGACAACCCCAAAGTCGGCACCCTTGCTTGCCAGGGAAACAGAATCCCTGACAGAGAAAGGATAATGGTTATAACCCTTGTAGAAACCCTCCATTGATAATTGCGTGGTGGAATTCGGTCTGAAATCAATTCCTGCTACAAAATGGTCTGCACCGATCATCCGGACCCCATTCTCCTTGTTGACCAGAATTCCAGAATTATTCCGGTATCCAAGCGTTGTATAAGCTGGCAATTGATAATATCTTCCAGTATTAAAGTTGAGGGAAGTTCTCCCACCTATTTTATAACTGGCAGAGAAGCGCGGTGACAGGTTCCCGAAAGGGTTCGACATAAGAGAAGAATAACTGTTACCATCGCCTCTTATCCCAAAGGAAAGCTGCAGTCGCTGGTCGATAAAATCCTTGGTAAGCTGTCCAAAGAAACCATATTTCATAAAATCGAGGCTAGAAAGATAGTTCAGAGACTGGACTTTATTGGCAAGAAAAATTTTCTGAAAGGTATTATTGTAATATTGAGAATATTGCAAATCAGCACCATAGACTAATTTATATTTCGTTTTAGATAAATAGAAGTGTTCAAACCTGAATTTTGTCTCACTTTCTCGTGAATCATAATTGAGAATCAGATTGTCCGGATTCGTCAAGTTGTCGTGGTATTTTACCTGACCATTGTTGAGCGTGTTGTGACTCATTACATAAGTATTGTATCCCGAAGCGTTATAGTGCTTGAGTACAAGTCCAAGCGTGTAGTTCCACTGTTTATTTTCGGGGAGATAACTCAGAATATATCGCTGCTCTTCCGTTTCGTTGGCCTTGAGGTTCAGTTTTGAATTGTCGAGGGCCCCGAGTCCGATGAAGGAAAGTTCAGTCTTGTCGTTAATTTTAGTCTTGATCTTGAACTGAAAGTCGTTGTATGTGGGTAAGAAAGGCAATCCAATGGCACTGAAAAGAAATTGCAGATAGGATCTTCTGATGGAAGCCAGATAGGTCGTTTTAGACGAAAGTGGTCCTTCGGAGGAGAGGGCCAGATCGGAGGCACCTACGGTCGCCCTGAATTTTGCCTTTTCTGCGTTGGCATTCTTTTGGGTAAATTCCAGCACTGAACTCATGGTGTTGCCATACGTAGCCGGGAATGCCCCGGAATAAAAATTCACCTCCCTGACGAAATCAACATTGATGATCCCAACGGGTCCGCCGGATGCTCCTTGTGTAGCAAAGTGATTGAGGTTCGGGATTTCAACTCCGTCGAGGTAGAATTTGTTTTCACTCGGTCCACCTCCACGCACGATCACATCATTTCTGAAAGATGCGGCAGACGAGACCCCCGGGAACGACTGGATCACCTTGGTTATATCCCGGTTACCTCCGGGGTTCTTTTCTATTTCATCGATTCCGATGGTTCTAAGTGAAGTCGGACTCTCAGCCCTTTTAGGGAAGAAAGAGGGACGGACGGTCACCTCTTCCAGCCGGATTTCCTCTTCATCCATTGGGATATTGATCGTGGCACCTGTTGCTTTTGTGACCCGGAAAGCCTCCGAGATGTAGGTCTTGAATCCAATGGCTGAAACTTTTAGCTGGAAAAAGCCTGGTTCTACCTGCTTAAGGATAAAATTGCCGGATACATCACTGTTGGTGCCCGTTGTCGTATTTTGAATCACGATGGTGGCAAACTCGACAGGCTCATTATTTTTGGCATTGAAGACTCTTCCTTTTATTGTACCTGAGGGCTGCTGGGCACTAACAGAAAAGTAGATAAGAACAAAAAAAACTATTATTATATTTTTCATGGTTATGATCATTTTGTATCCGACTTAACGAGGAAACCTTTATTTAGTTAACAATATGGAACAGAAAAAATTCGGGAATAAATAGAAAGAATATAAATTATATCTTTATACTCTGTCAATTTGTTTAGCAACCAGCCATCTTCTATTTTTGAAAAGATATTAACATAGGAGCATTCTTCAATATAAATTAATACACGTTTTTATGAGCAGTTTCATGAGCGCCTCTATCGGGCGAAAGTTTTTTATGAGCATCACCGGACTATTCCTGATCTCATTTCTCCTTATTCACCTCACTTTGAACCTGTTTCTTACATTCGATGATTCCGGTAAACTCTTCAATCTAGCCGCTCACTTTATGGCGACTAATCCAATTATCCGGGTTATGGAACCTTTACTCGCGCTCGGATTTGTGATTCACATCATCTGGTCGGGATGGATCACGCTGGAAAACATGAGGGCCCGCCCGCAAAAATACGAATATGGCGATCAGTTACTGAGTTGGTGGGCACCCGCGAAAAATATGTTTATCCTGGGTTCAATGGTATTGATTTTTCTCGTCATTCACATTTCCAATCTGTGGGTGAAAATGAAAATCACCGGCGATCCGTTGCTTACCAGCGTCAACGTGGACGGAACAGAGATGCACAATGCGTATGCGTTGGTTCGTAATCTTTTCCTAAACAGAAGGTATGATATGCTTTACATCGCCGGAGGGATCCTGGTTGGCCTGCATATCACGCATGGTTTCTGGAGTGCTTTCCAGACCATTGGGTTGAATAATCAGATTTGGTTGAAGAGACTCAAGTGTCTGGCGATCACGGTAGGTATTGTTTTCGCTATCGGCTTTTCCTACATCCCAATTTATTTTTTGATCAAATTCTAATAAGCAATTCAAAGTTTCCACAAAATGAGCAAACTGAATTCAAATATACCAGCCGGACCAATCGCCCAAAAATGGTCAAACCACAAGGCGAAAATTAAAGTTGTCAGCCCGGCCAACAAGCGTAAACTCGATGTAATTGTTGTTGGAACCGGATTAGCCGGTGCTTCCGCTGCCGCCTCACTCGCTGAGTTGGGATACAATGTCACTGCCTTCTGTTACCAGGATAGTCCCAGAAGGGCGCATTCCATCGCTGCACAGGGCGGTATCAATGCGGCAAAAAACTATCAGAATGACAACGATTCTGTTTATCGTCTTTTTTATGATACGATCAAGGGGGGTGATTATCGTGCCCGTGAGGCCAATGTTCACCGCCTCGCTGAGGTCTCTCCTAATATCATTGATCAGTGTGTGGCACAGGGAGTTCCATTCGCCCGCGAATATGGTGGCATGCTTTCCAACCGCTCCTTTGGCGGTGTCCTGGTAAGCCGGACTTTCTATGCACGTGGACAGACTGGTCAGCAGTTGTTACTGGGTGCCTACTCTGCCTTAAACCGTCAGATCAATGAGGGTACCGTGAAAATGAATACCCGCCACGAAATGCTCGATCTCGTTGTGATTGATGGCAAGGCCAGGGGAATCATCGCCCGTGACATGGTGACAGGTGAGGTGAAACGTTTTGGAGCTCATGCAGTCATTCTTGCGACCGGTGGTTACGGAAATGTCTTTTTTCTCTCAACCAACGCAATGGGTTGCAATGCCTCCGCTTCGTGGGTCGCCTACAAGAAGGGCGCCTTCTTTGCCAATCCCTGTTACGTGCAGATCCATCCCACGTGTATCCCCGTTCACGGCTCTCAGCAATCTAAACTCACTCTTATGTCAGAATCGTTGCGCAACGACGGACGCGTTTGGGTGCCAAGGAAAAAGGAGGATGCCGAGAAGCTTAGAAAAGGCGCGATTAAACCCAATGATATTCCGGATGAGGACCGCGACTTTTACCTGGAGCGCAGGTATCCTTCCTATGGGAACCTGGTTCCCCGCGACGTGGCTTCCAGGGCGGCTAAGGAGCGTTGTGATGCCGGATTCGGTGTGAACAAGGAAGGGATGGCGGTCTTCCTCGACTTCAAATATGCTATCAACAGACTTGGAAAAGATACCATCGCCAAAAGGTATGGAAATCTTTTTCAGATGTACGAAAAGATTACAGATGTCGATCCTTACCAGGAACCGATGCAGATCTATCCTGCCATCCACTATACCATGGGAGGAACCTGGGTCGATTATAACCTGATGACCTCCATACCAGGACTGTACTCACTTGGGGAGGCCAATTTCTCCGATCACGGGGCGAACCGTCTGGGTGCTTCCGCACTCATGCAAGGATTGGCAGATGGTTATTTTGTGCTGCCTTATACCATTGGCGACTATCTTGGTAATGAAATCATGGTGCCAAAGATCAATACCAATGCTCCTGAATTTGAAGCGGCAGAAAAGGCGGTCGTAGAAAGACTCGAAAAACTCTTCAATATCAAGGGTAAGACTCCTGTGGATCACTTTCATAAAAAGCTGGGAACCATCCTCTGGGATTATGTCGGAATGTCGCGCAATGAAACCGGATTGAAAAAGGCCATCGAAGAGATTAAAGTACTTCGGAAGGAATTTTATGCCGACCTGCTCGTACCCGGAGAGCTGAAAAATGTAAATCCTGAACTGGAGAAAGCAGGCAGGGTAGCCGATTTCCTTGAACTGGGAGAATTACTTGCCAGGGATGCTCTCAACCGGAAAGAATCGTGCGGAGGCCACTTTCGCGAGGAATCAGCCACAGAAGAAGGGGAAGCCAAACGCGATGATGAGAATTTTGCTTATGTGGCTGCCTGGGAATACACAGGTGTGGATGAAGAACCTGTTCTTCACAAGGAGGAATTGACCTTCGAGACCATCGCATTGACCCAAAGGAGTTATAAATAATAGTTGAAGACTGATAAAAACGATCAAAATGGCAGATATAATACTCAACAAAATATATGTAAAGGTTTGGAGGCAGAATAGTCCGAAAGCTAAGGGACGCTTTGAAACCTATCTGGTCGAGAATGTGTCGCAGGGCACTTCCTTCCTGGAGATGATCGACATCCTCAATGACAAGCTGATACTGGAGGGAAAGGACCCAATTGCGTTCGATCACGATTGTCGCGAAGGAATATGTGGCATGTGTTCGATGTACATCAATGGTCACGCCCATGGACCGGATTCTGAGGTGACGACGTGCCAGCTGCATATGCGCAAATTCAGGGAAGGACAGACCATTGTCGTAGAGCCTTGGCGGGCTGCGGCTTTCCCGGTAATAAAAGATGTGATAGTGAATCGCACAGCTTTCGAAAAAATACAGCAGGCTGGTGGATATGTTTCTGTCAATACAGGTGGAGTACCCGATGGAAATGTTATTCTCATTGGTCAGGACGATGCCGAGGAGGCCATGGATGCGGCTGCCTGTATCGGTTGCGGAGCATGCGTGGCAACTTGCAAGAACTCTTCTGCGATGCTTTTCGTTGCAGCCAAAGTTTCACAATTGGCCAAGCTCCCACAAGGGAAGGTAGAGGCTAAACAACGTGCCAGGGCCATGGTGGCAAAAATGGATGAACTGGGTTTTGGAGGGTGTACCAACACAGGAGGATGCGAGCTAGCCTGTCCGAAAAGCATCTCGATTGCACACATCGCCAGGTTGAACAGGGAATACCTTACGGCCAAACTATCCGACTAAAATTAATTGTAATGATAACAGAAAACGCTGCTATATGCAGCGTTTTCTGTTATGAACAACAGATAGTTAATAACTCCTGCCGACTCAAAGCTGGCGAAGTACTTTTGTTTTTTGAATATATATACCTTCGCCACAAGTCAAAAAATATTCCTGTTAATACTAAAAGATGCCTTACAGAAGACTACCTAATACAGATCAGGCAAGATTAAGGGCCATCAACACGGCGATTTTGATGGGACAAAAGAAATCCAATGAGGAACTCGCATTTTCAGAAGTTACCCTTAATCGTGTGAGAACATTTTTTCCTTTATTCGAAACAAATCTTATTCATCATAAATTGGCCAGATCCCAACAGGACAAGAACAGCCGTTCTTATCTGGAATTTGCCAAGAAAGCCAGAATATACCTCTCTCATTTCATCCAGATTCTGAATTTTGCGATTCAACGGGGGGATATGAAAGCGGATGTGCGTAATTTTTATGGCATGATTGGGGATAAAAAATCACCTTCTTTAATTCTTGAATCAGAATTGTTAGAGTGGGGTAAGAAGATCATTGAAGGGGAGCACCAAAGGGTTCTTCATGGGGGGAATCCTCTTTACAATCCCTCTATTGCCGTCGTAAAAGTGAAGTTTGATCAGTTTGTCGATGCCTATCATTTTCAAAAGACGCTGCAAAGCAATACGGCCAGATGGACCCTGAAGGTTGCAGGCATGAGGGCTGAGGCCGACGAGATTATCCTGGATATCTGGAATGAGGTAGAAGAGCACTTTGCCGACTATCCTGAGGATCTCAAAAGGGAAAAGGCAACTGAATATGGTGTGGTCTATGTCTTCCGTCCAATGGAAAAGCAACGCACTGGTGCAGGTATCTTAAACAGGTTGAATCTGTTGTAAACTAGCTCTTTCGCTGAAGAAAATCAGAATTGTCTATTATTTCCACCCATTGATCCCGAATTCATCCGGTTGTTGCGGTTGTTGCCGTTTTGATTGTTGTAATCAGGATCATCGGGATCCAGTTCCTGATCAGAATCCTTGCGGTCACGTCCTCCAGTCTTGAGCGGTTTTGGGATAGTCTTGGTCTTAATCAAAGGAAGCCGGTAAGCTAATGTAATAGAAAAATCGAATGGCACCTCGGAACTTGTATTTCCTAATCCCGGGATGATATATGGTTTAACATGCGAGTCTTTCGTTACGAGGATAGGAAATTTCGCCCTTACTGTCCAGCCGAAGAAGAAATTTCTTAGCAGTTCTCCCTTCAATCCAAAAACTAACTCTCCCCAATGAGCGCTCATGAAATTTTTTGGGAAAGCATTCTGGGTTGTTCCCCAATAATTCGTATAAGTAGAGGAGAGCGTCTCCTGCGCAAAGACACTGAATCCGTATCTCAAACCGACAAAAACAAGGTCATTATCTGATAAAGATTCGAATTTATTGATGTTCAGATCAAAACCGATTCTTGCATACGTTCCTTTGTTGGTGTAGTGAAAGGAATCCTTGTTGTCGTCAATACTTAAGTAACCAGCTTCAACGGTGGGAAACCAATTGCCTTTATAGGGATAATCTGCCTGAATTTCGAAGCCACCTTTTGTGGCACTCTGGAAATATGGCATCATAAATCTGGAAATGTCTATCCCGAAGCGGGGACCTTCGTACCTCCACTCTTCCGGTTTTTTCTGCGCATGGCCCCAAAGCGGACTAATTAGCAGTAAGATGAAGATAGACCGTAAGATTTTGTCCATTGGTGGCATAAGTTTCTACAGATTTCGGATCAACAGTTGTGTTGTTAACTCTCATTGAATCAACAAGTCCGGAGTGCTTTGTGGCATTCAGCTGATAATATGGTGCAAAGCCGCAGCTTTGAGAAATTAACTGGATATTCATGGTGTGCCTGACCCAGAAACTACTAACCTTGTTGTTGAAATAGAGCACAAACCCGGTCGAATCCGAATCCAGCTTCAGTGGCAAGGCTATCCTTTTTACCAATGCGGTATCTTTGCTGAGGTAAAGGGTATCGCCTTTAGCGTTTTTTCCGTATCCACGGATGACAACCGGACCGATCTTTTGTGATTTGACCCCAGTTAAAGTTGTGACCATCAAGGTGTCAGTTGATTCGTAACAGCGGGATCCACTGTTACAGGAAATGAGTAGCATGACAGCAAAAATGATCAGTAAGATCCGGACGCGCATTCGACGACGAAATTTGTTGAGTATAGGACGGCAAATATAATCAATTTGGTGGATGGGATTTATACCCGAAAAATAATTGATAGTTTTGCCTTTCTAAAAAATTGGATATGAGGACTCTTTCTTTTGTGATATTTTTCGGAATAGTGCTGCTGGTCTATTCATTTTTGAACTATTTGGTCTTTTCCAGAGGGCTGATCATCTTCTCCACTACTCCTGCGTTAAAAAAATGGTACACCATCCTATTTTGGGTTGTTGCCGGTAGTTTCCTGGTTGGAATGTTTTGGGAACGTACAGCCTCTTCTATAGTCAGTGAATGGGTATACCGGGTCGGGGCTTTCTGGCTGGCTTTCATGTTCTATTTTCTAATGACCATGTTGGCTATGGACATTGTCAGGCTCTTCAATTATTTCTTCCATTTTTTACCTGAATTTTCCCCTGCTGGGAAACTCAATCTGGGATATGCCATTATCGGACTGGTTACCATGATAGTCATAGGAGGATATATCAATGCCTTAAACACCAGGATAAAAGAGATCCCACTGACGATTCACAAGAAGGTAACAGGTGTTTCCGAACTGAAAATTTTAATGGCTTCCGACATCCATCTCGGAGCCCTGATCGGGGAGCGCCAGGAGCTAAAGCTGGTTCGGATTATCAACGAACAGAAGCCCGATCTGGTGCTTTTATGCGGCGACCTTGTTGACGGGGATATCGGTCCGGTGCTCCGAAAGAACCTGGGCAGACATATTCAGGAAATCAAGACGCCTCTTGGTGTCTATGCCATCCCGGGAAACCACGAATACATCGGTGGGATTCAGAACACCCTTCCTTATTTGCAAAGCATAAATATAAAGGTGCTAAGGGATGAGGTCGTTACCCTGGCAGACGGAATTCAGCTTGTCGGCCGGGATGACCGCGACAGCCGTCGGATGGGTGGTGGGTCCAATCCGCATGACCTGAAAACTTTAACAAAAGACCTGGATCATGACAAACCAATTATTATCATGAACCATCAGCCATTCAATTTGAATGAAGCGGTGGAAGTAGGGGCGGACCTTCATTTGTCAGGCCATACCCACAACGGACAGATGTGGCCGTTCAATTATATCACGGAGGCGATCTTTGAACTCAGTTGGGGATTGAAGCAAAAAGGCAATACGACTTTCTATGTTTCCTCAGGATTTGGTTCCTGGGGACCTCCCGTACGCATAGGAAATACGCCGGAAGTCGTGATTTTCAGGATTAAGTTTGAGTAAATTTTTTTGACTATCTTTGCGCAGTTTTTTAAATAGGAATGTCAAGCATGAATAATATCCGAAATTTCTGCATTATAGCCCACATTGATCATGGGAAGAGTACGCTCGCCGACCGTCTGCTGGAGATGACCTCGACGATCAATGCCCGTGACATGGAAGCGCAAGTGCTGGATAACATGGATCTTGAGAAGGAGCGGGGTATCACGATAAAGAGCCACGCCATACAGATGGAGTATTTCCACGAAGGTGATAAATATCTCCTTAATCTCATTGATACTCCAGGGCATGTTGACTTTTCCTATGAGGTTTCGCGCTCCATTGCAGCCTGCGAAGGAGCTTTGCTGATCATCGATGCGACACAGGGCATCCAGGCACAGACGATCTCCAACCTTTACCTGGCCATTGAGCATGACCTTGAGATAATTCCCATCCTGAACAAGATGGATCTCCCCAATGCCATGCCGGAAATTGTGGAAGATCAGATTATTGAATTAATTGGATGCAAGCGTTCTACCATCATCAGGGCATCCGGTAAGACAGGCGACGGTGTTGCAGAGATACTTGAACGCATTCTGACTGATATTCCACCACCGGCAGGAGATCCTGAGGCTCCATTGCAAGCATTGATTTTTGACTCGGTCTTCAACCAGTTTCGTGGGGTGATTGCCTATATGAAAGTAGCCAACGGCACTGTGAAGAAGGGTGACATGGTGAAGTTTTTCGCCACAGATAAACAATATTCGGTCGATGAGGTCGGCGTGCTTAAGATGGGGCTTGAGATACGGGATGAGATGAGTGCCGGAGATGTTGGGTACATCATTTGCGGCATCAAGACTGCCCGTGAAATCAAGGTTGGGGATACCATCACCAACGTTAAGAATCCTTGTCTTACCATGATTTCCGGATTTGAAGAGGTCAAGCCAATGGTCTTTGCCGGCGTATATCCTATTGACAGTGAGGATTATGAAGATCTTCGGGCTGCCATGGAGAAGCTTCAGCTGAACGATGCATCGCTGACTTATGTCCCTGAATCGTCCATGGCGCTGGGTTTTGGTTTCCGCTGCGGATTCCTTGGGTTGTTGCACATGGAAATTGTTCAGGAGCGGCTCGATCGCGAGTTCGATATGAACGTGATCACCACTGTTCCGAACGTCTCTTACATGATCACTACCCGTGCAGGGGAGGTCTTCGAGGTATATAATCCGGCTGGTTTGCCTGAATCCACGCTGATAGAAGTGATTGAAGAGCCATTTATCCATGCCCAGATTATCACGAGATCTGAGTTTATCGGCTCGATTATGACCCTTTGTCTCGACAAACGAGGCATGCTGACGAAGCAGGATTACCTGACAGCAGACAGGGCAGAGTTATCTTTCGATATGCCGCTTGGGGAGATTGTCATTGATTTTTACGACAAACTGAAGAGTATCTCAAAGGGATACGCCTCGTTTGATTATCATATTACCGGCTATCGTCCGGCCAAATTGGTTAAGCTGGATATTTTGCTGAACGGTGAGCCTGTCGATGCGCTTTCAACCTTGTTGCATGTAGACAATGCCTACAATTTTGGACGGCGTATTTGCGAGAAACTGAAGGAGCTGATCCCGAGGCAGCAGTATGATGTGGCCATTCAGGGAGCGATCGGGGCCAAGATCATTTCCCGCGAAACAGTTAAGGCAGTACGCAAGGATGTGACTGCCAAATGTTATGGCGGTGACATCACGCGCAAGCGAAAACTGTTGGACAAACAGAAGAAAGGCAAAAAGCGGATGAAACAGATTGGTAACGTCGAGGTACCCCAGAAAGCCTTCCTTGCGGTACTTAAACTTGATTAGATAATCAGTTTATACCCTTTCCCGTGGATGTTGATAATCTCAATTCCCTCTTCCTCTTTTAAATGCTTCCTAAGCTTGGTAATGTAAACATCCATGCTTCTGGCGTTGAAATAATTGTCATCCACCCAGATGGTCTTTAGGGCATAATTTCTCTCCAGTACCTTATTGGCATTGACACACAGAAGTCTGAGCAGTTCCGACTCTTTGGTAGTCAGTTTGGTGCTGTCGTTGGCATCTGAAAGCGTTTGTTTTCTAGCATCAAAAGTAAAACGGCCCAACTTGAAGACAACCTGCGTATTATCGGCTTCACCAAGAGTTCTTCTCAGGATTGCCTCGATACGGAAGATGAGCTCTTCCATGCTGAAGGGTTTGGTCATGTAATCGTCGGCCCCGATGCGGAATCCCTCGATCACATCTTCCTTCATATTTTTTGCTGTCAGGAAGATGATAGGTATTTCACTGTTGATCATCCTAACATCCTTTGCGAGGGTGAAGCCATCTTTTTTTGGCATCATCACGTCAAAGATGCACAGGTCATACTGATTCTTCTGAAAGCCTTTGAATGCGGCTTCCCCGTCAGGATAAAGATCTGTATCGTAGCCTTTTGCAATCAGATATTCTCTGAGTAACGAACCCAGATTTTCGTCGTCTTCGCTTAAAATAACTCTCATCTTCTTTTCCATTTTATTATACTATTTAATGACAGGGAAATAGAGTCTGAATTTAGAACCTTTCCCGACTGTACTCTCCACTTTTATTTTGCCATGGTGCTCGTCAACAATTCTTTTGACATAGGAAAGCCCAAGGCCGAATCCTTTGACATTATGAACATTCCCGGTAGGTATACGGTAAAAACGTTCGAAAATCTGTGTTAGATTCTCTTTCGAAATTCCGATGCCATTATCTTTTATCTGAACAATAACCCAATTGCTTTTGTTCTCGGTCGAGATTTCGATTTTTGGATTTTCCTTGCTGTATTTCTCAGCATTATCCAAAAGATTGAAAATCACATTTGTGATATGAACCTCATCCCCCGAAATTAATGAATTTTCTGCAGAAAGATTGGATTCAAGCGTACCATTTGAGGTAGTTACCCTTATCTCAAAATTTGCAGCAGCCATGGAGATGATCTGGTTCAGGTCAATCTCAGTAAATTTTAATTTCAGTTTACCCTCATTGAAGACGGCCATCTGCAAGACTTTCTCCACCTGACTACTTAGTCTCTTACTTTCGTCCAAAATTACACCTGAGATATGATCAATCGTAGTGGGGGAGTGCACAAGCGAATTATCTTTCAGCATTTGCGAGGCCAGGGAGATGGTCGAGATCGGTGTCTTGAGCTCGTGCGTCATGTTATTGATGAAATCATTTTTGATTTGTGACAACTTTTTCTGACGCAGGATGATCTGAAGGGTAAAGACGAAAATCCCAATGATAATAAGTGTGAGTAACAGGGAAGGAAGTACGAACTCGGAGGCGGCTTTCAGTTGTTCTTTGTGTAAATCAGGGAAATACAGATAGAGAAAATTAGGCTTGATGGAGGTTTCATCGTAGAAAATGGCACTACGATATTCGGTAGTTCCTTTTGCAGGATTGTAATCTGCATCTCCCATCACGTTTTCCAGTTTACCGTTGATGGTGGTCTTTACACAAAATTTGAAATCATTGATAATATCTTTTCCTTTCAATAAGGTGTCAAGCGCTTCACGGAGGTATTCTGGCTTTACCCTCTCCGTGATCTTCATTGCTGAGCGCACCAGCACATAATCCTTGAATCTGAGCAGCTGGGACTGTCTTTCCGTTTGCTGGTTATAGGAGCTCCGCATGGAGGCGATATTGAGACTCACCTGTGATTCCCTGATCTCCAGTTTCCCTTTGGAATTTTTGATTGAATTGTGATTATAAGAAACTTTCAGTTCACCTGAGCGACCAAGTTTCTCCAGCGATTCTGACGGATCATTTCTGGAACTCGGGAAAAGATTGAGTCCATTGGAGGGATTAATATCCTGAACATTTGATTGTTGCTCGGCCTGAAAAAAAAGGCTGGTTTCTGCCATGTCCAGCGCCTGATTGAGTTCGAAAAAGATTCCGTATACCACAGAATTGAAATTTTTCTGCTGGAGTTTCGCGGTTTTATTGATCGTCGTAAGCTGTACCCATACCATCGCGGCTACTGCAATAGCCATCACGACAGCAAGTATGTTGATCATCTTTTTGCTCATGAAGCAAATATATAGTTAATAATTCTTTGGGAGGAAGATCCTTAACAATATTTAACAGCGGAAAGCTCAGTGTCTACAGCTCTATCACGCAAATACGGCCTAAAAGAAGAAGGTGGAAATTTAATACCCAGAATCCTGAAGTTCGGAAATATTGATTTTTTCAAGCGCTTGCTGGGCAGCATTTTGCTGTGCTTCCTTTTTGGAATAACCACCGCCGGTACCCAATACTCTGCCCTCTATGCATGCTTCGGAAACAAAAGGCATCTTCTCCGGACTGGAGTCTGGATTATTGACCGTCTTAAATTCAACTTCCTGCTTGATTTTTTGTCCCCATTCAATCAGCTGACTCTTAAAGTTATTGTCAACTGTTTCCATTTCTTTGATATCGACATGTTGATTGAAGATCTTCTTGATGACGAAATTCTTCGTGACGGTATAGCCACAATCCAGGTAGATGGCACCAATAAAGGCTTCGAGAAGATCGCCATACAAATGACTGGTTTCGCTGATAGAATTAGCGTTGGAAACAACGAATTTGTTGAGTCCCATCTTGAAGGTCAACCTGGTGAGGAAGTTTCTGTTGACTACCCTGGATCTTAGCTGGGTGAGGAAGCCTTCATCTTTGAATGGGAAACGGTTGTAGAGATATTCTGCTACGATGGTGCCAAGGATCGCATCACCCAGGTATTCCAGCCTTTCGTTGTTTACGGTATTACCCATTTTATCAACATAGGAAGCCGATTTATGGATGAAGGCAATATCGTAGAGTTTAAATTTCAGGGGACTATGTCCTGTTAAGGATTTGATAAATGAATAAAACTCTTTCCTTGGGGAAGAAAAGAGTTTTATTCTATATCGCAAATCTCTGATCACTTACTGCTTAAATTTTTTGAAGATTACAGTACCATTATGACCACCAAAACCAAATGTATTACTCAATGCATAAGTGACTTCACGTGCTTTCGCATGATTGAAAGTGAAATCAATATTTGGATCTATTTCAGGATCGAGTTCAAACTGGTTAATGGTAGGAGGGATCATGCTGTATTTCATGGCGAGGATGCATGCAATTGCTTCTACAGCTCCGGCAGCTCCGAGGAGATGACCTGTCATAGATTTTGTTGCACTGATGCTTACTTTGTAGATATGTTCGCCGAATACTAACTTGATTGCTTTCGGTTCGGCGATGTCGCCTAAGCCGGTTGATGTGCCATGAACGTTGATGTAATCGATGTCTTCCGGTTGAAGACCAGCATCGTTCAATGCCCTTTTCATTACTAGAGCTGCCCCTCCTCCTTCCGGATCAGGAGCGGTCATGTGGTATGCATCTGTCGACATTCCTCCGCCAACAAGTTCAGCCCAAATCGTTGCTCCCCGTGCAATGGCATGCTCGTATTCTTCAAGGACTAACGCGCCGGCACCTTCACCCATAACAAATCCATCCCTGTCTTTATCGAAGGGTCTGGAAGCCGTTTGTGGATCGTCGTTCCGGGTAGAAAGGGCATGCATGGCATTGAAACCACCAACACCAGCATGAGTTATCGCTGCTTCTGATCCACCGGCAATGAAAATATTTGCCTTACCTAATCGAATATAGGTTAAAGCATCAATCATTGCATGGGTTGCAGAAGCACATGCGGTAACAGTCGTGATGGTTGGTCCCCTGAAACCATATTGCATGGCAATGTTTCCACTGGCCATGTTCGCGATCATTTTTGGAATGAAGAAAGGGGAAAATCTGGGATTTTCAGGATTGCTGTTAAAATCGGTAACAGATTGATAAAAAGTATCCAATCCGCCAATCCCTGCGCCCCAGATAACGCCTACCTCATCCTTGTCGATTTTGGATAGGTCCAATCCAGAGTTTTCTATAGCCTGAGCTGCAGCGATGTAAGCATACTGCGCGTACATATCGTGTTTCTGCACCTCCTTGCGGTTCAGGTACTCATTCGGATCAAAATTCTTAATCTCGCAGGCAAAACGTGTTTTGTATTTGGAGGCATCAAAACGAGTAATGGGGCCCGCACCGCTGACCCCATTCCTTAGGCCTTCCCAATATTCTTCAACATTTTTACCAAGCGGGTTGATTGTTCCAAGACCGGTTACAACAACTCGTTTTAATTCCATATTGATTTTTAAGACCGTACTGATTTGTTACTTAACGTTTTCAGTGATGTAATTGATAGCGTCACCAACTGTGCCGATTTTTTCAGCTTGATCGTCAGGAATAGCAATACCAAATTCTTTTTCGAATTCCATAATCAACTCAACAGTGTCCAAAGAATCAGCGCCTAAATCGTTTGTGAAAGACGCTTCTGTCGTTACTTCGCTCTCGTCAACACCAAGTTTATCTACAATGATTGCTTTTACCTTTGCCGTAATGTCAGACATAATTTTTTAATTTTACGTGGTTACTATTGTTAAATTTACACACTGAATTTTTCAGCGATTGCAAAGAAACGAAGAAACAAAATTATCTTCCAAATATTTGTCAAAGAATAACGTCTTTTTAGCATCAAATTAAACTTATTCCAGCCAGTGTGGAATAATAGGTTCGAAAATTCAAAAAATGAACTACAGTAAGTAATTGGAGATGAAAAATATAGCAATACTTGCATCTGGATCAGGGTCAAACGCGGAAAATATTATTCGTTTTTTCATGAATCATCCTACCATCCGTGTCGATTCTGTCTGGAGCAACAAATCGGATGCTTTTGTACTGGAAAGAGCTGAAAGACTGAACATAGAAGCTCATTTATTCGGAAAAATTGAAATGACGAATACCGACTGGCTACTGGATGAATTTCGAAAAAGAAGAATTGATTTGATCGTTCTGGCAGGTTTTTTATTGCTTTTGCCTCCAAAATTCGTCCGGGAATTTAAAGTAATCAACATACACCCGGCCTTGTTGCCTCTTTATGGTGGGAAAGGGATGTACGGATCACATGTTCATGAGGCGGTTATTGCCAATCAAGAAAAGGAATCCGGAATTACCATTCACCTTGTGGACGAGGTATACGATCATGGATTGATATTATTTCAGGCCAAATGCGTGATCGATGAATTCGAAACTCCGGAAACACTGGCTGATAAGATTCATGAACTTGAGATGAAGCATTTTCCAAAGACCATCGAATCATTGTTGGCATGAAAAATCGGTATTTCTTACTAATTATCTTCCAATGAACTATCCTTCACCTTTGCATCCCGGCGATAAAATTGCCATCGTTTCACCTGCCGGCAAAGTAAATCCGGAGTATGTGGAAAGTGCCAGGCAGTTATTTCTGCAAGAAAAATTTGAGGTCGAGATTTACCCGCATACGTACGGCGAATTTCACCAGTTTTCCGGAACGGATCAGGAACGTGCCGGCGATTTGCAGCAGGCACTGGATGATCCGACGGTGAAGGCTATCCTGTTTTCCAGAGGAGGGTATGGCTCTCTGCGAACCCTGATGCACCTCGACTGGCAGGGCTTCGACTTGAATCCAAAATGGTTGATCGGCTTCAGTGACATCACCGTTTTTCACTCTTGTCTATCACTTAAAGGTGTGGCCTCCATACATGGCGTCATGCCGGCTTTCTTCTTTGAAAACGGTCTGCGTACTGATAGCCTCGACCGTTTACTAGACCTGTTAAGGGGCAATTCGTTGAATTACAGCATCGAACCAAATATTTTAAACCTACCGGGAACCTGCCATGGCGAGCTTGTCGGTGGCAACTTGTCGTTGCTTTATAGCCTGCGTGGAACCTCTCTGGATCTTTTATATGATGGCAAAGTGCTCTTTATCGAGGATATTTCGGAATTCGATTACCACCTCGACAGGATGATGATGAACTTGAAATTCGGTGGTGCACTTTCCAGGCTTGCCGGTATCATTGTCGGATATTTCACAGACACTAAAATACCTGCTTCTCCCTTTGGCAAGGATGCTTATGGAATTATCAGGGAGGCAGTTAAAGAGTTGAACATACCCGTCATTTTTGGTTTCCAGGCAGGGCATGAATTACCGAATTATCCGCTGATCATGGGTGGCGAAATTACCATGAATGTCAGCGACCGGTCAGTTGAAATTTGGCAAATACTACCGTGAGAATGAAACGAGCATGGGCAAGAACAACAAAAGCGAGTTATATTCACTTGCGAGTTCCATGAGCACTTACAGATTTAAATAATTTGACAAATATATTTTGCGAGTGAAAAAGATCAGTGAAACACCTTCCGCAAAAGACGAACTGGGAAAGAGAGGAGAGTCGATTGCCAGGGAATACCTGTTAAGCAAGGGATATCAGGTGCTGGATCAGAACTGGCGATGGCGCCGGAAAGAAATTGACCTCGTGGCAAGACAAGGAGCCGAAATCGTCGTCGTGGAGGTGAAAACCAGACTCGAAAATTTTTCCGCTGAGCCTTATGAATCCGTCACCTTGCATAAGATCAGAAATATTGTTGAAGTGGCCGATCACTGGTTGAAATATACCAAGACTGACCTGGAGTGTCGTTTTGATGTCATCTCCATCACAGTTAAAAAAGATGGCAGTCATTTCCTGGAACATTTTGCGGGCGCATTCACGGCTCCGATAAATTAATTATTTTCATCCTTCTAAATCCTGAAGATATGAATATTGAAGAGGTCAGACAAATCTGCGTAGTCAAAAAGGGTGTAACCGAAGGATTTCCCTTTGATGATACAACGTTGGTCATTAAGGTAGGCGGCAAAGTTTTTGCCCTGCTCAGTCTGGAAGGAAACCCCTGGCTCAACCTGAAATGCGATCCGGAAAGAGCGGTAGACCTTCGCGAACGCTATGAGGACATCACGCCGGGCTACCACATGAACAAGAAACATTGGAATACCATCCGGCTGGAAGGGAATTTGCCCGATAGCCTGGTGGAAGAGTTAATAGAACATTCCTACCAGCTGATTTATCAATCCCTGCCCAGGAAGGCGAAGGACGAAGTAGACAGTTACGAATAGTACGAACCGCTTTTTGCGGGAAATTATAACGAATAACAGATGAATTTTAAATTAAAGGGTGCCGAATACATTGAGCTGATAAAAATGCTCAAGTTACTGCGGATCGCGGATTCAGGTGGTCAGGCAAAACTGATGGTCGAAGATGGCGAGGTAACTCTCAACGGTAACCCGGAATCCCGCAAACGTGCGAAGCTCAGACCCGGTGATGTGGTAAGGATTTTCGGCGAAACGATTACCATTGAACCCTAATTTCTCAAGACCTGCTTGCGAAGGAAATTTTTGAAAAGTATTCAGCGTTAATGTCTGAGTAGTCCTTTTTCATCCATGTCTGCGAGGACAACATCAATGAATTTTCTTGCGGCCAGATCTTTTCCTGCATTTTTCAGCATGGAAACGAAACGATTAGAAGCAAAATTCCCAATCGGACTGATGAAATTTCGCCTGAACCAGGATTTTCTCCTGATCCTGTGAACGGTGGAATTAACCGGAGTAGCTTTTCCTACCGGATCGCTTCCATTGGCTAAGTTTTGCAGGACAATTCTCAGGCGATTCTTCAGCTTTTTCTCCAATTGCATCAGGTATTTCGTGTCGATGGAGGGATAGTCAAATTCTTCTTCAACCTTCGGCCTAACCAGGAAGGTTCTTTCTGCAGAGAGCCTGATATCCGGAATAATGGGGAGGGATTTTCCGTCGGATGACAGAAATAGCTTTAAGTCTGATCCTGTTAAATGATCATAACCGCTTTTGATAATTGGATTGCAGGCATCCAATGGTACACAGAAATATTCCTGCAAAAAGCGCTGACAATTGCGCCGGCCAAGCAGGTAATCGTGGACCCTGAATTTCCTGCTGAAAAATCCTCCAAACCCATTCACCGATCCGCTGGCCAGGCTGTTCTTTTCCCTTTTACCTTCCTTCGTGCGGATGGGGGCAACCATAAACCGGGAGAAATCATTTTCATCCAAAGCGCGTTCGAGCAAATCATCCTTGACGAGCAATTGCTGCTGCATCGCACCGATAAGCTGCAAAGAAGTAAATTTTAGCGCTTGAAGCTCGGGGTTCATGGCCGAAAAAATTTCTCCAAATTCGGGGAAGGGATCGATCATCAAAACAGTGGTATCAAAAGTTGAGGCTGAGGTTTCAGGAGGATAATATTTTACCGAATGTTTCCCAATAGCGAATTTGTTTTTTCCCAGTACCCTGTTGATCAGTGCTTTGTCTGTCAGATCGTATGGTTCATTGTTGATGACTCCCCCATCCACGCAAACTGCCGCATAGGCCGTTAAAGGATCTGCCAGGCGTTGCATCCCATGGGTTATTTTCAGTAATTGATTGTCATTAATGTATTTAGGATCACGTATAACCAGTCTGGGTGCCAGTCCTACCGGGAAAGCCCCGGTGGCAATGGCCGCATCAGCCAGCAAATTTTTGTTAAGCCCCTCCGCCGTTTCGAAGTGGAAAGGAATTTTACCATCATCCCGGTAGGTGCCTGAAGGGTTGAGTTGCAGATGAATCAGATCTTTATGCAGGGTCATGCGATCTTTTTGCAGTCCGGTTGCCGTGATAAATTCCGGTCCGTAATTGAATCCCCTAAGATTGGTAATCGTGGTGAATAGTTCCAGATCGACGGCAAAATAGGGTCTGCTGACGGATGGGTCTTTCAAGGTATTGTTAAGAATGCGAGCGGCAATTTTTTCGATAAATAAGGAGTCGAAAATGGAGCGCACTTCCTTGTGCGGATTTTTGTTTGGGGAATCTACTATGTCCTCATCGTCAAGTAACTGACTCATCATATCACTTCCTGCGTCTTCGGTCAGGTTGACCCATGAGTCGAAAAGCGGATTTTCCTTGCCTGCCTTCGTTTGGTAATTATGTTGATCCACCGGAGGAAATCGTGTCTGGATGGCAGCCGCGGTAATGACGGCTGTCATGCCCCCGGCGGAAGCCCCACTAAGCACCTCAATGACAACATTGTGAAGCGGAACACCTGACAGTTGAAGTTCTTTAGCGCTTTGCCAGTTCTCTAGTGCCTCGATCAGGTAATCCATCACACCGGCGGTGTAGGCACCTGCTGAAACGGCGCCTGCCATGGAAATTCCAATCCTGAAGGTATCCTGTTTTGCCATCATCGTTACTTATGAGGGTAAAACAAAATTGTTAATCAAAAGTTGTTCCGAGATGAATTTGATGAAAATTTTAACCCTTGAAGATTTTCATCATACAGTTTTTACAATCGAATTCCAGTTCGAATTTGTTGGTGCCGTCCTGCAGGGCAAATGGTTCAGAGAATTGGGAAGGGAATGTGCCTCCGAAACGCGCGCAAAACCCAAGTTCATATTGGAGGCAGTGTTTCGTGATCATCACCTGTGTTCTTCCGGATAACTTTCTGGTTTCGACTGATGTCTCAGGATTCTCCAGTCCATGGCGTTTGTAAAACTGCATGGCAAGCTGGTTACTGATGTTGTTTTCAAAATGCCAGGGGTCTTCTGGAAAAGGAATTTTTGCGCCGTCCTGATTTGCCTTGACCGGATTTTCAGGAGTCCTTTTATTTATTCCTTTCGACTTACCTGAAACTGATTTATCCAGCAGGATTTCTAATAATCCTCTGCGTAATTCATTCAGTTGTTGAGAAGTGAAAAAATATTTTTCATTTCCACCGGTATCAATATCACTTACCAGGAAAGCCGTATCACCTGATTTGGATAATTGGCGCAGGATGTTTTCACGCGATTTTTCAGGGTCGTTAGCCATTATTTTTGAAATACTGATCTTGAAACTGGTAGGTGAGGATTGCTGCTTCGGAGAATCATGATGTGGTGAAGTGCCAACATGATGCTGATCCATACCTGTAGTCAGATGAATTGTATCATCATTCTGTTGGTTTAAAACAGTTTCTGGATGGATTTCGTCAGAATGATGTTCATGATTGTATAATTCTTGTTCGGATATCTTAAAATTCTCCATCAAAATAAATCCCTCCTCTACCTCTTGCAGCGCAATAGATAATGGAATTTTCCGTTCTGAGGTCTTCTTCTGAAGCGCCATCTGAAAGGATTGGTCCCAATTGCGGAAGACTTTTGCACCCACAAAAACATCGTTCATCCGGTCGGGGTATACCCATCCGTTCGCCACTTTGTTGACTTTTAATCCGGCATTCTCCCCATCGCGCCCGACAAAGGTCAGTCCGTCATTGTTGTTAACTGTTTTTTCACCTGAAATCTGCAAAGAATCTCTTGAAATCCTTGTCACGATGCCCATCTCTTCGCCGGTCGATTTGTTGCTTTCGAAGTTCGAGACAGGATCTGTTCGTCCACGGAGGTAATATTCAGTCGCCCCCCGGTGAAATGTTTTGGCCGGATCCGGAAGGAAGTAAAACGTGGTCTTACCCTTGGAAGCCCTAATATATCCTGCTTTACCTTCCAAAAAATGATCCAGTTCCTGGCGATAATGGGCAGTAATATTCTTCACATAATCAACATCCTTCAGCCTTCCTTCGATCTTGAAAGATCGTACACCGGCTTCCGCCAGTTCACTTATCGAGTCAGAACGGTTGAGGTCTTTGAGTGATAACAGGTGTTTATCCTTTACGATCACCTTACCATTTGCATCCGAAAGGGTGTACTTCTTTCGGCAGGGTTGCGCACAAGCCCCTCGGTTGGCGCTTCTTCCCCCCACGACCTGGCTCATGTAACACTGCCCGCTGAGCGAGACGCAAAGTGATCCATGTACAAAAGCCTCCAGTTCGATGGTGGTCTGGGCAGCAATTTCCGTGATCTGGCTAAGAGATAATTCGCGGGCCAGGACGGCTCTTTTAAATCCCACAGCTTCCAGGAACTTGATTTTATCTACCGTGAAATTGTTGGCTTGCGTACTGGCATGAAGGCTGATCGGTGGCAGATCCATCTCCAGGATGCCAAAATCCTGAATGATCAGGGCATCCGCTCCGGCTTCATAAACCTGTTTGATAATACGTTGAGCCTCCTCTAGTTCGTTGTCATACAGGATGGTGTTGAGGGCGACATAGGTCTTGGCGCCGAAGATCCTCGCCTCGGCTGCCAGCTTTTCGATCTCCCCGATAGAATTTCCCGCAGCCTCGCGCGCCCCGAATTTGGGCGCACCAATATACACAGCATCCGCGCCATGATGGATCGCCGCTATGCCGCATTCCAGATTTTTTGCCGGGGCAAGAAGTTCTAATTTGTTTATGCTTCGCACTAAATTTCTTCTTTCAACGCTTCCCAATATTCTACTGCCCTCCGCGTATGCGGAATCACGATAGTGCCTCCAACCAGGTTAGCCACGGCAAAGACCTCAAAAAGTTCTTCTGTGGTGACCCCCTGTTCGAAGCATTTTTCCAGGTGATATTTGACACAATCGTCGCAGCGCAGTACCATCGAACTTACCAGTCCGAGCAGTTCCTTCGTCTTGACCGGCAGGGCTCCCGCCATGTAAGTATTGGTATCTATGTTGTAGATTCGTTTCATCACCTTGTTGTCGGCCGCCAGGATCTTTTCGTTCATCTTAGCCCGGTATTCGCGAAATTCTTTTACCTTTTCGTTCATATTATTTTTCATTAGGTACGACAAATAATTTTGACCAAACTCCCACTGGTATCTACTTAGAAATTTTTTTATCGTAACTGTTCAATACTGGCAAAAATACAGAAATATGTTGTCAATGTGTTGATTTTGTGGTTTACATCAAGAGTGAGTCTAAAAACAGACAATATAATTTTTACTTTCAGAAATCCAGAGCACACTTGGAAATCGTATTTTAAGAAAAGTAACGTTATTGGAGGAATTCATCCACCATTTCTTCCATTTAACTGTTCAATTTCACCATGAAACCAACTTTAACTATCATTAACACAAGATTAACTAAAAATATTAGTTAGAACTAAAATAATTAGTTATCATTGTGTAAATATTTGTTTATTATGAAACACCTGACAAATAGAGAAGAGGAAATCATGGAGATATTTTGGGGGAAAGGTTCCATGTATGTCAAAGAAATAGTTGATGAATTTCCTGATCCAAAGCCTCATTACAATACTGTTTCTACAATGGTTCGTGGCTTGGAAGAAAAAGGTTTTGTTGGTCACGAGCAATTTGGAAATTCTCATCGTTATGCTGCCATTATCTCCCGGGAGGAGTTCAGTAAGGACACCATAAAAAGCATGGTGGGAAAATATTTTAATAAATCCTATGCATCCGTTGTGTCGATGTTTGTTGAAGAAGAGAATATCTCACTCGAAGAGATCAAGAAAATGATCAATCAGGCAAAATCAACTAAGAAAAACAGTGATGAATAATTTAATGATATACCTCATTAAATCAGCTCTTTGTATGAGCCTGCTATATTTGTTATTCAGGCTAATTATGCGCAAAGAGGCTTTCTTCACATTAAATAGGATCCTACTATTGACAATTGTAGTCTCATCATATACCATACCACTAATCCATCTTTCAAAAGGTATACAGACCCCAGTTCAGAAAGAGTTAATGTATGCACTTGCTCCAACTATTCCTGAAGTAGTTTCATTATCGGAAGACACTAATGTCATTGGAAATTCATTAATTGAAAAATCATTACCTGACAAGGTAAACAGTGACTTGGTCATATCAACTCAACAACTGATACTATACGCTTATTTATTTGGATTGTGTATTTCATTTCTGATTTTGTTTCACGGTCTGGTTTCTATTTTGATGCTTTTTAGAAAAGCAAAGTTTCTCAAAATGGATGGATTCTGGTTGCTTGTTATCAATGAGGATATTTCCGCATTTTCATTTGGCCGTTTTGTGATCCTTTCAAAATCTGATTATGAAGAACATAGTGCAACAATGCTTGCACACGAACAGGCACACATCCGTCTTAACCACTTTTATGACCTTCTTCTTCTTGAAACGATAAAAATCTTCCATTGGTTTAATCCCTGTATTTATAGGCTTGTTAAAGACATGAAGGAGATTCACGAATTTCAGGCTGACGATTATACCCTCACAAAAGGCATCGATGCAACCCAATATCAATTGTTAATCATTCAAAAATGTGTCGGATCACGAAGGTTCGCACTAGCTAACAGTTTTAATCATTGTCAAATTAAAAAGCGTCTGGTTATGATAAACAAACAAAAACCAAGCAAAGCATGGAGTTGGAAGGTGGCGACCTTTCTTCCCCTGCTCGCCCTGTTGCTGATGGCTTTCGGCAAAACGGAGGAAAACAGTCCTCCTGGCGGTTCAAGTTTATCTTCTATCAGACAGGTATTTTCAAATGATTCAACAAAACAATGGAGGGAAGCGGATTTTCTATCCCTAAAGCAATTTAACGCAATGAAGGAGAATGGAAAAACTCCCAAATGGGTTGAACCTGATTGGGGAATTTCCACAGAGAATGGTAAAACATTAACTATAAAGAAATCTGACTTTTCAGGATCTTGTGTTTATATTGTAAAAATTGATTCGCATTCACAAATATTGGTAAGCAACAATAAAAGGCGATTGGGTTGGAATGAACTTCAGGATAGTATATTACCTTGGGTTGATTATGCATTTGCCGATGACCGATCTAAGCATCATTTTTATCAATCCATGGTCAATGGTAAACTTAAAATGGGCCCAAACTGCATTTTCCTGATTAGCAGAGATCTGAACACACCAGTTTCCGATTATCAGAGATTGCTTAATATCATTGGTAATACGGTACTTGAGATCAGGAAGAAATATTCACGGGATATTTACAACCTTCAATATTCAAAACTGAATTCTGAGCAACGAGAGCAAATTGATATTTTGATTCCATTGGTTGCCATGATTGCCCAACCAAAAAATTTGAGGCAGGAACCGAAAATAACTAAGGATTCACTTGCGACTAGGTCTAAACAAAATGAAAATTATGAAATTTTTCAGGCAGATAAGTTTGTAACCAACAGTGATAAACCATCCATAATTTATCTTTACAATGCTCAGGTAAAGTTCAATGATTGGAAGTTAACTGCTGCCTATATAGAAATAAATAATGATAGCAGTTTGATCCTGGCGAAGGGAACTAAAGACTCAACTGGAATAATTCTAGGTAAACCATTGCTATCTCAGGACAAGCAGGAATTTACTGCAACAGAGATCAGGTTCAATTTTAAGACAAAAAAGGGTGTTATTAATGGCGACGACAAAATCACAAAATTTTAACTAGTGGAGTTTAGAAAAGCGCAAAGGTTTAAATTGCATCTGCCTATTTTCAAATATCTGAAAAAAAACTGCAGGCTCTGGTGCGTCTCCATTGCCGGCAGCCTAATCATTGTCAAAATGTTGTACTTTTACAACACTTCAAAGTTAAATAATAATCGAAAAATTAACTGCCTAAAGAGATATTAGACAGAGAAGGATTATTGCTACTGTCGAGAAACCAACCGAGGCAAAATTTCTGTATTGATTTAAATTACTTTACCTTTGTATTAAATCATCTATCATGGAAATTGTAGAGCAAAACAAGGTCAGGGAAGAGTATTATTTAGAGGCTATCCGTTACATGGAGAATGCCAAAGAGACGCTGAAGAAAGCGAACAAGGTTGATGACATGTACCAGGACAGCAAATATGTTAAGACCGCTTGTGGTATCGCATACAATGCTGTATTAAAGGCAATGGACGGATATTTTTTGCTCAAAGATGTGAAAGTTCCCAAGAGCAGGAAATCAATCGAATTTTATCGAAATAATACTTCAAAGATTGATCAAAAGTTATTGGGATACCTCAATGGCGCCTATGCCATTCTTCATTTAGAAGGCTATTATGATGGGATTCTAGTAGTAGATGCGATTAATGCTGGCTTTAATATCGCTTACAAAATTATTGACAAAATAAAGCCGGCAGCTTAAACACTTTAGCCTCCCTGCTAATCCGCCATTAGCTCATCTGATAATTTATATCTGTGAACTTGCTTTGCACGAATAATTCAAGATGGATGAAGTATTCAAATGCCTCTTCGAACCAATACCTTCAAAAAACTGCTGACGAAAAAACATGATAATCTAAAGTTGTAGTTTTAATTATCATGATAATCTAAAGTGTCACTTTTAAATTACATGATATTCTAAAGTAAAAAACAGATAAAAATTTTATAAAATACTAATTTCCAGTAAAATATGCAGGGAATTTGTTTTCGATCTAAAATTACTCTATTGATAAGTCAATTTTCATTTCTACCTCACCAATGAGTGTAGTTTGGGTGCAATCAAGGATCTTAACACTTACCAGGTCGCCTACTTCGATGCCCAGGCTTGGAAAGACTACCACCTTATTCTGTGAACTTCGTCCAAAGAGCTCACTTTTCTTTTTCTTGGATACCCCTTCGGCCAGCACTTCCATGATCTTTCCTATATCCCGGCGATTACTCTCCAGAGAAAGTCGGTTCTGCAATTGAATAATCTCCTCAAGACGCCTGGATTTCACCTCTTCAGGAACATCATCCACGAAGTGATCTGCGGCATAGGTGCCCGGCCGCATGGAGAATTTGAACATGAAGGAGGTGTCGAACCCCACCTCTTCCATCAGAAGCAAAGATTGTTGGTGATCCTCCTCCGTTTCCGTGCAAAAGCCGCAGAAAATATCCGTGGTGATGCCGCAATCAGGTAGGACTAAACGGATGGCCTTAATCCTGTCAAGGTACCAGTCACGGTCATATTTGCGGTTCATCTTCTTCAGAATAGCCGAACTGCCAGACTGAACCGGCAAATGGATGTGCCGGCAGATATTCGGATAGGCAACCATGATCTTTAAAAGTTTATCGGATAGATCTTTAGGGTGGGAGGTGGTGAATCTGACCCGCAGTAACGGGGAGACTTGTGCCACCATCTCCAGCAAATCGGGGAATTTAATGGGCTTGCGGGTAGGTTCGGGATGCCATACAAAGGAGTTGACATTTTGTCCGAGCAGGGTCACCTCCCTGGTGCCTCCTTCCAAAAGCGCCCGAACCTCATTGATGATATCTTTCGGATCACGGCTACGTTCACGTCCGCGGGTATAAGGGACGATACAATAAGTGCAGAAATTATTGCAACCTCTTGTGATAGAAACAAATCCAGTAATTTTTTCGTCCCCGATCCGTTTTGGGATAATGGAGTCGTAAGTTTCGTCGATGGTCAGTTCAACATTGACGGCACTTTCTCCGTGGCTGGCTTTGTCATAGAGGAAAGGAAGATCCCGGTAGGCATCCGGTCCGGCAATGAGGTCGACAGTTTTCTTTGAGATCAACTCTTCCCCAATACGTTCGGCCATACAGCCAATCAGTCCGACGACCAGTTTGGGATTCTTTTTCTTCAGGCTTTTGAAGAAGGCCAGCCGGTTCCAGATCTTTTTTTCGGCATTGTCCCGCACGGAACAGGTATTCATCAGGATGGCATCAGCGGTAGTGTACTCATCGGTTACCACGAAACCGCGATCAGCCATTACTGAAGCAACAACCTCACTATCAGCCACATTCATTTGGCAGCCATAGGTTTCGATATATAATTTCTTTTCTGTCATGAATTATCAATTTTGCACAGGATACTTGTACGCCAAATGCGCGGCAAAGTTAGGTTGATTTTCCTTATCTTTGTCGCAAATTATCCGCAGTATGATCAGTTTAGGACGGAAAGCAGGCTTCTTGTTTTGGATAACCCTTCTGTTATTCAGCTTTTCTGTCGACGCTCAAACTGCCAAACCCATTGTCATGACGCCTGCTGTACCGGAAGGTTCCTTTATCTGGCAACGCCTGAATGTCGAGGCCAGCAGTGAAATCTCCGATCTGCTTCGTCAGCAATACGACCTGGGAAGGAAAACAGGAACGATGGCCGGATATCGACTCCAGCTCTATTTTGGATCCGGAGTTCAGGCCAGGGCCAAGGCCGAGAAAATCAAGTCGGAATTTAGTTTTTTACATCCCGACAGCAGGGTCTATCTGATATTCAAATCGCCGGATTTCATTGTTCGGGCTGGAGATTTCAGGAGCAAGAGTGACGCATTAAAAGTCTTAAAAAGTTTAACGGCCGGTTTCTCGAATGCCTTTATCGTCTCCGACGAGATTGTCTTTCCTGTTCCGGTTGTTCAGGGAGAAATAAAATAACTGATGAGTGAACAAATCAAACACGAGTGTGGAATTGCCTTAATTAGACTACGTAAGCCGCTGGAATACTATCGATTGAAGTATGGCTCCTGGCAGTATGGGATCAACAAACTCTATTTGATGATGGAAAAGCAGCACAACCGCGGTCAGGATGGCGCGGGTGTTGTTGGGGTAAAAGTCAACATGTCTCCCGGACAGGAATATATATTTCGTCATCGGTCCATCGATCCGAATCCCATTCGGGATGTCTTCGCAAAAGTGTTTAAGGAATTCAATTACGCTAACCAGCATTTCCCGAATGCTTTTCCCGATCCGACCTGGGCAAAATCCAATCTTCCATTTGCCGGCGAGCTCTATCTGGGTCACCTGAGGTACGGTACCTACGGACGGAACAGTGTGGAGTCTACCCACCCGGTGATGCGGCAAAACAACTGGCGTTCCCGTAACCTGGCCCTTGCCGGAAATTTCAACCTCACCAATGTAGATGAGCTTTTCAATCTTTTGGTAGCACTGGGTCAGTTTCCTAAGGGGTTTAACGATACCGTGACAGTGCTCGAAAAAGTGGGTCACTTCCTGGATGAGGAAAATGAACTGCTGTTCAGACAATATAAGAATGAAGGATATGCCAACGCCGAGATTTCGCCTTTGATTGAAAAGAATATAGATATCAGGAAAGTTCTCGAGCGGGCGAGCCGCGACTGGGATGGTGGTTATACTATCGGTGGAATCATCGGCCATGGAGATGCATTTGTCGTCCGCGATCCATGGGGCATCAGACCAGCTTTTTACTATTATGACGATGAAGTGGTAGTGGTGGCCTCGGAGAGACCCGTCCTGCAAACTGTCATGAATACAGGATGGAACAGTATCAACGAAATCCAGCCGGGCCATGCATTGATCATCAAGATGGACGGAAGCGTCAAAGAGGAGATGGTCCGCGTTCCGCAGAAGCGCAGCTCCTGTTCCTTCGAACGAATCTATTTTTCGAGGGGCTCCGATCGCGATATCTATAAGGAGCGCAAGAAGCTGGGGTTCCTGCTTGCCCCGACTATCCTGAAGGCTATCAACAACGATTTACAAAATACCGTCTTTTCATTTATTCCCAATACTGCAGAGACGGCTTTCCTCGGAATGATGGAGGGCATAAGGGCCGATTTGCTAAACTGGAAAAAGGAGAAGATTCACGCCCTGGGCGACAAAATGACGGAAGATCAGATTGCTGAGATCATTTCTGTCCAGCCAAGGATGGAGAAGATTGCCATCAAAGATGTGAAGATGCGGACCTTCATTGCCGACGACAACAGCCGCGACGATTTGGTAAGCCATGTCTATGATGTGACTTACGGAGTAGTTGAAAATGAGAAGGATACGCTTGTGGTAATTGATGATTCCATTGTAAGGGGAACGACACTCAAGCAGAGTATTCTGAAGAGTCTGGACAGGCTTAAGCCGAAAAAAATAATCATCATCTCCTCCGCTCCACAGATTCGGTACCCCGATTGTTATGGAATCGATATGGCCATTCTCGCTAAATTTGTAGCTTTTGAGGCAGCCATCAAACTCTTGAAGGAGCGAGGAAAATCTGCTGTAATTCATGAGGTATACCGCAAATGTAAGGATCAGCAACATCTTCCGAAGGAGGAGATGGTTAATTATGTAAAGGAGATCTACCGACCGTTCACGGATGAAGATATTTCCTGTAAAATTGCTCAGTTGCTGACACCTTTTGATTGCAAAGCTGAGGTGGAGATAGTTTACCAGACTGTAGAAAATCTTCACATTGCCTGCCCAAATGACCTGGGCGACTGGTATTTCACAGGCGATTATCCTACCCCTGGTGGTAATAAAGTTGTTAATACCGCATTTATCAACTATATCGAGGGTATTGACGGAAGAGCTTACTGAAAGCGCATCTTCGGATTATCCTGTTTTGTCACCAGCTCTTCGAGGTAAGAAGAAACATGACGGTCGATCTTGATGTCGTACATCTCTTCGATACTAAGCATGATGCCTGTCTCTTCCACATTCCCGAATTCATCGCTGATTGCCGTTCCGAACGTACGCATGTTTGGGGTAAGGTTCATGTAGGCATTGATAAGTGGCGGAATATTTTCGCCAAGTTTTCTGACTTCCTGAGAGAGGATTTTGTATGCTTCCTCATATACCTTGCCATCGAACAGTTCTTTTAATTTTTCCTCATCGGCATTCGTCGTCATCGGATGTTTGGCCCATACCAGGTGATCAGGATCAGCGAAAAACTGCCTGAAAAAATAGAGGATGAGGTTGCGGGCATCCTGGTTATAGTTGGTGTACATGGTCACTTTACCGAAGAAATATTTTACTTCAGGATAGTCGATCATGAGTGCACCCAGACCGTCCCAGAGATTGTCAAGTGCAAAAAGGGCCTTGGATCCGGCCTTGGAAGATTGATAATCCGGTTGAACGAAGGAGCGTCCAAGTTCAATTACATGGGGCATATAATCGCGGATAAATGTTTCTGAAAAATTGAACAGATGCGCTGTTGCCAAAGGCACTTCTCCATTCAAATCCTGGCCCAGTTCATTGCAATGGATAAACCTGTATCCTCCTAAGATCTCCTTGTTGGCTGGATCCCATACGATCAGTTGTTTGTACGGATGAGTTTCTGACGTGTCGTACTGATCGAGATCAAGTTCTTCTCCAATGCCTCCACCTGCCATCCTGAAAGTAATCTCTCTGAGTCGGCCAATTTCGCGCATGAGATTGGGCGAATCGTGATAGGTAAGGATATATATCTCGTTATCAGCTTTATTCGTCGTTCTCTGAAATTTTTCCGGCGTAAGTTCTGCTTCCAGCAACTCTCTTGGAACTGGAGGAATGATCTCCTTCATCGTTAAAACAGTAATTAGTTCAAGTACAAAAATA